>NZ_CP042910.1:3521666-4190000 GCF_008298035.1 Gimesia maris
TACGCAGAAGCGATTCTGGTCGTCAATGACGGTTCATCGGATGGAACTGCCGAGATACTCAATACCGTCGCCGGGATTACCGTGATCACTCACCCGGAAAACCAGGGATATGGAGCCGCTTTGAAGAGTGCCTTCGATTATGCTGTTGAACATCAGGATGATTATGATGTACTGGTGACGATTGACTGTGATGGCCAGCATGAACCCGGCCTGCTGCCCGGTCTGGTTCAGCAGATGCGCGATCGCTTTGATAAGGACCCGATTGATATTTTATCCGGGAGTCGCTACCTGAAGTCGTTCAATGGTGACAGTATTCCGCCGGAAGATCGTCGTCAGATCAATGTCGCAGTTACAAATCGGATTAATGAACAGCTTGGTTTCGATATCACGGATGCGTTTTGTGGGCTGAAAGCATATCGCGTAGAAGCTTTGTCGCAATTCAATGTGACAGATCTGGGATACGCGATGCCACTGCAACTCTGGGTGCAGGCAGCAGCGCACGCGATGAAGATTGTTGAATTCGCCGTTCCACTGGTTTACCTGGAGGAGGAACGCAGTTTTGGCGGCTCACTGGATGATGCGATCAAACGAAAAGCCTACTACGATGAAGTTCTTGATCGTGAAATGCAGGCAGCCGGTATGACCTGCTGTGCATCGGAGAATTGTAACGATCGTACCGATTCTTATAGTGAGTAAAACAGAAGACACAGCTTATAAGGTGGAGAGGGTAATGCATCAGACACTTTCCACTTGAAATCAAATCAAAAGGACTCGACTTTCAGTTAGAGACTGGTCAAACTAAAGCATTCTCGCAGGCACTTCAGCTGTTGACGTTTAACAGCAAAAAGCTGACTGCAGGATAACACGCGAAACGGGTATCGAGCGAGCGCTTCCCTCCTGGAAATCTGGTTGTATGCCAGAAGTAACATACATTTGTTTAAAATCAGCACTCCATTAAAGCATTGAAATGTCTTCAGTGACTCCATTTCCCTGTCAGAATCCTGATTCCCGATTTGACTCCGGTACTGAATCTGTCCCGGAACCTGAGTGGGTGAAACAGGACCTGCGGGTACCAAGATATGATGATGTTGTGTTTGCCCGCCCTGATCTGTCTCAGATCATAGGTGATGCGGAAGCAAACCGGGATATGTTTCAAGGCTGCTCCCGAGACCGCAGCGGAAAAATCATTTCCAGTTTGAGGTCCTGGGCTCGACGATCTGTTCTGGAAGAAGCAGCCCGCTACACCGCTGAACTGACAGGATCTGCGGTTGAACTGCCCGCTGGTCTGGATGAGCAATTACTGTTTATCACAGGTCACCAACCGGCTTTGTATCATCCAGGGGTCTGGATCAAAAATCTGTTGATCGGCAAAGCAGCACAACAGACGGCAGGTCTCAGTTTGAATCTGATTGTTGATAACGACCTGGTCAGTTCAACTGCTGTCAAAGTACCTCAAGGAACTCGATCCAACCCCTGTTTCTCTGATATTTCCTTTGATGATTCCATCAAGAAAAAACCGTGGGAAGAGACATCCATTCAAAATGAGGAATTGTTTCGTACCTTTGCAGATCGAGTCGATGAGGCACTCGCGGTCTGGCCTGATCTTCCCGCTCCCCTGCTCCGAAATATCTGGCCGGCAGCTGTAGCTCACATGCAGAAAACTGACCGGCTTGCGGATTGCCTGGCGGCAGCCCGACATGCGCAGGAGCAGAGATGGGGAATCGAAAATCTGGAGCTCCCGATCAGCCGCATGTGTCAGACCGGGCCATTTTTATGGTTTGCCTGTCATCTATTTAAGAACGCCCACGCTTTTCGGTCAACGCATAACGAAGTCCTCAGTGAGTACCGCAAAGTCAATCGAGTGAGGAGTAAAACCCATCCCGTACCGGAATTATCCGAATCAGATGGCTGGATTGAATCTCCTTTCTGGATCTGGAGAACCGGAGAGACACGTCGCCACCAGCTGTTCGTCAAACGGGATCAGGAGCAGATACAACTCTCAAATGGAACTGATATTATAGGCTCACTTCCGATGAGAGAAAACTGTGATCTGTCGGCAGCAATCGAAGTTCTCAAACAACTGCCTGAGCAGGGAATTCGCCTGCGGACCCGCGCATTGACGACGACTCTGTTCGCCAGACTGTTCCTGGGAGATCTGTTCGTACATGGGATTGGTGGTGCCAAATATGATGAAATGACAGATCGGATCTTTACCCGCTTCTTTCATCTGACTCCGCCTCGTTACCTGACTTTGTCAGCCACCCGCTTTCTGCCTTTCTGCAAGCCGTTTGATGTCCAGCATTGTGACGAGACCTGTCTGCAGCGGATCCAGCGGGACCTGGATTTTAATTCTGATCGGCATCTGACAACAGAACAACTGGCAGGCGCAGCGTCATTAGTGGAGCGAAAGCAGGCTCTGATTCAGGCTCAAAAGGCTGCGGAAAAACACGATGATTCGCTGGCACAGGCCGAACGCCGTCGACGGAACCGTCTGCGATTTCGCGAACTCCGCGAGCTTGATTCAGAACTGTCTGAACTGACGCTGCCACTGCGTGAAAAGATTATTGGTGATCTGGAAGTAGTGCAACAACAGATGCAGGCCAACGCAGTGATTCAGAGCCGGGAGATTTCGTTTGTGCTCTATCCGGAACAGACGCTCCAGCAATTGTTTGACAAGCTGGATTTCACTTGAACGCAATCCGGTTCCTTCTGATTGTAGACCGATTTATTTTTCGACGCGTGTGATCCGTTCGAACAGAAACTGATGTCGAGAATTAAACAGGCGCCGATATCCCAGCAGAACAGAGATGACAGTTCCCAAAGCCGTTCCCGATGCGATCAGAAACATGATCACAATCTGATACTTAACTGATTCCAGCGGGCTGGCTCCTGCGAGGATCTGCCCTGTCATCAGGCCAGGTAATGACACCAGGCCGACCACCATCATAGAATTGATGATGGGAGTCATTCCCGACCGGACTGCATTCTGCAATGCTTCCCTGGCGGCTTCATTGCGCGTTGCTCCCAGTGAGAGTCGGAGCTCGACCTCTCCTCTGCGCATCACCAGTTCTTCACTCAACCGGTCCAGGCCCAGCGATATTCCATTTAAGGTATTCCCCAGAATCATCCCCAGGAGGGGAATCAGATACTGTGCCGGGTTATCTGACCAGCTGTGGGGAGGGATAATAACTGTTAATGCAAAACCACTCACCAGCCAGGAACTGACAAAAACGGCGATGATGCTGTTCAGCCAGATTCCCGGGAAGCGTCTTGGCGAACGTTGAACAGCGGTCAGGCTGGCAATGAGCGTCATGCTGAACATCAGCAATAGAATGACGGGCCACCAGGACAGTTTAAAGATCCATTCCAGGATCATGCCGATCAGCAGGAGTTGAATCACAGTGCGGATCGAAGCCAGCAAAAGGCGTTTTTCCAGGTTCAGGCTTAACCAGAACGAAATGAACCCATTGATCATCACCAGTAGTGTTGCCAGAAAGATATTCAGTGGAGTTAAGTCATACATCTGGTCTTCCTGGTCAGAATAGATTGGGGTGGAGTGGATGGTTCAGTTCGGGGTTCTTTGAAATGGTAGCAGATTCTGCTTCATCAGTTGATGCGGAAACCTTAACACAATCTGCATTTACCGGCAATTTGAGAGAAGTGTGAATTCTCCAGACCTTAACTTTCCATTCATCATCAGCGAATAAAAGCTTGATAAGATCCGCCGCAACAATGAACGATGAGCAAATCATAAAAAAACACAATCAGGGCTGTGACAGCCAGGAAGCGAGCCGCCGAAATCGCGGAGTAATGTCATTAAGGAGGATGATATGATCGTGTCCCAGAATCAGTCCGCTGCAACAGTCTCTCGTAGTATTCGAACAATCTTTGTCAGCGATGTTCATCTGGGATGTATGCATTCGAGAGCAGAAGAGTTTCTTGAATTTCTCAATTCCCACCACCCTGAGTCTCTCTATCTGGTAGGCGATCTGATTGATGGCTGGAAATTGCGCAAAAAATGGCGTTGGCCGCATATCTATAATGAGATCTTTGATCGGGTAGAAGAGCTTAGTAGCAAAGGAACTGAAGTATTTTATACACCTGGAAATCACGATAACTTTTTACGTGATTTCGGGAAGCGGTTTGGTTTTGTTTCACTTTCTGATGAATTCGTGCATCTGACCGCAGATGGACGTCGCTTCCTGATTATCCACGGCGATCAGTTCGATAAGTTTGAAACAGGGGCACAATGGCTGTCGGTACTGGCATCATTCGCGTACGACATGTTGCTGACCGTCAATACCTTATTCAACCGTCTCATGCGCCGTCGGGGACAGACAAAGTTTGCCCTCTCCTCTGCTGTGAAATCTCAGGTGAAGCACCTGATGCGGTTTATCAGCGATTACGAGAAAAAACTGGCCGATCATGCCCGACTGAAACGCTGCGAGGGAATCATTTGTGGTCATATTCATGCCCCTAATATTCTGGATATTGACGGGATTAATTACTGCAATACTGGTGATTGGGTGGAGCACTGCAGCGCCTTGATCGAATACAGTGACGGCGAACTGGAAATCGTGTTTTTTGATCAGGAAATCGAACCTGTCCAGAAACCCGTTCCCCAGGCTCGTTCGGAAAGAATCAGGCAAGAACCCTTTGTGGACGCTGAGGTGCCTGGTCTCATCAGTCGTTTCTGGAAAAAATGTCATCCTCTGAAACTGATCCGCCGCTGATCAGTTTTTTTTATGGTTTCGCTGGAGCAAAATGATGATTTCTGAAAGAATCAGCAGTAAAAGTTTTCAATTCGTCCATCAGGGTAATCTGGTTTACAATACCTGCTGGGAAGATCCCCGTCTCGATCGGAGGGCACTGAATCTGGGCCCGGAAGATGAAGTTCTGGTGATCACATCTGCTGGTTGTAACGCATTGGATTATCTGCTGGATGAGCCACGACAGGTACATGCCGTGGATGTGAACCCCAAACAGAATGCCCTTCTGGAATTGAAACTGTCAGCGATTCGTAATTTGGATTATGAAGCTTTTTTTGATCTGTTTGGCCGAGGGTACTCGAAAGACTGGCGGAAACTGTACTCACAGAATCTGCGTGCAGATTTATCTGTGACCGCACAGAAATACTGGGATCGACATGGAAAGTTTTTTTCCGGTGAAGGGAAACGCGCCAGCTTCTATTTTCGTGGATCTTCCGGGCTGTTTGCCTGGTTTGTGAACTGCTACATCGACCGCATTGCCAAAATTCGTGATGATATCAATTCGCTGCTGGCAGCGCGCGACGTCACCGAACAGAGTTCCATTTATCAGTCCCGAAATCTGAATGAACTGCTCTGGACCAGGATGATCAAATGGTGGATGCGGCGGGACCTGACGTTATCCATGCTGGGAGTCCCCCGCCCGCAACGAACACAGATCGATCAATGTTATGCAGGCGGAATCGTGCAGTTTGTCATTGATCGCATTGAAACGGTATTTACCAGTCGTTCACTGCAGGACAACTATTTCTGGCGCGTTTATCTGACGGGAAGCTACGATCACGATTGTTGTCCCGAATATTTAAAAGCAAATAATTTCGAACGCCTCAAAGCAGGTCTGGTTGATCGGCTGTCCATCAATACGAACACGGTGGAAGGTTTTCTACGGCAACACCCCGGAACCATCTCGCGTTATATTCTATTGGATCACATGGACTGGATGGCAGGTGCGCAACCACAATTATTACAAAGCGAGTGGCAGGCAATTCTCGACAAGGCGGCACCGGAGAGCAGGATCCTCTGGCGGAGTGCGGGTATGCAGGTGGATTTTGTCGATCCGATTCAAGTCCAGCATGATGGAAGGAATCGGGAAGTCGGCGAGTTGTTACAGTACCAGAACCAACTCGCCACAGAATTACACGAACAGGACCGGGTGAATACCTATGGCAGTTTCTATATCGCAGATTTACTCGTCTGACATGTTAAAGCTGCAATCAGCCAGGACGGTTTTCGAGAGAAAGATCGATTCATGAATTACTTGAGTGGACGGTTGAATGATGTCAAAACTGTGTGGCAATTGTTGGCCTCCCGCATTGAAGGTCAGACCCATGTGGAAAGACTGAATTCATTTTATCAGGGACAGGCAGCAGGTTACGACCAGTTCCGCAAACGCCTGCTGCATGGTCGCTGTGAACTGTTTGAAAGTCTGGCTGTACCTGAAAATGGTGTCTGGGTCGATCTGGGGGCCGGGACCGGTGAAAATGCAGAATTGTGGGGGCAACGACTTCAGCAGTTTCAACAAGCCTATCTGGTTGATCTCTGTCAGCCTCTGTTGGATGTCTGTTCTCAAAGAATTTCAGATCGAGGATGGTCGAATGTGACAGCGGTCTGTGAGGATGCAACCTCTTTCACTCCGCCGGAAACGCACGTCGATCTGGTTACCTTCTCCTACTCTCTGACTATGATTCCCGACTGGTTCCAGGCAGTGAATCATGCCTGGGATCTATTGCGGCCGGGGGGATTGCTGGGCATTGTCGATTTCTATGTCGCGAGAAAATATCCTCAGCCCAATCTGCAGACGCATGGCTGGTTTCAGCGGAATTTCTGGCCGGTGTGGTTCGCAGGTGACAATGTGTTTTTGAATCCCGATCACCTGCCCTATCTGCTGGATCGCTTTGAGTTGATTTCTCTCAAGGAATCTCAGGGAAGCCTTCCATTTTTACCTCTTCTCAAAGTCCCATATTATGCACTGATTGCGAAAAAATCAGTTTAAACAATTCCTGCTCTTTCGCAAAATTCAATTCTGTCATTCGCTTCGTTACAGGCTTCTGGTCCTCGACATTAATCTGTTATGATTGATCAAGAAATGGGACATGAGTCAATCTGGTATCGGAGAGAAGCAGGATGTTGATCGAAGCACTTCAGAATAAATCGTTATACGATCATTCAATAGAATCATTCCAGTTGCTGGAAACGCATATTTCCTGGGTGCTGCTTACCGGACCGTATGCCTATAAACTCAAGAAACCGGTCGATCTGGGCTTTGTCGATTTTTCCACATTGGAATTACGTAACAAATACTGTCGCGAAGAACTTCGCCTGAATCGCAGACTGGCACCCGAGTTGTACCGGGAGGTGATCCCGATTACCGGTACTGAAAAGACCCCCGAATTCAATGGGACAGGTGAGATCATCGATTATGCAGTCCAGATGGTGCAGTTTCCACAGGATCGTCTGTTGAGTGTTGCGATCAGGGAAAACCGTTTAACGGTGGAACTTATCAATCAACTGGCAGAAGAGGTTGCTGAATTTCATGCAAAGATCGCCGTTGCCGGTGCAGACCTGGAGTGGGGGACGCCCGAAAAAGTACTTGCCCCCGTAGAAGAAAATTTTCGGCATGTGACTGAGTTGTTTTCTGGAGACGAGACAATACTGGGGCAACTGGACTTGATTCGTACTGAGAATGAAAGCTGTTTTCAGGAATTATTCACATTGTTCCGGCAGCGCAAGGCGCAAGGGTATATTCGTGAGTGTCACGGCGATATGCATCTGGGAAATATGATTTTGAGTGAACGGGGTGTAACCCTCTTTGACTGCCTGGAATTCAATGCGGGTTTGCGCTGGGTGGATGTGATGAGTGAAGTCGCTTTTGTCGTCATGGATCTGGAAGATCGAGGCCGCGCCGATTTCGCTATGCAGTTTCTGAATCGTTACCTGGAGCTGACTGGAGATTACGCAGGAGTGCCCCTCCTGCGATTTTATCTGTCTTACCGGGCGATGGTTCGTGCAAAAGTTGCTGCAATCCGATTAAGTCAAGCTAAACTGGCGGATACAGTAGCGAATCAAGTACGCGACGAATTCCAGTCGTATCTGAAACTTGCGAAAAACTATGTCGTGAATACGGAACCCTGGCTGCTGTTGACTCATGGAGTCTCAGGCAGTGGCAAGTCCTATGGTAGCGAACTTATGCTGAAAGGGATGCCTGCGATTCGAATCCGTTCTGATGTCGAACGCAAACGCCTGCAGGGCGAACAGCAGATCCCGGATAGTGAACTCTACTCTGCAGAGACAACCCGACTGGTTTATGAACAGTTGTGTTGTCTGGCAGAGGTCATTATATCGGCCGGCTGGACAGTCATTGTAGATGCTACAACGCTCAAAGTCTGGCAACGTACTTTATTTTATGACCTGTCAGAAAAACTACAGATACCGTTTCAACTGGTCGTCTTTTCAGCAAGTCAAGAACAGTTGGAATCTCGGATCAGGGAACGAGAGCGAAATGGGGATGACCCGTCTGATGCCACACCAGAAATTCTTAAGCTGCAACTGGGCGAATTAGATCCGTTGGATGAAAACGAATTGAAACAGTCAGTCGCCATTCCCGTGGATCAGGAATGGACGACTGAATTACTGGTTCAACTCGTGCAAGATTCTGGTAATAACCAACAGCGATGAGTTGATTATTAATAAGAGATCAGGCAGATTCCGCGATCCAGGTTCTTGCTGCATCCAGGTCGTCGATATTGAAATATTTGATTTTTGCTTTTGTAAATGGCTTACAGAAGGTAGCCATCCCTTCTTCCCATTTGCTGTCGCCAACGATCGCCAGACGTGCAATGTCTTTGAAGTGTTTGATGTCAAATTTTGTGTCTTCCCAGAGTGCGCCCATCGTCCAGCCATGGAAATCTTCCAGAACTACCAGCATGTGTAAGGGACCATGTTGTTTAATCAAAGTCTCAATACTGGGTGTGAAATTGTGATAGTCTTCTTTGACCAGTTTCCCAGACAAATTTAATTCCACGTAGTTCTGGTCTGCATGATGTAAAATATCAATTGGCATCGATAGTCTCCTAATTCATTGTGAGAGATTCTCTAACAGGAATCATTCCTGTTTTTCAATCATGGAGCTTACAGTTCCTGTTTGATCTGAAGGCTCTCATTACATTCTATTATATGGCTATCAGGAATTGAGCATAATTGTTTAAAGGCGCGTTTCTAATCAGAATCACAAATTTAAGCAGATCTTTATTCTGAAGAGAAGAACTCTCAGGATTCAGGATTGACGTGATTCGACACCTGGCCTGCAGGAAATATCATGACCTTATCAGCGAGTCTCTGAGCCTGGCTTCGATCATGTGTGATCCAGACAAACGCCGGAGATTCTGATGAAGTCTCGTGCCACTTGAGAATGATCGATTCGAACTGTTGCGTGGTTTCCGGGTCCAGGCCGGATGTCGGTTCATCCAGCAGCAGGATCTCGGGCGACAGAATCAGCGCACGTAATAATGCGACGATTTGACCTTCTCCGCCGGACAGGGATGACGATTTTTTTTTGAGAAAAGATTCGGGTCTGCCAAACGATTTCAGAAAGTTCCGAATGGAATCTGGATTATGGTTCTTCTGCTGATTGACCTGAAACTGGAAAGCAAACTGCAGATTCGATTCCACCGTACCTTCGATTAACACTGGTCTTTGCTGAAGATAGACGACCCGACTGCGATACTCGGGCAGTTGTTTATCCCTGACAGGCTCATTGTGAAACAGGATGCTGCCTTGCTGGATCTCATCCAGCATTGCCAGCGACCGCAGAAATACGGATTTTCCCGATCCTGTCGGACCTGAGATCGCGATGCGGTCCCCTGGAAAAATTTGCAGGGACAAATCTCGATTCAACCAATGACCGTCTGAAGTCTGGCGTCCGATCTGGCGTGCTTCCAGCAGGCAATTTTCTGGAGCCGATGCTTCTGTCATCAGACAAGCTGCTCCATTTCGATCTGTTCAAAAAAAGTCTGTACGCTGGTTTTGGACAAACGGGCCGGTAACAGTTGCATCAGATTATCGGCTGCCGACGCCATTCCCCAGCGAATCGCATCAGGTACACTGCGACCCTCGTGAATTCCACAGGCAATTCCTGCAGCCAGACTGTCTCCGCAACCAATGGGGTTGACGACTTTCGCTTTCGCCGGAGTGAAGCGATAGACCTGTTGTTCGGAAGTCGCCCACAAGGCATCTTTCCCCTGCGAGATCACAACCCAGGTAGCACCTCTCTGATTGATTTCCTGCATCCCTTTAATCATCTGATCAGTGCTGGGGAGGGAGCGCGCCAGGGTCTGTTCCAGTTCTTCCAGGTTGGGTTTCACCAGAAAGGGACTCTGAATTAATGCGGTTTCCAGTTCCGGCCCCCGGGCATCGAGAATAACCGGGCAGTCTGTATCTGCCAGCAGATCATGATACAGGGTAGCGGGGGCACCCGTCGGTAATGATCCGGTCAGCACAACGATATCCGCTGAAGAGACATATTTGCGGTATTCATCAGCAAACGCAGAAACTTCTTCTGCTGAAACAGCGGTTGCGTTTTCCACCAGTTCGGTAGTCTGCCCCGTTGATCGATCCAGCACTGTCGTGCAGATTCGGGTCGGGTTCTGTTGATCCAGAATGCGACAGGGAACCTGAAGTTGTGTCAGGTCCGCTTCGATCAACTCCCTGGTGTATCCTCCAGCTGAAAAAATTGACTCACAGGAAATACCCAGATGACGGACGGCGATCCCTACATTGATCACCTTACCGGAAGCAGACCAGTGAGCGGACTGACATCGGTTGACTTCGCCGACCTGCAGGGAATCCACTTCCAGAATCTGCTGCCAGGCCGGGCTCAAGCCGGCTGCAATGATCATAACAAATTGCTTTCTACAGAGATGAGAAATAAATGCATTGAAATCGGTCTGTCAGGGAACCAGTTCGCCTCGCAGCATAATCTTACCGACCCGTATTCTGGTTCCCTGAAATTTGGCTGACTTCAATTCCTCTTCGGGGTTTTTGAGACGAAATGCCACCGGTTTGCGATCAGGCTGTTCAGCATCAATTTCAACTGTCACGGTATGGATCTGCTGTGGATCCAGGCCGTTTGCCAGCCTCAAAGTGGAGATACGATGGTAGGTACAGTAGCTGTCAAACCGCGGAGTAAGTTTCTCATGCGGTTTGCCATCAACGGTAATCTGAACCTGTCCGCCATCAGGACCCAGCAAGTCATACAGGGCGGCCTGGGAACCGCGGAAACGAAAGGTCAGTTTACTCCCCGGGGTATCGGCTTCCCAGATTTGTCCCATCCGTCCCCTAAACCGTTTCTGCAGCACATTGTCCGCCGGCAGTTCTTTCCAGTTTCCACTGAGCATGGATGCATCCAGGGGAATCATTTTGGCATCAGTCCAGTGACCCGTAACAAAAGGCTGTTTGAGTTTGGAACTGTGATCGATTGGTTGGGAAGTCTTTTCCATCTGTTTGATCGCTTCTGCAATCACTTCGGTATAGACTTCATGCCCCTCGTCAAGTGGATGCACACCATCTTTGGAAAACAGGATGACACCTTTCGCAACCGGGGTCTCGGATGTAAATTTGAGTTTGCCCTGCTGTTCGAGTACCGCAATTTTTAAAGCGACGTTAATAGAAGGGATTGCATAATAGTCGGCCAGCAGTTCCATGGCGGAAGCGGCGCGTGGATTTTCGTCTTTGCGCAGATCGTTTTCATAGTTCACCCGAAATGTATAGACAAAACAGATATCTGTCTGCGGATTGGATTTCCAGATCTGTCGGACGATGCCATCCATCGATTCCCAGATCGCTTCTGGCTGGCGGCCTCCATCGTTCACGGCAAATTCAACGAACACCAGATCCGGCTGATGCTGCAGGACGTCATGCTCCAGGCGAAATGCACCCAGATCGCTGCCCGTGCCACCGATGGCAGCGTGGATTTCATGAATTTTTGCTTTGGGAAATGCTGACTGCAGCCATTTCGTTGTTTTTACTCTCCAGCCATTCGCGGCTGTGATTGACCCACCCAGGTAGGCTACGCGGACTTCTTCTCCGGCTTTCAGTTTCTCAAGAGTATTGCCGAGCCCCTGTCGTGGTTTGATCAGTTCCGCTTTCACCGTATGAAATTCAGGAGGATCAGCCTGAACCGGCGCGAGTGCGAACATTGTCAGCAGGGTGAGTACAATCAGATTTATGGACATCGATTTCATATAAATTCTTCTCCGGGAGTGCGAACTGGAAGCTTCCATTTTAACGAACGATGACTCAGATTGAAATGAGACGCCGCGTTCAAAATAAGCTGGAATTATTTGATTCTAAAGTAAGGATTCCAGGATCTGCGTCAGTTCCTCATCCGGGATTTCGCGGGGATTTCCACTCATGCTGTTTCCCCGCGAACTCTGGACCAGCGCGGGGATCTGCAACGGAGAGACACCAACATCGGAAAGCCGGCGCGGTATTTGAATACGGTCATTCAATTTCTGAATCTCATCAATCAGAGATTCTGCGGCCTGTTCTGCAGACAGAGCCTGTTCCGGATAAAGGAAGCGGTAGATCTCAGCGTATTGCTGCTGGCGTACTGAGTAATTTGCTTTCAGTGTCGCAGGTAGCATCAGCGCACATGCCAGTCCATGAGAAATCTTGCAATGGATCCCCAACGCGGGGGCGACCCCATGAGCCATCCCCAGACCGGAATTGGCGAGAGCGATCCCGGAGAGTAACGCGGCATGTGCCATTGCTTCACGACCTCTGCGGGAATTGCCGTTCTCGACGGCTTCGGGTAATGCAGGAATTGCCAGTTTGAGACCCTGCAGGCAGAGTGCCTGTGGGATAGGTTGTGCACGGCATGAGATATAGCTTTCCAGCAACTGGGTAATGGCGTCCATCCCGGTACGGGCAGTGATTTCCGGGGGAACCGAACAGGCCAATTGAGGATCGCAGAGTACGATATCAGGAATCATCTGCTCGGCACGCAGGCTTTTTTTAAAGGGGGGCGCGTAACTGGAGATGACGGCATTTTTGGTCGCCTCGCTTCCGGTTCCCGCGGTAGTAGGAATCGCCATGAGGGGGAGTGGTGCTTCGGTCAACTTCAGACCCCGACCGACTCCCTCCAGGTAGTCTACGACGGTCTCGCTTTCCTGATTGGTGATCATGGCAGAGGTTGCCTTGGCCAGATCGATGCCTGAACCTCCGCCGATTCCGATCAGAAAGTCCCCTGCACCGGCTCCCAGGTTCCGCAGTACTCTGGTCGTCTGGTCCACGTCCGTAACTTCGGGTTCGTTAGAGATCGTGCGAATGAATTCACTTTTGATGCTGGCCCGCGACAGTAGTTGACGTAATTCTTCAATGACTCCCGACGCAGCCAGGGAACGCGAACCGCTGATAATAAATGCCCGTGTCCCCAACGAAGCCGCCAGGTTCCCCGTTTCCTGAAAGCGTCCCCAGCCGAAGTTAATTTGCTGCGGCGCGAAAAAATTATAGTTCATAACGGTCTCTTAATGAAAAAAGGATGCATCCTATGCGGATGCATCCCTGGATGTTGAGATCGGAGTTCGATTATTTCTTTTTCAGTTCGGATTCAATCGCTGTCGTAACTTCTTCTGACTGTGGATTGATCCGAGTCCGGAAACGGGCTGCAATTTGACCATCGCGGCTGATCAGAAACTTTTCAAAGTTCCATTTGACGGGACCTGCTGTTTTGGGGTTCGTCGATTTGGATGTCAAATACTGATAGAGTGCATCAGCATTGTCGCCATTCACATCAATCTTGCTGAACATGTCAAAGGTGACACCGTAGTTTTTGCTGCAGAATTCAGAAATCTGCGAAGCGGAACCTGGTTCCTGAGCACCAAACTGATTACAGGGAAAGCCCAGAACGACCAGTCCCTGATCTTTGTATTTTTCATGCAGAGATTGCAGGTCTTTGTATTGTGGTGTAGCTCCGCATTTACTGGCGGTATTTACGATCAGCAGTACTTTATCTTTGTATTTACTCAGGTCGACCTCTTTCCCTTCCAGTGTCTTTACTGTGTGATTCAACACGGGGGGGACTGATTTTTTATCGGTTTGCCCGGCAAGGCTCATGGAACAGGTCAAAGCCAGCAGGCCAGCCAGCATCGTCAGCGATTTGAGGTTTCTCATCGATCTCTCCAAGGTTAAGGATCCGGGCAAAAATGCTCGACCCGAAATAAATAAAACGAACAAAAATTTGAACCGCATCTTGCGAGAACGTCTCGATCCCTCGACTATAAACATTATTATAGTCAGATCTCAAATAAAAATAATACTATTAGTTCGTCAGAGAATCAATTGTCGGGGAAGGATTCGAGAAGTGAAGTTTAAGTGTTGTACCAGACAGGAGAGGCTGGCAGGCTGGAGAGATCAGGAGAGGCGCCTGGCAAGATTCGCTTTATAATAGAGTGAACGAAACAGGTCCGAGATCGGGAAGCCGTCCATGGTGGACCCTACTTCGATTTCCTGCTCGTTGATCCAGCGGTTTCGCAGATCGTTCTCCAGTGACTTCCGGGCAGCTGAGTTCAGTTCCTGAAAATCAAATAATTCGACGATATAATGTTCAGATGAATCATCAGGCGTTGATTTTTCACTGAAAGCCAGATGAGCCAGTGGTTCCTGCGAGAGGATGAAATCCTCAAACGGCACCAGTTCAAAAGTTTTTTCCAGCTCTGAAATCAGGCAATGCTGAAACGTTTCGTAAGGTCGTTTCTTATCACCCGGCAGCATGAATTCCTGTCGTTCATAATTCCAGTGGGCCAACCAGTGTGTTTTCTGATCGACGGAATTCTGAAGCAGGATAAATGTACCTACAAAGTTCCCCATCGGCGATAATGACCTTTCTCGATCAGATGTGACTGTCTGTGAATGATTTCAGCAACTATTGGCCCGAATGAATTTTATCATTCCAGAAGCGCTAATAGGATCGTAATTCGTCGTAAACAGGGACATTCAGGCAGAAATCGGTTTGAATTCCCAAATTCCACGCTATTAGGGGAATCTTCGGTTGACCGAATTCTGAGGGAAATTCAGATTTTACTATCTTTTTACTGTTTCCCATTGCATACAAATAATCTTGTTTGTAGAATTACGCATAAGTACTCACGGATGTAAAATATTTGTATTGTAGTACCTTTACGATCCCCATTTGACCCTACCCCAATTTGACCCGCCCAACGGCAGAACTGGATGAATCGTCACAATGGTTCTGATTCTGCCCAAAACTTTAAAGGCTCGCCCCGTTATGAAAGTTCATCTTATCAGCGATCATCCTGATTTGCCGGACATTGAGATTGGTACGGAAGAACTGCCGGTCGTACTGGGGAGAAGCAACAGCTGTGAATTAAGGATCCTCGATCCGATGCTCAGCAGACATCAATGCGAATTGACGTTCCACAATAACGTGGTTCGGGTCAAAGACCTCGAGTCCACCAATGGTACCATTGTGAACTCCGCTATCGTTCATGAAGCCCCGCTCTACCCGGGGGATATTCTGACCATTGGCATGGCCAATTATGTTGTCAGCTATTACGATGGCGAAGGGCAGGAAAGTTTCGAAGAAAGCTATTTCTCCGAGAACTCGATCTAGTCTGCTGTTTTGCCCTGGCTGTCCTGAGGCATTATATTCATCACCGATTATCACGTGCGCACGCGTGCTGAATCACTGGATTCATTAATTCGCCTGTAATATGGTTCGCCAGGTCATTCTGCGAATTTCTTCTGGAAATCAGGTTTTATGCAATCCGAAGAACTGTTTGATGTCGTCGATGAGCAGGATCAGATTCTGGAACAGCTTCCCCGCTCTGTCGTCCACGCTCGCAAGCTGCTGCATCGGGCGGCGAACGTCTTCGTCTTTAATTCCCAAGGCAAATTACTGCTCCAGTTTCGCTCTGCCACCAAAGACGAGTATCCACACTGCTATACCTCATCTGCCTCCGGGCATCTGAGTGCCGGGGAAGACTATCTCGAATCGGCGCAGCGGGAAATGCAGGAAGAGATTGGCATCGAGACACCACTCGAATGGCTTGAGAAATTTCCGGGAACTCCGGACAACGCCTTTGAGCATACCGTGCTGTTTCGAACTTTTTCTGACGGACCGTTTACCTTTGATCCTGTGGAAATTGAACGGGGAGAGTTCTTTGAACTCCCCCATATTGACCAGATGCTGATAGAAGACGAAAGTCAGTTCACTCCCCCGTTTCGACAGCTCTATCGCTGGTATCGTCAGAACTGTTCCGACTGATATCTCTGGAATCGGCTCTGTTTACTCGAGATCTTCCATCCACTGCCCGGCGATAAACAGTATAGCTCCTCCTGAAATCTGCAGCAGAAATCGCAGACTGGAACCGCCAATATGTTCCTGGACCGGTGTCGGTGCAATCATACCGGCGATAATCAGAGCCGATAATGCTCCCGCCAGATTGAGCAGAAGAAATAACTGGTGAGGCCGGAATGCTCTCGCAGGATATGCAAACAGGGAAATGACGAGTGCCCACCATTGCAGTCCCCAACTCCACGCTTCAAGGAACATACATTGCAGCAGATGAGTAACTGCCCACTGGAGTGCTGCAAGCCCCTCGGTCAGATTCGTGATCTGCATTCTGCTGAAATACGTCATCTCGGTTGTCACAGGCAGATGTTTCCGATAAAGCAGCCAGGGAGTGACCAACAGTACTGTTGTCAAACCGAACTTGCCCGCATTGAATGCCAGTGACAGCAGTCTGTCGCGGAAGTACAACAGGCAGACAATTGAAATGGCAATCAGGTCAATCAGGAAAAACGCGATCCCTTCGTCTTTGGTAAAGATCGTCATCCCGGCCGATAATCCAGCGATCAGAGGCAGCATTTTGAGAACAGCAGGATCGGGCTCTGTTTTTTGAGCTTCAGTGAGATAACTCCAGAGATACAGTAGTGTGATTGTATGGAAGCAGGCGACGGGACCATCCCCCTGGCCTGATAAAAACCCATATTCCCAGGGAACCATCGAAGGCACGGTTGCCAGCATCAAAGTGAAAATCCAGGCCCGCGCCGGCTGTCGCGTGGTACGCTGCAGAACCCCTTGAAAACAGAGTACCATTCCCAGGTACAGCAGGGGGAACATGATCTTCGACCAGCGATCATTCACTTCTCCCAGCAGCAGATAGAGATGGGTTTCATTCAATGGAAGCAATAACGGATATTTCGGGTGATACTGCACAAAGTCAGGATGCAGCAATGCCTCGTTCTGCAAGGTCCCTTCCTGAAACAGTACGATTGATTTAAGCCCGAAAATGGCACGTTCGTCCCAGAAACGTTGCGGTGTCATCAGAGACTGAATCAATGTGGTCAATCCCAGGAATAGTACAATTGCCAGGCATAGCTTTTTGAAATCATCCTCAGCCGAGGAAGCTTCGGTCTCGTTGGAAATCTTCTGCGAGACGCGGAAACGCATGAGCAGGCTTCCTGCCCCCAGAAGCAGTCCTACGCCCATCCAGGACCAGGCCACGACTGAAGTGTAAGCGAAACCGATCCAGCCCCACAGGAAATAAAAGAACGCAGTGGAGCCAAAACCGAAGACCAGCCCCAATCCCAGCAATTCGGTCAGCGAGCTCTGTGTTTGAGTAGATCGGAAGATCGGTGTGAGTAGAACCAGGGTTACAGTGAGTCCCATCCCCCAGATTCCTGCTACAGACAGCAGAATCAGTAACAGATCGGTCAAGGGGTCGCCTCCTGTTTCTGCGGAGGAGCGTCGGGCAGGGATTCTGGTTTCTGATATTTTTTCAAACGGACGTTGAAGGACGGTTGATAATCAGGCCCATACTGACTTCGCATGAACTCTAACCAGCGAGTGTCTTCCAGTAAGCGATCATTTTCCAGATAATCTTTCCCCTCATAGTATTCCAGAATGTAGTCAGGAGAAATCTGTTCCAGATAATCCGTGTCGAGATCGGACAGTCGATACGCTTTCAACTGTCGTTGCTGAAACTCTTTCGGGAGGACAAATTCGCTTTCCGGATGCAGAGGATGAAACAGCTTTCGCGGCAGCAGATAGTATGACAGGAAAAACAGTTTCTGGTCACTCAGCACCAGAATGCGGGTGTCGTCTTCCGTTGCTTCTTTCACAAAGCGAATCACATCCCGGTTGGAATCGCTGATGTTAGGCATCATTTCGCTGCCGGCACGGAAGTGGTACCAGGGCCAGTCTTCAATCCGACGGCTGACACCGCCCGCAAAATGGACCAGACTCAGGATGAACCAGCTGATTAACAGAACCCGAAACAGGTAGGTTCGCCCGAGTTGTTGCAGTGAGGTTAACTGTTTCAAAGTCTGCCAGCTATGAGTAGCCAGTTGGACCACGCGCGGGTAAAAAATAAAACCTGCGATGGTCAGGATTGCCAGCAGTGGCAGCAGAATTCGCAAAAGCACCGTTAATGCCTGACCCTGTTCATGGGCGGCAAACTGGGAATATTGATCCGGGTTTGCCCGTTCAATCATCCAGGTCTGAAAATATTCCACCGGCATCAACCAGACATAAACCGTGCCGGGAACCGATATCAATAACATCAGAATCAGGATCAATCGCACCAGACGGGACATGCAGCAGTCTCTAGAGCAAGTACTTTACCGGTTATGGCGAGGACGTTGAAAAGCAAATCCCGAGTCTATGACTCAAGTCGACGATTGTCAAGAAGCGGGAGAAGACATGGCAAACACCAGTGGGAACGATTTGTTCTACCAGATTGAATTCCAGAAAGACGTCAAATATCAGGGGACGGGTTTTGGCTGACATGTTACACTATTCTGCATTGTGAATGCTTTTATCAGAGCTAAGTAGATGAAAAAGCAGGATACCCTCTACATCGATCACGGAATTATTTCCAGTTATTGAGATTCTATTTGTGCGTACGCAAATCAGCAAAGAAAAATCCTTGAAAACGAAAGGCTGGAATTTCCTGATCTGGGGGACTCCCCTGCTCTTTGCAGCAGTGATTCTCGCTCAGACGACCGCGTTTCGGTCTTCCAAGAGCCCAACCTATGATGAAACCTATTTCCTGGGCACCGCTTTAGCCACGGTTCAACAGGGATCACTGGATGAACGGATCAGCGGCGCGGGGGTGGCGCCTGTGCCGATTCTACTCAACTATCTGCCGGTCGCGTGGCGGTCTGGTGGCGGTACCCGCAGCGATCTCTGGCAGGGGGAAGTCACCGATCCTCGGTTGATCAACCAGGCCCGATTTCTGACCGCACTCCTGATTGGTGTTCCGATCATGCTGCTGATCTACTGCTGGCTTTATCTGCGTCGAGGTTATGCCGCGGGATTCCTGGGAGCAGCTTTAGTCACCTTTTCTCCCACGATGATTGCGCACTTCTCACTGGCCACTACGGATGCCTGTTTCACATTGACTGCTTTGATTGCGTTAGCTGTATTAACCCGCTACTGGAAAATTCCGACGACGCGAAATCTCTGCTGGCTGTCACTGGCTGTTTCTCTCGCGATTTCTACCAAGTATTCAGGAATCTTTCTGTTGCCCTGTACGCTGATCGTGATGACGTTAACTGGCTTAATGCGGCAGGTGCCAATAACCAGGAATGTCATCTGGCCTCTTATGAAGCAGGTGGGATGGGGGTTCACTCTGTTCCTGGTTCTGCTGATTCCCCTGACCTGGGCATTTCATTTATTCAGCTTTACAGGACCTTTGAAAACCGTTTCCTATGAAGAAACCCCCGACTACTCTGCCTGGGTGCGTGTGCTGGGACGAGGGCCTGTCGCGCAGCAGATTATGGAAGTTTCACACAGCACATTAAAACGCCCTGCACCTTTTGCCGGCGTTCTATTCCAGTTTCTGCATAATGCGGGAGGCCATGATGCTTACCTGATGGGCGCGGTTTCTGAACATGGATGGTGGTATTACTTCCCCGTCGCCTGGAGCCTGAAGAGTACTCCCGTGGAATTGCTGTTCACGTTACTCGCATTCTGCTTAGCCTTCTGTCTGCTGTTTGAGACCTGGCAATCAGTCCGCTATCGCCGTGCTTCAATGCCGACGGTAGACCAGAACCGAATCGGACTGGATGCAGATTCAGAACCGACCAGCCATGCGCCGCTGATCTGGTTGCTGGCAATGGTTGTCCTGTTTGGAATGGCATTGACCAGTCGGTTGAATCTGGGACAGCGTTATCTACTCACTCTGTATCCGCTCATGTTTCTGTTTACGATCGATCAGATTTGGCGCTGGTTTCAGTTTCGTGCCTGGTTGCTCTACGCCTTCGGCTGTTTATGTATCTGCTTTCAGTTTCTCTCAATTACTTCTGTGCAACCGAATTACCTGTCCTACTTTAATGACAGTATCGGCGGACCCGCTGGCGGCCGATTCTATCTGCTCGATTCCAATCTGGACTGGGGACAGGATCTGCCTGCGTTGAAGACTGCTCTGGAACAGCTTCCGTCAGAGAATCGTGACCGGACTCTTCTCTATTATTTTGGGACCGGAGATCCTCAAGCGTACGGAATTTCTACCTTCAATCTCAAGCAGAACCTGCCTGAGAATCTGGATGATTGGAAATATCTGGCTTTGTCAGCAAATTATCTGCAGGGACTTTATACAGAGGCAAAAGATCCGTTTGCCGGTTTCCGAACCATCCAGCCTGTGGGACAGGCTGGCTACACGATATACCTGTTTGATCTTGCGACACCCCAGGCCCGTGAAGCAGTGCGGCATGCGGTTGATATCTTGCGGGAAATGCAGAAGCAGGAACAGGCATCCGAGTGATTACCAACATATTCCAGCGCCTGAACCCCGGCTTCAGGTGTGGCGAGGGCTGATCTCCTATGATACAATATCAGCCTCAAGCGATGCGGTAGAGTGTGATTATTCCTGTCTGAAGTATCAACTCGGAGACTGCTGTGAAGAAACTGCGAAAGAAGAGTCAGGTATTCTGGACTGGCATGTTGCTCCTGCTGCTGTACCCCGTCAGCTCACTGCCTGCCAGGGAAATCGATTTCAACCGTGATGTGCGTCCCATTCTCTCAGATCTTTGCTTTCAGTGTCATGGCCCCGATTCCTCTCAACGCAAAGCTGACCTGCGCCTTGATCAGCAGGTTGGTTTATTGGGAAACTCAGATGTACCGGCTGTTGTGATTCCTGGGAAATCGGATGAAAGTGAACTGTTCTCGCGTCTGATAACTAGCGACCCTGATTTGCAGATGCCCCCTGCCTCGTCCGAAAAACAGATTACCAGAGACCAGATTGCCACCATTCAACAGTGGATCAATGAAGGGGCGCGCTGGCAGAAACACTGGGCATTTATCCCGCCGGTTAGACCAGAAATTCCTGCCGTCAAATTGAAAGGCTGGGTGCAAAACCCGATTGATGCATTCGTTCTGGCACGTCTGGAACAGGAAGGCCTCGCTCCTGCTCCCCAGGCAGATCGTTCGACTTTAATTCGTCGACTGAGTCTCGATTTGACCGGCTTGCCACCCACGCTGGCGGAACAGGACGCGTTTTTTCAGGATCACTCTCCGGCTGCTTATCAGGCTCAGGTGCAGCGGTTATTAAGTTCTCCCCATTACGGCGAACGCATGGCGATGGAATGGCTGGACGCCGCCCGCTATGCGGATACAAGCGGTTATCAGACGGACGGCGAACGGCATATGTGGCGCTGGCGTGAATGGGTGATTGATGCCTTCAACAGGAACAAGCCATTTAATGAATTCACCATCGAACAACTGGCCGGTGATCTGCTCCCCGAACCAACCCTTAATCAAAAAATTGCCACCGGTTTCAATCGCAATCATCGCTCGAATTCTGAAGGCGGTATCATCTTTGAAGAGTATCTGCTGGAGTACGCCGTCGATCGAGTGGAAACGACGGGAACGGTCTGGCTGGGACTTACCGTTGGTTGTGCCCGCTGTCACGAACACAAATATGATCCGATTTCTCAGAAAGAATTCTACCAGCTGATTGCCTTTTTTAATAATATTCCCGAGCGTGGTCGCGCAATCAAATATGGCAATGCAATCCCGTTTGTCAAAGCTCCCACTCAAACGCAGCAGCAGAAGCTGAAAGAGCTGGACCAGGAAATACAGGAGTTGGAGCAGACGTTAACAGCGGCGGTACCAGAACTGAAGCAGCTCCAGAATTCATGGGAGCAACAACAGCCTGCCGCCAACCTCAAGTTATCATTTCCCGAGAAACACCTGGCTTATCACATCAGTTTTGATGGCGAGATCAAGCTTCAGGTCATTGGTAAACAGGCAGCGGATTTTTATGCAGCAAAGACAAACGCTTCCAGCGATCTGACCAGCGAAAAGCAGGCTGCAGATTCAATACCTCCGGAATTTAAACCGGGGATCGAAGGTCAGGCACTGACTTTCAATGGTCAGCAGCAATATGGGACAATGCAGAAGCCGGTTTTAAGCGACAAAGATCCTTTCTCACTCGTCTTCTGGGTGAAACCAGACCAGCGCTCCGGCACACTGCTGGCGTCACTGACACCCGCTCAGGAAGAAAGTGGTTTTCAGATTGCTTTAGATGAAGGATATCTGAAAATCAATATGGGCCCCCGTTGGCTGGATGATGCGATTCGCCTGCGGTCAACGCGAAAATTGAGTCAGAACCGCTGGTCGCAGATCGTATTGACCTACGCCGGCAATTCTCAGGCTGAGGACTTTCAACTGTATGTCAACGGGGTTCTCTGGGACCTTGAAGTTCAGTTGAATATTCTCACTGGAGGATTTTCTTTTCCCTCACCGATTCACTTTGGTGCAGAACACGATCACGATTATTTCGAGGGAATGCTGGACGATCTGAAAATCTATCGGACGCGCCTTTCACAGGAATGGGTGACGTTGAATCTCGTCAGGGAACCTGTACAGCAGCTGCTGCAGATTCCTGCTAAAGATCGTTCCCCTGCAGAGCATTTAAAGATACAACGCTACTTTCTGGCTTTTCAGGCCCCGGCCGTCTATCGCACTGCTTTTCTCAATCTGCAGGCACTCAAAGAAGATCGCGAGTCGTATTTTCGCAGCCTGCCCACCAGTATGGTCATGCAGGATCGAAAGCAACCTCAACCGACGTTCGTGCTGATGCGGGGAGAATACGATAAGCCGGGCGAACAGGTTTCGCCTGACATCCCCTCCAGCCTGGGAGCATTTTCCGATCATCAACCACGCAATCGGCTGGGATTGGCCCGCTGGCTTGTGGATCCACAAAACCCGTTAACCGCGCGAGTGATCGTTAACCGTTACTGGCAGATGTACTTCGGGAATGGTCTGGTGAAAACCACCGAAGATTTCGGTTCACAGGGATCGTGGCCCACACATCCCGAACTGCTCGACTGGCTGGCGACGGAATTCATTCGTTCCGGCTGGGACGTCAAGTATCTGCAGCAGTTAATTGTCACTTCCGCCACCTATCAGCAGTCATCGCATGTGACAGCAGAAAAACAACAGGTTGACCCGGAAAACCAGCTGCTGGCCCGTGCTTCGCGGCTTCGCCTGCCAGCTGAACTGATTCGAGATCAGGCCTTGTTTACATCCGGTCTGTTGAATGTGGAAATCGGAGGGCCTTCCGTAAAACCATATCAGCCTGCAGGTGTCTGGAAAGAAATCGCCAGTCAGCAGTATGAGCCAGATACCGGAAAAGATCTGTACCGTCGCAGCATGTACACATTTTGGAAACGCACAGTCACTCCCCCCGCGATGGCCACATTCGATGCCCCTTCGCGCGAAACCTGTATTGTCAAACGTCCGCGAACCAATACACCTCTGCAGGCGCTGGCCCTGTTGAATGATATTACCTATGTCGAAGCCGCCCGCAAGCTGGCAGAACGCATGCTTGAGCAACGTGAATCATCTGCTACCGCGCGTATCCAGTACGCCATGCGCCTGGTCCTCGCCCGCGAAGCCAATGAGCGTGAATTACCACTGTTGTTGAACGCTCTGAAACGCAATCAGAAACGCTTTGAGAAAGATCCCCAGGCGGCGCAGCAACTCATCTCAGTCGGCGAGTCACGCCAGAAAAAACAACATGACGCAGCAGAACTCGCTGCCTGTACCATCGTCGCCAGTCTGATTCTCAACCTTGATGAATCGATTAACCGGGAATAGCTCATGCAGAACTTCACAAACGAATTGACACTGACCCTCAATCGGCGTGCCTTTCTTCGCAGAAACACAGCCGGTATCGGTATGGCTGCACTCACCTCATTGCTGCAGGAATCGCAAGCCTCAGAAAAACCGTCTACGCCCACCGGTGGCCTGCACTTTCCCGCTAAAGCTAAACGGATCATCTATCTCAGTCAGTCAGGGGCTCCCTCGCAACTGGATCTGTTCGATTATAAACCGGGACTCAAGAAGTTTCATAAAACCGAACTTCCCGATTCCATCCGCCGCGGACAGCGACTGACCGGTATGACCTCTGGCCAGAAAAGTTTTCCCATCGCTGCCTCGATGTATCAGTTCGCCCGGCACGGGGAAAGCGGAACGTGGATGAGCGAACTTCTGCCACATACTGCAAAAATTGCCGATGAACTCTGCGTCGTCAAATCCCTGTATACCGAAGCCATCAATCACGATCCTGCGATCACTTTTCTGCAGACCGGCAGCATCCAGGCCGGCCGCCCCAGTATGGGCAGCTGGATCTCTTACGGCCTGGGTAGCGAAAACAGAGATCTTCCGACATTTGTGGCACTTACTTCGGGAGCCGGCGGTCAGCCGCTCTACGACCGTCTGTGGGGCAGCGGCTTTCTGCCGACGCGGCATCAGGGAGTCAAGTTCCGTCGCTCCAGCGATCCGGTCCTCTTCCTTTCCAATCCGCCCGGCATTGATCAACAGACTCGTCGAGACATGCTCGATGACCTGGGCGAGCTCAATCGACTTTCGCTGCAGCAGAAAGGAGATCCCGAAATTGCCACTCGCATCTCGCAGTACGAACTTGCGTTTCGTATGCAGACTTCCATCCCCGAACTGGCGGATCTGTCAGAGGAGACTTCCGCAACATTTGAATTATACGGCGAACAGGCGAAACAGCCGGGCACCTATGCCGCCAACTGTCTGTTAGCCCGACGTCTGGCAGAACGAGGCGTCCGCTTCATTCAACTCTATCATCGAGGCTGGGACCATCATCTCAACCTGCCCACAAAAATCAGGCAGCTCACGGAGGAAACCGATCAGGCGACGGCCGCCCTGATTCTCGATCTGAAACAGCGGGGCATGCTGGATGACACACTCGTTGTCTGGGCGGGTGAATTTGGTCGCACCGTCTATTGTCAGGGAACATTGACGGCCACCAATTACGGTCGTGATCATCATCCCCGTTGCTTCACCGTCTGGGCAGCCGGAGGCGGAATGAAACCGGGCATGACATTCGGTCAGACCGATGACTTCAGTTATAACATCACTGAAAACCCCCTGCCCGTGCATGATCTGAATGCCACAATTCTGCACTGCCTGGGCATCGATCATAAAAAGTTGACTTACAAATTCCAGGGGCGGGATTACCGTCTGACTGACGTGCATGGAAATGTTATACAGCAATTGTTGAGTTAATCTCCTTCGAGAGAATATCTCTTTGGGATATCGCATCTCTTGTTCTGTGATATCTGGTCCAGTTCCCCCCTCCCTGAAAGCAGCCTGATCTCGCCTTCAGGATCAGTTAAACCAAAGTCTGCTTTACAGTATTGTCGCAGTTGAGGTAATATCCCGTTGGGTGCCCGTTTCCTGGAAACTCCAGGGAACTTTCAAAGCACGCAGTTCGTCCTGCTGATAGAACGTCGACAATCTGATGTCATGCAGGCTGTTTTTCATGGAAATCAGAAACAGGGAGTACTTCCAATGCAACGCTGGTCTTTTCCACTGATGGTAATCCTGTCGCTCTGCTGTCTGTTTGTCAGCAATCTGCAAAGTGCCGTGGAAGCAGAGAAGCCCCTTTCAGAATCTGACTCCGATATTAAAGAAATGCTGACAAGAATCGAACAGCTGGAACAACGCGTCAGGGAACTGGAGCAAAAACCAGCGCTCGTACCTGTTCCTGGAACAACGCTGACCTCTCCACCTCGCCTGCTTCTGACTCCGCCTGGTGCCGCAAAAGTGATCCCGGCTTTGCCGCAGCAACCCACGCATCCCCAAAACTGGAAACGCAACCAGATCAATGGGATCGATTATTATATCGTTCCGCTGAGCCAGTCCGATCGAACCCCAGTCCGCTGAATTGGATTATCGGAATCTGGTATTGAAGTTTGCTGGATAATGCCTCAATGAAATCACGCTATCCGTTTCTCACTACATTGGTGGTGTTGATTATTTTATTTGGGTCTTTCGCCGGGTCCGGTAGTTATGCCTGGATCTACTTACACGCCGATCAATATCCTACACCGGCAGATTTAGCGAATCGGCTCGCCGGGGCGCAGCGGATAGAATATATTTCCCAATGGTGCCTCGCTATTGGCTTCATCGGTCTGGCGCTGCTGATCATTGTTGACAAATGTTTGCGAAAAGATCGCTGACATTATTCATCAGCTGGCTTGAGCATTCGCGGCTCTCTCATTACAGTCAAGCCGTCCTTTTGAGAGACCTCTTATTTCCGCTTTCCAACAGAATATGCTTCCATGGATCCGACTCCGATTGAACTCAAAAAACTCGAAGGCGAAAACGCCCTGCTCATCGGCTGGGATGACGGTCAGCGCAGACGCTATACTTACGGAGAACTCCGCAAAGCCTGTCCCTGCGTCACCTGTCGTAACGAAAAAAAACAGGCGGCCGCCGACCCGGTTAAACTCCCGATCCTCACCCCCCTCGAAGCCCGGCCCGTCCAGGTCGACAAGATGAGCCTCGCCGGCAATTACGCCTACCGCATCACCTTCAGCGACGGCCACAACACCGGGCTGTTTACCTTCGAACACCTCCGCGAACTGGGTGAAATCGTCGATTCGATCGAATGAACTTAGTTCAGCTTTCCTGTACAATTCACCTAATACCCGATCGGTTTTTTGCCATCGTTGTACTGAATCAGATAGTTGAGAGTTTCGGCTGGGATATCTGTTTTGAGTGTATGTACGACGCCAGACATTGTGACTGCCATAAATGTATCACCGGGAAGTTGGCCTAAGACTTTGATCGGATTCACTGGATCGAATGGCAAATCAGCCGGTTTCGTCCAGGGAACAGCCTTGTCCGGACCTGCTTTGACAAACATGATCGTTCTGGTCAATCCATCTTTGACAGAGATCTTATCTAAGGTCATGTCCAGGCTGCCATCGAAAGGCGTGCCCTCCCCCAGAAACGTCATATAAGTCGTATGGCCGGGCTGTGTGACTCCTTCACACTGATAAAAGGCGGGCATCTGCTTCAGTAATTTCATATTGTGAGGACTGTCCCAGGGCTCTCCCAGTTGAAATTGATCGTAGAGCTTTTTCTGACCCAGATAAGGCAGCAGATGGACGCGCCAGCTTAAGTTAAGTTTACCGTTTACAAAATGGGAACGAGTGGGGGGCAAAACCTTATTATGAGAAACAAAGTTATGGAACCCCATTCCGATTTTTCGCATGTTTTCCGTTTTCTTTTTGGCTTGTTCTGCTTTCTGAGATTCAGCTTCTTTTTGTTTTTGCTGATCCTCTTGATGGCTTTTGGCTTTGGTGTAAAACGTTTTGATCTGGTTGAATAAATCAGGCGTCTTTGAAATCTGATACTGCACAGTATTATTCTCGGCTTTGACTGTCACCGCGGGATAAATCTGCTTCCTGATTTCAGTGACAAATGCCGGAGCGCTCTCACGCAGGTTCGTCGCCATCTGTTCTTCAATCTGTTGTTTTAATTTCTGGGCAGCCACTGCATCCGCAAGCTGGATAGACGCCTTCACCACAATCGGATCTTCCATGCTGGCCTGCATTTTAAGGACCTTGGAACTGCTTATTAATTCTTTCCCAAAAGTAAAAAAAACGAGGCCCACGCTGGCAACACCGGGGAGACGATCCGACTCAAGCATCGGCTGGGGTAACATCACCATCTCGAACTGACCGTCCAGTGGCATCGACTGCAGTTGCGTAATGAAAGACTGGACCTGACTGCTTGGGGCCGGTTTTGAGGTGAATGGCAGCAGGCGAGCCAGTTGATAATCGGCGGCGATCAGGAAGGTTCGCGGGTCATGCTGTATGACATACTCTCCAATTTGTACTTTCACCGTTTCCAGTGGTACCGGTTTTGCGAACCTGACAGCAAACCAGTTGCTGGTACGCTCTGAGTTCCAGGTAACGATGGTCTCTATTTCTTCCAGTTTCCAATGCAGAATTGCTTCGACTCCAAATACTCGGATAAGCAAATTGGCTGTCTTCGGATCAATGACAGATCCATACCCCGCTGATTCCACAATCGATTTCGGATGCAGCATAAAAACGCCGTTACAGTCTTCCGACAGATAAGCCAGATGCAGCGGTCCGGTTGGTAAAGATCCCAATTCCCAGGGCTTGGCGTATTCTGTGGTGAGCGAATCAATCTCAATGCGATTCTTGTCGGCAGGTTGAACCAGATGTTTCCAGGTTTCAGCGTCGATATCCGGCTTTAACAGATAGGTATGCCCATCACAGAATAATGTCAGTATTCCGGATTTCACCGATCCGATCGCTTCTTTGGGAGAACGGGAATCGAGTCCCCCCGGTTTGGTCCAGATCACCGCGTGTTCGGGACCCGCATCGACAGCCATGACTGTGTTGACCATTCCGTCTTTGATATCGCGAAACTCAATACGCTTACCCCGTGGAAAGACAGACTGAAAACTGTCGGCTGAAGCATCGTTCGTACTTTCAAACACATGGAACCGCGTGAGGTTGGAATCCTGCTCCGCACCGGGAGCGAGATAGACATCAGGCATCGTTTTCGCAGCAGCCATATTAGTCGGACTGTCCCAGGCTTCATCTAGTTTGAAACGTTTAAAGAGCTCTGGTTCTCCCAGATACGGCAGCAGGTGAACCCGCCAGCTGACTTTTAACTGTCCATTTTCATCATAGTAACCAGGGGTTCTCTTAGGGTCTGGAACCAATCCCCTGTTACTTTCATAAAAATTATGGAAACTGAGTCCAATTTGCTTCAGCTTATTTTTAGCGTTGAAGAAATGCGCAGCTAACATTCTGGCTTCATCGACTTTGCCCGTTGCCGCCGGTGTGCTCGGAGAATTGTCTGCGGCAGGACTGGTCGCAGATGAAACGGCAGGAGGATTCTCTATCTCTCCGGTTTCAGAATCAACCAGGGAATCGGCTGTCGGCTGTGCTGCAGGACTCTGCGCGGTTGCAGCAGCTCCCTGCGGCTCTGCCACAGTCTGACCGGAGGGGAGCATCAGGAAAACGCCAACACCTGCCAGCAGAAGCAGGGCACCAATTCCAATCAGAATCTGCTTCCGTTTTCCATTCGCAGCTGCGGGCGTGGGAGTCGTCTGCTCTGCTTTTTTGGCGGGAGAGACTGTTCCGGTTGGCTTCTTCGGTGTGTTGGTGGTCGCGCTGGGGACCACCAGAGGAGCTTCGCACTGACGGCACTGAAATCGTTTCCCCGCCTTGTCGTCGCTGACCTGATATCCCTTGCCACACTTCTTGCATTTGAATCGAATAGCCATACCTGTCCCAAAATCATTAAGGAAGAGTTCAAGTTGCGGAAGATTCTGACCCGGGAGAGTCAGGTATATTGTGGTACATAAACCCACGGTAGATAAATGTGTATACAGATGCAAGCAGATACTTTCTCACAATCAGTTTTCCTGAAATCCCACTACTCAAAGTTCCTCTTGACGCCCCCACGGCGCTGGCGAAACTGCATCGCTATGCGTCGCGCGCATAGCACGTTTTTTCGCATACGACAGATCCGTGCTCCTGTTGAAATCAGCATTATAAAAGTCCCTCGTTTCAAGCAGATTTACCGGCAGCAGCCAATACGACTTAGTGGAAAACGGTCTTTTCTGTCCCCGTTTTGTCCCGCTTTCCACCACTTTTGCGACGAAACCCCCGCAACCCTGCACCTGATCCAGGTCATCCTCGCGCACATCGTCTTGACTCCTCTCTGCCCTTCTCCATAATCCACTTCAATCAGAACGTGAATGAAAAATGTGGTCTCCGTTACCAGGTTTTAAACAAACACAGGCCAAACCAATCTTAGCGGATATCACTCATTTCAGTGGAGATAAATCTCCCGAACGCATGCCCTTTGAGCAGTATCAGAGGTGACCGTTTTGTAACGATCGTATATCCGGCAAATTTTTGTGTCCTTTCGTGTTTTTCGTGGTAGCAAATAAACCCCCTTTTCTTCACATCTCTGAAAGACAATGCCTTTCAATTCGTATAAACTGGAATCAGGAGAGATCACAAATCCCACTCGAAAGCAATCGGATGCCGATTCACGCTAACATCTCGTTCCTTCGCATGAGCGTGTTCTGCGGTCTGCTGGCGCTGCTCTGTACCGTGTCCGCCTGCGATAAACTGGAATCGCCCATCAAGCGAAAGGTTTATCCCGAGTCCAACCTGAACCTGCGAGAGCTGATCCATGACGCTGTGGAAAAGGACCCGGCCGCATTGGAAGAGCTGGGATACGAATTCTCACAAGGCGGCTGCCCCGTCGGTTATCTCATTGAACTGGCACGGATCTCTCAGGACAAAACGGTCCCCGCTGCAGAGCGTCGTCTGGCGCTGGACTATCTGGCTTCGTCGTTTGAAAGGCTGCGATTTCAAAATCTCCAGTGGGACTGTATCGGTCAACTGGAAGAGTTAAGTCAGATCCTGGCCCCCGGCAAAGTCCTACCCGAGAATCGAGATCTGTTGGATCAGGTCTGGGTGAAATTACACACCAGAGAAGCCTGGGCAGCGTACATTGAGAAGTCGGCTGAAGAGCAGGATGAGATGCAGGAAGAAGCTATGGAAGGCTCAGAGCATGTTGTGACACTTTTGGGAGACGTTCGCTGGACACAGGGGAACTATGATCTCGCTCCCGTGAGCCAGATGACGCCGGATCAGCTTAAACATTCAATCAATCCATTTCAGTTTGAAGTTCGCAGCGAGTTCCTTTCCCAGGCCCTGCTCCGCACGCTGGTTACTGCCTGCCGGAATGAAACGGACAAAGACCGGAAACTGTTTTTACTGGGAGGCCTGGCTGCAACTCGTACTGATATCGCTTATCAGGAACTGCGGTATTACCGCGCAGAGACAGACGATCCGGAAATTATTGACTGGATCGACAGCTTGTACAATGACTACTACCTCCACCAGGGACTGGTGTTTGGTATCAGTATCCGCTTCCTTGACAAATTTATGACATTCGAGAACGTAACACCTGAGCAGCAGGCCCCTATCTGCAAGATCTATGCCAACTATTTTCAGGAAACGGTGCCGACGGATCCAGTCGAATTCGAAATCTGGTGGTCGAAGAAATGGGGGCAGATCGATATCGCCGCGTTCACGGCTGCTACAATTGAACTGGCTGCCAGAGATGAAGACACATTTGCAACGATCAGTGAGTTGATGTTAAATAACAATCACTTTTTCAATCAACCGGCTGTGATGGAGGCTTATCTCAAGTTGTACGAGTCAGAGAATATTTATGCTCGAGTAAGTGCCGCCCGTATTTTATGTCAGCTGGGTGACTTCCGCGGCGTTCCTTTTCTCATCGATGTTGCCTGTGATCAGATCGATCAGCCCGTCAACCTGTATACCCCGCACGCTCGCGGCCGGGCTTTATACACGCTGATCGAACTCGCCGGCGACAACTATTTCCGCAACCACACCCGCTGGACACGCTGGTGGAATGAAAATCAGGCAGCCGCCAGAGCCGCCCACCAGCCAGGCTGGTATCAACCGCGGTAAGCGGAAACCGGACTGGGTTTTGAACTGGAGTTGATTTGACGGTCACTGGAAATTCTGAACGATAAAATTTAGGGGCAGAGATGAGTTATTCGGTTCACAAGCAGGAATATGAGAATGTGATTTCCCTGTCGACATTCGATCGCTATCAGTACTTCTTAAATAAAGTCGCAGACTGGGAAGAAGTCTGGTCCGTTGGTGAAGGTGACGGCTGGCGCCTGATGCAGGATTCGACTGTCACACTCTGTGTCCCGGTCTGGCCGGCCCGAGCTTTTGCGGAAGCCTGTTGTCAGGGGCTCTGGTCTGCAGATACACCCAAAGCCATTTCTCTTTCCGACTGGATGACCAGATGGCTGCCTGGTATCGGGACTGATGGCAGAAAGGTCGCGGTGTTCCCGCTTGCTACCGATCAGGGAATGCTTCTGGACAGTGATCAACTCAACCAGGACTTGCAGGAAGTATTAGAGCAGTTTGAATAAGCCACGCTTGATTTCTTCTCAGCCATCTTCCCGGCAGTTTTTTGTGCCCTTTCGCATTTTTCGTGGTAGCTGAAATTCTGCTGTATCACACGTCGCAATACTTGTGTTAAAAAACTGTGAGCCTGTCTCACCCGGTATTGAGAAGTAGATCGTTTTGTTGTGTAATAGATACGGTATCAAAAACGTCGCGGAGTTTTGCCGCACAGGTCAAGCGGGAAGTAATCTTCTCTACGTTGGCGAAAGTGAGACCGCCTTGCTATACGAAATTCGGGAAGAAGACGGCTGGTTCAAACTGTTTCTCAATAAGAAAAACGGGTTGAAATTCAAAAAGGCGTTTTCCGAACGGCGCTCTGCCGAATGGTTTGTGAAACGATATCTGACACACTGCTGTCTGGAGCAGAACCGCGTCTACAAAACCGTGGGTTCAGGCGGCTTAAGTGGTGGCGGATCCATGCATGGCCGAGGCTGGAACGGAGTTCCCCACTCTGGCAGACCACCAGCCGGGACCATCGTCGTCTGTCCTGAATGCCGGGCAAAACATCAGGTGTCCTACAATCAGATGATCTCAATCAGGCCGATGGTGCTGGAACTGATTCCGGAATGATCACGGCCCTTTTTGTCGCCGTCTCTCCAGGTGCCGAGTCGAACTACCGGACTGCTGCAGTAACTGCTGCAGACGGAACGGGAGAGACATACAGTCGGATCGAAATGGGAATCAGGCTGCCAGCGGGGGTTTCCAGATCTGCCAGTTCAATGCTGTCAGTCGTCTGAACGATGTTATCCGGCGTTCTCAGCTTCACGCGACCGTAAGGTAGTGGCCCGGTTTCAGTAATCGCTTTATAAGAAGTGCACGATACCGACCCGCCCGTTTTGTCATTTTTGGAAGTCGTTGTGAAAATGAGGCCGTACCCTGTTTCGCCCCCTTCCAGTTTTAACTTATCTGAGACTTCCAGACTGATCAGCATTCGAACATGATTGTGACGAACAGCAGGGGAATCATTCGGATCACCATAAGTGCCATATTTCTTCTGACCAAAATAAAGAGATAACGCATTGATTTGACTGTGAGTGATCTCGAACTCAATTTTAGTATCAGAAGCAGAACGCAACTGGACGACCTGCGCAGTCTCAGCCTGGGAATCGTCGCTGTGAAAACTGCAACTGCTGAAACAGAGCAGCATTAACAGTATCCCACCAACCGCAGGCAAGCGTGGTTCAATCTCTCGCATCCCATCTTCTCGCATAGAACAATCCAGTTTTAAAGGAACGCCGCACATCTGCAACCAGCGACCGTGAACGCCGGAGCCTTTTGAAGCAGGAGCAGGCGACTGAACCATTACGATACTCTGCCCCGCCATGCGAAGCAAACGATTTCTCTCGAATCAGCACAGTGTTCTCTGCAGAGGAGACGTGTTCGGCCAGAGTGTTTTGCGAGCGTTTTCGTGTGTTTCGTGGCAGCAATAAAATCATGAATTATCTGCACTTCTGTAAATCAGTGCTTGAAATCCGATTTAGAGATGGGTATTTATGATACAGGTGTCAATCCCGTGAGCGGGCCTTTAATCAACACGGAGAAGCACACATGGCAGCATCCGGCTGGCTTTATTATTGTACGTATACAGACGATGTGAATATCAGTCTGCAGCAACTGCGTCAAACCGTGTTTGACCGCCGCGAGTTCACGCTGCCTGGCGACGTGATTGACGGGACCGACGCTGCCACCCTGGCGAAGTCCGCGCCGCCGACCAGTGATCTGCAGAAACTGCTCAAGATCAGCCAGGAGCTGGACCAGGCACTCAAAGGGCTGGGCTTTGATACCGCTGACTCCGAGCAGCAGACCCGCGATGTCGGCAGGCTACTCGAACAGGTCGACAAGAAAGGCTTCGTCTTCGCCGCCCGGGAAGCCCTGGAAAGCAGCAGCACCCCTCCCGCCACGATTGACGAACTCATTGCACAGTGCGCCGAAGCCGGCACGCATTCGATCCTCGACATCCAGCAAATCTCCCCCACCCCGCAATCAGGCGCCGCGACCGCTCTCAGCGACGACCAGCTCCAGACCCTCTTCGGCACCATCCAACCCACCAGAGACATGATCCAGTCAGCCGAGCAGTCCGGCAAATTGCACACTCACTGCGAGCGCTGGAGGGCTGTCTTTCTAACCGTGTATGAAGCAGGCCAGCCAGTAGAATATGTGTTTGTGGGCGTCAGCGGGGATTAGGTTACGGCAAACTATCAAGCTCGATTCTCAATCTTCTCACGTAATCGGGTGGCACTGTTGGCTCGTATTTAGACCGGACACAAGCCAACAGTGCCACCCCGCCCTCCCTCATCTGGAACCGTTTGTTTGCGATTTCATATATTCGAGGCCTTGTTTTGCCTGCTTGAGTTCGGGATCGATATGAAGTGCCTCTTCAAAATGAAATTTCGCCTGACTGAAATTCTGCTGGAACAGATAAATCACGCCTAGATTATTATGGGCGGAAGCATGTCGCGGGTTGATCTCGAGTGCCCGCTGAAACGCAGCAATCGCCTCCGGCTGACGGCCCGCCTTTAAATCAATGAGTCCCAGATTATACCAGGCGCTGTCGAAACCCGGGGCGTGTTGCAGCGTGGCTTCATACAATTCGCGGGCCTTGTCCAGATCGCCTCGGCTTTCCCAGATTCTGCCCAGCGTAAAATAGGCGGGGGCATATTGCGGGTTGATTTCGATCGAACGCTGCAGTTTCTGGACGGCTTCATCGGTCTGGCCCATCTCGCGCAGGAGACTTCCCCACTTCTCATAGACAATGTGATTCTGAGGCAGCAACCGGGCGCTCGCTTCAAAGTGCCGTAATGAGGCCTGCAGATCTTTCCGCTCCCACAATGCAACCGCCAGCATCTGGTGCATCCTGCCATTCTCTTCCGTCACCGCCAGTCCATGCGAGTAGAGCGCCACATTATCGCCCCAGAGTGCCGTCTGCTGAAATGCAGTGAGTGTCAGCAGCAGGATCGAGAGCGCCGTGATCATCGGCAGCACCAGCTTCCGCAGCGTACTATCCCGCACCAGGTCGTCCACCAGCCAGACGACGAGCAGAAAAATCCCGGTCAGAGGCAGATAGGTATACCGATCGGCCATGCGCTGCATACCGATCTGGACCAGACCGATCACCGGAACCAGGGTTCCCAGAAACCAGAACCAGCCCGTGAAAACATAAGGTTTGCGCCGACGCCACACGAACGCCAGCCCACATGCCAGCAGCAGGAACCCGGAGGCCAGAATGCCCGCGAGCGGAGAAATCGTGCGGTGGGGATAGAATAGGGTCAGCCCCGTCGGCCAGAACGTCTTCCCCACGTATTCCGTGTAAGAGGTGGCCGCGTTCAGCATGCGATAAGGGAGTGAAAACTGCCCCGCGAACTCCATCGGGTTTGTCTGTGAATACAGGGCCAGTCCGCAGAACAGAACCGTCAGTATCAGGAACGGGATTTTCTCCACGATCAGCCGACGCCAGGGAACAGACCCGGCTGGTCCCTCGTCTGTAGTCGCAGCAAGAGGGTTCGCCAAAGCCGAGGTGCGATACAAGGGCCAGTAATCCAGCAGCAATAGCAGGAACGGGAGCGTGACCAGGGTCTGCTTGGAGAGCAGACTGCACAGAAACAGCGCGACCGATGCCAGATAATATTTCATCCGTGCGCCGGTAACATACATCGCGTAGGCCCAGATCGCGGCATGCCCGAAGCACAGACTCAACACATCCTTGCGTTCGGTCACCCAGGCGACCGATTCCACATGCAGAGGATGCACGGCAAACAGCGCCGCCACGATTGCAGATTTGGTGGTCGCTCCCGTCAACTGCACGAGAGCCGCATACAAAAAAAGGACACTGGCGCAATGCAACAGGACGTTCGTCAAATGAAAACTGCCTCCCCCCATCCCGAAAAGCTGGGCATCGATCATGAGTGAGAGAAACGTGAAAGGCATCCAGTTGGAGAGCGCATCGACGGTGTTGAAACTGAACGCCCAGCGCACGTTTGTGGCGTTGACGCCTGAATTGACGAACGCGTTATTGACAATCCAGGACGGATCATCAATCGTCACGAACCCGAACGAAAAGGTTTGCGCGTACACGATGAGAGTCAATACGCACAGAATCAGGCTGTTTCGCAGATGTGGTCTCATCTTGATTTACGTCCGTCAGTCAGTTTCACGATTTCTCTCCGGTCGTTCGCTGATCAGGTCGGTCGGCGATCGCGGACCTCTTCACGACCCTGCCCGGGTAACGTGACAGGCCAGTTGAGAAAGAGTTGAAGAGGGTAATACGCAATAGTATATCTGTTCACGCCAAAGATAATAGGATTACGAAGATGAGTCCAGCATAAAAAGGGACCCATTGATGAGAGAGCCTCTGAAGAGAGAACACTTTCTGAGCATGCCCGCAGAAGGATAGCGGCAGGGATCTCAGTTTGCAGGCCTACGCGGGGATGCTGCTTCCTCTGGACTGTCGTTCAGAGACGTTTTATGATGGGTAGAACCGCTCATTCATGAAATGGAGATCAGAGTTATGAAACGCCATCGTTCCCTGCTGCTGTCGGCAGTCTGTCTGCTTTGTGTAACGCAATGCCCGTTCTTGCTGAACCAGACGACGGCTGCCCCTCCCGAAGAACGTCAGGCGGTAAGCAGTCAATCGGTTCCGGCACAATCTGTCAAACAGCAGGCAGCTACCATTCGGCAGCGCAAAGCGAAAGCAACGCCGCAGCAGGAAAAACAGATTCGCGCCCTGATCGAGCAACTGGTATTCGATGAGAGTATCGATCCCAAGGATGAGAAGGCCCGGGAAAAAGAGTGGGATCTCTGCATCGACGCCTTTCAAAAGCTGTCTAAATACAAGGAACTGGCTTTCCCGGCGTTAGTGGAACATCTGGACGACAAACGTCCTTCGATCCCTTTTCGCAATCATTACCTCGGATTTGCAGTAGGCGATGCCTGTTACTGGAATATGGTGTACCAGTTGCAGGACCGACCCAAAGATTATTCTCGATATGGCTATACCCGCCAGGGCCGGGATGGGAAGTCGCACCCCAAGCCTGTCTGGGAGGGATCACCGTTTGCTGAAGCCGGCGGTTTGAAGAAATGGCTGATTGCCAATCAGAACCTCTCTTACACGGAGCAGCAGATTAAATGTCTGAACTGGATGCTCGCGGCAGAAAAAAAGATTGGTGCCGCCGACGCGGAGAGTTACTTCGTGAATATCCTTCCCCTGGAGATTCAGATCCTCAAACGCCGCCAGCAACTGGGCCACGACGTCCAGGTGGAGTTAAAGCGTCTACAGCAGATCAAAGCCCGGAAACTGGTCAATCAGATCCCAGCTGAGTTGCTGCCGGGGAAGAAGGAATAGAGAGAATATTACTTTTTGTGTTCATTGTACGGGCCTGATAGTCTTAAAACACATATTACTATTTGCCTCGCATTTCGAATTTCTCTAAGTGGGAATTCCCTTTCGTTTTGGGTTTTTAAACCATGCTGCAATTTGGTCCATGAATTCCCAGACGTCATTTGTGTCCGGTTTAACATATTCAGGGGACTCAGGATCTTCACCCATTCTTTCAAAAATATCAATTAACCAACTCGGACCATGGCCTTTTTTAGGAACTTCTAAGTACTTTAACCAAGATTCTAATTCGCCAGACTCAACAGCAAAAAGGCCATAGTCTGCCAGTTGTTTAAAAAAATCGCGTGCTGCTTCTTTGTTATCATCTGATAATAACTCAATTCCACCATCACGTTTCATGCACTTACCAGTGTCTTTAAACAGTTTGTAAATATCTGCTCGGTTTTGACCCAAGCCTGTATAGCGTGCTTCGGGAATAAAGCCACACTTCATAAAGTGAGTCCACTCTTTTCCGCCATTCTTAAGAATATCTATATCTACTAGCCCAACTGCTGGTATTCCCAGTTCCCTCAGTGGTTTTATTATTTGATGTACTGTTTGTTTATTTTGAGCATTCAGAAACAGGCAATTGGGGATGCCACGATCTTTAGTCAATTGCAATAAGCGTTCATTGATTTCCTGATAGAAAGCACGATCAGAATCAGCTTCTGTAACAATGACAGATTCATAAAACAGACCTTCTAAAACACCGGTAGATCGAAATAAAGGATTACGGATCAGCCTTTTGAGTTCATTTTCGGGTAACGTTCTGGCAGTTGGGATATTGTTTTGATAGGTCAGTCGCACGATGTTTATTGGAACACCTGATTGAATACAGCCCATCACGAAGTTCGCACTATGAGTCGAAACAAATAGTCGTTTATTTGAAGTAGTAGTTGAGAATGCAACCTCTTTTCCAAGTTTGAATGATAATGTGGGGGCTAGAAATGCTTCCGGCTCATCGATAATAATAACCTGGGGATCACCGGCGATTATTTGAGCAAGAATACCCGTGAAGGCTTTTACTCCATCGCTATAATCTGTAATGCTTGTTGCTTTTTTATGAAATTCAACTGCTTCATGATGAAAACCTCTTTCCTCTAAATTACTATTTGGCGCATTCTCAGATAATCGAATTTTAAGGTGACCAATCGATGTAGCATCAATTACAAAATGTTTATGAAAAGTTTTGTAAATAATATTACGAAGTTCTTCTCGTCTGACATCATCGTAAAATAGACTTTGAGCAATGCTACTATGGCCATCTGGATCATGCATACAAGAATCTGGGATAAGATTTGTTCGATTATTTCCATCTATCAATAAGGTGTGGAAATCCAGAAAGAAACAACAAAAAGTATAAGAATCTATATTTGGTTTTGAAAAAGCCGAAAAGAGTTTCCTCTCATCTACATGTTTACGTTTTGATTTATCACCTACATATATATAACCTGGGATAGTATGCTCATGATCTCTAGGTTGCTGTATAATGTTTTTTAGTAAATGAATTTGCTCTTCTGGGATTTCATCAGGGGTATTATTTTGGTCAAAAGTGAGATGCTCAAGAATTAAGTCATTAGGATGTGATCTACCTTCACTACAGAAGCGACGTATTTCCTTCAAAATTTTACTCTTACCAGAATTGTTTGGACCGACAAAGATTGTTACAGGAGCCATGTCAAATTCAACGGGTAAACTTTCAGGAGCTGATCCAAATTTCAACTTGATTGATTTAATCACTTAAGCAGCTCCAGAAAGTTAGTGGCACGTGTGTATGTGTTTAGTTTAAAGTTCTGTCTGCTTAGTATCAATGGTTGGGTTGCTACCGAATTGCAGAGCGTGCTTACGAGGTTCCCCTTTCATGTGGAGCTTCTGTCGCGCATAAAATGAACTGCTTATATCTTTTTTTGAAGATTGATTCGTTGATCTCATCCGTTTATTGGATACCAAAGGAAAAAAAGCAGACACTAAGGCCTGCTTTTAATAAATCTGATGTCCCACGATCCCTACTTCACCACACTCGTCAGCGGCCCTACTGCCGCGGTTGTACTATGCCCCAGCGGGTATTTCTCCAGTAATTTCTGGATGTCGGCCAGGGTGATGTTGTTGAGGAGTTTCAGGTCGTCGGCGACCGAAAAGTATTCGCCGCGGTAGACCCAGTTGCCGCCTAAGGACGACAGGCGGCCCATCGGGCGTTCGCTTCTTAGTACCAGTCTTGAGGCGATTTTGTTGCGGGCGCGGTCCAGCTCTTCCTGGGTGATGCCGTTCTCGTTCACGTCGTCGAAGATCTGCTGGATCAGCTTGCGGTTGTCCTCGGTCAGCTCGGGGTCGCAGCAGAGGTAGGTCAGCCAGGTGCCGCTGCCGTCGTATTCGTTGAAGCCGATCTCGGCGGATTCGGCCAGGCCCGTGTCGACCAGCTTCCAGTACAGGCGGCTGTTGGAATCGTCGCCGATGACCACCGACAATACTTCTGCCGGCAGCCGCAGCATGTCCTGCGCTGCGGGCGCGGGACCCAGTTGCATGATGTGCTGCTGCTGGATGGCTTTCTCGATAATTGTCTGCGTGCCTGTGCCGGGCTGTGCTTCGTCAATCGGGCGGTCGCTTTTGCCGGCCGGCCAGTGGTCACACAGTTTGTGAGCCAGTTCCAGGATCTCGTCCCAGTCGGCATTGCCGGCAATCGCCAGCGTCAGGTTGCCCGCCATGTACTGCTTCGCATGGTATTCGCGCATCTGTTCGGCCGTCAGATCGGTGATGGACTGCACCGAACCCAGGATGCTCCGCCCCAGCGGATGCCCTTTGAAGTGGGCCTGCATCACTTTTTCATACGCGGTGAAGCTGTGCAGATCGTCGTACATGCCGATCTCTTCCAGGATCACTTTTTTCTCCATGTCGAAATCTTCCTGACGCAGTGTCGGGTAGATCAGCGTGGAGAGCAGCTCCATCGCGGTCTCCACGTATTCGGGCAAAAAGGAGCCGTAGAACAGCGTGATCTCTTCGCTGGTGGAGGCGTTGTAGTTCGCGCCGATCTCATCGAAGATGCGGTTCACATCGTCGGCGGAATATTTTTCGTTCCCTTTGAACGCCATGTGTTCGAGGAAGTGACTCACGCCGGAAACCGCGTCGGTTTCATCGCGGGATCCGGTACGGACGAAGTAACCGATGGCGAGGCTGTGTGCGTTGGGATTCAGCTCGGCGATGATCTGCAGGCCGTTGTCTAATTGTGCTTTATGAAATATCACTGGGAACCTCTAATGGTTGGGGGCCGATCGTTAAGACGGTGAAATTCGCTGCGGGGTGTGCGTGGATGTAATTTAACACGCGGTCGGTGGTCAGCTGCTGAATTTCGTCGTTGATCTGGTCGAGTGTGGTAATGCGTTTGAGATAGAACCAGTCGCGGGCAATCGAACTGGCGCGGGACGATGTCGATTCCTGCGACATGATCAGCGAACTTTTGGCGCGGGCTTTACAGCGTTCGAGTTCGGATTCTTCAATGCCGTCACCCAGCCGGGTGAGTTCATGCAGCGTGACGTCGAGGGTTTCCTGGGCCCGTTCGGACGTCGTGCCTGCATAACAGAGCACGCGGCCCAGTCCCGGCATGCCGGAGAGCGACGCGGAAACCGTGTAGCAGAGCCCGCGTTTCTCGCGGACTTCGGTAAACAGCCGGGCGCTCATGCCGCCACTCAGGATGCCGACGGCAGCCCAGGCGGCGTAATATTCGGGATGGCCGTACGGGACGGCATCGTACGCGATGCCCAGATGCGTCTGGGTCGTGTCCTGTTCGGTGAAGAACCGATTCTCGTCAGCAAAGACCATGGCAGGTTCTTCGCTGATGCTGCTGGTCTTCCAGTCGCCGAACAGTTCTTCGATGATCTGCTTGACCTGTTCGAAGTCGACATTGCCGGCGACGCCGATGATGGTTTCGTTGGGATGGAAGCAGTTTTCGTAGAGTGTGCGGACATCGTCGATGGTGATGAACTCCAGGTGTTCCAGTTCCCCGTCGTTGGGCAGTCCCCAGGGAGCGGGAAAGGCGTGCCGCTTGAGTTCGACGAGTGCTTTCTGCCGGGCATCGTCTTCCACGGACAGCAGCGCCTGCGCGATTCCGGCGCGGGCGGCATCGAACTGGTTTACCGGCAGATGCGGGTTCTTGAGGATCTCGCCGTAGATCTTGAGGGTTTCCGCCAGGTTGCCGGCGAGCGTTGCCCCGCTGAAGGTGATGTGTCCGCTGGTGATGCCTTCGTGACGCTGGACGCCGAGATCGTCAAGAGCACACGAAAGCTGCTGGCTGTCAAAAGGGCCGGCCCCGCGGGTGATCAGTTCGGAGAGGATGCTGGCGGTGCCACGCCTGTTGGGGGGATCGTAAATACTGCCGCTGGGGACCAGAATGGAGAACGCCGCCGACTGGACATCGTCCATGGTTTCAGCGACCAGCGTCAGTCCGTTTGAAAACTGATGGGTTTGAATCAGTTGTTTACCCATACGGGATGCAACCTTCCTGATTGGATGAAGACGAAAGTGATTAGATGAGCAGACGGAGCATCGCCGGTCGTCTCGAGTGAGAAAGGCCGACGGTCGCCGCACTGCGGTCAGATGTTTCCTTAAAATACTTGGGCGATCTTAGCGATTTGGCTGCTGAATTCCTAGTGTCTTCTCGGACCTGAAACGGCAGGTTGACGCAATTGATCTCCGTCGTTTGCCGGTGTCTGGATTGGGTTTATCAACGGAGGGCAAGCGACTGCTTTCTGCTTTGTTGGACAAGCCAACAGTGGCACCCGGTGGGCTGAATTGCGTGGATTTTTGCGATCTTCTGGCCTGGGGAGAAATACCAGAAAAAAGCGTCAGGCACTGGACGCATAGGGGGTTGTTGATGTTAAGATGGAGGGGAGCTGGTTCTGGAGACGTTCCCGGTGCCTCTCATGCGATCCCTCCCGAATGACTCATCCCGAATAAAGGACTCACCTGGTGCAAGCACAAAACGACACGAATGCCAAGAATCAAATCTCCCGCAGAAGGTTCCTGGGAGCCAGTTTTGCCGGAGTCGCAGGGACAGGAATGCTGGCTCTGATTTCCAACTCGGTACAGGCCGCAGAAAATAAAGCAGCGCCGAAACATTTACGAATCGAACGCATCGAGCGCACCACGGTGAAAGTTCCCTTTCGGGAAGTACCCGCCCGGAGCATGGCCCGCGAACTGCCGCACTGGGCGTATACTGAAATTGTCGAAGTGCATTTAAAATCGGGGCACATCGGCTTCGGGGAAACACTGCTCTATTACACGTGGAATGCCACTTCCGACGAAGCCGTCCAGAACGCACAAGGCAAGAATGCCGCTATGTTGATGTGGGATGACGACCTCGGGGCCGGTCTGCAGATGGCGCTGTTTGATGCGGTCGCGAAAGCCGCCGAGGTGCCCGTGCATGCCTTGCTGGGTGAAAAGATTTACGAGCAGACTCCCCTCTCCTGGTGGAATATCGACACGTCTGTAGCCGACATGGCGCTGGAATGTGCCGAGGCTTACAAACAGGGCTATATGTCGTACAAAACCAAGGGCCGTCCGTGGTTCGATGTCTGGGCGCAGGTCGAAGAAGCAAGCAAGGTGGTGCCGCAGAACTTCAAAATCGACATGGACTTTAACGATACGCTGCTCGATGCAGAGCGTGCCCTGCCGATTTTGAAAGACCTGGCGCAGTACCCGCAGGTCGATATTTTTGAATCGCCGATCTTTCAGGACGACATCGCCGGAAACAAAAAGCTGATGGCGGCGACCGATGTGAACATCGCCATGCATTACGGGACTCCCGAGCCCCTGATAGCGATTCGCGAAAACATCTGCGATGGATTCGTGATCGGACACGGTGCCAGTGCGCTGATGGCATCGGGCGCAGTCGCGGCGATGGCGGACAAGCCGTTCTGGTTGCAGCTGGTTGGGACGGGAATTACCGCTGCCTTCTCGCTGCACTTTGGCGCGGTGTTGAGTCATGCGATCTGGCCGGCGGTGAATTGTCACCAGCTTTACAAACACAATCTGTTGACGGAACCGATCGTCGTGAAAGACGGATTTGCCCAAATTCCGGACAAGCCAGGGCTGGGATATGAGCTGGATCGTGATCTGATTGAAACACTCCGCGTCAAAAAACCGGCCTCCCGCCCGGAACCGCCGCGATTGATTGAAACCACATGGAAAGACGGTCGGAAGATGTATTTCGGCAATACGGGTGAAGTAAATTTCGTGCTCAACCCGGCCCGCGACGGCAATGTGCCCTTCTTCGAACGCGGCGTTGACACACGTCTGGTGCCCAATGATGGTTCTAAAGAATGGAAAGAGCTGTACCAGAAAGCGAACCAAGGGCCGTTTTTGGTCAAAGGGTGATACACAGCGGGATGTGAGCCAGCGCTTCTGGATTCGACTACTACATAGCAAAGTTGCAAAACCGGGGCTAACGCCCTTCGGCTAATTAGTGATTACGGATCGGAAGTCACAAAATACAGATCAGCCGCACCGCGTTAGCCGCGGATTAAATCCGAATGGGGTAAGGAAGCGGTATCCAGGATCACATTCATAACCACGAATGGTTGTAGAGCCTCTCGTCCTCTGCTTACAAAGAAGAGGCTTCCACGTAATGGCTGGGTTTATACAGGGTCCGCGTGAGGCGGAAACCGATCGAGCGGTAGAGGTTGATGGCCGGCTCGTTGTCGGCGGTGACTTCGAGGTAGGCACGTTTGACTTTGGCGGCGCGGAAGCCGATCAGGCATTTCGTCACCAGTGCCCTGCCCAGTCCTAAGCCACGGTGTTCGGGAGTGATGCCGACGTTCTGAATCGCACCCATGATGCGGCTGGGAACGATGGCCTGAATCGTGCCGCAATCGACGGCGTCTTCTTTGCCGGTTCCATCCCAGGTAATCAACCAGGTACCCGTCGGCAGGAAGTTGCGTTGACGCGAGATATCCTGCATCAGTTTGCGGCAGCCTTCATAATCGCCCAGGCAGGGAAACACGCGGGCATCAAGCTCAGAGCGGAAGCTGTGGTACTTGGCGACAGCGTGGCGGTCGACGGTAGTCAGTTCCCAGGGACACCAGCGATAGCCTTCGGGAAGCGTGGTGTCTTCCAGTCGCGCGTGGGCCAACTCGATTTCCATTCGAAATCTACGAAAGTATGTTTCGGTAAAGTCCATGAGTGTCTCGCAGAATACGAGGAGCCGAACAGAAAAAGAGCAGTTCATTTTCAATACTTAATTTTACCATTCTCTATACTACTGTCAATCTGGGGACGCTGATTGACGACGAAAGCTGCTATTTTCTTCTCAGAATACGTGTATCGTGTCTGATGTGACTGATTGATCCGGTATGCCTGATCTGCCCAAATTGCGGATTACCGCTGATTCCCGGGGAAAACTCTCGAATTGCTTTTAAATCGCCCTGTTTTTGCTCAAGTTGGCTGTAAATTGCGGGGGCAGTGTTTGTGGCCGATCTCAAATTGACAGCAAGTCCCTTAGTTGAAAAAACATCTGAAACTCCTAGAATGATTCATAAGAGCTTGAGTACATGTTTCCCGGTGAACATGGTTTTTCCCCGCCACTATTCCTTCCCTGTTTGGAGTGAGTCTCACAGTGACCGACAACAGTAACCTTGACGAATTGGTAAAACAGAACCAGGAAGCACTCGACGCTCATACCAGAGAGCACGTCCAGTGGCACTTCAACCCGGAAACCGGTTCACCTTACTGGCTGGAAAAAGCCAAATCGTTCGACTTCAATCCGCTGACCGATGTCAACTGCTTCGAAGATCTGAACAAGTTCCCGCTGTTCGAAGATGACGAGTTGCGCGGCGGTCCCCTCGATCGCTGGATTCCCAAAGCGCTGCTCGGAAAACCGACCTACGTTTTCGAGACCGGCGGGACAACAGGCATTCCCAAGTCGCGCGTCGTGATTGACGACTTCCGCATCGACTACGAAAACTTCAGCGATACCCTGCCCGATGAATCGTTTCCCAAAGGCGCCAACTGGTTGATGCTGGGCCCTTCCGGCCCGCGACGTCTGCGTCTGGCTGTGGAGCACATGGCACAGTATCGCGGCGGGATTTCCTTCTGCGTCGACCTGGACCCCCGCTGGGTGGTCAAGCTGATCAAAAAAGGGAAGATCGATGAAGTCAAAGAGTACAGTGCCCACGTCATCGATCAGGCGATGGCGATTTTAGGCGCCGGTCATAAAATCAAATGTATGTTTACCACACCCAAACTGCTCGAAGCACTGGCCATGCGGCTGATGGATGAAGGTTCGAGCATCGAAGAAGCCGGCATTACCGGTATCTTTTGTGGCGGAACCGAATTCACACAGCAGTGGTATCGCTTCGCCCGTGAAGAACTGCTGGGTGAGAACGTTTACATCACGCCGACCTACGGAAATACACTGATGGGCCTGGCCTGTGGTAAGCCATTCGATCCAGCCGACGATTACAAAATTACCTACTATGCACCACAGCCTCGTGCGGCGATTCGCGTCGTCGATTTCGATGACCATACCAAGGTTGTGCCTTATGGCGAAACCGGGCGCGTCAAGCTGTTTACCATGACCAAAGAGCTGTTTATTCCCGGCTTCCTCGAACGGGATGAAGGTGAACGCGAAAAGCCTCACGTCAAATATCCCTGGGATGGTGTGAGTGGCGTGCGTCCGTTCCACAAAATTGCCTCATCGACAACGGTGGGCGTTTATTAAACCAATTGTGCTCAGCGATATTGTCTGTCGGCATGGTTTTCTGACGTTCGATTCGTATGTGCTTTGCTGATAAGTCTGATCTCTCTGCCTGGATGCGGCATCATTTGATTGATTCGCATTATCAATAAAAAGGAAAACTGCCGTGTTGGAAATACCTGTAATTCGCTGGGGAAAACCTTACGAAAGTTTCGATCAACAGGAAGTCGTTCATTTTGAAACAGGCGAGCCGTTAGCCAAAGTCCATCAGGCCAATGCGGGCCTGGTGAAAATGGACATGCGGAAAGCACAGCGGGCCCGTGATCTGCTGCGGGAAATCCCGATTTCCAAACTGCTGGAGATCTGCAAAAAAGCTGCCGACCTCTACATGACGGCGGAACTGCCGCTGGGCAACGGTACTCAGACTCCCGAGGAATTCTGCCGGATTCAGTCCGCCAGCACCGGGATGCCCGAGTGGATGTGTGCCGGCAACATGAAAAAGGTCGCGTTCGTACTGGAACACATGGATGAGATCCTGGATTCTCTGACCCGCGGCCTGCCCCTGGATATTCTCACACGGGGTTACGGCAAAGAAGAACGGGGCGTGATGATGAGCTACCAGGCCAATTCGCCGGTGCTCGGGCTGGTATTGCCTTCGAATTCACCGGGCGTACATACCCTCTGGATGCCGATCCTGCCGATGCAGATTGGCCTGGTGTTGAAACCTGGTTCGTCGGAACCATGGACACCCTATCGGATGACAGAAGCCTTCTGTCAGGCAGGCATTCCCCGTGAATGTATTTCGGTGTACCCTGGTCCGCACGATGTGGGGTCGACGGTGACCGAACTCTGTTCGCGTGTCATGCTGTTCGGTGGCCAGCAGACGATTGACAAATACAAAGGTAATCCCAACGTGCAGGCACACGGGCCCGGCTTCAGTAAGATTCTGCTGGGTGATGATGTCGTGGATCGCTGGGAGGATTATCTCGACCTGATGGTCGACAGTATTTACCAGAACGGCGGCCGGAGTTGTATTAACGCGTCCGGCGTCTGGGCCTCGCGTCACACCGAAGCCATCGCTGATGCGATTGCCAAACGGATTGGACCTGTGGGACCGACTTCGATGACCGACCCCGAAGCACCGCTGGCTGCGTTCACCATGACTGGTGCTGCCAAAGCGATGCACACGCAGATTGAAGAAGGGCTGAAAGAGCCGGGGGTCACGGAAGTCACGGCGAAATATCGAGACGGCGATCGCCTGATTGAAATGGAACGCTGTGATTACCTGCGGCCCACGATCGTACATTGTGCCAGCACTGACCCTGCCCTGGCAAATACCGAGTACATGTTTCCGATGGCGTCTGTCGTGCAATGCGAGCAGAAAGACATGCTGAAGAAAATCGGCCCGACGCTGGTCTGCACCGCGATTACCGAAGATCCGCAGTGGTCTCAACAACTGCTGGATGCGACCAATATTGATCGTCTGAATATCGGCGCGGTCAAAACAAATGCCTTGAACTGGCTGCAGCCTCACGAAGGAAATATCGTCGAGTTTCTGTACCGGGCCCGGGCATTCCAGAACGAATCGCCGGCGGCTCACTGAGTCGTTCTGTTTCCGACGGTTGCGGAATCAGGCGGATTGCTCAACCGGGTCACTCGCTAGATTACGAACCTGACTGGCCAGTCCCTCCGGGGACTCGGTCAGCAGCCAGTCGATGATTCGCCAGTCTGACCAGCGGGGATCTGGGTCACTGGATGGTCCGCCGATAAATCCCAGGTGCCCCCCATGCTCTGTCAGGTACAGGGTGACTTTGTCGTGGTGTTCCAGTTGGTCAATGACTTCCTGATATGTGAAGGCGGGTACGAGCGGATCATCCTGCGATGAAATGATCAGCGTCGGTACATTGATATGCGAGAGGACTTCCGTCGGACTGCAACGCGAGTAGTAATCTTCTGCCGATTCAAAACCAGCCATGGGAGCTGTGAATTGATTATCAAACTCCAGCAGGGTTTTGGGATAATTGGCCCCGGAAATTTTATGGGTGTGGTTTTTGTACTGGTATGACTTGCGGACGTGTTTGATCAGATTCGTGACGAAGTGTCGCTGATAACGGCCAAATAATGGTTTTCCAAACACCCTGACGCTTTCAGACAGCTGCATCGGGGGATTGAGAACGATGGCCCGGTCGACCAGGTCAGACGTTTCCGAGGTACGTCCCAGGTAGTTGAGGGTGATCGTGCCGCCCAGTGAGAACCCCGCAATCCCGATGGGGGAACGCGGGCACATCTGTTCGATCCGTTCCAGTGCAATCTGCAGATCCAGAAAACTGCCTGCATGGTAGGGAGACTTGGCCAGACCGGTGCCTGCTCCACAGCCACGCAGGTCCATGCGAAAAACCCGTACTCCCCTGACATTCAACTTGTGTGCCAGGCGGATCATGTAGGAACTGCGGTGACAGCCCGAAAGTCCGTGCAACAGTATCACTACCCGGTCACCAGGTTGCCAGTTGCCCGGACAGTCATCGTGCAGAATCAGCAGGTCGTTATCAGGCAGTCGACAGCTGTGCTGCTCGGCCTGATAGGGTGATTTCACGCGCGAATGAAACTGCCCGACAATCGTCTGCAGATGCCGGTTTCGATAGAGTCGATGCGGAACAAACGGCGGAAAAACCAAATCACTCTTCATTAAAGTTCAATCCTGTCGAACGTTCTCGCGGCTGATCAGACGAACGCAGCTGTGGTAGGCTTAATTGTCAAATCAGAAACATGAGCACGTGGAGGTAGCTGACAAATCATATTCACTGCAGCGGCAACATCTTCCGGCTGTAAAATTTTCGCACGATGTTCCTTGCTGACGGGAACCGGACGCTCGTCCAGGATAGGGGTTTCTACTTCCCCGGGATAAATCGTTGAAATTCGGACTCCCCGATCTTTCTCTTCCTGAGCAACAGTGGTTCCCAGCGCGGCCATCGCAAACTTCGAGGCATTATAGGCAACTCCGCCCAGCAGGCCAGCCCGAATTCCAGATACGGAACAGATGTTTACAATCAGCCCGTCCTGACGATCCCGCATTTGGGGCAGTACCGCCTGCATACAGTTGAATGCGCCCGTGGCGTTTACGGTCATCAGCTTGTCCCAGTCTTCTCCGGAAACCACTTCCATGGAGCGGTCACGACAGTTAATGCCTGCGCAGTGCACGAGGATATCAATTTGTCCCAGCTTCTCGTTTGCCCAGTCAAAAAAGGCGGAGACACTTTCGCGATCTGCGACATCAATGGTATGGAAACCGATTTTCCCTTCGGCCTGAGCGGAAACAGCTTCGAGTGGTGCCTGCCGCCTGCCACCGACAACCACATTGGCGCCGGCCTGTGCCAGACTCAGAGCACAGGCTTCTCCAATTCCGGTACCTCCACCGGTCACAACAATATTTTTGTTTTCTAATCCAGGCATGTTTGCAGTTCTCTATCTGATGTCTATGGAAGGAAGGTGCCATGTTGCGAATAGTTTTCGCTTCTCATTCAACCAATATTACGGAATCAGAGGGGAAAATGAAATGATGCATGAAGGGAAACGAGCATGAAATCAGACTTCTTCGGCTGCGGGCGTCTTAGAAATGCGTCGGGGCGGCGCGAAGAAAAATGAGAGCAGAACAATCAGACCAAACAGAGAATAGCAGACTGTGAAGACCCAGGGTTCAACAGTTCCCGCATCAATAAACAGCACTTCATGGACCCAGTTCGCGATGAAATCGCCCTGGTAACTGGCTTCTCCGGCCTGTGTTCGTAACCACTTTTCCAGCGTAGTCAGCGGGCAGACAATACCTGCCACTGATTCAAATACAACGAATAGGATTGAAACCAGATGGATAATACGGAATTTGAAATTGCGGACCCAGCCCCACCCGGCAAACGCACCGATGGTAATCATGATCTGTCCCAGCAGCACAAACATGACGAAGGAGAAATGGAGTATCACCGTGAAATCAGCTGTGAGTCGATAGAGAAACTGAGTATCGTGGAAATCCATGTGCGCACCTGTTACGGGCCAAAATCTAATTATGTTTCTCAAAGAAGTTTCGTCCTGTCACAATGAGAGAGACTCGGGATCACGGAAATATTCCCGGGAACATCAGGAAATTTATAATAAAATTATCTGATGTATAGCTGTTTAATAGGGAAAGCTATCGGAAACAGGTTCCCCACGTTTTGGGGTAAGAGGCGATAAAGAACAAGTTATCGGGAAGCGCGGGTTTGTGCATACGCTGCTGATTTGTTATTCGATATACTGAGGACTGGCAAAACTGAGCGATTCAGTCAGTAATATAATTTAAGGAAATAGCGATGTCATCGACCAGGCATCAACAACTGGATGAAGATGAGCAAACCCCGCCAACTGTCGCGGAGGTGCCAGCGCGTACCGGCAATCGGTCTGCTTTACAACTGATGCGTAAAGTTCGCCGGGGGCGCTTACGTCTGCCGATCACATTGAGTGTCGTACTGATGGTGCTGAATGTTGCTCTGATGGTGTTCTGGATCATCCTGGCAGCCCAGATTTACTGGTGGACGGCCCTGACCATTGGTACGGTTGTGTTTGTTCTGATTCTGGTCGGACTTTCACTGTATCTGGTACTGACGATCAAGGAGGTGCGGCTCAGTCAGCGGCAGTCTGATTTTATTGACAGTGTCACGCACGAGTTGAAAACGCCGATCGCAACACTCCGTTTGTACCTGGAGACGCTGCAGATGCGCTCGTTAGCGGAAGAGCAGCGCAGCGAATTTTACTCGACGATGAAAACAGAACTCGAACGCCTCGATCACCTGATTTCCCAGCTGCTGGAGGTCAAACGCCTGGATGCGCTGGGCATGGAGAGTGACCCTGAAGATATCCTGCTGGAGCCGCTGATTCGACATTGCGCGCGTGTGGAATGTAATCGGCGGCAGTTTGAAGTGGAGCAGATCTTTGAGTTTGATATCGAGCCGGCAGTGATCCATACCCGACGGATTTTACTGGAAATGATCTTTCGCAATGTAATTGACAATGCCATCAAGTATGGAGCCAGCGAACCGCAGATCCTGGTTCAGGTTCGTGTGAGTAAAGGGGGACGCGTTATTGCGCGCGTGATGGATAACGGTGAAGGCGTCGATCCTGAAATCCGAAAGGACATTTTTAAGATTTTCTATCGCGGAGAAAGTGAACTGGAACGACGGAAAACGGGAACCGGACTGGGGCTGTACATTGTACGGACCCTGGTGCATCTGCTGGGAGGAAAAGTCACGGTGCACGATCGACTGGATCAGCCCGGCAGCGTGTTTGCCATCGATTTGCCAGGGAGAGCTGAAACATGAAGTTACTGGTTGTTGAGGATGAAAAAGCCCTCGCGCAGGGATTGAAATTCAACTTTGAACAGGAAGGGTATACCGTCCTGACTGCAGAGGATGGCCCGACCGCGCTGAACTACTTTCAGGAGTGTTACGAGTCCGACAAAGAGAGTGTCGACCTGGTGGTACTGGACCTGATGTTGCCCGGGATGAGTGGCTATGAGATAGCAAAAGAGATTCGCCGTATCGATGAAGTCGTGCCGATCCTGGTTCTCAGCGCCCGCGAACTGAGCGAAGACAAAGCATACGCGTTTGATTGCGGTACGGATCAGTATATGACCAAACCGTTCGCCCTGCCTGAACTGCTCAGTCGCGTCAAAAATCTACTCAAACGCAAAAGTCTGGTGAAACCGGCACTGTCGCAAAGCAGGAAGCTCCCCGCACTTTACGAATTCGGAAACGTCATCGTCGATTTTGAATCATTCGAGATCGAAGTCGACGGAGAACGCAAAAGTCTGACCAACCTGGAACTGAGGTTGCTCAAATATTTCATCGAGCATGAAGGCATGGTACTGACCCGCAGCCAGATTCTGGAAGATGTCTGGGGGGAACAGTCTGCCTTTGTGACAACCCGCACCATCGACAATTTTGTCCTGCGACTTCGTAAGCTGGTCGAGGCCAATCCAGCTGAACCTGTGCACATTGTCTCTGTGCGTGGTGCCGGCTATCGATTCATGCCTGAGGACGTCGTTGACTGATTTTTGTGGACAGGTGTTGCGGTTTCTGCACTGTTTTTTGCCAGAATGCCTTGAAAATCCATTTTTTTTGTCACTTTGACACAACTTTGACAATTATATGACGCTTACAAGACACCGGATTCCGACCTCTTGGATAGAATTCCGCAGAAGTGAGGAGATCGGTGAACCCTGATTTCCTGCAAGTGTTAACTATCAGGCACCTGTTAATGTAGATGAGGGCAATCATGTCGAGCGTCATTCTGGATCAACCTGCTGAAGAACAAACAGCTGCGGTAACCCAACCTAAGAAATCAAAAAAACGCGAAGAGCGAGAACAGATCCTCGCCAAATTTCATAAAGAGAATTTGCACTGGGGCAATGTTGACTGGGTCGTCCTGATCTGGATGGCTGGAATTCACATTGGCGCGGTTGCGGCTCTCTTTTTTATCTCGTGGCAGGCAATTGTGACCTGTCTGGTGCTGCACTGGGCAACCGCCAGTATCGGGATCTGTCTGGGATACCATCGCTATCTCTCGCATAAATCATTTAAGCTCAGAGCTCCTGCGGAATTCTTTGTTCTGCTGTGTGGAGTTCTCTCCGGTGAAGGTTCACCCTTAACCTGGGCAGCAACACATCGATTGCATCATCAGAAGTCAGACAAGCACGGCGATCCCCACTCTCCTTTTGAAGGAAACTGGTGGTCTCACCTGTTGTGGCTGTTCGTCTATCGGGATCAAGAACTCAACGATAAATTCGCCGATCACTATATCCCCGACTTTAAAAATCGCCCGATGATTCAGTTCTTCGAAAAAACCTACCCACTGTGGCTGATTGGTTCCGGCTTTGCCATGTATGGAATTGGTTATGCCATGGGCGGAAACTTTATGGGCTGGTCGATGCTGCTCTGGGGGTTGTGTGCCCGGATGGCCTTTGTTTACAACTCCACCTGGTTTGTAAACTCTGCGACTCACCTGTGGGGCTATCGTAACTACGAAACCACAGATCAGTCTAAGAACCTGTGGTGGGTTGCCATCGTCGCTTACGGCGAAGGCTGGCATAACAACCATCATGCACATCCTTCTGTAGCTCCCGCGGGGCACCGGAAATGGGAAATCGATATTACCTGGTGGTCAATCAAAGCCTTAAGAGCCATCGGTATGGCCTACGACGTCAACGATCGGATTCCTGAGAAGAATGCAGAACCGGAAATTGATCCGGAACCGGGCAAAAACGGAATCGTGGTTGCTAAATAAACGAGACAGATTAAAAAAAATGAAAGCCCTGACTGGTGAGAACCCGTCAGGGCTTTTTTGTTTAGACTGTATCCAGCTTTACTGTAGCGTCTCCAGCTCGCCTCTTGTCTTTTACTGTTAACTCAGCGATGGGTGACACCGAATGCAATTCGGTGTTGTCGCAGACAACAAGAGGTGGCAGTGTGGAAGCAGTCGGGTGAGAATGTGCGCCTCATACTATCTGGTGATAAAAATTTGACGCTTTATTCTGAAGTGAACGAGCCAACTGGGACCTCCTGCCCGCTTCGCTTCGCTCGACCTTCTTTCATAGTTTCACCCATTTCTCTCTTACGTGTCATTTCGTGATTTTCGTGGTAGTACAATCTCTGCCAGATCACATTCCCGTGTGGCGCTCTTGAGGGAGTTTCTGTAGGGACTGGATACACGGGTAACACACGTTCGGACACATGGGTGACACTCGTGTAAACTTTGATGCGAGGCCATTGATTCAAGCTGAAACAGGCAGGTTGAAGTACGCTTTTTGATTACGAAATCTGTTCCAGAAACCCCGGGCGTAAGACGTTTTCACACCACTGGGAAGCCAGTAGCAGGTCATCGAATTTGTCGGGATGTCCTGTGATCTGGATACCCACAGGCAGCCCCCCTGCCGTCACAGCAGCAGGGATGGTGAGCGTCGGAAAGCCGGTCAGACTCCAGGGAGCATTCATGCCGGGGTTCCCCGTAGTGGTCAAATCAGGGGCCGGCCCGAAGGTGGCTGGCGAAATCAAAATTTCAGCACGCGCAAAACACCTCCGCGTAATCTGGCCGATCAGGCTCTGGTAGTCCAGGCATGCCTGGTAGCGTTTAGAAGAGACCTCCCTGCCCGCTTCGAGGACCTGGCTGATCGCAGGGCCATAATATTCCCGATTCTGGTCATAATCATCTCCCAGTTGATGCAGCATTTCATACTGCATCAGGCTCAGATGCTCGTCCAGAATCGATTCAAATTCGGTGGGCAGCCGAGAATCTTTAATGGGGGCGCCGGCTGCAGCGAGTTTTTCTCGGACCACTGTGAGTGCCTGTTGCATGTCTGGCTCCGCGCGCGTTATGAAGAAGTCGGACAGCCAGCCGATACGGGGCGCTGCAGTCACGGGTTCGATCAACAGGGGGAGATAGGTGGCCTGGTCAGTCATACCATCCAGCATAATCACCAGGTCTGAGACGGTATGTGCGAGCGGTCCTACATGATCCAGATGGTCGGAAAGCAGAATCACCCCCTGCCGATCGACCATGCCAAAGGTTGGTTTCAAACCAGCGACACCACAGAAAGCCGCCGGACGAATGATCGAGCCACCTGTTTGCGTTCCCACTGCTGCCAGGCACATCCCGGCTGCGACTGCCGCCGCGGACCCACTGGAAGAGCCTCCCGGTGTGTGCTCCTGGTTCCAGGGATTTCGCGTGGGAGGAGGATCAAAGCTCGCCAGTTGGGTAGTAACCGTTTTGCCGGGAAAGATCGCTCCTTCCATCCTCAGGTTTTCCACAAGCGTGGCATCGTTGGTGGCGGGAGGCTTGTCTCGGCCCAAAAAACCGGCCTGTGTGGGCATGCCTTTGACATCGATGATGTCTTTGACGCCGATTGGGATTCCATGTAAAGGCCCGCGCCAGCGTCCACGCTGCAGTTCCTGGTCCAGTAAGTCTGCACGCTGAAAAGCGGCCTCACGATCGAGGTGTGCCCAGGCATGAATGGCAGGTTCTTTTTCCTCAATATTCTGAAAGCATTCTGTCAGGAGTTCGCGGCAGGAGAGTTCGCCGGCTTTAAGCGCCTGTTGTGCGTCGGCAATGGTTCGGGGAGGTGTCTGGTACAGATTCATAATTCGTTTCTGATGCGTAGGAGTGGATTATCGCAGTATTTTAAGATTTTCGGCGATTCAGTGCGGGAAATCAAATGGCAGTGGGTTGACGATCGGGAATTTAGCTCCATAATGCATGGTTCAGGCGTTGAATCGCTATCAATCAGGGGGCGAAAAGCTGTCTCCGAGTATGGTGGGGTAGTCATTGACCGGGTCAGATCTTAACCGAAGCAGCCCACATTGGTTTATTCCAGGTGTACGAGGAGGCAGCTTTTCGCCCCTTTTTATTAGACTGTATCCAGTTTATCCGTAGCGTCTCCAGGGGCATTTGGACCGAGTATGTTAGATTACGAACGCTATGATTCAATGTGATATACTCTGGCAGCTCCTCATTCACGTTATGATCGCAAATTGATTACCACCTCTCACTGGATAAACGGATCAGAGTCACTTATTGTAAGTGACTGAGCAGCAGGTTGCTCTTCGTTTCCCCGTTTCTTTGTCTCTTTCTGATTTCGATGTCTGATAACAGGTATGTCCAGTAAATCGATGCAGTATACAGTGTTGGCCCGTCGCTTCCGGCCTCAGAATTTCTCGGAAGTCGTAGGACAGGGAATGGTTGCCCAGGCGCTGCAGAATGCCATTCGTGGTGACCGCGTGGCACACGCCTATTTGTTTACCGGCGCGCGGGGTGTGGGTAAAACTTCGATGGCCCGCATTCTGGCGAAAGCGTTGAATTGCCCTCATACACAGGATGGGATTCCGTGTGGCGAGTGTGAGGTCTGTCAGAATATTGCTGTCGGCAGTGATGTGGATGTATTGGAAATCGATGGTGCTTCCAATCGTGGGATTGATGATATCCGTTCGTTGCGGGCGAATGTGAATGTGCGTTCGATGCGATCAAAATATAAGATCTATATCATCGACGAAGTTCACATGTTGACCAAGGAAGCGTTCAATGCCTTGCTGAAAACGCTGGAAGAACCGCCTCCGAATGTGAAGTTCATCTTCTGTACGACCGAGCCGAACAAGCTGCCTGATACGATTCTTTCCCGTTGTCAGCGTTTCGATTTCGGGTACATCGAAGAAAACAGCATCTGTGATCGTCTCAAGCAGATTGCCGAAGCCGAACAGGTCAGTGTGGCTGATGACGCCATTCAACTCGTCGCCCGCCGCGCGGGTGGATCGATGCGGGACAGCCAGTCTATTTTTGATCAACTGCTGTCTTTCGGCGAATCGCATCTGACGGCAGAAAGTGTGCACCGAATTCTGGGGACGGCCAGTGATGAACGGCTGATTGAACTTATCGACGCTTTGATTGAACAAAAGCGGGATGTGGCACTGACGCACTTTGATGCCGCTTTGAATGCCGGTGTGCAGTTGAACGAGTTTGTCGATCAGCTGCTGAATTATCTGCGTGATTTATCTGTCGTGGCAACAGGAGCGTCGCAGGTCACCCTGCTCTCGATCTCGGAGATGAATCGAGCCAGTCTGCAGCGTCAGGCGGAAGCCTGGGGAATTCAAACCTGTCTGGCCGCGTTTCAGATTCTGAATGAAGCCCGGAATCGGATGTTTCGTGCCAGTCACGGTCGCGCACTGGTGGAACTGGCATTGATACGGATGTCACTCCTCGAAGATCTGGACCTGTTGAGCCGTTTTCTGTCATCCGGAGGTCAGATACCTGCTGCCCCGGCAGCGGTGCGGCAAGCTTCCCCTTCTCTCTCTGCAGCTGCGGTTTCCCAACCCGTTTCTGAGCCCCCCACTCCCCCTCAAGAGAGTACTGAGCCCTCGTCCGATCAAAAAAAAATTGAAAAAAAAAATGAAATTGAATCGCCTGTAGCGTCAGAATCGATTGAAAGTTCCCCCCCTGCCGCAGAAACAGTTCCTTTTCGACCCGGAATGGAAAGTTTATTGTTGTCGCAACTTATTGAAAACACTGAGGATTTGTTAAAAGATTCCCTGAAAGGTGTGACGTCAATAGCAATTTCTGGGCCGAAACAGCTGGATTTACAATTCTCTAAGAGCTATAATTTCTCAAAGCAATACTGCGAACGGCCTGAAATGCTGGCCCGACTCGAAAATTCGCTGGAAAAGGTGACAGGTGAACGGATTAAAATTCGTTTGATTGTGCTGGAACCAGCGTCTGAAAACGAGAATGCAGATGACAAACAAAGCAGACCATCGATGGCTCAACAGCGAGCAGAACAGCGTGAACTGGCCCCTGCCACGGATCATTTTCTGCAGGAAGCCCTTTCCGTGTTTAACGCGCAAAGTGTGAGAGTCGATGTTTTAAAAGTCCAGGCAGAAGAGAAAAAAGAGGATTCGTGACCATGTTCAAAGGACTGGGAAATATCGCCGGCATGATGAAGCAGTTTTCAGAAATGCAGGGCAAAATGACGGAGATGCAGGAAAAACTGGGCAAGCTTCGCTTTGAAGGCTCTGCCGGTGGCGGAATGGTCAACGTGGAAGCAAATGGCCAGCAGAAGGTTCTGGGAGTCAAGATTGACCAGACTCTGCTGGAGAGCGGTGACCGGGAAATGCTGGAAGACCTGATCACAGCGGCGACCAACCAGGCATTAGATAAAGCGCGCGAGGGAGCTGCAGAAGAAATGTCTCAAATCACGGGAGGTATGAATATTCCCGGGCTGGATGAAGCACTTTCGAAATTCAATCCTAATTCCTGAACTGGTACGCGTGCCCTACCCGTTCAGTTCCATTTTCTTTACGGACAGCATTCCGTCTGTTTCAAGTTTTTGAAGAGTCTTTTTATGTCGCTACGTGGAAGAGAGAGTCAGTCTCATCCTTATGGTTCCAGTGTGGGGCAACTGATTGATCAGTTTGCGACCCTGCCCGGAATCGGTCGTAAATCGGCTGAGCGGCTTGCGCATTACATCCTGTCGATTCCTGAACCGGAAGCCCGCCAGCTGGCAGATGCGATCAATGCCGTTAAGCAGTCCGTGCGTCCCTGTTCCGTCTGTTACAATCTTACCGAACAGGAAGTCTGTACGATCTGTTCCGATTCCCGGCGTGATAAGAAACTGGTCTGCGTAGTAGAGTCCCCGAGGGATGTGGTCTCGCTGGAAGCGACCAGTTCGTTTCAAGGCGTATATCATGTATTACAGGGACGGATATCACCGCTGGAAGGAATTGGGCCGGAAAATCTGACGATCAATGCCCTGATTCGACGCGTCAAACAGGATGGCGTAACCGAAATGATCATGGCCACCAACCCGACGCTGGAAGGGGATGGAACTGCGCTTTATATTTCCAATCTGCTGGAGCATGAAAATGTGGAAATCACCCGACTTGCCCGCGGTATCGCTTCCGGGAGTGTGCTAGAGTTTGCTAACAAAGAGATGTTATCTGATGCCCTGCAGGGGCGGCAAAGGTTTTGAGTTTGATCGTTTTTCATTTGTTAAAATTTTGTAAGACAACAACAGGTTTGGATTCGGATAATACATGCATCTGAATATTTCACAACAAATGAAACTGGGCCAGCAGATGAAGCTGGCCCCCAGGATGATCCAGTCCATGGAGATCCTGCAGCTCCCTTTACAGGCGCTGGAAGAACGCATCGATCAGGAGCTGGCGGAGAATGTCTGCCTGGAACGGATCAGCGACAACGAGAATACCCCTGAAACCGAGTCGGAACAGATGCGGGAACAGGCCAACTCAGATTCCAACAGTCATGAAATTGACGAAAAGGAAATGGTTGCCGGCAGCGAGCAGAATAACGAATCCGATTTTGAACGACTGCTCGAGATGGCCGAACAGTGGCCTGAAGACAATGTGACCTCGGCGACGAAACCTTCGTCTAACCGCGTCAGCGAAGATATTGAACGCAATAACGATGCCGTCGCGAATATTACCGAACGACAGCAGACAATCAACGAATACCTGATCGAGCAGTTTCATTACTTCAGCTGCTCTCCGGAAGTGAAAGAGTTTGGCGAATACCTGATACAGAATCTGGACCATAACGGCCGACTGCAGAGTTCGCTGCCTGAAATCGTGCAGGTGTATGGACAGAAAATTACACAGGAAGAAGCGGAAACCGCGCTGTCGCTGATTCAGAAATGTGATCCGCCTGGCGTCGGTGCCCGCGACCTGCAGGAATGTCTGCTGCTGCAGTTGAAGCCAGATGCCCCGTATCGCGATGTACTGGTTACTCTGATCACCGCACACCTGGATGACCTGGGACAAAATCGTCTGCCTGTGATTCAGCGCAAGACCGGCTATTCGATCGACATGATCAAAAATGCCATGTCTTATCTGCGCTACCTGGATCCGTTTCCCGGTCGTGGGTTTGAATCAGAACCAGTACTCAAGGTGACGCCGGATGTATTTGTCAAACTGGATAAAGACGGCAAGTACGTGGTTGAGCTGGAAAACGAATACACGCCTCCCCTGCGAATCAGCAGGGGATATGCCCAAATGCTGCGCAACAAAGCTGACGATCAGACCAAAGAATACATCAAGAAAAAAATCGATGCTGCCAAGTGGTTAATCGAAGCCATTGAGCAGCGGCACAGTACGTTGAAGCGGGTCGCACAGGCGATCGTAGACTTTCAGACCGAGTTCCTGGATAACGGCCCTGAGTTTATCGTCCCGTTAAAAATGCAACAGATTGCTGATGTGGTTGGCGTGCACGTAACCACGGTCTCCCGGGCGGTCGATGACAAATGGATTCAGACTCCCCGCGGGCTGTATCCACTCAAACGCTTCTTTGGCGGCGGCACAAAAACCTCGGACGGTGAAGACGTTGCCTGGGGCATCATTCGTCTGAAACTCAAAGAAATCATTGACGGGGAAGATAAGAATAAACCCCTCAGCGATGATGCACTCGTGGATGCCTTATCCAAGGAAGGCTATAACCTCGCACGCAGAACGGTCACCAAGTATCGGAAAGCAATGAATATCCCGTCATCACGTCAACGGCGCGAATATTAATCGCTCACCCGTACCAGGCTGGTTACAACTGATGCTTCCAGCCTGTATTCTCCAGTGGTGTTGTGGAACCGTCTGTCTGCTGCAGCAAGGCACCCTGCTCTGCTGTGATTTTTCCGATATGAGTCAATGGAATGGAAAGTGGATTCTGGTCCCGCAGTCGCTGCCCCTGTTCTGCAGAGACGGTAAACAGCAGTTCGAAGTCTTCGCCGTCTGAGAGTGCCTTCTGTAGACGCTCTGCGTCTGTCAACTCAGAAGAGACGCGTGGGCTGATCGGGATCTGTTTCGACTGGATGACTGCACCGACATCCGATTCGACCAGAATGTGTTGCAGGTCAGATGCCAGGCCGTCACTCACATCGATCATGGATTTGATCGTTACGGTTTCCATCAGAGCGACAGCTTCCCTGACGCGAGGTTGAAACGTCAAATGATGGGATTCCAGGCTTCCGCCGAGAGCGCCGGTCACAAAAATCCAGTCGCCTGGTTGAGCGCCAGAGCGTTTGATGGAGTGTGACTGGTCTGCGGTTCCAATGATGGCAACATTGATGACCAGGGGGCCGTTCCAGCTGTTTGTATCACCGCCGGCGAGTTGGGTCTGGAATTCTGCAGCCAGCTCCATGATCCCCTGCATCACTGATTTGGCAAATTCAGATCCTCGTGATCGAGGCAGCGCCAGACTGACCAGGGCTGAGTGAGGAGATCCGCCCATGGCCGCGATATCACTCAGGTTGACCGCCAGCGCTTTGCGGCCGGCAAGTTCCGGAGTCGCGGGTGGAAATGTGAAATGAGCCCCCTCCATCAGCATATCGGTCGCCAGCAGCAGTTCTGAGTGGGCCGGCGGTTGCAGTATTGCTGTATCATCGCCAATCCCCAGCAGGTTTGTATGCGACATTCCCTTCTGTGAACGAATCCATTCAATGAGTTCAAATTCGTGAAATGCAGTCATGTGGATACAGTCAGGGACAATAAGAGTTCGTTCGAAGGGGGCACAACGCTTGCCTGTCGACAGCCCATCATAACAGTTTCCATTGCCGGGCTGCGAGTGTGCGTTATCTCGTTTTTACGACGCAGGCAGGATCAGATCGCTGTCAAAAAAAAGAACCCGGCACTCGTGGAAAGAGTGTCGGGTTTGATGGATCAGTATGAACTGATTGATGGATCTATTATAAACTACGGCGTACTGTCCAGATTGAGTGGCAGGTGGCCATAGAGAGTTTCGTTCTTGCGGAGAATGTAAAATTTCAGTGGGTTGAAGCTGGGGAGCTTCGAATTACTTAAAACATAGGATACGTTGCTGAGATTAACCGTTTCCCAGATATGCAGTCCCACCAGAATGTCGCCGCGACGCATGCCGTTCATGGCTGCCGGGCTCTGGGGGCGAACTTCTTCGATCAGCATCCCACCCTCATAGCGGGGGTTGAGCATATGCTTTTGTGTTTCAGGAACTTTGCTGATACGGATTCCCAGGACTTCCCATGTCTTTTCCAGAGTGGGATCGTTTGAGATTTCATTATTCTGAGCCCGCACAATGGGGGCACTGACAGGTGTCGTGCGAACAACAGAACCACTGTCTGCCAGTGTGATCTGAACCGTCTGCGTTTTCTCTTCCCGGCGAATCAGCAGGTCGATTGTATCACCGGGCTTGTGTCCCATGAAAGCTCGTTCCAGGTCAACACGATCAACTACGTTGACCGAGCCAGCCTTCATGACAATGTCATCTTTCTGCAGACCGGATTTCTCCGCGGGGCTGTCTTTGGCTGGCTGTCCGAGTACCAGCATCTGTTTGTCACCCTGTTTGATATCGTTCGCCAGAATTCCATGGTAGGTATGATCCAGTAATTCCGTACTGATCAGGTCAGCAATAATTTTCCGGGCATCGTCGATGGGAATGGCAAAGCCAATTCTCTGGGCACCGGCACGAATTGCGACGTTAATCCCCACGACTTCACCATCAAGGTTCAACAGAGGGCCACCACTGTTACCGGGGTTGATGCTGGCATCGGTCTGAATCAGGTTCTTGTAGGATTGTTTTTCGTTCACTTCGACATCACGAGAAAGCGAACTGATGATACCGGATGTGACCGTGTGTTCGTATCCGAACGCGTTGCCCACGGCAATCACGGTTTCGCCCAGCATCAGGTCTGATGACGTTCCGGGAGGCATCACCGTCAGCTTTTTGTTGGGATTGATTTTGATAATCGCAAGATCTTCACTCTGATTCGATGAAATGATCCGCGCATTGTAGGTGCTGCCATCCATCATCGTGACGCGTAAAGAGTCAACTCCATCGATCACATGGTGATTTGTGACGATGTATCCACGGGGGTCAACGACGATACCGGTTCCCATCCCATTGACTTTGCGGTTTTTTCCAGAACCGAAAAGCGAGTCTTCTGAACGTGCTGTCTTCTCACTGTGAATATTAACCACAGAAGTTTTTGCACGTTCAATAGCGCGAACAAGGGGTGTTTTCCGTACGTCGGAGGCAACACTGTCCTCACATAATGCAACTGATCCTGTTACGATCAGAACAGTGCACATAGTGAGTTTATAAAAGCACTTAATCATTCGGTGGCTCAGTTCATCGAGGTGGCGGTGCGATTGCTCGCGATTCCTAGTTCCATCTACCGACCGGAGGCGATCCATCAATGCTCCGTAGAACTGCATATCGGAATGATTACTTGAGCGCCTTAATCAGGGCCAAACTCTGTGGAATAGTTTACCTAGTTCACAAGTCGTTATTCTGGGTAAAAGGTGCCGATTAAATGGCCTGCAGTTTTGATAAATGACTGCGGCTTTGCAGAAATGGCTCATGTCGGCAGAGACGGAGGCAGCCGGATGCTGTCAGATTCAGCGAGATAGACGTAAGTGGAGCGGCTGCAGACTTCTGCGAAGTGAATCTTGAGAATGATTTCAATTATTTGTGATTTTATCGAGTTTCATTTTTAACACTTTTTTCTGCTCAACAGGGGCTTTCTGAATTGCCTGGGTGAGGGTATGGGATGCTTTGTTCAGCTGCTGGTTTGCCTGATAGGATGTCGCCAGTGTGTCCAGTAGATTCCAGTCTTCAAAGCGGGTCAGTTCACAGGCTTTTTCAGCATGAGATACTGCCAGTTCAGAGTTTTGAAGTTTCTCGTCAGCACAGGTTGCATATAACCAGGCCAGATCGTTATGTGCTACTGCTGAGGAGGGGTTAAGCTCCAGTGCTCTCTGGTAGTCTTTGATCGCCGAATCAAACTGAGCCCGATGTTCCCAGATCGCAGCGCGATTGCTGAATACTTCGGATACGAAGTTGTTGGCTTTGATTGCCTGGTTGAAATCCTGCAGCGACTGGTCCCACTGGTTCAGTTCCCGATAGGCAATTCCCCGGGCATTTAGAGCCGCCACCATTTGCGGGTTCTGCTGAATCGCTTTTGTCAGATCCTCCACTGCCGTCTGCAGTTGCTTCTGTTCCAGTCGGATCAGGCCTCGAATGTAATGCGCATTTGCATCTTTGCCATTGAGGTGTATGGCTCGATTCAGATCTTCCAGAGCCAGATCGTACTCATTCTGTAAACGTCGAATATTTCCCCGATTGACGTAGATGTGGGCATTCTCGGGTTTGAGCTTCAGCGAGGCGGCAAAGTCAGAAAGAGCTGCAGGATAGTTCTTCAAAACCTGCTGAGCTATTCCTCTTAAATGATAGCGCTCGGCGGTAGGCTTGGTTTCGATAAACTGATCCAGAATAGAAATCAGTTCCTCCGGTGCTTTCAGGTCAGCTACATTAATCCAGCCTCCCCTTAACGGAATCCAGAGCCATTCCTCGTTTCGCTGGGTTGCGACAAGAACTTCCCCCGGGTTCAGCTGACTGATGAGCCCTTCCCCTGTCTTCAGTTCTGCCCCTTTGGTCGCCACGATCATCGTCTGAGAGAAAATCTCAGGCTGCTCACAATAAGTGTGATTATGAGCATGTAAAATGACTGCCAGCAGCAGAGCAGACTGAATCAGATTGTTTCTAAATGCAGCGTTCATCAATGTTTGCCAATACTGTCTCAGCGGTATATCTCAGAGAATTGTTAGTTTTTTGATATAATTAGTATAATTCGTAGAATTCCTATATTAACATGTTATTCTATACTGGTGTTCGACTCTTTCCCAAACTAAAGGGAATTAGAAAACAGAGAATATTCATTTTTTAGCATTATGAATTTCAAAACAACATGAAAGGGGAGGAAAGTGAAACCAACGTTTAAGATACTTTGTGCTGTGGGAGCCATCATGATGATGACCTCAGCAGCCCAGGCGGGAAAGTGTCACTCGCAGCAGTGTTGCGTGAGTGCAGCCCCCTGTGTGAGCGGCTGTAATCCATGCGCGACGGTTGCATGTAAACCGGCCTGTAAAACAGTGGAACGCACGGTGATGGTGCCAGAAATGGTCACCGAAGTTCGTAAAGTCAACTGCACTGCCTATCGCACCGAAACGCGTCAGCGGGATGTCACAATCTACGAAAAAGTTCCTGAGATCAAAGAGGTGGAACATTCTTATACCGTGATGGTACCCGAAGTACGGACCCGCGAAGAAAAGTATGTGGTCTGCAAACCGGTCTGGCAGACTTCACAAAAGACATATACGGTCAATGTGCCTTATTATGAATCAAAAACCGGAGTCCGCCAGGTTAAGAAAACTTTCTGGAAGGATGTTGAGCAGGAATACATGGTCAACGTTCCCTACACCGAAAAACGGACAGCAACCCGCCAGGTTCAAAAAGTGGTCATGAAGGATGTGGTTCAGGAATACACGGTGAATGAACCTTACACAGTCAAGCGACAGGGAACGCGGACTGTGATGAAATGCGTCCCCGTGAAACAGTATCGCACCGTCTGTGAAGATCAGGGACACTGGGAAGACCGTCCCATCGAAACGGCCTGCCCTGCTCCGGCCTGTGGCAGTTGTGGAACCTGTGGCGGCTGCTGCCAGACAGCCTGTGCCCCTGTCTGCACACAGCGGGTCTGGGTTCCTAAGGTCGTACAGAAACAGGTCGAATACACTTCCTATCGTCAGGAATGCGATCAGGTCCCCTTTACCTATGAAGTTCAACTTTGCAAAGCGGTCAAGAAAACCAGAACGGTCAAAGTCTGTGAAACCGTCTGTGTACCCGAAAAATACACATACGATGTCCAGCTCTGCCGACAGGAAAAAAAGACACGCATGGTGAAAGTCTGCGAGGTCAAATGTGTTCCCCAGGAATACACCTACCAGGTGCAAAAGTGCCGACAGGAAACACGTACCTGTGATGTAAAGGTCTGCTCGCTGGTCAAAGAGGAAAAAACCCGTATGGTGAACTTCACTGTCTGCGTTCCTCAACAGAAAACCTGCACACGCAAAGTCACTGTTTACAAATGCGTACCCAAAGTCGTGCAGCAGTCTTATACTGTCTGTGTTCCATACACGGTACAGAAAGAAGTCCAGGTTCAGGTCTGTCGACAGGTTGCGAAGAAAATCGCCGTCCAGGTCCCTGACTGTGCTCCCTGTGCAACAGGTTGCTCTACCTGCAATTAACTTATGAATCAGGCTTTCTGATCCGGATTCATTTCAACGCTGATCAGCCTCATACTTTCGGGTATGAGGCTTTTTTTATAGACTGGATGCTGTGGCGCTTACAATACTATTTCAGCAATGAGAAGAGTGATGACAGAATCTGCATTGAATTCAAATCGACCAGAACGATTTCAGGACGAGTTTGATCGTCTGCTCCAGACCATTTCGAAACTGTCTGAAAACAGTGACTCTGAGTTGGCATGGCCAGCGGAAGCCTGGAATGCGATCACCCAGGCGGGAATTCTGGGCTGGAATATTCCCCGGGAATTCGGCGGAACCGATTTGAATTCCGTGGAGATGACCTACGGCTATATCAGGCTTGCTGAGGCCTGTCTGACGACGACTTTTATACTGACTCAGTTCAATGCAGCCTGTCAGCGGATTAACTGGTCCCAGGATCAGGAATTGAAATGGAGCGTATTTCAGGAACTGGCAGCGGGAGAAAAATTTGCCACGGTCGGAATTTCTCATCTGACCACTTCCAGGCAGCACTTGAGTAAACCGACCGTGACAGCAGAGAAAATCAACGAGGGCTGGAAACTGGATGGCTTCGTTCCCTGGGTGACGGGCGCCGTGAAAGCGGACTACATCATCACCGGTGGCGTATGTGAAGATAGAACCCAGATCCTGGCGCTGGTCCAGACCGATCACGCAGGGGTTGCCCCTCAACCGCCCATTGAAATGTTATCGATGACGGGCTCGCAAACCGGCGCGGTGAAACTCGATCAGGTCATTGTTCCTGAGCAGTATCTCATTGCAGGACCTGTCGAGAATGTGATGAAGCGGCCCGATGGTCAGGGAGGTGCCGGATCTTTGACGACTTCCGCCCTCGCGCTGGGAGTCGCCCGCAGAGCGATTGCAAAACTGGGTGAAGAGGCTGACAGACGACCCGATCTGATGGAAATCTATCGGCCCTTCCGTGCCGAGTGTGATGGCATCTGTACTGAAATGTTTGAGACCCTCCAGGCCGGAACTCTGAACGGCGGGTTCTCAGAGAAGATTCGCGGACAGTCGAACTCGCTGGTTTTACGTGCTTCCCAGGCATTACTCGCTGCGGTCAAAGGAGCCGGTTTTGTCAAAGGGCACCCCGCCGAGCGCGCCATTCGCGAGGCCATGTTCTTTCTGGTCTGGTCCTGTCCACAACCGGTGGTCCACGCCAATATGAAAGAGTTTGCCTGCGTGCTCGATTAGCCGCATGCTGACTCGCGGCCAATCACTTTTCGCCAGCGAGTGCTTCCGCGAGATTGATCACATGATCCCGCACGCGACGCAAGGCGTTCAGCGTCGATGTGTAAGAGACGTTGATATACGGGTCAACTTTTTCTGCCGACAGGTAATCCAGGTGTTCGCGCTGCAGCGTCTTGACTTTGTGCTTGATTTCGGTGCCTGAGCGAATCGTCGCAGAAACTACGTCGGTGTGAGACTGCTGATAGGCGGTGGTGACATGGTTCAGCTGCTTTTCGACCATCGTGAGCAGGTCCAGCAGTGAGTTATTATGGGTGTCATCAAAGACCCTGCCCTGCTTGTTTAGTTTGAGTCTGAATTTGGCAATTCGCTGCAGGTAATCGCTGATGGACTCGTATTCATCCGCCATACGCAACTGGCAGCGTCCTTTGGAAATCACATCCTGAGTCAGATCCATGGCGAGCAGATGGGTGATGTAGCTGGTTACTTCATCCTGCATCCGGTCGAGTTCTTCTTCATGTTGAAACAGCTTCTCGACATCATCGGGATCCGGTTTCTCCTGCGACAGGATCCGGTATAAAATCTGGGCCATTTCGTTGCAGAGCACACCCATCTTGATCACGGCACCCCGTGACTGATCAATGGCCAGCGCCGGTGTTTCCAGAATGCGGATATCCAGACTCTGCAGATGAGTGACTTCCTGAGGCTGATCTTTGACGATTCGTGTTAATAACGTGGCGATCATTCCGGAAAACGGCAGGAAGACGATCGTGTTGACAATATTGAACACCGAGTGGGTTGCGGCAATCGCCAGAGCCGCGTTGGGATAGATGGTTTCTCCATTTACGACGGCAGTCTGCGTCACATCGACATTAATGATCCAGGGAATAAACTGGACGTACCAGAAGAAGATGGTCGAAATCCAGATGACCCCGGATATATTAAAGAGAAAATGAAAATAAGCGGCGCGGCGGGCATTCGTGGTGGTTCCGATCGAAGCCAGCAATGCTGTGACGGTGGTGCCGATGTTTTCACCCAGAACCAGAGCGGCTGCCGTTTCAAAGGGAATCAATCCGGTTGTCGCCAGAGAGATCGTAATTCCCAGTGTGGCAGATGAGGATTGTACGAGTACCGTCAAAATACAGCCCGCGAGCATACACTGATACAAACCCACAAAAGAGTCAGCCTGAAATTGAAGAAACCAGGTCCGAAATTCCGGCATATCTTTGAGAAATGCACAGGCTTCCTTCATGAGTTGCAGGCCAAAAAAGACCATGCCGACGCCCATGATCGCCAAAGCGGTATAACGCACCTTTTCATTTTTGGAAAACAGATAGACAAACGCCGAAACACCCAGCATGGGCAGTCCGTACTTGCCGATTTTCAGCACCAGAATCCAGCCTGTCACCGTAGTCCCGATATTGGCACCCATGATGACGCCAATCGCCTGAGTCAGAGACATCAGCCCCCCATTCACGAACCCGACGGTCATGACGGTGGTTACAGAACTGGACTGGACTAAGATGGTGACCAGGAATCCGACGAAAGTCGCCAGGATTCGGTTATTGGTGACGGCACCGATCAGCCGCCGCAAACTGGCGCCGGCAATCGATTGAAGCCCCTGGGACATGTATTTCATTCCCAGGAGGAAGATCCCCAGACCTCCAATGAGGGTGGTCGTCATTTCAAACATTGTGTCTCTGAACCTATCGTATTGGTGTTTACCCCCAAAGAATCTGACCGGGGCAACTGGAAGGTGTTCATATGAATTGGATTGTGTTAAGATTGTGCTTATTTATTGTGAAGAACTGTTAATAATACAAGGGTCCGAACGGACTGTCTTTCAAGACAGAACTAAAATTATGGGGCTGATCCTTGTGTGTTGGAGTCTCTGACGGTAAATCAGTTCATAGACCGTTCTGAGACTGGTTCACGCCACGACAGGCCGAGGAACAGGGAAACCTGTTCAGGTATCAGAAAAATGAGCCCCCGTAGCTCAATTGGATAGAGTGCTGGCTTCCGAAGCCAGAGGTTGCTGGTTCGAGCCCAGCCGGGGGTAATTTCGCTTTAGTGTGTCTTTGATGCACGTATTACCGATCCATAACGCCATTCTAATTAGAGGGACAGGTCAAATAAAAAAATCAATGACCTGACACCTTTTATCTCTTCAGTTGCTATCCCCCACTTTTGACATTCAATAGTAATGATGGCATTGATGTTGTACCGTCTTTTGAAATGACAACGTACGGCTGGCCTCGACGCCAGTATGTCCGATTGAACCTGGATTTCGGATCGGGCATCAAGTGATACTGATACCGTCCAGGAGTTAAAGGCCTGTCAGAATGAGCAATACCAGTTTCGTCAGTAACGAAACTGAAAAATCCACCATCACCTCCATCAGGACCGATCAACGTCATACCAACAATTACGTTTGAGACAGGTTTATCACGGTCAGCAGAAAGTACCTTTGCTATCGGAGGGCCGCTGGCGTTCGTCTGCTGTCGTAAAACATCCTCGTAATACTTTGCGTGCCGATTCTGGATTTCCAGCTGCTTTACATGCCGCAGAGCAAAGAAGATTGATATCAGGACCAGTGAGGCGAGAAGACAGGCTACAATTTTACGTCGAGTTTTCAGTATGTTCATTGCATTGATCCCAATATTGCTCCTGATGGACAGAATCTGGCTCAGATCAGCTCTTTGATCGGTGCCCCGTGGGGCAGGATGGGCATGGGGCGGCCGCTGAGGTCGAGGAACTCGTGGTTCTGGTCGATGCCCAGGAAGTGATAGACGGTTGCCAGCAGGTCATTCGGATCGAGCTTGTTGTCTTTGGCGTATTCCCCTTTGGCGGTCGTTGAGCCGATCACCTGTCCCATCGGAGCGCCGCCACCTGAGACCAGAACGGACATCGCACCCGGCCAGTGATCGCGGCCTGGCTGCATCACCTTGCTTTTCGTTCCTGGTTGAACAGTGATACGAGGCGTGCGACCGAATTCACCTGAGACGACCAGCATGACTTTTTTGTCGAGCCCGCGGCTGTAGATATCTTCAATCAAAGCTGCGACAGCCCGGTCAAAATGGGGCATCCGCACGCCCAGATCATAATACAGGTCACCGTTGATCGCGTGAATATCCCAGTTACCATGGATGCGGTTTTTCTGTGTGCCGGGTACATCCGGGTTATTCATATACATGGTGACAAAGCTGGTACCCGCTTCGACCAGTCTTCGCGCGAGTAATGCACGCTGGCCCCATTTGTGGCGGCCGTATCGGTCCCGGGTGGCATCGCTCTCCTGTGACAGATCGAAGGCTTCGCGGGCTTTGTCACTGGTCAGCATTCCCAGCGCCTGCTCATTGATGTTGTCCATCGCCTGCATGGAACCATGCAGGTCGACGTCTCGGCGGAAATGATCAAAGGACTTGAGTAGCCCCAGTCGGTCATCAAGGCGGTCCTTGACACTATTGGAAACAGACAGGTTGGGTACTGTGTAACCCGGGGCGCCCGGATTACCGCCCACGACAAACGGCATGGCAGATTCACCAAGATAGGCACTGCCTCCTCCATAGGCGCGGGGAGAACTGGCGACATAGTTGGGCACGCCCACACGACGCTGTTCACGCATTTTGGCGACGATCGGTCCCACGGTCGGAAACTCAGAGACCGGATCGACGCTCTGTGTTTTACGACCGCTCAGAAAACGGACCGAACCACGCGCATGCTGTGAATCTTCATGAGAAATCGAACGGATAATCGAAAATTTGTCGGCAACCTTCGCATGCTGAGGCAGCAGTTCACAAATCTCCATTCCAGGTGTATTCGTCGCGATCGGGTTGAGTTGTCCGCGGTAATCGCTGGGGGCATTCGGTTTCATGTCATACGTTTCCATATGACTGGGACCACCCAGCAGCCAGATGAAAATCACTGCGGTGTCTTCCCGGTTCCCTGCCTGGGGATTGAGTGAGTTGGCCAGCACTCGCTGACGCAGCAGATCGGCGAGTCCCAGTCCCCCCAGCGCCATGTAACCGGCTTCCAGAAAACTGCGTCGTGACAGCGGACCGGGACAGTAAACAGAACGGTCAGCACTCATGGAGTTACCTCTGGCATGCGGAAACGGGCAGGAAAATCAAATGACTTCAAGGAGATCCTGGGGAAATTCTGAAGCAGGAATTTCGCAGGATTATTAAGTTTTGATTCTAGCCAGATGGAAGGTGACACACAAGTGGGGATTGATGCGTTCGCTGTTTTCCTGCAGATTTGCAGCTCTGAATCCCTTCCCCACAGGCGCGCAGACTGAGCCTGTCGGGGAGTACTGGAACGTTATCAGGAGGCAATTCCGAGGAGTCGGTGGGCGTATTCAGTTGTGGCAGGATGTCAGAAGATTTCAGGCGTGCCGTTCCGTCCGGACAGGGGCAGGAAAGCGCGGGGCGCTTCCTCCGGCTGTCCGATTCTATGGAACCGACTCAGGAAATCGTGCCACAAAAAGCGAGAGAAAACTGTGAGTTTTCCCGGGTTGTCTCCTGAGTGGAAACTTCCTGTGTCACCGTCTGCTTGGCATACTCGGGACGGGAAATCTGAATCTCCCGTGGAGCGGCGATGCCGATGCGGACGGCTCCTTTTTTGGTATCCAGAATGGTGATCTGGATGTTGTCGCCAATTTGAATCGTTTCGTTGACTTTGCGGGATAAGACCAACATTTGTAGACTCCTTCTAATCAATGTGGAACTGTACTGTAATGGGTACGTGAAACAAGCTTGTGGATTGCCTGCAGTGGGGCTCGGAACGGTTCGATTTTGCAATCGTGGGGTCGTTCCGCTTGTTACCGAAATTTTCTCAGGTTCGGTAGGTAGAATCAGGCAACCAAGGGCATTATTGAGCTAGTTGTTCAACTCAATTCAGCAGTAATTTGCTGTTGTGTCTCTCAATATTTAACTATGCGCTCGCACCTCCAGCGGCGAGCATGCGGCCGGCACCTGCCGGGCAAGTAGTTGATTGCTGGCGCAAAATTTAGCTGTTACTCTTTTTTTATGCAATACCAGTTTTTACTTTTTTACAAAATTATTGGTTCTGGTACAGGTTTCATTCAATCCAGGCTTCACTGATAGTACGAAAGTGATTTCCTGAAAGCATTTTAGAATGAATTGAATCTGTCTGTTCTTTTTTGCATTCTCTGCTCCGGGGAAATACAATGCAGTGGATGACTGAGCCTGTTTGAGCGCTTCCGGTTTCTTAAATACAGACTTCCCTGCTTTTACTGATCTGAATCAACGGGGGGATGTCTGGTGAAAATCGGATCCAGGCTGAAGCAATTCCTTTTGAAGGGAAACAGGAAATGATCGGATGCCAGAAAGGGACCGCAAGGTTCTGCGACAGACAGGTGATTTTGATCCTGTCTGGTTTGATGCTGATATTACTGCTGCCGCCGGTCTTTTCAGCGGGGGCTGATCCAGCAGAACCGATCGTTGCCCGCCACCCCGATGTTTCGGAGTCAACCGGCACCGGGCTGAGCCTGTCGGCAGAAGCACTCGCGGAGCAGGCGAAGTCCTCTGTTGTTGCCGTCTCATTTGCAGGCCGCGATGGACAGCAGGCCGGACTGGGAACCGGCTTTGTGATCAGCGCCGATGGTCTGATCGCGACGAATCTGCATGTGATCGGCGAGGCACGGCCCATCTCCGTGCAGTTTATGGACGGTAAGAAATATGATGTCAAAGAGGTGCACGCAACCGATCGACAGATGGATCTGGCTGTGCTCAAGGTTGATGCGGAAGATTTGACGCCGTTACCTCTGGCGGAACCCGATTCTTTGAAACAGGGCGCGGAAGTCATCGCGCTGGGGAATCCGCAAGGCTTACGTTATAGTGTTGTCAAAGGAGTTAATTCGGGAACCCGGGAAATCGACGGCAAACCCATGATTCAACTGGCGATTCCAATCGAACCGGGAAACAGTGGTGGTCCGGTTCTGGATGCACAGGGATACGTCCAGGGAATTGTGACATTAAAATCTGCAGTCACGCGGAATCTGGGTTATGCGGTAAATATCAGCGCGCTCAAAGTCCTGCTGGAAAAGCCAAACCCGGTTCCCATGAACCGCTGGTTGACGATTGGTACGCTTGACGAGCGGCATTGGAAACCCTTATTCGGCTCGCGCTGGCGACAGCGTGCCGGTCGCATCATGGTAGAAGGTTTCGGAAACGGATTAGGCAGTCGTTCCCTGTGCGTTTCGCAGGAAGATCTTCCCGCGCTCCCTTACGAAATTGCAGTGGAAGTCAAGCTGGATGACGAGTCCGGTGCTGCAGGACTGATTTTTTACTCGGATGAAAACACGAAGCATTATGGTTTTTATCCCAGTAACCAGAGTTTACGGATCAGCCGCTTTGATGGTTCTGATGTGTTTTTGTGGCGGGTACTGGAAGAGAAGAAATCCAATTCGTATCGCGAAGGAGAATGGAATCAGCTCAAAGTCCGCCTGGAAACCGACCGGATACTCTGTTTTGTGAATGATGAGCAGATTTTCGAAATAAAAGACCAGCGTTATACACAGGGGAAGGCTGGTCTGGCCAAGTTCCGGAACACGGTGGCTGCGTTTCGAGGGTTTCAGGTAGCTCGCGAGATTGCTCCCTACCGCCCTTCCAAAGAAACCGCACAGAAAATTCTCGATCTGACAGAAGATCTGCGCGTGGACCGTCCTCCTCACGCTGAGTTGATTGAAGAAGTTGTCAAAGAAACGGATGAGAAACGGGCACAGCAGGCATTACAGGAGCGGGCGCGGTTACTTACGAAACAGGCGGAGCGTCTGCAGCAACTGGCGCAGTCAATTCATGAACGAGTCGTGCGGGATGATCTACAGCAGCTGTTCAAAAAGCAGAAGGAGTCAGAAATCGATTTACTGACAGCTGCATTGCTGGTCGCGCGGCTGGACAATGCGGAAGTGGAAGTGAAAACCTATCTCAACCAGGTCGCCGGCATGGCAAATGAGATTCAGAAAACGCTGCCCGCCGATGCGAGTCCTAAAGTGAAGCTCAAGGCACTCAACGATTATCTGTTCCAGGAAACCGGTTTTCATGGAAGCCGTACAAATTATTACAGCCGTTCCAACAGCTATATCAATGAAACCATTGAGGATCGCGAAGGACTCCCGATCACACTGGCGATTCTGTATATGGAACTGGGAAGCAAGCTGGGACTCGACATTGAAGGCGTCGGGTTACCCGGGCATTTCGTAGTCCGAGTGAACTCAACCGCAGAAAAAGGAGAGCTGGTTGACGTCTTTGAGCGTGGCGAAGTGGTGAGCGAAGATGCCGCCAGGGCAATCATTGTTTCCGCAAACAGTGGTCGCTTTGATGAAGAGTTTCTGAAAGCGCAGCCCAAAAAGGAAATCATCAAACGCATGCTGCGGAACCTGTTAAATCTGGCGCGGGATGATGAGGACGTCCAGGCCATGCTGCGCTATGTCGAGACGATGATCGCCATCGATGAAGATCTACTGCAGGAACGCTGGCTGCGGGCGGTGTTGCGTTATCAGACAGGACGGATTACCGAAGCGATGGCCGATGCGGATTTCCTGCTGGAAAAATCGCCCGAAGGTTTTGATCTGCGGCGTATCCAGGAATTTCGTGATTATCTGGAAACTGTGAAATCAACTGAATAATCTGAATGGCCAGGTTGTTTGAGATAAGATTGGAGCGATGAATTGAACTGGATGAAACCGGGAGTATGCCTGTTGGCGCTGATGGTCGAGGTTCCATTGATCTTTGCCGCTCATCCCCTTGCCGCACCCCGGCGTACGAGCCTCACCAATCCCCAAATCAAATATCAGCTGACAGACCAGCACACGGTCACACTCAGGCGGGGAAATGTGACGGCGATCATTGTCGATAATGCTGCCGTTGATACAAAAGCACTGCCCGGCCATCGCGCCGGTTATAATGGAGTGGCTTCGCTTAAATATACCGGACAGGATGAGAATCTGTTTGTCCCTGCCCTGGCTGGTTTGAACTTCGAACACATTCATGATGGCACACCGGATCTCAAAGAAAAATTTGAGCCGCGCAAATTTCCGATGCAGTTGCGGATCATCTCTGCAGACACTGTGGAGTTGTATCAGCCTCCCACGGAGAACTGGAAGCTGGAAAGCTGCGGTCGTTACCAGATACTGGAAGACGGGACTCTGGAGTATACGTTCGAATGTATCCCGCACGCCGATCTGTTTAAAAACGGATATATTGGTCTGTTCTGGGCCAGTTATATTCAGGCTCCCGAAGATTGCCGCATCCACTTCTATGGGAAACCGGTAAAGCAATTGAATCAATCGGAAACGCTGCTCCACGCGCGAACTCCCTCGCATGGAGTTGACAGCACACATCCCCCTGCACACGGGGCTTTCTTTCCGGAGCTGGCCGCGAACTTTCCTTTAACCCTGGTGAATCATCCGTCTGCTTACCGGTATTCCCAGCCATGGTACTATGGTATTCGTGATAATTATTCCTATACTCAACTCTTCAGAGACCGTGATCAGATCTGGTTCGCGCAGTCACCTACCGGAGGCGGAGGCAAAAATCCCGCCTGGGATTTTCAGTGGTTTATTCCGGATTATCAGCCAGGCGAAGCTTACGGGTTTGTGATGCGGGCGCATTATGCGCCGTGGTCTGATCATGCAACGTTACAAAAATCGGTTCAAAAACATTTATCTGCTTTAGCACAGGATTAATTGTCCCTGATTTTTTTCAGGGAGACAATCTGGTTTCAGGATGCAGCCAGTCTTGTACCTATCAGGCATGGATTGAAAATAGAATGAGAAAAATCGGCTCCCTTCCTTCCGGGCAGCAGGCAAAGCTATTCGAAGACTATCTGCTTACTACAGGTGTGGAAATCAAGGTTGAACAGTCAGTCGACCAGTGGTCGATCTGGGTCTATGATGAAGATCAGATCGAACACGCCAAACAGGAACTGCAGGAGTTTTCTGCAAATCCTGACGCCGAAAAATTTCAGGGCGCTACCCGAAAAGCGGAAGCCATCCGTGAATCGAAAATCAAAAAAGTCGCGGACAGCGCCCGCAAACAGGTGAATGTCCGCGATACCTGGAATCAGCCTTTCACTAGCCGCTGTCCGGTGACATCGTTGCTGATTGGCGTCTCCGTGGTCGTCTATCTGTTTATGCAGACTAATGAGTATGGAGGACAGATCAGGCAGGCTTTAAGTATCAGCTCATTTCAAACGTCAGGTAATATGATCCGCTACAGCCCTTATCTGCTGGATATTCGCGAGGGTGAAGTCTGGCGGCTGGTGACACCGATATTTATTCATTTTCGTGGCACCGGGGGGCTACCTCTGCATTTGTTATTTAACTGTTTTATGACATATCAACTGGGGGGCGCGATAGAAGGGAATCGTGGCAGTACCAAGCTGCTTTTACTTGTATTACTGGCAGCGATTCCATCTAATCTGGCTCAGTTTTACTGGGCGGGGCCAAGCTTTGGTGGTCTATCGGGCGTCGTCTATGGGATGTTCGGTTATATGTGGATGAAAAGTAAATTCGATCCTCAATCTTCTTTTTATGTTCCCCCCAACATGGTCGTGATTCTGATTGGCTGGTTTTTTCTCTGTATGACCGGCGCGATGGGCTCCGTTGCCAACATGGCGCATGCGGGCGGTCTGGGAATGGGAATGCTGATTGGAGTCGGCACCACGTTTTTAAAGCAGGCCGGTAAATCGAAATGATCTGAGTGAATTCTCGGAGTCAGTGATTGTTGCCTCTTCGGGAATCGCCTATAATTCGAACAATGAATTGAAGATGCTGTTGAGTTAAGGACTGACTAAATTGCTGACCCTCTCTAGTGGAGCGAAATATCGGATGATGAATCGACAAAAATGGAGTTTAACCGCAGGGGTATTTTTCGTAATGAGCTTTGCTTCCCAATCATTTCTGACAGCCGCTGATGCACCTGCCCCACCGGAAAAAATTCGGACTGTAGAAGGCATTACCGAGTATTCTCTGGCGAACGGCATGAAAGTACTGCTGTTTCCGGATGCCTCCAGCCCCAAAGTGACCGTGAATCTGACATTACTGGTCGGTTCTCGACATGAAGGCTACGGCGAAACCGGAATGGCGCACCTGCTCGAGCACATGTTGTTCAAGGGGACGCCCACCCATCAGAATATTCCCAAGGAACTGCAGGCCCGTGGCGCCCAGTTCAACGGAACCACCTGGTATGACCGTACCAATTACTACGAAACACTGCCGGCAACCGAGGACAACCTGGAATTCGCGCTGAAGATGGAAGCCGATCGCATGATGAACAGTTATGTGAAAGCCGAAGATCTGGCCTCGGAGATGACAGTGGTCCGTAACGAATTCGAACGGGGCGAAAACAGCCCGTCGCGCATGCTGATGCAGAAAGTGATGTCTTCCGCATTTGAATGGCATAACTACGGGAAATCGACCATTGGTAACCGGGCTGACATCGAACGTGTGCCCATAGACCGTCTGAAAAGCTTCTACAAAAAATATTATCAGCCCGATAATGCAGTTTTAATTGTGGCCGGAAAGTTTGATACCGACGAAGCGCTGAAGCTGATCAACAAATATTTTGGTACGATCCCCAAACCGGAACGAAAACTGGATAAGACCTATACCGAAGAGCCTCCGCAGGAAGGCGAGCGCATCGTAACGCTGCGGCGGATTGGTGAAGTTCCCGTTGTTGGAGTGGTTTATCACATTCCGGCAGCCGCTCACAAAGACATGGCTGCCATTGACGTTTTGGAATCAACACTGACTGATGATCCTTCAGGCGTCTTGTATCAGGCCCTTGTGAAGACGAAAAAGGCATCCAGCGTTTCCGGATCTCTGTTTGCATTACACGATCCCGGCGTACTGCGACTGATGGTCGAAGTTGTCAAAGGCAATGATCCACAGGTCATTCTGGGGATCATGTTTGATACGCTGCAGACCGTCAGGGAAAAAGGAATTCCCGCCGAAGACGTGACCCGCGCCAAAGAGAAACTGCTGAAACAGTACGAACAGGCAGAAAATAACAGTTCGCGGCTGGCAGTCGAACTGTCGGAATGGGTTTCGATGGGAGACTGGCGTTTGCGATTTCTCTATCGGGATGCTCTGGAAAAAGTGACTCCCGAAGATGTCAAACGAGTCGCGGATGAATACCTGAAAGAAAATAATCGAACCGTGGGGATTTTTGTGCCCGTGGAAGAAAGCCAGAAGGTCACGATCCCGCAGATTGATGATGTCGCAAAAATGATTGGCGACTACCAGGGACGGGAAACGGTTGCGAAGGGAGAAGACTTTGACGTATCTCCTGAGAATATCAATAAACGCACGACTGTCAAAACTCTGTCCGGTGGTGTGAAAGTTGCCTTGCTCTCCAAAAAGACTCGCGGCGAAGAAGTCAATCTGAATATGACGCTCCGCTACGGGGACCTGCAAAGCCTGCAGGGCAAAAAGACCGCCAGCGAATTTCTACCTGCTGTGATGAAGCGAGGGACGAAGAATCGGACTCGTCAGCAGATTGAAGACGAACTCAATAAACTGCGTGCCCAGTTGAGCATTTCCGGTTCACCCGGCGAAATCAATGTTGCAATCAAAACACGCAGCGAGAGTCTCTCCAGCGTGTTAAGTATTCTCAAGGAAATTCTCCGCGAGCCAACCTTGCCGGAAACCGAACTGGATGTGCTGAAATCGCAGCAGATTGCGACTCTGGAAAAGCAGAAAACCGATCCCCAGTCACGGGCGATTCTTTCGGTGCGAAGTCAACTTCGTCCCTACCCGGAATCAGATCCCCGCTATGTGCCGACGATAGAACAGGAAATTGAGCGGATCAAAGCATTGTCACAGAGCGATCTGCAATCGCTGTATGAAAACTTTATCGGCGGCTCCGTCGGCGAGATTGCCGTCGTCGGCGATTTCTCGGAAGACGAGGTATATGCCCAACTGGGATCCATGCTGGATGACTGGAAGTCACCTGCTCCCTACAAGCATATTCCCGCGGAACCGCATGCGATTCCCGGAAAACTGACTGAAATTATCATTCCTGACAAAGCAAATGCGTTCTACTTTGGCGGTCTGACGTTTCCTATGAACAGCAATTCCCCCGAGTATCCCGATCTGATCGTGGCTGGCTCGGTGCTGGGCTCCAGCGGACTTTCATCACGCCTGGGAGATCGTGTCCGGCAGAAAGAAGGTCTGGCGTATGGTGTCGGGGCGTTCATTCACGCGGACAATGTTGACTCCCGCGGTTCCATTTCCCTGTATGCCAGCTGTAATCCGGACAACATGGAAAAGGTAGAAACCGCCATTAAGGAAGAGCTGGCTTTGCTGATCTCGAAAGGCATTACAGCAGAAGAACTGGCCAATGCTCAGAAAGGATATCTGGAACAGCAGGAAGTTTCCCGTACCAGCGATTCTTCTCTGGCTTCCATCCTGGCGACCAATCTGTTTGCGAATCGGGACATGACTTACTATTCCGAACTGGAAACAAAAGTCAACGCGGTGACTGCGGATGCTGCCCGGCAGGCGTTCGCAAAATATATCGATCCCGCGAATCTGATCATTACTGTTTCTGGAAGTCTGAAACAGTAATTTCTTCCAGCAATCCATTCCCCCGGACTGTTTCTGTTCGGGGGAATGGCTGGATTTCTTCCCGGACGTGATTCCCTCACATCCTGATCTGCGCTGGCTTTGTATTCGCTCCCAGCAGTCGTACACCTGCGTTTTGCAGATCCGTAAACTCATCCGTCCATCAATCAACGTTGCTTGATTCTCAACTGACAACTGGTTACCTTGGTCCTTTCAACGTTACAACAAAGTATTCTAAAGTAACTTAATTAAACCTTGGTATAGCAAGAGTTTGCAATGACAGAAGAAGCAGCAAATTCCCGAATTGAACAAGATCGTCAACTGATTCTGGACGCCAAAGAACGTGGCACCGGTGCCAAGATTCTGGCATATACCAGACTCTCGGGCCCCGGCTGGTTGCAGAGTGCGATTACCCTGGGCGGTGGTTCGCTGGCAGGTGGCCTCTATCTGGGAATTCTCTCGGGTTATCACCTGATGTGGTTGCAGCCCGTGGCGATGATTATGGGCGTTGTCATGTTGAGTGCCATCGGTTATGTGGCCCTCTCAACTAAAGAGCGTCCGTTTGCTGCGATTAATAATCATATCAACCCGGTGCTGGGTTGGGGCTGGGCGATTGCGACTCTGATGGCGAATCTGGTCTGGATTATGCCTCAGTATGCGTTAGGGACAGCCGCCCTGCAGCAGAATCTGGCGCCTGAATTTTTTGGTGACGCAAAGAATGGTCTTATCTCAGCGGTAGCAGTCCTGTTTGTGATCTCGGCAATTGTCATTTGGTTTTACGATTCCGGCGGATGGGGCATCAAGCTGTTTGAAGCGATCCTGAAAATTCTGGTGGGAATCGTCGTGCTCTGTTTCTTCGGCGTTGTTCTCAAAATGAGTTTCTCCACGAATGATCTGGACTGGGGAAAAATTCTGGCCGGCTACATTCCGAACTTCAGTCTGTTTAGCAATCCTTCACCTGAGTTTTCCGATGTACTGGCGCAGGCTGGCGGTTATGCCGAGTATTGGAAGAACCTGATTGTCGGGAAACAACAACAGGTGATGATTACCGCTGCCGCGACCGCGGTCGGGATCAACATGACCTTCCTGCTCCCCTACTCCATGCGGGCCAAAGGCTGGGATAAAGATTTTCGCGGCCTGGCCATGTTCGACCTGGCGACCGGGTTATTTATCCCATTCGTCCTGGCCACCAGTTGTGTTGTGATTGCAGCGGCCTCACAGTTCCATGCCCAACCGGCTGCCGGCCTGGTAGGAGAAACCAATGCTAAAGGCCAGGTTGTGGATGCAGAAGGCGAGGTCATTGTACCGGATCCTAATTTGCACGGACAATTCAACAAGCTGCTGGACAGCCGCATCAAATCGGAAGTTTCTTCTGAAGAATGGGATAAACTGCAGCAGGCAGACAACACGGCAGCCCTGCAGGCGAAACGTAATGATCTGCCTCTGCCCGAACGTACCCTGGCAGCGATGCTGGTTAACCGGGATGCATTCCAGTTAGCGGCGGCACTCAAACCACTGGCCGGGGCTACGGTTTCACAGGTTGTCTTCGGTCTGGGCGTTGTCGCGATGGCTATATCGACGATCATCATTCTGATGTTGATCAACGGCTTTGTATTCTGCGAAATGCTGGGCGTTGAACCGCGGGGCACATTCCACCGTATTGGCTGTTTTATGCCAGCGCTTACTGGTGTGGCAGGGCCTTTTATCTGGGGCGATTCAGATGCGAAAGCCTGGTTGGCCGTGCCGACGTCGATGTTCGGGATGGTGCTGCTGCCGATCGCTTATGCGACATTCTTCTTCATGATGAACTCTCCGAAAATTCTGGGAGAGCGGATGCCTACCGGAGGCAAACGTGTGGCGTGGAACCTGGCGATGGGCATTTCCACACTGTTGGCGACCTTCGGATGTGTCTGGAGTATTAAATCCAGTGCATTCGCTACTTATGGTTTTGTGGCTCTGGGAGTCTTTATCGGTCTCGCCATTATTGTGCATTTCATACGCGGGAATACGAGTTCGGCACCACCGGCGGCCGGTGAATAACTTCAGAGGCAGCCGGTCCGGGCAACTGTATAGGAATTCCAGAGCGTATCATATTTCACTATGGCGTCTCTCAGCGGTCCCAATGACCCTGGAGACGCTATAGTAAAGTCTATTGCAGTTGTACCCGGTTCTCAGCGTCATGGTCGTTCTTCTTGCTGAAGAATATCTTTGAAGGACGGACCCGTAGTTTCTGCGCCCAGAAACGCGCGAGAACAGCCAGAGTACCCATGCCGTATTTCATACAGCGCTTGAAGTTGATGCTGGATGCTTCGGGAAAGTAGCGGACGGGGACAGGAATATCACCCACCCGGAATTGAAAGTAGACAGACTGCGCAAGCAGCTGGCTGTCAAAGACAAAGTCATCGGAATTCTGTTCAAAGGGAATGGTTTCGAGGACTTCTCTGCGATAGGCACGGAAGCCACTGTGGAAGTCGCCCAGATTCTGTCCCAGCGCGATATTTTCAGTAATCGTCAGCAGGCGATTGGCCAGATATTTCCAGGCAGGCATGCCACCTGCCAGCGCTTCCTGTCTGGTGCGGATGCGAGACCCCAGAACAATGTCGCAGATCCCCAGCCTCAGCAGCTGGATGGCGATTCCTACAACCCGACTGTCGTACTGGTAGTCGGGATGCAGCATGACTATATATTCTGCACCATGCTCCAGCGCATACTGATAACAGGTCTTCTGGTTTCCTCCATACCCCCGGTTTTCTTTATGTTTCACGACAGTCAGACCGTGCCGCAATGCCAGGTCGACCGTGCCATCGGTGCTGCCGTCATCAACAAGAATGATTTCGTCAACCACTTCTGCAGGCAGGTCGGTTAAGGTTTTTACCAGGGTCGTTGCTGCATTGTAAGCCGGCATCACCACGATGGTTTTCCCTTGCGGAAAACAGCTGCGTTCAATTTCTTCCAGCAGGGGTTCCAGGTTGTGGAACTGTGACATCGACTCGGCACTGTCAGGTGCCATGACCGGACTGGATGGAGTGGTTTTAGATTCTGTATTTTCCAGTGATGTCTGCACGGGGCTCTCCGAATGTAACGACGTAGAAATGCGTGCTCTTTAAGCAGAGCATATTCAATTTCAAGAATAGCTCAGGTTTGAAAGGCTGGGGACGTTGGACTCGCAACCATAAGAGGTGAGCGCAGTATTGTCTGCAGCAGAGCGCTGCCTGTATCGGCTGTAGTGATTGAACAGCCTGGTTGATCGCTTGGTGTTGCAGCGAAACCACATTTTTTTCAAAGCGTGTGCAATCAACTGTGCACAACCTATGTTAAGAGTAGGATGCAAACGAGTCTGCACAGCTTTGGAAACGTTCAAATGTCAAATCAAATACAACCAGACCAGCGGGGACTCCCCTGGCAGTTATTACAGGCGGTTAAAACGGAGTGGCGCGCCTGTTGCCTGCTGGTGCTGCTGGTTCTGATCAGTTTTGGAATGGCGATCAATTTTGACTTTGTCAACTGGGACGATCCCTGGTATGTCATTCATAATCCCCTGGTCAAAAGCTGGCATCCCGAGAATCTGCAGAAAGTTGCAACACAGGTTGTCACCAGAAATTACGCGCCGTTGACCGTGTTCTCATTTCTGCTCGATCATAGCGTGTACGGTCTCTGGGCAGGCGGATATCACCTGACGAATATTTTGTTGCATCTGGTGAATGTCGTTCTTGTCTTTCTATTAATTACCAGTCTGACAAAGAACCGGATGCTTGGCTGGGCAACGGCGGCCGTGTTTGCTATTCATCCTGTTCAGGTGGAGACCGTGGTCTGGATTTCTTCCAGAAAAGGGCTGCTTTCAGGCGCCTTTATCCTGGCGTCGCTCTGGTACTGGCTCAGAAAAGATCGCACCCTGGAGCAGAATACCTGTGGTTTTTTATGTTTCATTGGTGCCTTGCTCTCCAAGGCGTTAGCAGTAGTCGTACCGGCGATTGTGTTCTGCTACGATTACTGGGTGGCGAAAGTACCATTTCGGGAAGCTGTCAGAAAGCAGGTTTTTCCGGGGTGCTGTGCTTTGTTGCTGCTCGTGATTACAATGCTGGCACAGACCAGCGAACTGGGCGGAGTCCGAGACCATTTCGGCATGAGCAAACTGGAACTGATATCGGTTGATACCGTCATCATGTCAAAGTACGTGCAGATGCTGCTCTGGCCCGGTACCCGATCTGTATTGTACGATCCTCCGACCAGTGGGATAGCCTGGAACGTAGTGATTTCTGCTATGTGCTGGCTGCTGACCGCGCTACTGTTTGTCCGCATGGGAAAACGGCAGCCTCTCATTTTATTTGCAGGGGCCACATTCATCCTGCTGTTGATTCCCGTATTGAACCTGTTTCCCATCACGACATTGATGAATGACCGTTATCTTTACCTGCCATCGATCCCCTTCTTCGCCCTGATTTTTGCCGGTGCCATGCAGTTGCTGGAGCGATTGAGAGATCGTATTCTGGTACATGTTTTACCGGGGAAATCGCGATCGGGATATTTCCTGCCGGCTGTGTTTGGAGTGCTGGTTCTGGCTCTGTTGACGCGTTTCAGCTGGCAGACAGAACGCTATCTGACGGTCTGGCGCGATGGTCTGACGCTCTGGCAATACACGTCGACTCAGGTACCTGAAATCCCGGTGGTGCAGATTCAACTGGCTAACAGTTATCACAGCCAGGGAGATTCGGAGCGGGCAGTCAACATTCTCAGGCATGCGCTGCAGCAGACAAAGCCGGATGAACTGGACCGGGAACGGATGCAGCAGAAAATCCGGGAATGGTCGTCTGTCAAATAGTGTTCGTCTGGCTGCAGAAATCTCTTTCCAGGTCACCTTCTCAAGTGGCTCCCAGGCGGCATTGATGAAAAACTCATCACGTTTGTTCGCGGAAAATGACCTCTCTGACAGCCGCCAGGACAAATGATACAGACTCACTATGCAGTTCTGCAGAAAATAACAGGCTGTTGTTTTTCTGCATCATGGCTGTAATCCACCGGCTGCATAGAGATTTCCGGCACATGAGTGTTTCTTTTGGTAAACCGGATGTTTTTCTTAAAAAATCTTTTGCATCTCTGCTTGACTGTCTTAACCCGTGACCTACTTTTAAGTGTGATCAGTTTGCTCAGCAGGTTTCAAGCTGAAGCAGTGAGCACAACAGGTTTGACATCATATCGGAAGTACCTTCCGTTGTTATGTGAATTAAAAAATTCCAATACCATTCTGTATTTCAAATTTTGGATACAGGAGATCTGCTCTTCTGAAGAGGGGGCATATTGGGTGCTTCATTTGAGGATGTTCCTCAAAGAAGCAAGTGTTTCGGGTGAGTTGTGGAATAAGCGAACTAATGGAGTCGCGACTTCCATAGCTTGGTTGTTTTGTGTCGATACATGTGGTCCATGAGTCGACTCCAATTGGAAAGAAAGAGAGCAACAATGAAGAATCTGACAAAGAGCATCAAAAACTTCCTGGTTTCAGAAGATGGTCCTACAGCTGTTGAATACGCTGTGATGCTGGCTCTGATCGTTATCGTTTGTCTGACTGCTATTCAGGCTGTCGGAACAAACGCCAACGCGAAGTTTGAAGCCGTACGCGATGCATTGACCTAATAGAGGCCAGTTGTATTACCGCGAAGTTAAAAGAAAATCGCTCAGTCGAATCGTCGGCTGAGCGTTTTCTTGCGTATGCGATTACCCGAAAGTCGTTGGTTGATCGCTGTTGTTGATGAAGTTTATTTTAATGAGAAAAGACGGTTTTGTTTTTTGAGGAGAGTGGAATGTTTCCTTACTGCTTTGATGCCCCGGCGGGCGCGGTTTTGGAGTTATTCATGATGATGGCTACTGTTGTTGTCTGGTTTACCTCCCTGATGAGCTGTAGTCGCTGCTAGACAGTGTCCAGTTTTACGATAGCGTTTCCAGGCCCATTGGGGTCAAGTCTGTATGATTGGCGACGCTAAGGTTAAATGTGATGCGATCCAGATCAATTACTGGAACTGAAAAAATAATCGCGGTATCGGTTCACACTTCTGAGGGCGGGAGAGATTTCAGTCAACCAGGATGCAGGCGGCATATCGATTCAAACGCAGTCGCTGACAGACAGGTCACAGAGTGTTGTGATACGACTGTTTAACAACAGAAGTGGTCACCTCCCGGATTGGAATCAATGTCCGGCAGCCACCCATGACGCAGCCAGGCAGCGGGGCCTTAGAAACCAGAAAATTTCAAGATATTTCATCCCCTGCTGAGCCTGTGACCTAAACTGAATAATAAGAATACAAATCATTTCAGTGTCGATCCCGTTGATTCTACTTCGCACGAACTGACAGAAGATCAGACCTGAGTATCACCAACAAGTAATATCCCCAACGAAATGCACTGACACGCATTTCATTAAGACACGATAAGAAAGGCCATATTGATGGATTGGCAACAGTTACTTCTCGAGAATTGGCATGTAAAGTTTGTTTCCATTGTCTTGATTTATGCCGCGTACATTGATGGAAAAGAACTGCGTGTTCCCAACTGGATCACCTATCCGATGGTCCTCTCCGGGTTAATCTACATGACCTGGACTGGCGGTCTGGCTGGACTGGGATGGGGACTTTTGGGAATGGTCGTCGGACTGGCTACACTTCTCCCACTGTACAGCGTAGGCGGAATGGGGGCAGGAGACGTTAAACTGATGGCCGGCATCGGTGCCTGGCTGGGTGTGAAAATCACCTTCTATGCATTTTGTGTCACCACAGTTGTGGGGGCAGTCATGGCTGTGGCCATGGTGCTCTATCGCAAAAAATTCTACAAGCATTTGGGACAGGCCATCATGATTCTTGATGAATGGCGTTCGGTAAAGAACCCGCGTGAACTGTCGCGTATCGCGAAGGAACGGAAACCGACCATGTTTCTGTTGCCATATGGTATCCCCATTTGTATCGGATCAATTGCCTACTTTTTCTACGCCGGACTGCTGTAAGCTCGAATAGGATATCCATCCCCCCCCCTCTGTTAAAACAGGGGGTGTGGGGTGAAGGCGGTTTTCGGGGTGGTCACGAGGCACCATGTGTTACAACCAGAATAGCTTTTTCAATCGATAAAATCGTTATAAATTGAAGCGAAAGCTCTCGAAGTGCCGATGTTCTCCATGATGACAGAATTTTCTTTTCTGTTTTCCTGTGAGAAAGAGGCATATCGGAACGCCATTTCGGAGAACTGACTTTCATTCCTTTCGGGACGAAACAGTTTTCACCAGAGCTTCGTTGATATGTTTCTCTTTGATGGGTGACAGAAATGAAAGTCAAGTCGTTAATGATGTTGGTGATCGCCGTCGGTTGTGGACTGGTTGCGATGTTGGGCGTGAGGCAGGTCCTTAATAAGGATGATCAGCAGGCAGAAGTGAAAACGGCAAATGTCCTGATGACAATTGCTGAAATTCCACCTGGTACTCCTCTGAATGAGTCCAATGTCAAATTCAAGTCATGGCCGATCGATCAGGTACCGGAAGGTGCCGTCACCAAACTGGAACAGTATAAAGACCGCTCCATCAAGACCCGGGCCGTACCGGGAGAAATTGTGATGAAAGCGAAGCTCAGTGAACAGGGAGTTCGTGGAGCATCAGTCGAAATTCCAGATGGGAAACGGGTCTTCACAACATCAGTAGATATGACCAAGACACATAGCGGATTGATTCTTCCTGGCGACTTTGTGGATGTGTATGTGACGTTCACAGCCCGTAAGCCTGAGGGAGGGATGTCAACAATAACAAAAGTGATTCTGGAACGGGTAAAGATCTTTGCGACGGACCATCTGACCGATGTGGGTGGTACAGAAAGTAACCAGGTGAAATCAAAAAACATTTCACTGCTGCTTTCTCCACGTGAAGGGGCCATGTTGAAACTGGCAGAGAAAAAAGGAGAAGTTCATCTCGCATTAAGAGCACAGTCTGATTCGACTGATTCAGAAGATGTGCAGTTTGATGATGACGAACTGGCTGAAGTCTTTTCGATCGAAGGCAGTGAATATCTGAAGGACGGCGAAGAACCAGTTCAAGGCGATGTGAAGAAAAAAGAAAAACAGGAAGTGGTTCAAAAAGAAAAAGAACCTCAATCGGCAAAGCAGTTTCTGGATGAAGAGCAGGAACCTCAGCAGATGACGTCAACTGGTGCCGAGGTAGAGCCGCTGGAAGAACCTAAAAAAATGTGGCAGATCGAGATTTATTCCGGAGAAGAAAAAATCGTGCAGGAAGTGGAACTTCTGGAAGAAGAAATTGAAGATCAGAAAGCTGCGTTAAAAGATCTGTGGGAAGTGTTTACGACCAAACAGAAACAGACTGAGATACAAGACTCCCCTGCTCTCTGACACAGAACGGGGCATTGATTGCGGGCAGAGAGAATTCTCTCAACATGTTATTGAATGATACCTGTTTTAGAGTGATTTCAGAATTTGATCTGAAATCACTCAATAGTAAAAATGTAAGGGGCACGGATGCTGGCCTTCAAAAAACAAATTAGAGTGAAACGTCTGCCTGTCTTAGTCACATTGGTATGCAGTCTCATTGCATTGAGCGCATACGCTCAGGACGAACAACCTGCACCTCCCGGTGCGAGCGAGCCTGTCGTTCAGGTTTCATCTGAAAAAATGAAGCTGGAAGTGACAGAGAAGTTCTCCAAGATTCTCAAGTTTCCGGGTAAGATCAAACGTGTGGATGGATTTGATCCGACTGTTTTGAGTGTTTCTGCTCTCACCCCCAACGAACTCCGCATTCAGGCACTGGTTCCCGGTGTGACCACACTGGTGATTACCGACGAAAATGGAAAAGTCTACACACTTGAGACATTCGTGAGCGGTGATGCCCGTCATCTGCAGGCCTATCTGCGGGAACTGTTTCCCACTTCTTCTGTAACAGCCATCAAAGTTCAAGACTCGGTTGTCTTGCGTGGCTGGGTCACTGAACCGGAAGCCATTACCGAAATGGTAGAAATCGCCGAACAGTTCTTTCCCAATGGTGTGTTAAATCAGATGAAGCTGGCGGGAGTACAACAGGTACTGCTTAAAGTCAAAATTATGGAAGTGCAGCGGTCGAAAATCCGTCAACTGGGCGTCAACTGGTTGTTCCTGAATCAGTCAGGCTATGCTTACAGTACGCCTGGTACACTGGTTCCGATCACCGGAATCAATGTTCCCTTTGGTGGGCCTCCTGCACTCACAGCATCGCAAAATCTGATCAGTGGTACGTCGCTTGGTTTCGGCCTGGTGGACGGATCCAGTATTTTTCAGGCATTCATTGAAGCGTTAAAGAAAGAAGCCCTGCTGAAAATTCTGGCAGAACCGGAACTGGTTACCACCAGCGGTCGCCCGGCGAACCTGCTGTCTGGTGGAGAATTCCCGATTCTGGTCCCCCAAAGTCTGGGTACGGTTACCATTGAATGGCGTGAGTTTGGTGTCAGAATGGAAGCGGTTCCCATTGTGCTGGGGAACGGACGTCTGCGGTTGGAGGTACAACCTGAAGTCAGCGAACGCGACTTTTCCAATGCGGTACAGGTTGCCGGAACAACGGTTCCCGGATTGACTGTCCGTCGTGCAAATACTGCTGTCGAAATGAACTTCGGTGAAACCATGGTCATTGCCGGTCTGATATCGAGCCGCAAAACTGCTGAAACGTCCAAGACGCCCTTTCTGGGAGAACTTCCCGTGGTAGGAGCTGCCTTCCGCCGGGTCAGGTACACTGAAGGGGAAACAGAGCTTGTCATCATGGTGACTCCGGAACTGGTATCTCCATTGAAGTCGGGCCAGGTACCACCGGGGGGCCCCGGCCTGTTTACAGCCACTCCAACAGATCGCGAGTTGTATCTGGATGGTGTGCTGGAAGTTCCCAGCTATGGGGATAACTGCCCTGACTGCCAGTATTCGATTCCCGGGCCCATCAGTCCTGAATCAATGATGGCTCCCGATCATGTGTTGCCGCCAGCATCGGCATCTCAGGTGCCTCCTGTACCGGCGGCACCTACGATTCGCTCAGAAGTGATCAGGAAACCATCACTCTCGCCGGAAAATATGAAAGCATTAGAGGAGCATGAAAAAATGCAGAAGACGCCTCCTCAATCGGCCGCAGCCGCCAGAGTGCCAGATCTTTCAACGTCGAAAAAGAATGATTGGAAAGCGAAAGCAAAAACACCTGAACCGAAAGTGAAAGCAAGTGCACCCCGTTTGAGTTCTCCTGCGAGTAATCAACCGGGACTGATTGGACCGGGAAGTTAACAGTAAAGTGATATTATTTGAGTCTCTTTCTGGCAGAATTGGAATGAAGTCTGCCAGAATGCCGCTCAATTCAACGGGAACTTCTTTGAAAAACTTCAAAATGTACGCTTTCAAGTTCGATACTATTATAAAGACAGTAGCAACACTAGAGTGCATATTTAACCATCGCATCTCCCGATCTATGATACTCGGTCTAAATGACCCTGGAGACGCTACAGTAAAACTGGGCTCAGTTTAAACCTTAAGTAGAAGTGATCAACGAATGAGTGGAGTTGTCCGGCTATCGATTATCGATCCCAATGAAGCAACTCGCAATGAGCTGAAAAACATGCTGATTGGCGTGGATATGGTCTGGCTCGAAGCTGAGTGCAGTCGTTATGAATTTTTTACGGAGGTCGTTTCTCAGACTCAACCTGATATTGCGCTGATCTCGCTGGATGCGAATCCGGAACTGGCTTTAAGCCTGATTGCCCAGGTCACGCGCGATTTACCAAGTTGTAACGTGATTGTCGTCAGCAGTTCCCAGGAAGGCAGTCTGATTTTAAAGGCGATGCGAAACGGCGCCAAAGAATTCCTGGGGTTCCCTCTGGTACTGGAAGATTTTCTGTCCGCCTTGAACCGCATTCAGATTACCTCCGGTAAATCAGAAGGGGAACATAATGCTCCCCGTTCCAGTCAGGTTATTACCGTGGCCGGGGTGAGTGGTGGTGTGGGTTGCACTTCCCTGGCAATCAACCTGGCCTGCTGCCTGGCAAGTCAGGAACGTAACAGTGTGGCTGTGATCGACCTGGATCTGGCCCTGGGTGATACGGATGTCTGGCTGGATATCATTCCGGATTACACGATTCAGGACGTTGCCGAAAACATTGCGCGACTGGATTATTCGCTGTTGAAACGTTCGTTAACCAAACATGCATGTGGGGCGTTCCTGTTACCCCGTCCCGTGCAGATGGATATGTCGATGCAGATCACAACTGAAGTGCTCCGCCGAATCATTGCCCTGCTTCGAGCAACGTTCACACATCTCGTGATTGATGTCAGTAAGTCTTATAACAGTCTCGATCTGGCAGCAATGGAGTTATCGGATACGGTTTTGTTGACTGCGCAACTGGATTTACCCTGCCTGAGAAATGTCGTGCGTCTGTCACAGTTTTTCGATACCAACGATCACATCGCTGAGAAAATCAAAGTCGTGATGAATCGTCTGGGTCTGGAAGATACCCAGATCAGTGTGAGTAAAGCGCTGGAAACAATCGGTCGCGAAATTTTCTGTCAGATTCCCAATGATTATGCGACAATGGTGGAATCCCGTAATAATGGGATTCCACTGGTCATGCAGGCACCCAAAGCAAAACTCACCAGAACTATTATGGGGCTGGCTGCCAATGTGAGTGGAGAATCTGTCGCAGAACAGGAAGATTCGGTCTCCCGGAAAAAGAAGAGCCTGTTTGGTTTCTTGAATCAATCCAAATAGTCTTTTTCGCGCGGTACTTCAGGCATCCAGGTCCAGGTGCGTCCCCAGGTTACCTTCTGCATCGGGGTGACGAGTGGTATGAGTTTCCGGTTCTTCAGTTTTGTCCTGAGTCTCCTGCTCGGCCTCTTCGTCATGGCCTAATGGCATCCGCCCATCTGCATCTCGATCGCCAGAGGCATCCGGGTCACCCACATCATGCAGTTGATGATCTGTCATCTCTTTTTTATCGATGGACATGTTCTGCGCCGCCGACTCGGCCTTCTGCTTGTCGACACTGGCATCACTCCGTTGCGCACCGGCAAATGAGCTGTTGATATTGAGGGCACCGGGGTTGATCGAACTCATGGGACAGATCCTCCATCTGATTTGAAAAGTCTCAACATCAGCTGAACGTCTGGAGCGGTTGACTAAAATGAATGACAGACGTAATTTGAGAAGATAACGAAAAAATGTCAATAGAAATTCGCTGTTCCCCGGTTTCCTGGTGAGTAGAACAGTCATCGACCAGAGCGAGTCACATTGGACCATAGCGTCTCCCGATCTGTGATACTCGATCCAAATGGTCTTGGACACGCTACAGTAAAACCGGACACAGGCTAGTGTATCGCTTTCCAGGAATTCAGCGTCAAATGTGCCTGTCCCTGATGGTGAGTTTCATGCCAGCAAAGAATTTTTAAAGCCATCTCATAGGACCAGCCTCGTTCCTGAAGACCTGCCGGTACCAGTTCCAGGTCTGTTTCCGGGATGAGCTGTATGGTTTCCAGTAAATTTTCCCGAGACTGGCTTAATGTATTTTTGATGACATCCAGTGAGGGAATCTCATCTACCGCAGTACTTCCCTTCTCGTAGAGGGAAAACAGGTCTGACAGTTTCGAGTCCGTTTTCCGCAGGCGGTCTGTTGCAAATAATTCTTCCGTTATCGCGGTATGCATGAACTGCCAGGCAATATGTGCTCTGCCGGGGCCCGGTCGGAATGCCAGGGCTGATTGAGGATCAGTCAGTGAACTGATCTCATCAATGGTTTTGAGTGTCATGATCCGGTTGAATTTCAGCAGTTCCACAAGGGTGGCAATCTGAATGCTCATGTTTTCGCTATACCTTTTGGCTCGAAAGTGGCTGGCAGTTGTAAAATTCTTTTTTAGATCATATACCTCACGGTCTACTTCCGAAAAGTGCCTGACTATAATATCCGACAGATCACTGTTATACTCTGCCGTTTTGACTGTCATGCTGATCACGACAGTTAACAGAATGTATGTTTTTTCAGTTATATCATAAGGAAACTGCCTGACATGGGAGTCTCGGCAGAGAAGTACCAGCAGAGTCTGGACTTTCTATTTGGTCGTCTCAATTATGAACGGATGGGGAGTAGTAAATACTCTACCAGTGATTTTAAATTGGGAAGAATGCAGGAGTTACTGGAGTCCCTGGGGAATCCGCAATCCGAGGTCCGTACGATCCACATAGCAGGGACCAAAGGGAAAGGCTCCACGTCCGCGATGATCGCAGAAATGCTTTCTGCGGCCGGTTTTCGCACGGGATTATTTACTTCTCCTCATATCACCTGCTATGAAGAACGCATTCTGATTGATGGTCGACAGATCGAGCCGGAACAACTGGTCGATCTGGTATCGGAACTGATTCAGGTTGTGGAGCAACTCGATCTGAAGCCGGGCAATCTCAGCCCCACATTTTTTGAATTGACGACCGCGCTGGCCTGGATGCATTTTCAACAGCAGCGCGTTGACTTTGCAGTGATGGAGGTGGGACTGGGAGGACGACTGGATTCCACAAACGTCTGTGAGCCACTGGCGTCTGTCGTTACGAATATCAGCTATGACCATACGGCACTGCTGGGAAATACCATTGAACAGATCACGCGTGAAAAAGCCGGAATTATCAAACAGGGAGTCCCTGTTTTCAGTGGGGTGACACAGCCGGAGGCAATGGCAGTGCTCGAAGAGGTCTGCCGGGAAAAACAGGCTCCCCTGTATCTGTTGAATCGGGATTTTAAGCGATTGGTTGAACCCTACCAGGGCTTCAGGCGTGAGCAGGCCGATGACTCCAGACTGTTCCCTGATAGTAATCAACAGACCATACAGGTAAGAACTCCCTGGTCCCTGATTGATCAGATGCCTGTCACACTACTGGGAACGCATCAGCTTATCAACGCGACTCTGGCAGTAACAGTGATCGATTTTTTACGCCAGCAGGGAGTTCCCCTGGAGGACAGTCAGATGCGCCAGGGAATGACGCGTCTGAAATGGCCGGCCCGGATTGAACTGGTACAGAAAAATCCTCCAGTGGTTATTGATACGGCTCATAACGGTGCCTCTATTGAAGCACTGGTTGAGACGCTTGCTGCCAGTTTTCCGCAGACCAACCGGATACTGATCTTTGCTGCGACGAAAGATAAAGACGTCGGGGAGATGCTCGAAACACTACTGCCCTCCTTTCAGACGGTCATCCTGACGCAATACCGCTCGAATCCACGGCGGATTCCTGTGGAAGAATTAGTCGAGCTCACCCGGGCAGTTCAACTGTCAACAGGTAATACATCTCAGCTCAGTATTACAGACAGTCCTGAGGCGGCATGGTTACAGGCAAAAGACATGCTGACGCCAGATACGCTGATTTGTGTTACCGGCTCATTTTTCATCGCAGCAGAATTACGTGAGCTGCTGCTGGGCACAACGGATGAAGTTCTGGTATCGGAACCCTGCTGATCGGAGCGAATGCACTCGTCTGAGGCACGTTCGTTTCAATGAAAAACTACCTCAATCCGCTCTGTCAGCTCCAGAAATAAAAAAAGGGCGGGACATTTGACTGTCCTGCCCTTTCAGTCATTTTGGACTGAAAATTCAATCAAGGTCCCAGACGGATCGGATTTTTTCTCCGCTTGCTTTTATTACCGCGCTGGGGGGGGCCGAGCATTTCGGCTTCCATACCTTCAAAAGCACTGGCGCCTTCAAAACCGATATCAAATCCGTCGGTCGGGGCAGCAGTGCGTGCTTCTGAGGCTTCCTTGACCCAGGTTAAACTGTCGCGTTCACGGCTGAATTTCTTTTTGACATCAGCATAGGAAGAGGAAACAGCAGGTGGAAGCGATTTTTTCAGGTTACCGAAATTATCAACAATGACTGCCTCCGGTTGGATTGGCAGATGCCCGCGTGTTTTAGCAGGCAGGTTTAAATCAGGATGATCTTCCAGTCGAATCGTTGGTGCGGGAACGGCGTCGACGAGGTAATTCTGAGTGTCAAATTCAACAGTCGCCTTCTCATCATATTCTTCTTTGGCAACATCATACAGCTCGGCAACCTGCTCGCCGCCGATTTCATCACCAATGGATGTTTTCAAGGTAGACTGAATTGTTGTCCCGGTTTTAGGATACCACTGGTAGATTTCGAAGTTCGCTGTAGTCCCTGCAATACCACGGGGAGGACGCACGCTTTGCAGGTAAAAGTGCACGTCTTCCTCAGCAGTCACTGCTGCTGTTTCATTACTCCAGGGAGTGGTGCGGGTTTCACCTTCGGCAACTGCCGGCAGAACGACTTCATCAATGGGACGCTGGAAATTGGGATTACGGACAACCAGTCGCACGCGGTATTTATAAGTTTCACCTGGATTCAGGTCAAAATCGAAGTAACGGAACAGAAGCAGACGGCCAGCGGCTGTCACATTTGCTTTCAGCTTCTGAATCAGTTTCTTCTCATCCATAGGTTCACCTGGTCTGCCCGGGCGTTCCTGCATCATTGAGCTGGCCGTATCCTGCATGACCATATCCATTTCGCTGGCTCCGCCTCCACCGTACATCAGCTCACTCCGCATACCTCGCATATCAAGTTGTAAAGTGGAGAAGCCTTTCTGTTTTTCCTTGAAGACTTTTTCATTCGAGTGAGTCTTTTTGTACTGGTCCAGAATGCGTCGATTGAACTCAAGTTCCTGTTCGATTTCTTCCTGGCTCAAAGTAAAGTTTTCCACGCGGGGATGTGTCGCGACTTTATACCAGAAACCGGCAATGCGGCTGGGAAGCGGCATCGTAAAGACACGGTCCGTAATCCCACTGTTGACGACTTCGGGATCAAAGTCGGCACTTTCCTTCAAGATTTCGATAGACGTTTCGATGTCCACATCTTTCCACTCTCCAGCCCAGGGGTCTTCGCCGGGAATGGCTTTTTTACGTTGTAACTGAAAGTCGAGAAACTCCAGGATTTTTCCTGTCTGCATATTCTGGAAAGAGAAGGCGTCGCCTAAAGAACGTTCCAGTTTATCCTGCTGGGTTGCCAGGTCGAAGACACCGCGTACTGCGACAAACCTTAACCCCCGCCCTTCACGGACAGGACCAGTCATGCCCATGCCACCTTCCATGCCCATACCTTCAGGAAGCCCGGCGGAATACGCATCGGGATTGGCAAAACCGGGATCCATCGCACCTGGATCTGCCGCCATCATCATTTCCGATTCACCGGGGATCCCACCGAATGTCAGACCCGCCATGGCAGCGCCACCGGGCCCCCCCATACCACCGGCCATACCTGTGGTACGTCGTTTGAAAGCGTCGTATTCCGGTTCATCCGGTTTTGCTTTTTCTCCTTCAGTTGACTTTCCTTCTTCGCTGCCTTCCAGAGTCGCAGAAATGGGACGGGTCTGCATGATTACGCGGCCATAAGTGGCAACCAGATCTTCGACAGCGAGCCAGTCGACCTCTTTGGCTTTTGCTTTTTTCGCATAGATGGGCCAGGAGAGTTTAGTCGTAAACATATAAGGGGTGACTTCCAGTGGCTTATTCATTAACGCAGCCACTTTTTGGCGCAGGTCATCTTCCTTAAGGTACTCGTTGCGTTTTTCTTCAGGCCACTGGCTGTTACTCACCTGGGTCTCAGCAGTATTGACCTTCTGTTCTAATTCAGCAGGAGTCCGTTTTTCAGTTGTCCACTGAGAGGTGAAGATGACGAAAAATACAAACAACGCAATGAAACCCAGGACGATTTTTTCGCCATGCGAGATTGCAAATTCTTTGTAATTCATTCCTTTGAGGTTGGACATCAGATTTTTCACGGGACAGTCTCCGTTAAGTGAAAATGTTACAGGAGCTGCTAAACTGCAGCATCGAGTAAAAGTGTATTATGGATTAACCGGTTCCTCTGGCTTTGGTTCAGCCGGAGGGGTTTGTGTTGTTTCACTGGGGTTGGAATCTGCAGCTGGCGCAGGTGTTGCAGGTTCCGCTGGTGTTGTTGTATTACCACCTGGTTGAGGTGGTGTATTTTCCGGGGTGGTCGTCGCCGGCTGAGCGGGTGTAGCAGGGTTTTCACCTGCTGCCGCTGCTTCCGGAGTGGAAGCGGCAGGTGTTGAGCCATCGGCAGGTTCTGTGGGAGCTGCCGCGTCGGTTGGCTCTGTCGCATCCTGGGGTTGTTCCGTATTTTCGGCAACCACTTCGCCTTCTGGTGGAACATAAGGATTATAAAGCGTCATCAGGCCTGCGATAGTAACAACAGCCAGTTCAGGATCATTCAGAGCCGCATCGAGCAGACCCTTGTTTTCCTGTTCCTGAAGTCCTGCTGCACCGTTCACACCCATATCAGATTCAAATCCGAGGCCGCTGTTCCGACCGAATCCTCCCCCTGCACCAGCAAAGTCAGATTCGGAACTGAATCCGCCTGTCCCTCTTGCTGCGCCTCCCCGTCGTCCCATGCCACCGCCGCCACCACCACCGGCGATGGGGTTCATATTGTCATCGAACAGGTCAGCACGTTGCACACGCACGATTTTTGTCGGCCAGGGCATGCTGCTCAACTGGGCCAGCAGATTGGGAAGCTTGGAAGACTGGATAGTCGCTTTGATATAAAAGGCTCTTGTTTTGTAAGGCAGAGCTTCTTCATCGTGGTAATAGCGTTTGAGTTTTTGTTCGCCTGCACCGCCCATGCCGCCGCCGAAACCACCGCCAGCCAGGGATTCTTCCATGGCCATTTCAGAACCGCCATCGCCACCGCCGGCGGAACCATCAATGTCATTTCCAAATATTTTCGTAAGGTCCATATCAACTTCAATTGATAATGATCCCTCTTTTCCGCCAGCTATACCTCTCATTCCGCCGCCACCGCCTGAGAACATTCCTCCGCCTCCGGCCATCCCCATTTCGCCATCCATACCACCGTCTCCGGCAGGCGCACTACCGTCATCGCCGACAGTACCGCCACGCAGTTCCAGTACGGAAATCTGTCGGATGGGGGATTCGCTGATATTGGTTGCTCCACTGTCTTTATTGACTTTGGCGATAGCTTCCATAATGGATGAGACCAGCCAGACATCTTCCTGAGCATCCCACATATCTTCCGAAGTGGGAGAGACGTTTCTCCATTTATCAAAGGGAACATGCGGAATGATGTTGGGGTTGAGGTCGACCAGTCCCTTACCATCTTTCAGGCTGAATGGGTTAGCCAGTTTATAGGCACGGAGAATTTCAAATTTGTAAGCAGAACGGTACAGGTTACGGGGTTTAATCGAAATTTCACCACGATGGGGTGTCTCTGTCATCAGAGTTGCGATATCAGGAGGCCAGACGAATAATTCCTTCTGTTTTTCCCAGAGATATTTCGTTGACTCTGCATTGTACTTTCGTTTTTCCTCGTTGATCTGCTTGAGGGCAGTCGACCAGGTCTGATTCGGAGGATTCGGGGGAACCTGCGCATCGGTGAAGGCCTGATCGATTGAGGATTTTCGCTCTTCAATTTCTTTTGCCAGGCTGCCGGTTGCCATACTCCAGCCAATCACAGGCAGAAGTAATGCGATGAACAGGATGATCCAGAATTTATGAACAATCAGAGGTTTTAATTTGTCCATGGGTTTGTCCTCATTTTCTCCGAAGAGATCAAATACTTTTATGTTTTCAGGTACTGACTAGCTTCTCTTTGACTTTTGACTCTCAATGTATTGCCGTTCGACTCAACCAGCTTCCGCAGTGGCTTCTTCCCCTTCTGTGGCAGGGGCATCTGGTGGGGTTTCCTGACGTTCCAGAACAGGAATGGGTTTCCAGATAAATTCGAGCGTGAATTGAGTACGCTGCAGATTAATCGGTTTCACTTCTTTTTCAGGTCGATTATTGCCGATGCGAGGACGACCGACGCCTCCGCCCAGTCCGCCGGCAAAAGAAGCTTCGTCATTAGCGAGACCAACTCCACCACCTCCTAAGCCACCAAATCCGCCTGATCGACCGGCGAACCGCCCTTCTCCCCCATGCCGAGTGCCGCGGGGACGGCCATTGGGATAGAATTCAAAGGGTTCACGATTGTCTTTCAGAATGACCGGATGTGTGATCCCCATTTTCCGAACATCAACGGGATTAGAACCCGGGTTTTTGACAGTCCATGACTGCAGATTTTTCAGCAGAGTCTCGTGGACATACAGAACACCGACATCTGTAGTTGGTTTGGATTCATCGTTGTGATAATGCACCCCATTTAAAGTGAAGACATACCCTTCGCCTTCCGGGGGAGTGTCCTGATCAATTTTGGGAAGCAATGACTTTGCCTGTGGAGAGAGCCCCTGGAACCAGGTGCCCAGATCCTTTTCATGTCTGACTGTAATACCGGGAAGTTTAATCCGGTTTCGTTTTTCAATCTGTTCGTTATCAATTTCATCGCCGACATCGCGCGGCAGGCATTCGTCAATGGCTTTGTAAATTTCCAGCCAGTCAGCACGACTGTCCATATTCCAGACAAGTTTATTACCCTGTTCGATCAGGCTGGTGTATTCCGTCTCTTCACCTTTGTAAGCGGAATCATAGCCGCCGACCTGTTGTTTCAGGTTTTTGACTTTTGTTTCAACTGCACCAAATCGGTCCTGGCTGACGGAGTTGGCCACATTGCTGTACCCGACTGCGGAGATACACAGGCCGATCATCAGGGCAGCCGCTGCCACCACTGCCCAAGGCTTTTTGCGACGGATTTTACGGGCCGTTGCAATTTCGGGAGGCAGCAGAGTGGTACGAATGGTTGTCTGCTGCAGCGCCTGCAATGCGATTCCGTAAGGCACGGTAAACGTGAGGATGTTGTCCTGGAACAGGGGCTCATTCAGAACGGCGTCGCCTACGACCCCCTGGAAGTCGTCCAGGCGTTCCACTTCATACTGCAGATTCTGTTGCAGGAATTTCTGCAGACCGGCCAGCTTGAAACCGTTACCGGTACCGTACACTTTTGAGATTTTGGCATCACGGTTGACACTTGAGAAGTAACCGATCGAACGTTGGATTTCAGAGACGTATTCATTGAATACCGGTCGCAGTGCCTGAAAGACAGCGCGAGGATCTTCTGAGCGTGTTGCATTACATTTAAGGTGTTCGGCTTTTGCGAACGTCAGTTTCATCTCTTTGGTCAAAGCGCGTGTAAAGTGGTTACCGCCAATGGGGACATTGCGGATCCAGATTTTATTACCATTGGTCACCATGAGTGTGGTACTGTCAGCGCCCATGTCGACGACGATGGCAGATTCTTCCGGATTGCCTTCAAAGTCCTGGCCGACCCGCATGCCCAGAGAGTCATAACAAAGCGTATTATAAAGTCCCAGGGGCGCGATCTGAATCAGTTCCACTTCTATTTTGCGTTTCAGAAATGGTTGTAGTGCATGCAGCACCTGATCGCGTTTCATGGCGAAGATACCGACCTCGGCATCCAGCATGTAGCCACTCTCTTCGATGCCACCGCCAAGAGGCTGGTAATCCCAGATCACGTCTTCCAGCGCGAAAGGAATCTGCTGCTTGGCTTCGTATTTCACAATCTCCGGAACCCGGTTGGATTGAACGGGGGGCAATTGAATGAAACGCGCCAGTGAAGTCTGGCCGGGCACACTGATGGCAATCAGGTCGCCATTGGTTTCATTGCGAGACAGGAATGTGTCCAGAGCCTGGCCGATCAGTTCATCGGGAACGGCATCGGGCTGGCTGAGAATTTTCGGGTGTGGAATGTAGTCGAAGGCAACCGCAATCACCTGGTCGGCGGCTTCTGCATACCGCAGGCGAATCGCTTTTAAGCCCGCCTGGCCAATTTCAATACCCCAAACAGCTTGATTTTCTGCCATGTGTCTGGTCACTCCTGCTTTCCGGAACTGAGGCGACCACTGGCCGTCCGATAGAACCGGAATGTAATAAGAAAATAATTTTACGAGGTGAAACCCTGCCGGTTGAGAGAGCTTGAACAACAGGCAGAATGTATCAGATCTATTCAGTTTCAGTCAGGATAGGCTCGGGAATGATTTGAGATGCAATAATTCCCTAACATAAGGCTATCACAGGATTTCCTATAAAGTCAATGAAATAACTGATGTTTGAAAACGACTTCATAAAAATTAATATAAACCGTTATAATTGATAACTATGATTACCAGGGCATGCCGTAATGAATGGCCCTGATAATTGTGTCAATACGTCAGATATTTGTTGCTTTCATCCGATTGGACGGAACACAAATTACAGGAGTTCCCACTAACCTGGTTATTATTACGAATTTATCAGTTTTTTTGCTGGATCTGAGCTGCATCTTTTCAGCGCAATTGTAAATTCACCAGTAGAACGGTGCGTTCTTAACTGTCGATTTCAAAGTGGGTTAGATGGTCTTTTCACTTTTAGTCGACTCAGGGACATGCAGCACTATAGATACTTGCCAATTGTTTGCTTATGCTAGACTGTGTCCAGGTTGACTGTTGCGTTTCCAGGGCCATTTGGACCGAGTATACTAGAATCTGAGACATGATGGGGTAAATGTGAAGCGACTGGGATTCTGTCGGAAGTAATGAATGCCTGAACGCTGCTCCCATTGAGTTCAGTTAATTATGTAAAGCATTGTGATTCAATGACATACAATGATATTGTTGTGCTGATTCCCTGTCATAGCCTTGATGATTTTCCAACGGAACTGGATGAAAAAGAGGCAGAGAGTCTACTGAATGCGTTTGCCGTGGCCTGGCACCCGGAACTGCTTGCATCCTCGCGTGTCATTCCCAGCTGGCATCGGTCTGATGAGCCCCCCCAGTTTCTGGCAGATCGCCTGCTGCTTGTTCCCAAAACCTCTGAAGACTGGCTTCCTTACGGCTGGATTGAAGAGGCAGAAGCAAATGGAGCGACTGTCGTCAGCGGGAAAATTCACCGGGAAGAAATGACAGAAGCCGCTCTGCTCCCCCTTCGTTCAGTTGAAGCAGGAGCGGAAACGACTCAGAAACCGGAATTATCCAGCGAGTTGGTCGCCGATTTTCATGCGCTGGGATTCTGCTATATCCAGCTGGAACTGTTGACGCGCTGTATGCATCACTTCAGCAGTCTGGATGAAGCGACGATTCAACGGGAAGCCATTGCGGCTGCCGATGCCGTCCTGGCAGATGATAATGAGGCAGCACGCGCCCATCTCAAAGCCTGTTTTGAAGTACTGCTGGAAAACCGTGAGCGGTTTTATCCGATTGACTGTTACCTGATTGATCTGTGTCTGCTGACGCCGGAATGGGCGAATGCATCATTAAAACAGTCGATTAAAAATGAACGCCCTTTCAATATTCTGGTCAGTGGGGACGATCTGGAAACAATCGCCAGTCAGGATTCCGAGCTGATTTCGCTGTTAACCAAAAGCTGTCAGGATCGCGAAAGCGAAGTAATTGGTGGTGAGCAGGATCAGATATCAACGCCCGTTGTCCCGGTGGAATCGATCATCTGGCAATTACAGTCTGGTACGAAAACCGTTCAGAAATTAGTCGGAATGACTCCTACAACCTGGGCGCGACGTCGCTTCGGGCTGGCTTCCGTACTGCCGATGCTGTTGCATCGTTTTGGTTTTCACTCGGCTTTGCATCTGGTGCTGGATGACGGGATTTACCCCGATTACGAACAGAGTAAAATTCACTGGGAGGGATCAGACGGCACCATTCTGGATGCGTTTTCCCGGATTCCCATGTCTGCGGAAGGCGCTGCCGGGTATCTGCGATTTCCCCAGAGAATGGCGGAATCGATGGAAGAAGACCAGGTGGGCGCATTGATGTTTGCGCACTGGCCTGATGTGAAATCGCCTTTTTTTGAAGACTTTAAACGCATCCATCAGTACGCGCCCGTCCTGGGCAGCTTTGTACTTCTGAATGACTTTTTTCAGAACACGGAGTCATCGGGAAGGCACTCCTCTTACGACGCACGAGAATATCTGTCCCCCTTCCTGAGCCAGCTGGTTGCGATGCGTAAACCGGATCCTCTCAGTCGCTTCATCAATCATTTTGTCCGTCACGACGAATTCACGGCAGGACGCTGGTTTCACACGGTGGCACGGGCCATCTATGGGAAACCGGTAGAGGATGTAGCACTGTTGAAGATCGAACAGGATATTGAACGCGGGCATCCTGATGCCGATGAAAGTGCAACTGTTAAGGCGGTTCAGTCGCTGCAGGGGTTTTGTGATGACGGTGTCGAACAACTGGCAAAGATCATTCTGCAAGGGGCTGAACAGCATCAGAGTGGAGTGCTGTTATTAAATTCGCTGTCATTCTCGCGGCGGGTCGTAGTGGATCTGCCTGGTTTTGCGCACGAACCGATAGCCCATCCTGCTGTCAAGTCAACACAATTTGATGAAACGCGAAAGCAGGCGGTCGTGGAACTTCCTGCTGCGGGTTTTGTCTGGTTGCAGCCAGGTCAGATCTCTGCGACACCGCCTAAGAGCAGTGTACCCATTGCAGAACCATTGCTGTTACGGAATGAATTTTTTGAAGTGCATATCCATGAAGAAACCGGTGGGATTGCACAGATCAAAGAGTATGGCCGCAAGCCAAATCGACTGAGCCAGCAGTTGGCGTATCGCTTCCCCTATCAACGTAATATTTCCACTCCCGGTGCCTTAGGTGACTGGGATACAAAAACTCCTTACTCCGCGACGCGGGCGGTCAAGGTAGAGCTGACCTGCGCAGGTCCGGGTCTGGGGGAGATCGTAACCACCGGAGAAATTTACGACCAGGTCAGTGATACGACACTGGCCACGTTTCGACAGACATTCCAACTCTGGCGTGGACGTCCGATCCTGGATGTGAAAATCGAACTGGAAGTGCAGACGCTGCCTGATGGCAATCCCTGGGATCATTATTATGCAGTCCGCTTTGCCTGGGGAGACAGTACGGCATCGCTCACACGGTCGCTGCTGGAAAGCGCGCATGCGTTCCAGGGGGAACGATTTGAAGGCCCGCACTACTTTGAAATTGCAGAGGGAGAAGAACGGGTTACGATACTGAATCACGGTTTGCCGTTTCATCGTAAAACCGGTCCACGCATGCTCGACAGTATGTTGATTGTGGAAGGCGAAACAAAACGCGAATTTCAGTTCTCGATTGCCATCAATCAGAATTTTCCCATGCAGATCGCGCGGAATGTCATGGTGCCGGCGGGCAATTATCCGAGTCAGGTCGGCCCTCCCCGCATGGGTGACCAGGGGTGGTTGTTCCATGTCTCAGTGAGCAATGTCCAGATTACCCGCGTCATGGATCTGCTGGAATCGACACATCAATCATCCCCTGCTCCGACTGGAGATTCATCGGGATTTGCAGTGCGTCTGATTGAGACCGAAGGGATTCACCGTTCTGTGAAACTCAGGTGCTTCAAATCTCCCGCGAGTGCCCGGCAGCGCGATTTTCATGGTAAAACAATCGTGGAATTACCCGTCGAAGAGGATGCGGTTTTAGTGGAAATGTCACCTTATGAAATCGCAGAAATTGAACTTATATTTCAGGGCTCCGTTTGAAAAATGATTGTGACAATTGATGGCCCCGCAGGTTCCGGAAAAAGTACAGCCGCAAAAGGGCTGGCTGACAGACTGGGGTTTGAATTTCTGGATACCGGTGCCATGTACCGTTGTGTTGCCTGGGCCGTGCTGCAAAAACAAGTCGACCCGGCTGATGAAGCCGCAGTTGTCGATCTCAGTCGGCAGATTCAGATATCGTTTTCAGATGCGCAGGTACTGGTGAATGATGAAGAGGTCACGGGATTGATACGCACCCCGGAAGTGACAGAGGTCGCCTCGGTGGTGGCCCAGTATCCGGGAGTGCGCGAAGAACTGGTCCGGCTGCAACGCGATGCTGCTTCTGGTACGAACATTGTCAGCGAGGGGCGCGATCAGGGGACGGTGGTTTTTCCAGATGCCTTCTGCAAGTTTTTTCTGGTCGCAGATCCGGAAGAGCGGGCGCGGCGCAGACATGAAGAGCTGCAGTCGGAAGGAAAAGACATTACCGTCGATGAAATTCTGCAGCAGATTTATCAACGCGATCAACGGGATGAACAGCGCGACGTCGCCCCGTTGAAGGCGGCAGACGACGCGCTGGAAATCGATACTTCGGCAGTTACCATTGATGAAGTATTAGATCGGCTCGAGCAGACCGTTCGAGAGCGGATCAGTTCGCTCTCGCAGTGATCTTTATCACGGTGATTATTTCTACGATCAGAACTGCAGGGTCATCGTGACAGTCGTGCGGCTGTCCAGCAGATCTTTTCTGTTCGAGATTGGAAATTCCCAGACACCGGCAAGTGACAGACACGAATTGAGCCGGTAGTTGGCACCGATTGCTGTCGTCACCACGTTATTGCCAGCCACGCTGGATGAACCCAGGTTGATCCAGTCTCCCCCTTCAATATTCAACGGGAGGGCCTGGCCGCTCTTGGTGTAAACAATGCCGTTAAGTTCCGCTACTGCGGAAAGTTTGCTGGTGACAGGGTGGTCGTAGTGAATACTGTAATAAATGGACTGTGATTCTTCGGCAGTATCACCGGGTACATGATATCCGGAGGATGCAATCAGGTGACCGCTGCCAATCTGCTTACCGATGGAGACGTAAGGAGTCCAGACGCCATCCCCGTTCCCCTGGAAGACACGCGAACTGCCGTTGGTGGCTTCGTAGATCAGTCCGCCAGATAAGAGGAACTGGTTTTCCACATCCCGGATTACAACATACTTCAGCCCCAGCCCGATGTCGGACCAGCCTGTTCGATTTCCGACCCCACGTGTCTGCAGCGTGTTGTAACCGTCTTTGACGGCAATAATTGAAAGGCGTTCGTTTATGGCAATTCCCAGCTGGAGTGCGTAAACCTGCAGGTCCCCTGCACCGAGTACGGGAGTCTGGGCATCTATCATCTGGTTGATGAAGATGCCTCTCACATAGGTCAGAGAGCGCGGGTCAATCGACCAGACCGGATTACTGACTGGCATGATAAAGTCATCAAAACAGCGGTCACTGGGAAATTTATTGAGTAACGGAATACGGTCGCAGAGTGTGCAGGCATTGCAGTCGCATGGCTCACAACTGCAGACCGGAGTCTGGCAGGCACAGGTGGGACAGGTGCATCCGGAACCAGAGGGGCACAAAGCGGGATGTCCGGTGGGAGCTGTGATTAGCAGGTCCTCTGTTTCCGCCGGTGCAGCCAGGTTTGTTGAAGGTTTTGTGTCAGACTGTGCTGGTGTCGTCACAGGATCGACAAGGGGAGGTGCAGGAGCCGCTTCCAGGTCGATCACGCCTTGAGACAACACTTGCTCCAGTGTTTGAGGTTCAGCCGTTTCTTCAGCAAAAACTGCCGAAAGGCCGGCGTGTAATGTAAACATGGTCAAAAGCAGCAGCCCGAACCTCATGTTTTTCCCCCCATGGAAATGCAATAGATCAGTGATTCAAGTCTCATTCTTACTCTGTAGTCTTCTTCAGGTCTCAGGACTTATCGGCACTTATCACTTGAGAGAATAGGTATATAAAGTGGGGTTTATTTGTTTTATGGGATTGCATGGAAATGCCGCAGGTAGCGATTGTTACCGTTAAATAAAAAAGCACGTCTGTACGACGTGCTTTTTTATTCTGGTTTGAAATCGGAGCATAACAAGTTCTGCCAGCCTCCGAGTCTGAGTATTAGACTTATAGCCAGCCTTAGTGTAACGTCTCGAGGTCGATCTGGACCGAGTCTGGATCGAGAGATGCTACGGTTAAAAGTGATGTGCTCTAATGCATCAGTTGTTTTTCGAAATCGATATCGTATTTTTTCATCTTCTTATAGAGCGTGGTCCGGTTGATCCCCAGGGCTTTAGAGGTATTCTGCCGGTTCCAGCCGTTCGCTTCCAGAGCTTCAATAATGATCTGACGTTCCGGATTCGCCAGCGCCGTTTTCAGGGAACCGTTGCTTATGCGATTTTCCGGCGAAAGTGAGTATGACTGTTCCTGCCGAATCTGTTCTGGCAGATCATGCATGCGGATATAGTCACCTTTTGTCAATACAACGCAGCGTTCTACAACGTTGATCAGTTCGCGAACATTTCCCGGCCAGGAGTATTTCAGCATGGCCTGTGTGGCAGAAGCATCAAATCCGTTAATCGATTTTCCGATCTGTTCGTTATAGACCTTCAGGTAATGTTCAATCAACAGTGGTATGTCGCTGATGCGTTCCCGCAATGCCGGTTGAGTCAGGGTGATGACGTTGATTCGGTAATAGAGGTCCTGTCGGAACTCTCCTTTGGCCACCATTTCTTCCAGGTTCTGGTTGGTAGCGAGAATCAGACGGATGTCGACGGAGTGAGTGACATTATCGCCGACGGCTTCGAATTCCCGATCCTGTAAGACCCGCAGCAGTTTGACCTGCAGGCTGGGAGAAGCAGTCGCAATTTCGTCCAGGAACAGCGTGCCGCCATCTGCCTGCAGGAACTTTCCGATTTTGTCGTGGGACGCTCCGGTAAACGAACCGGCTTTGTGTCCAAACAGCTCACTTTCCAGTAATGAATCGGGCAGCGCACCACAGGCGACTTCGACGAAAGGTTGATTGCAGCGGTCACTTAACTGGTGGATAGCACGGGCGGTCATTGTTTTGCCTGTACCGTTTTCACCCAGAACGAGCACGGTAGTACGGGTATCTGCCACGCTTTCAATCAGATCGAACATTTTCTGCATTTTGTAATCCTGGCCGACAATGTTCGAGAGGCCGAATCGCTGATCAAGTTGTGCCTTGAGTGATTTGTTTTCTTCGACCACTTTGCGCTGGTCGAGGCAACGTTCGATCGTCAGGCTGAGTTCTTCGTCGATGACCGGTTTGGTCAGATATTCAAACGCGCCCAGGCGGATCGCTTCGACGGCGCTTTCTATGGTTCCATAACCAGTGAGCATAATGACCGCGGTATCCGGTGCATGGTCTTTAACCCATTCGAGCAGATGGAAACCATCCTGATCAGGCAGGTTCACATCACAGACAACAACCTGAAAAGGGAATTCCTTTAAACGCTCAATCGCATCCAGGCAACTGAGAGAAGTTTCGGTACGATGCCCGAGGCTCCTCAGATAATCAGCCATCGCTTCCAGAATATATTGATCGTCATCGACTACCAGTAATGAACCAGAGTTTGTCTTCATTGAATTATGTCTCGCCAAAGTGTGCATGTTAGCTGTAATCGTCGTACAACTGTGTCGTGGGTAAAATACAGCCAGTCGATAGCTGAATTTACAATCTGAATTGAAAATCTGTGTAAGTATCCGGAAAGAAATCAATCCATGATCTCGGCCGAACGAACTGCTGGATAAATCAGACCCCGTTACAGATGAGGTTCCGATCCAGACTTTCATGTCAGACAAAGTTGTCACCGGATCGGTGATGAAATCACCTGATGATGAAACTGGGAGTCAAACATAATGAAGGGATATTCAAACATAGAACACGAGTTTCAATCGGGCAACACCCGAAGGTGAAGCGCTGTTGTTTTCCCGAATCAGTGTTGTGGAAAATATCAGATGATGTGCTCCCGGAGGTGTGTTTATGAACACATGGAGCGTCTCGTAGAGGATTGTGAAAAAGGATTGAATCGGTCATTCCGATTCTACAGCGTTGTGAACTCCGCGTTAGATCGGCCTGTAATCCATAAATCTCCTGCAGTTGATAGAGGGGGTATAACTGGTTTATTCGCAGGCAAATCCTCATGCTTGCCAAGTTTAGCCACTTTAGGTTAAGTCGGGGAAGTGTCTGCTGGGGCATGATGCTTCGAGAAGGTGTTTTTTTCGGTTTTCATTACGGAATCCGGTAACCGAGAATGAAATTCCACATAACGGAGGCTGAATCGTCTCAGAAATACCGATTGAGAACGAATGATAACTGTAAACACAGCCTTGAGATGGTGCGCTTGTACTGCTACTATTGGGGCTTACGTGGAAAGAATCCAGACTGTCAGAAGGCAGGTCGGGTGGTCCTGGCGTGAACAATTTCAGCATTCACTGGTTTTATAATCGTTGCAACTGCAGAGAACACGATTAAAGTCAGCAGTTGGTCCGCAAATGGTCTGTATTGTTGTGGCGAGTGACCAGTCAGCCTTTCCGAATAAACAGGGTATTAATTTCCTGAAGTTAGCCTCTCGTATCAGGCTCCTCAAAAGATAACAGCCGAGGAAGGCCCCCATTTGGTGCGGACCCGGTCAAAGAAAGTGGGAGTTGTCCGTTGTTAAGAGCGATCATAAGTGATATTCACGGTAATCTCGAAGCGCTGGAAGCTGTTCTGGCAGATATTGACAGCCGTGAGATCAGTGAGATTTATTGCCTGGGCGATATTATCGGCTACGGTCCGAATCCGCGCGAATGTATTGACCTGGTAAGAAAACGCTGCCAGAAGTCATTGCTGGGTAACCATGATCAGGCAGCATTATTTGATCCGGAAGGTTTCAATGCGGGCGCTGAACGGGCCATCTTCTGGACACGTCGCATGCTGGAAACCGGCGATGCCTCGAAGAATCAGGATCGTTGGGATTTTCTGGGCGAATTACCTCGCATGATCCGCGAAGATAAACTCCTGTTTGTGCATGGTTCTGCACGGAATCCATTGAACGAATATGTGTTTCCGGAAGACATCTACAATCAGCGAAAAATGGAGCGGATTTTTGGTCTGGTCGACCAGTACTGCTTCCAGGGACACACACATATTCCCGGAGTTTTCACAGAAAGTATGAATTTTCTTGCTCCGGATGAAATAGATTACGTTTACCCCTTTGGCCAGGAAAAATTCCTGGTGAATGTGGGCTCGGTCGGTCAGCCACGTGATGCAGATAATCGTTCTTCCTATGTGATCATCGATGATGAGAAAGTGTCGTTCTGCCGCGTCGAATATGATTTTAATACGACCGCTGAAAAAATTTATGATATTCCTGATTTAGACAACTTCTTAGGCGACCGCCTGCGGGATGGTCGATAACAATGGAACAAAAACGTCTCTTACTATTCGTCACACTGTCAGCATCCATGTTATTTTTCTGGCAGCTGTTCATTAACCCGAAAATCGCTCCTCCACCCGCAGCGCAAAACGTCGTCGAGAATGACGCAAAAGATCCTCAGGGTGCCGATGCGCCGCTAGTGGCGAAAAAACCGGATCTCCCTGGTGCAGATAAAGGAGCGGAGGTAAAACCGGCTCCCCCTGAAGCAGAACTGCTGAAAAATCCTCAACGCACGATACTGCTGGGCTCTCTGGATCCTGATTCGGGCTATTTTCTGCAGACAAAAATTTCGACAACAGGAGCGTCTCTGGTTGAGGCACACCTGAATGATCCGTTATACCGCGATCTGAATAATCCCAAACAACCGTTGAAAATTCTGGGTGAATTTGCAGCCGGTAAAGACTTCAAACGCAGCCTGGATCTGAATGTGGCACAACTGGATGCCAAACTGGCCGCGTTAAACACAGACTGTCACTCTGCCAACTGGAAAGTTCTGGAACTGGTAAAAGATCCGGATGATCCCAAACTCTATCAGTCAGTTCTCCTGAGTCTGACAGCCCCGGATGGCAGCATTGAAGTACAGAAGAAATACGAACTCAAGAAATATCCGGTTCCAGAGGGAAAAGATTTTCGTGAGTTTCGCGACACCGATCAGGCAGGGTACATGGTTCACTTTGATATCAAAGTGGTCAACCACAGTCAGGCGGCACAGAAGCTGGATTATCAGCTATTGGGGCCGATCGGGATTCCTCTGGAAAATGCCGAAAACACCCGCAAGTATCGCGATCTGCGGATTGGCTTTCTGCAGGATGACAAGAGCGTTGAAACGGAAATCTTTACTGCCCCCGACATCATTGAAAATGTGAATGCGCAGCAGGTCGAGAAGTACAGCCGGGCGTTTCAGTATGCCGGTGTGGATATTCAATACTTCGCTGCTCTCCTGACGCCGGACGGAAAAAACTACGATCCCCAGCTCGTTAACGGCGAAATGCAGTCCAATTATTCGGCCAGTATCGAGCCTGTCCTGGTCCAGCGAGGATTGAGGGATGAAACACAGAGCCGGATCACGGTTCAAGTTAATTCGAAGGATCTGGATCTGGCACCCGGTGGCGATATCACACACAGCTATGCGATGTATACCGGACCAAAACGGGAATCTCTGCTGGGGCCCCCACTGAATGCAACCGAAATTATGGACCTGGGTATTTTCGGGCCGGTTGCCAAGCTGATGCTGTGGCTGTTGACCACCCTGCATGGATTTGGCCTGTCCTATGGAATTGCCATTATCTGCCTGACGATCATCGTGCGTGGCAGTCTGTATCCGCTTTCGCGCAAGCAGGCGATTGGTGCCCAGAAAATGAAAGAGTTACAGCCACAGATTGCTGAACTCAAAAAGAAATACGGGGATGATCGCGAGAAGCTGGGCCGGGCGCAGATGGAGCTGTTCAGCAAGAACAACTATAACCCCCTGGCGGGCTGTCTGCCGATTTTCATGCAGCTGCCGATTTTCTTTGGTCTGTATACCGCTTTGAACAACGCCGTCCAGCTGCGGGGCACTCCTTTCCTGTGGGTGGATAACCTGGCTGCTCCGGACGCCCTGTTTCAGATGCCGTTTGCCATTCCCTTCCTGGGAGACCAGTTTAACCTGCTGCCTATTGTGACCGTTGGATTGTTCGTCATGCAGCAGAAACTGTTCATGCCGCCGCCAACTGATAAAGATCAGGAACTGCAGCACAAAATCATGAACTACATGATGATCGGGATGGGATTCATGTTCTATCATGTTCCCGCAGGTCTGTGCGTGTACTTCATCGCCTCCAGCCTGTGGGGGATCTGTGAGCGAAAGCTGCTGGACTTCCAGTCCAAACGCCGTCCGTCGACCATTGTGGGATCTGATCCGAATGTGATCGACGTCGAAGCCAAATCGAAGAAAACCCAGAATCGAAAAAAACAGACTGATGAAAATGAGCCACCCGCCAAAAAAGGCTGGTTTGCCCGACTCCAGGAAATTGCGGATCAGGCACAGGAGCAGGCAGCATTGAACGATCGGCGACAGGAGAATTCCCGCGATAAAGGAACGGGGAAAAAATCCAAAAAACGCCGCTAGACTGTGTCCCGTTTTCTGTAGCCTCTCCTGGACCATTTGGACCGGGTGTACCAGCTTGTCAGACGATCTGGTTAAATGTGATGCGCCATGGACTGTGTCTGGATTCAGGATGCGGTTATGTCTGGTTTTCTCTTAAGCGAGAAGCTTCCCAGCGGACCTGCTCCTGAAATGTTTCTTTACGAGATTCGGCATGAATCTGCAATTTGATGATACGATTGTCGCGTTGGCCTCTGCACCGGGTAGTGGTGCAGCAGGTCTGATACGTATTAGCGGAAACGAGATTCTTCCCTGTCTGCAAGACTGTTTTGACTCTGATGCGAAATGGCAGAACTCCCGACTGCCGACTCGTTATTCCGGCACCATCAAACTGGCAGGCTCCGATTCCCGGTTGCCAGGGGCGCTCTATTTCTGGCCAACTGCGCGTAGTTTCACCGGTCAGCCTCTGGCCGAATTTCACACAGTCAGTTCGCCTCCCCTGCTGGAGTCGGCCATCGAGAATCTGGCAGCGCATGGTGCCCGGATGGCGCGACCGGGCGAATTCACGCTGCGTGCTTTCCTGGCAGGACGCGTCGATCTCGTCCAGGCAGAAGCGGTGCTCGGGGTGATTGATGCCTACGATCATGAAGAGTTGAATCTGGCACTCAGCCAACTGGCAGGAGGCGTTTCTACCAGGATCGGAGCTGCCCGGGTGGATCTGCTGGAACTGCTGTCTGAGCTTGAAGCAGGTCTGGATTTTGTCGAAGAAGATATAGAATTTATTGATCGTGAAACACTGGTCAACCGTCTGCAGAAGATTCGTGAGTTCTGCGAACAACTGTATCTTGACTCTTCGGAACGGATGGAATCGACGGGCAGCCTGTCACTCGTACTGGCTGGTCTGCCGAATGCAGGCAAGAGTACATTGTATAATGCCCTGGTCGGTGATGAGCAGGCAGCACTGGTGTCAGATATCGAAGGCACCACCCGTGATTACCTGGTGACCTCACTCAACTGGAGCGGTCAACCGATTCAACTGATTGATACAGCAGGTCTGGAAGCTGGCGTACATGAGATTTCAGTCTCTGCCCAGCAGTTTCGCCAGCAGCAGATGGCACAGGCAGATCTGGTCGTCTGGTGTACTGCAGCGGACCTGCGTCCCGAATTGCGCAGCATTGATCAATCACAGCGCACGCAGCTTGCTGAATCACTTAATGTCATCACAGTGCTGACGAAAAGTGATCTCTCCCCTGCTCTGAATGGGGACGCCGCCTGCGAGGTGGCGTTGAGTGTAGCTGAAGAATCGGGACTGGAAGATCTTAAGCATGCGGTTCTCTCGCGTTTGAGTGAATCCCGGCGGGGCAGTCGCCAGTTGATTGGTTCAACGGCCTCCCGTTGTCGCGACAGTCTGCGTCAGGCAGGACACTCTCTGCAGGCGGCGGAAGAAGCCGCGCAGTTACAAGTAGGAGAGGAACTGGTTGCGATTGAGATTCGCGGAGCCCTGCAGCATCTGGGGCAGATCGTCGGGCAGGTTTATACCGATGACATTCTGGATCGCATCTTCAGTAAGTTCTGTATCGGCAAATAATTATTTGCTTTCAGGCGTATGCTGATGCACCCATTCGGGGACGGTTCCGAACTCAATTCCCAGTTGCGGTACGAAATAGAACCACATAAATGCGGTCAACAGGAAGACCCCGATCAAATTGAGAATAATACCGTACCTGAGCATGTCTGACATTCTGATTTTTCCCGATGCAAATACAATGGCATTGGGAGGCGTGGCAATCGGCATTGTGAAGGCGCAGCTGGCCGAAATGGCAGCGGGAATCATGATCAGACGCGGATCGATGCCGAGACTGACGGCCGTCGCCGCCATGATGGGCAGCACTGTATTCACGGTGGCAATATTGGATGTAAATTCCGTCAGAAATGTCAGCATTAGACACGCGGCAAAGATGAGTGCCCAGGCAGGCCAGCCTGTGATGCGTTCGGAAAATACCTCTCCCACCCAACCAGAGAGATCGGTGCTGCTGAACGCACTGGCGATTGCAAACCCGCCCCCAATCAACAGCAGCACTCCCCAGGGAAGACGTTCTGCCGTTTCCCAGTCCATCAGGTATTGCGTCTCCCCCTGCTCCGATTTCTGAGCAGGGATCGCAAACATGAGTAACGCCATGCCCATGGCTACCGTGGAATCGTGTACCCAGCCTGATGCAGAATTGACGGAGATTCCCCACTTGGTCAGAAAGTGGATAGGAAGAGTTTCCCAGCCCGGCAGTAGAACAGTCTCTTCACCAAACGTAAGGGGCTTTCGGGTGATCCATAATACGGCTGTAATCACAAACACCATCAACATCAGAATCTCGGGACGTGTCGGTTTTCCCAGCTGTCTGACATGTTCATTGATGATCGCTTTGGATGACTCTTTTGAACTCGCCAGCTTTGGCATATTCCAGCAGAGTACGATCCAGGTCAGCATCAAAAAGGTAATGCCAAACGGGATGACCATAATCATCCACTCACCTGCAGATAATTGTGGGCCGTCTGGAAACTGAGAAGTCCAGATTGACTGAAATGCAATATTGGTCGGCGTTCCAATAAGTGTTGTTACCCCGCCAATGCTCGCAGAATAGGCAATGCCCAGCAGTAAAGCGACCGAGAAGTGTTGGATGGCTTTTGAGGAATCTTCCTGGGACTCAAACATCGCCAGTTCGGAGATCGAACCGATGATCGCCATGCCGATAGGCAGCATGAGTAGAGTCGACGCGGTATTGCTGATCCACATCGAGAGAAACGCGGTGGCGAATAAAAAACCGAGTACAACCCGACGTGGACTGCTGCCTATGACTCGAATCGTGTTCAAAGCGATGCGTCGGTGCACGCCCCACTTTTCAATGCCCAGTGCAATGATGAATCCCCCCATATACAGGAAAATATTCTCATTAATATAAGAACCACTGACGGTTTTTGGATTTTGAATGCCAAAAATGGGGAACGCCACCAGGGGGATCAGGCTGGTGGCGGCGATGGGAATGGCCTGTGTCATCCACAGGATTGCCATTAAAGCTGTGACCGCGGCGAGACGCTGAGCCGAGGGAGTCATGTCTGCAGGGGTTGGCAGATTCAGGATGACCATAAACGCAATCACGCTGAACAGTTTCCCGTAGAAGGGAATTCTGCTTTCTCCCGAATGTGATGAGTCGCCAATCACGAATAGAGTTATCCCGTATTATCTCAGTACAACATTCGTAGAGAGTAAGAGTCAAGATCAGGATGCGAACGGTTATTCGTCATCGGATGTCGGGTGAATGAACTGATGACCTTTGGGGCGTACGGTCAGGACCGGGCAGGATGCCTTGCGGACCACTTTCTCTGCGACACTGCCCAGCAGCAGGTGTGCGGTGAAAGAACGTCCGTGTGTACCCACCACAATCAGGTCGATTTCTTCCCGCTTGGCATATTTCAGAATATCGACAAACGGATTTCCGTGTACCCAGTGGGTTGAAATTTCCAGGCCTGCTTTGTCTTCATCCAGAATCCAGTTGTCTAACCGGGTTTTGGCAAAGTTTTCAAAGTCTTCTTTGGGAGGCAAGGCATAGCTCTCGAACATCGGCATATAGACCACAGGGTCTTCAATGACGTGCAGCAGATGCAACTGGGCACCGAATTTTTTCGCCAGTTCGACTGCATACTGAGTCGCTGCCTGAGAGGTTTCGCTGAAGTCTGTTGGTATCAGGATTTTTTTGATGTCGATCATGAGCGGTTCCCTTGTGTTTTCCGAGCTGGCAATCTCTGCGTATGTTGCGAGAAGAGTTTATTATAAGAGGTGTTTGTCTGGAAACAATAGCCGGGGAAACCGCAATCGGGGATTCAGTCAACTGTTTTTTTAAATTGTAAAGAAATCGGAGTCCTCGTTTGTGAATCTGCCGGGTTCTCCTTATGATAAAAGTATCTCTGCCCGACAGTCGCAGGGTTAACGTCATTGAAAAATGGAACAACTAGAGCATTATAAACGTTCATATTGTGGAGTCAGATAATGGAAAAATGGCCTATTGGTGTATTCGCTTCGGTTGACGCCGGATTAGGAGTGCATTTTGACGTGGTTCAGGAGTTGGGAATTCCTACCGTACAGATCCATGCACCTCACAAACAGACGCGAACTCCCGAAGTGGCACAGGAATTCCTGGAACGCTGCAATTCTGCCGGGATCAAACTCACCTGTGTGTTCGGCGGATTTGATGGTGAAAGCTATGCAGACATCCCCACTACAAAACAGACCGTGGGACTGGTTCCCGCTGAAACACGAGCAGCCCGTGTTGAGGAAATGAAAGAGATTTCTGACTTTGCGAAATTGCTTGGATGCGATACGGTCGCTTTGCATATTGGCTTTGTTCCTGAAGATCGTGATTCAGACAATTACAAAGAACTGGTGTCGGTTACACAGGGCCTGCTGGATCATGTCAAAGTCAATGGACAGAACCTGAATCTGGAAACGGGACAGGAATCCGCAGACCACCTGCTTGATTTTATCAGTGATGTCGGTCGAGATAATCTGAAGATCAACTTTGACCCTGCCAATATGATTCTGTACGGAACCGGTGATCCTATCGCTGCTCTGAAACGGGTAGGACATCTGGTGGGTAGTGTCCACTGTAAAGATGCGACCTGGGCAGCAGAGGAGAAACGGGGGATTGACTGGGGCGCGGAAGTTCCTCTCGGCGAAGGTGATGTCGGCATGGGGACCTATCTGCGGACTCTGGATGATATCGGTTACACCGGTCCTCTGACGATCGAACGGGAAATTCCCGAGGATCGCGAACAGCAGAAGACGGATATTGGCAAGGCCGTTTCGCTGTTAACCGAGCTGAAAAAGCAACTGGGTTAATTCGAACCGTCCCCTGCTCTTCGAAACTGGCAAAGTGATTGTTGCGGAGACCGTCTGTGAAAAATCTGATTGAAGACGTGACCTGTGCCGGGTGTTATTGCGCATGTGACGACATTCGGCTGGAAACTGACGGTCAGCAGATTCAGGAAGTTCAGACCACCTGCTCACAGGGGCAGGCCTGGTTTGAACGCGCGGCGACCACAGATCAGCTGGTTCCACAGATCCAGGGGCAGCCTGTTTCTCAAACAACAGCCATCGAACGGGCAGTCGAACTGATTCAACAGGCGCAGGCACCGCTTGTGACCGGTTTCTCGCAGACTTCAACCGATACCCAGCGCGCTGCTGTCGCGTTAGCAGATCAGACAGGAGCGAGCATCGACACTGGTGCAACTGCTGTAACCAGGGCCCTGCAGCAGGTGGGAGAGGCCACATGTACTCTCGGCGAAGTGCGCAGTCGTGCCGACCTGATTATTTACTGGGGGGCTGCGGACCTTCTGAGCAATGCCCGTCACAGACAGTCACTGGTAACAACTTCCCCGGAAATTACACGTAAAACCGTCGTGATGGGGGAAGCAGGTTCACTTGTGTCTGACTTTGCAGATGAGTGCATTCAGATCGAACCAGAGCGGGAACTTGAAGTGATCTGGCAACTGCGTGCTCTGCTGAAAGGGGTGGACCTCGCCGGAAAAGAACCGGTGGGAATTGCGGAAGCAGAACTGCAGTCGCTGGCTTCACAACTGAAACAGAGTAAATACATCGTCTTTTTTACCGGACCGGCTTTCAAGCAGGGGCTCCTGGCGCATCGCAAGCTGGAAGCACTTTCACTGCTGGTCAAGGAAATTCAAAGCGAACGCCGCTGCCATGCGATCACAGTCCCCAATTCCAGTGAGACCAAAGGGGCAGAACATGTACTGGCCTGGCAGACAGGATATGCGGCTACAGTCAATTTTGCTTCCGGATTTCCCCGCTACTCACCAGGCGAATACCAGGCCACTCGGTTGCTGGAACAGTCTCAGGTCGATCTGTGTATCCTGACGGGGGGGAATCCCCTGGCAGGATTATCAGATAAGGCGATTAAGAATCTGAAACAAGTCGCTTCCATCCTGGCTGGTCCTGTATTGCTTCCGGATTTTCAACCCGATGTGTTCCTGCCGACGGGCATCACAGGGATTCATTTTCCCGGTTCGATGTATCGCTACGATGGAACACCTCTCCCATTGCGTGGGTTTCTGCCCACTGTTCAAAATAGTGAAGCAGATGTACTGAAACAGATCAGTCAATCTCTCTAGTTTCCTGGCGAATCCCATTCGACGGAGAAATACCTCCTTTGACTGTTACCTGATCGGAATATTCGGAGTATCAGGTACAACCCAAATCAGATTTTTGTATCGGAAATCCCTCCTTAGCAGTGTTTTCCGGTTTTTCAAACTAGGCTTACAGTAAGAGCTTTCTTTACGAGAGAGTAAGCGTTCGATTAATAATCATCTGTTTTGAATCGGCTGATATGTAAGAGCTGATTGCCTCTTCAGGTTACGAAAATGACTACAGAAATAAAAGAACAAACGGGCCCATCCATCGAATCACAGATTGATTCTGAGGAGACAGTTTCCATACGCGTCGAAGATCTGATCGTGGGACGCAGGATCAAGCATCCAATCTATGATGCGCACGGCGTGTTACTGCTGGCTGCAGATTCTGTTATAAATTCACGTTTCAAACAGTTGTTACGCGATCGGAATATGCCTCAGGTAGAAATTCACAGTGAAGATGCCGCCTCGGTCAGTCTGGGGGCGGATGCGATGCTCGATGCGTCCAGCCAGGGAATTTTTTCAACTGAACTTACCGCAAAGCTGGACCGATTGATTGAATCGGGTTCCATGTTCGTTGCCAACACCGGACCGGCCGTCCGGGATTCCATGGTGATGCATGGCTGCAAAGCATACGATCCTGCACAACGTGAAAAGCTGTTTGAACAGCAGAAACAATTTGGAGAGTCTCTGGACGGTATGATGCGTGGTGCCCTCACCGGTAAACCTCCCAGTGGAGCAGATATTACCGGGATGGCAGCCAGTTATCTGACGCAACTGACTTCTGATGCAGACAGTGTGATCTCCGCTGCGGTCGAAGCCGGCAAAGATGAGTCTCTCTCACAGCATTGTCTGCAGATGTCATTGCTGGGAATGGCAATCGGCACCGAACTGAATTTAGATGAGAACAATGTCCGTAACATTGGACTATGTGGACTGGTACATGACTGGGGGATGGTTCGCGTTCAGGAGAAAATTGGCAGAGGACGTCGTCAATTAAGTCCCCTGGAGCGGATGGAGATGCAGAAACATCCGATCTTCTCCCTCGAAATGCTGGAAAATGTAGCAGGTATCCCCAGCGTCGTGCCCGTCGTCTGCTACCAGGTTCACGAACAGCCCAACGGGTTGGGGTATCCACGCCAGCGATCTCATAAAATGATTCATTTGTTTGCCCGTATTCTGAATGTTGCACATTCTTATGTTTCTCTCACGAGTTCAAGGGAAGATCGACCTGCTTTGATGCCTTATGCGGCGATGGAGTATCTGTTACGGCTGACGAACGATAAAACGATTGACCAGGGGCCCATGCGGGCTCTGTTAAACCTGCTCTCTCTGTTTCCCATCGGGAGTATCGTGATCCTTACCGATGGAAGTGCAGCCCGGGTCATCCGCCGAAATAAAGATTTTTATACCAGCCCAATCGTTCAACTGATTCAGACTTCTGATGGCAAAAATGTAGATCCGCTGGATCCGGACAGTATTATCGATCTGAATGTAAGTGACCTGGAAATTGATCAGGCTCTGCCGACCCCTGGAAAAGATGAGATCGATTTGTCATCAGACCTGTTTGATGGTCAGATCTAGAACGCTTCCCTTTTCACCATCGCGTCTGTTGATCTGTTATACCCGGTCCAAATCGACCAGGAGACGATGCAGCCAAACTCAACACAGTCTCGATGCAGTTCTGATCGTTAAAACTCACAGATTCCGCACAACTTAAACAGTGATTTCACCAGTATTTGCAGTAGAACAGATCAGGAACCAGGAAAACTCATGAAACCTGACGAGGAAGTAGTGGTTTTGCTTGAAACTCAGAGAGGAATGGCTTATATTTCCATCTCGCTTCCATTAAGCAATGATTGCATATGGGGTTAACGCCCCGATATTTCATTGGGAAACGAAGGGCATGTAGCTCAGTTGGTAGAGCACAGGACTGAAAATCCTGGTGTCGGCGGTTCGATCCCGCCCGTGCCCACTTTTAACTCATTAAACCAGTTCGGGCGGGAATATCAGTTGATATTCCCGCCCGTTTGCGTTTCCAGGACTTCGATCTCTTTTGACCTGATCTCTCGGTCAGTCGATATCCGGAGACAATGCCAGCAGGTTGACTTTCCAACTCCGAGTCCCTGTTCGCCGATTAATTCAATCGCTCAGGGAACGTTGTCTGGAATCTCGTCACCATAATCCGGGTCATCGGGGACGATTTCAATAAAGTGAGTCAGCCGTGAAAGTGAAGCGGTCTGGCTCCTGAATCGACCTGGCCCGGGAATCAGCTTGTAGTCGATGACATTTCCAGTGTGATCAGTATCGGCGCTTGCATAGCCGTAATGATAACAATGCCGTTTCCAGCGGTTTAATTCCTGGCTGGTGAGTGCTGAATGGATCGACTGAATCACAATAACAACAATAAATGCAACGGTGGTGACTTTCATGAGAATTAACCCCTATTGCGTGCCCGCTGTGCACAACGTAACAACTTCAACTCATTGATTCCAGATGAATATTTTTTTAAGCACATTTTATTTTATCGTGCTATCCTCCTGATCAGTGGCTGTGTAAATAATTTATTGACTGCCAGACTGTGTCCTGTTTTACTGAAGCGTCTCCCGATCCATCTGAACTCTTTGGTTAAATATGATGCGATCTGGAGACGGTCGAGTACTCAAACGGAGTCTGATATTTCCAAGGGACGTTTACCAGGGGGATTGAAATGAGAGGTTTTATAACTGTTTTACTGCTATCAGGTTGCTCCATGGCAGGGGCAGCCGAGCAGCCGTCGATTGAAGTGTCGGCGATGAGTGAGATTCAGGTGGTTCCCGATGAAGTCATTCTGTATCTGGCAGCCCACACACGAGACAAGCATCTTTCCATTGCCAAACGGGATAACGATGAAGTCACGACTGCTGTCATGGAGGTATTTCCCCGTTATCAGATTCCAGACGAGGATATCAAAATCACTGACCTGGATCTCACCCCCGATTACGGTCAATTCAATTCCCGTTCAGAAACTCCGATCGCCTATGATTTTGTCCGATCCATGCGGATTCGTTTGACTAATTTCGATCATATTGAACCTTTGCTGTCCGATGTGATTCAGGCAGGTTTGAACGATGTGAAAAGAATCCATTTTCGGGTAAGTAATCAGCGAAAGTATCAGTTCGAAGCTCGAAAACTGGCGATGACCTATGCCCGTGAGAAAGCAGTGCATCTGACCGAATTAACAAATATGAAACTGGGCTCTCCCCTGAGAATTGAAGAAGGAATCGAATCAAACTGGGACGCAGGCGGGTTTGGCGGTACGATGGTGCGCATGGAATCGGACCGACCTCAGGGAGATCAACAGCAGATTCAACCGGAAAAAACGAAACTGATGCTGGTCGCCCTGCAGAAAGACAAAACAAAGGATGAAAAATCAGCACGGATTCTTGCCGCACCGGGCCAGATTACTATTTCTGCCCAAGTAACGGTCAAGTTCGCCATGACACCTGAGTAATTGAAACCGTACAAAACGATCGATACTGCATCGACTGATTGACAGGCTCTTAAGGTCTGGTACCATCGATTGTACATAACGTCTCATCAGTTCATTCTGAAAGTAGTGCCCTCCCCTGCTTTGTGAATTCGATTTTGTCAGAAAGGTTTCCCATGATCAGTACCGCCGAAATCAGCATGTATCCATTTCAGGAAAGCTACAAGGAACTGATCAAAGCCTTCATTGCCAAGTTGAGTTACTACCCGGATCTGCAGGTGACGCCGGGTCCGACTTCGACGGTGGTGGTGGGCGAGTACGAACAACTGATGACATGTCTGACGGAAATGTTCCGCTGGAGCCACGAGGAACATGGCAAAGCGGTATTCGTTGTTAAAATCATGCCTGGTTACGAACCCTCGTAATTGGTGGGGAAACAACAATGCGAGTCTACCCTCTGATACTTATATTACTGCTGATGGGGTGTACTTCGGACCGACTATCAATGGAGCCATCCGGTGACAAAATACCGGCTGATGCAGCGGCTGCTCTGAACGAAGCACCTGAGTGGGAACTCTTCTCGCTCAATCCCTGTATTGAAGAGGATCCGGATGACGCCAGCAGATTTCATGGCTGGAAAATACTGGGATCAACGCAGATTACCGATACGACAACCAGGCAGAAACTTATGCAGTCTCTGGAAGAGAGCGTCGCTGCCAATCCGGGGATCGTTGCCGCCTGTTTCTCACCACGTCATGGCCTGCGGGTCAAATATAAAGACCAGCAGCATGATTTTGTTATCTGTTTTGAATGCTATCACGCAATCTGGTACACAGACGACCAACGGAGAGAGGGCTTCAATCCCACCGACGCGCCAACTGACGCGTTCAACCATGTGTTGAAAACTGCGGAAGTGCCTTTGCCTGAACCACCCGCTATTTAAGCAGCGGTTCTATGAAGATCTAGGTTTTAAGATTTCCTGGAAGTCCGATGCACTGGCCTGTCTCCAATTTGGGGACTGCACATTTCTGTTACAATATTTCTAGAAGCAAGCGCTGGCGGAAAATTTCATGATGAATCTATCCGTCAAAAGCATAGATGCCGGTTGGGAGCACGTACTGAGTTAACATATACTTCCGGTGTCTTGTGGCGGATTGCCGAAAACACCGATTGAGACTGATGCAAAACAGGCGATTACCGCTTACGGTTCTCGCAGCAGCAGCCAGAGGATCATCGAGAACAGGCCGAGCAGCCCGAGTCCGATGTGCAGCGCCGGAACGCTGATCATACCAGTCAGTGAATTGCCGGTCACGAACGGCCAGAACGGATGCATGTCGTCATGCATCAGGCTGTCGAGAAAAACGTGCGAAACTCCCCCGATCAAACCCGCCAGCAGCGACTGATTGAGCAGTCGGATATTTTGTGTCTGCTCAAGTCGTGTTTTCCAGCGTGAACTGGCGGGCATTAGTCGAACGATGATTAAAATAACGGCCCACATCAACAATCCAGAGAGGAGCCCGACCAGGCTGCCGCCAATGTAAGTATGCAGGTAACGGTGGAGCGGTAGTTCGTCCCTGCTCAGATAATACAGCACTTCCACATCAATCAGGACATTCGCGGCCATGAAGGACGTCAGCCAGAACGAACGGGGGCCAAAGACTTTAGTCAGCAACCCGGGGCTGAAATGAAACGGCGTGAGTGGAATGAGAAATTCTCCCTGGTGGAATGTGGAATTCGATTCATTGAAGAATGCTTTATATTCAGTTTCCCGTCGTGGCGAACAGGTATCGAGTCCAGAGATGGTTCTCTTCACCCCCGTCAACGATTTTCTGATGACACCAGTCGGTGGGGTACAGGTAAGTATCGTCATCTAACTGAAGCGGAAGACCAATTGTAGCTCTCCACTCACAACTTACATTGGATCGGACAACCTCTCCTACATAAGATCCCCATAAAATGGATCTTTTAATAATCTGGTCTTCCGAAAATGGCTTCTCCAGGTGTTCGCGATGCATTTGACCTAAGATCTGATCGACCTTTTTGATTGATTCGGGAGAGTAATCCAGATCAACATCATATTCACTTTTTGCGATGTCCACTATTTTAGCCGCGTTTACTTTCCTCATGTCTGCCATGGTCGCATCATTGAACCCAGGGTTGTAATTGTAGTATTGCAAAAAAATCGCGTATCCCGCGATGAGGATCAGGAAGACAACTAAAATACGAATTCTGCTTTTAGGAGATGATTCGGGCATGAGTAAAAGCATCTGACATTAAAAACGGTCTCGTTGCGAATAAAAAAGACGTGAGATTATTTTAGCTCGCACCGGTTCAACAGAGAATGCTGAATTCCGGGGGAAGTCAGGTTTTCTCAAGTTGCCATTGCTTTTTTATTCCTGGGCCTGCATCCTGTGAAGAAAGGAGAACGGAAGACAGCCTGACCCAATCACAAGGAGATTTTCGTATGCCCGGTTTTTTTGAGATGATGATTCTCAGTTCCATTCTGCTGATTGGAGTCTTTCCCTGCTGGATGATCTGCAGTAAAGCCGGTTTTCCCGGCTGGATCAGTCTTCTAATCTTATTTCCGGGGCTGAATATCGGGCTGTTGTTTTTTCTGGCATTCGCAGAATGGCCTGCGCTGAAGGAGAGAACAAAACAGGAAAACGCTTAATCGTTACACAGTACCAGAGTACAGTCAGATTCGGATCCATAATGGTTGCGTTAAATGCCCTTTTTCTGCTGATGTTATTTTGCATGACCTTTACCGTGATTGCGGCAGTGGTGTGGGGAGGCTTATTCCTGGCGAAAATCGCCCACAAACGACAGTGGCTGATCGGCTCATTTGCCGTGTATTGTCTTTGTGTTGCCATTCTCTTTTTTAGACTGTCACGTCCGGCGGCTGTTTTCGAACGCACATTCGGCTTTACCCCGGATTGTGAAGTCAAAGAGCTGGAATCATCGTTCTGGATATTGGGTGATGGAGGGGAAATCACAATCGCTTTTACAGGTAAGCGGGAAACTGTAGATCAAATATTAAAAAGTGGAATGCAGAGACAAACGGATGTAGGGATGTCCGAGCACTATCGTCGCATCTTTTCCGAACACTTTGGATGGGAATCGGAAGATCTCTATTTCAACCCGTCGACCGGGCGTGTCAGATATTACTGGTGTGGTAGTGATTAATTAGGAAAGCACAAAAGAAGTTCCTGCCTGAAGTTTTTTTGCCAGTGTCCCGTTGGTGCGACTAAATGTGAAACGCTCTAGATGGTTTCCAGGGCGTCAGAAAATAGTTCGTCCATCATTTTCTCCAGGGTAATTTGGTTAAATGGTTTTCTGATAAATCGATAACCTTTTGCCGCGAGATTGACGTGGCGAAGCTCAGGAGTCGCATCTCCCGTGCAAAATAAAATGGGAGGAGGGTTTCCCAGTTTACAAATACTTTCATAGGCTTCGGTACCTGTCATGTGCGGCATCGAAATGTCAAATACCAGACCCTGAATGTTATGTCGTTCCCGTCGATAGATTTCTACCGCTTCACGTCCATTGCTCGCTGTAATTATCTGGTATCCCAGGTTGTGCAGCATACGCACTGTAACCAGGGTTACGATGGAATCATCATCGGCAATCAATATCGTCTTGTTGTTTAAAGACGTATCTTTTTCAAGATATAATTCCTGTTCATCAGCGCCTTTCTCCAGATTCGTCTCGGATTTCTGGTAGTACTGGGGGATCACTATTTCAAACCTTGTACCTTTCCCAACGGTAGTTTCAAATTCCACCTTGCCCTCATGTTCATAAGCGGCAGAGTACACGATGGAAAGTCCCAGCCCGGTTCCTTTTCCAACTTCCTTTGTTGTAAAAAAAGGATCAAAAATGCGGTCTTGAATTTCGTCAGGTATTCCGGTTCCCGGATCGATGACATAAAAGCCAATCTGGTCTCTGCCGGTTTCCGAAGTGATTAATCGTGTTCCGATGGTGATGGTGCCTCCGTCGGGTATCGCATCACGAGCGTTCAGACACAAATTCAAAATTGCCTGTCCCAGAATGAGTGTATTGGCCCTAATGGGGGGCAACGAAAGTGCTAATTCAAAATTCAGATTAATTTTATCTGGCATTAATGGTTTGAGTAAATTTTTTAAGTCTTCAATCACATCGTCAGGCTCGCATTTTATTTTTGCAATATTATCAATACGGCTGAAATGCAATAATTGCTGTGTTAGCTGCACAGCACGATCGATGGCAAAGATACTTTCTGAAAGATCTGAATATGCGGACGATTGAGGATTGAGTTCGTCCTGCGCGAAACAGACATAACCGCGGATAGTCTGCAATAAATTGTTGAATTCATGCGCCCCGCCCCCTGCCAGTTCCCCCACTGCCTGCATCCGTCCATGACGACGCAGTTCCAGCTCTTTTTGACGCAGGGCTTCACGCGCCATTTCCAGCTCGGTGATGTCGATTGAGACCTCGAGGATTCCTGTCGTATTATCATTTAGATTAAGTGGGACCTTGTTAGTGTCTAGAATATTCTGGCCACCATTTGCGGATACCCGGGATTCGATCTGATGCATTAATGGGGTACCGGTCGTTACGACCTTTAATTCGTCTTGAAGTTGTTGTTCAATGTAAGTGGATTCAGGTTTCAATTCTGAATCTGTTTTCCCCAATATCGTGCGGGAGTGTTTGTATCCTGATAGCGCCAGAAAATTGTCATTACAACCCAGGTAGCGTAAGTCAGAGTCTTTCCAGGATACGGAAAAGGGAATGACATTTAAAATCGTACGCAGGAGGGTATTTTGTGTGTCCAGAAGATCCTGCGTTTGTTTTTGACGGGTGATATCAAAATGTACTCCTACCACTCTCGTCGGGAGCCCCAAATCATTGCGCGCCACAACCTGTCCGCGTGCCATTGTCCAGCGATACTGATTATGGTCGCATAAAATACGATGTTCCGAGATGAAATAATCCTGGTTGTTAGTTGTCACTGCTGCCAGTTGCTGTGAAAACAGATCCAGATCTTCTGGATGAATCCGTTGTTCCCAAGACTCCAGATTGTGTGTGAGGTTTTCGTAATCTGCTCCTACCAGATTTGCCCAGCTTTTGTCGAAAACCAGTCTGTCTTCGGTTGGGCTCCAGTCCCAGCTTCCCACCTGACCGCCGGCAAAGGCGAGTTGGAGACGTTCTGAATTTTCGAGAACGCGATTTTTGGCTTCAATCAGCTTATTCTGAGCTACCAAGCTTGATGTCACATCAGTCAGAAGAGCCATATAGCCGGTCAACCTGTCATTCTCATAGAGTGGCTGGCATTCAATGTAATTCCAATATTTCTGGCCACTCTTTGTATAATTCAATACCGCTTTGGAGAATGGCAGTTTATACGCTATGGCCTGCCTCATACTCTCAATGTCTTCCGGGGCTGTTTCAGGACCTTGCAGCAAACGACCAGGGTGTTTGCCTTGCGCTTCGGCAAATGAGTAACCTGTCGTCCGTTCAAAGCTATGATTGACCCAGGTGATATGACAGTTGGTGTCCGTAATGACTACGGCATTGACCGTCTTTTCGATCACTTGTGTGAGAGTATTTACATCAATTGAATTTTTAGAGAATGGGCTCATACCTGTTGGGGATCACTTATCTGAAGTTGATTAACAATTGCTTCCAGTTCGTCGGGCTCCAGGGGAGGCGTTCGTAATATTTCTGTCATCCGATTTGTTTTTTCGATGGCAGTCAGAAATACATCTTGTGCTTCCATTCTGCTCTTCTGGTAATACTCAGCCAGCAGAGTATTCACTTTAAGAATACGCTGTGGTACAGGCTGATCACACATTTCAGCAAATGCTTCCGCAAGACACATGCAGCGGACCAGACCCTGTGCCATGATCGGCAATTTTGTCTGCTCCTCCTGATGATGTGCATATACAGGTTGTACGATCGAAAAAGGAAATCCCCAGGATTGCAGCACTGCCGCCGATACCATTCCGTGGTCAGTATTCGTTACCAGGCTTTCCGATGTCGTAAATTGCAGAGTCGGTATTTTTCGCACTCGTTTGATAACTCTTTCAAAGTAGACTTCTCCATAATGCTCTGCTTGAACGAGAATCCCGATGTCCTGTAAAATACCCAGTAAATACGCTGTTTCCGGCGGAACATTTTCGTAAAAACGCGCCACCGATTCTGCTGTGGCAGCGATGAGTGAAGTTCTTTTTAAGTACCAGTTTCGAAATTCCTCTGCCCACGGCATCATCAGTTTGGAACGTACTGTTCTTAACCCCAGCGAGAGACAAATAGAAATTGCCTGTCGCGGCCCCAGTAGAGTGATGATCCCTTTCAGATCTTTTTGTTTGGAAGTCGATGCGACTTGAGACGAGTTGGCGACTTTAATGAGTTCGGAAGTGAGTCGCGGATCCGTTTCTATTTCACTGACTAACTGGGGGATCGAAATATCGAGCGACGATTGTGCTGCGCGTTCTGCGAGTCTGGTGAGAACGTGCGGAATGGGAGGCACATCACTAAACTCAGTCACCAGCCTGCGGGCTGCCGGATCGATCACCAGGCAATGTTGAGATAATCGAGATAAATAGGCATAGGACATGTTCAATAGATCTCTCTCATTTATGTCTAGCTCAATCAGTTTCTCAACTCCCTCGCATTCATCAATATTAAGCCGGCTAAATGATTTTTTATCCCCCCGTACGAATGCGGGAATATTAATTAAATCTGAATGAAGTCGTTCTACAATCTGATTACCGCGCAGAAACCCCGATATCTCCTGATCGACAATCAGCAGGTCGATTCTTTTTTCGTTCACAATTTCCAGCAGGTGGTCGGTACTGAGTGCAATAATGACATTCAGCGGGCTCTCGGCGGATGCCAGTGAAATGCTGCGACAGAATGTCATGTCCGGGCTGAGAATCACTACATTGTTTTTGGAGCCGGGTGTCTCTGGTGTGGAGGGGATAGTAGGCGGAGTCATCACTGTCGGTTCACGTGGTGCCGAATCATTTGAATCCTCCAGTAAAGCAAGCATATCCTGGGAAAACTGTTTGTAATCAATGGGTTTATGGTAGAGATGTTTAATCCCCCGTTTCTTCAGGTCCTCTTCGATACGTGGCTCTGCAATACCCGTCAAAACACAAATCAGAGGCGTTTTCTTTTTGTTTTCAAGTAGCTTGATACACAAGGCATGCCCATTTGATTTTGGCATACTTAGATCTGTAATTACCAGATCATAATCATGTCGTTCATAGTATAGCAGCGCGGCGGTACCATCTTCAGCGGTATCACAGTGGAAGCCCACTTGTGTTAAGGCACGCGCCAGAAGTTGTCGTAACGATGATTCATCGTCAACAATCAGCACATGGTGTGTGAAAGATTTAATGGGAACCGTCTCCTTGAAACTCTGTATAAGAAAAACAACGCGCTGAGAAACTCATCGTCAATCTCTGTATGTACAGAACATTTCAAGACAGCAGGAAGGCGAATAAGTCGAAATTATGAGACAGCAATTCTAATTATGATGATTTGATCTGCCTGGACATTACTGAAAACCTGACGTTTTAATTAAGCTGCAGATTGAGAGCGGGACACATGCGAAAACGGTAAAGCCGTAAGGAGGGAATTGCCTTGGATGAGTTTGGGGTAAATTGCCTATGGGCTCCCGGGGGTAAAATTCATTCTCAAATATTGAACAAATATATCTGCAGGAAATACCATGTAATAATAAGCAGGATGACTCAGTTGTCCTGATTCATTCTAGACATGTTCAATCTGTAATTTGCAGGGAGAGATATCGCCAGAGCGGGGATTTCGAAAGTCCGAGGTATGCTCTTAATTCCGTTGGGGTGGTTGTGTCATGATGTGGTATTACGAACTCAGCATCCACTGCCTGGAGTAGCATGGCGGAATCGTCGGCAACCGGTGCTCGGTGTTTAATCTGAAGAAATCTTTTTGCGTGGCGGCAATAATCCAAGAATGAATATTCCTGCCAGTGCGGCCGCTGACAGATAGTAGACATCATTCATCAGGATGAATCGCTTGAACATTTCTCGAAATCCTGGGAAAAGTACCGGCCCATTGAGGGTGGTGATGACTTTCTGTTCAAACATTAATCTCAGCAGAAAGTCAAGCCAGAGACCTGCCAGCGGGAGACCGACTAAAATGAAACCGATGATTCTAAAATAGCCTTTGCTCGATGCAATTGCGATTGCGCCTGCGGTCATGCCCGAAGATAACGTCAGCAATGCCAGGCCCATAAAACATTCTACGATATAATTCTGGTGTAGAACTTTGACACCATACAGTCCCGCGATGGCTGAAATGAATAAACCGATCCCCAGTAAAAACAGGGAAACGAAGATTGAAGAAAAGGTTATAACATATCCTGTAAACAGTTTTTTTTGTCGCAGGACGGGAGGTTCTGTTTTATTCTCCGCGACGGCGTCAACAGTGATCGTGCTCAGATCGACCCCGATTGCATGATTGAGATTGATATTTTTTAAAATAGCGTTCTCCAGGTTGCCGTCACTTAAGTCAGCCCAGCTGAAGTCTGTTTCAATCAGGTTCGCGTTGCTGAAATCCGCCCCTGTGAGCTTGGCTCCCGAGAGATTCGTGCACATCAGATCGGCATCGCATAGATTGGCACCAGACAAATCAGCCTCACTCAGATCGGCACAACTCAAATTCGTTCTGAAAAGATTTGCATCACGCAAATCCGCCTTCCGAAGTCGGATTTTGTATAAATCCAGCCCGCTTAAGTCTGCTTCTTTCAAGTTCAGTTTTACCTGGGGGTGACTCATGCGCCAGAGCGACAAGGATTTTGCCCCCTGTCGTACCACTGCTTCATGCTCAGGAATTGCCATACGTGTCTCCCGCAAAATATCAGACATGGATGCGATATTTCCATTCTGAAGATCGGGAAAGCAGGCTGCAATCAGCATTGTATCAAAATTATGAATTTAGAATGTACTGAGGCAGATGAGCCAGGGCTCTTGCGTTTCTATCACCGGCTTTGAACTATCGTTTCTCGTCAACAATCTGATTGACAGGTCGAACGAGTCTGGTATTATTCTTCTCTGTTCAGACGGCTGGTGAAAAGTTCTTTTACTATCGATGTCAGAGCAAACGGAGCCTGATTTCATGCAAGCGGAAATCAATGAATTCCCCGGGAAGTGGGAAAACGGCAAAGGTGATTACCTGATTCTGATCGGCCTGGTTGTGCTTCAGGGTATTCTGGCATTGCTCACTTCGTATTTCTTTCAGACCAGCCTGGGTGACGGAGTTATCTATGCAGGAATCATAAGTGGCTACCCGCTTTTATTCTGGTTTCTGTTCTCCTGGATCAGATCACTCCGGAGCTGTGGTTCAACCTTGCTTGATTGCAGAGGCCCACGATTCGAGACTGCACTCATACTGCTCGCATTACTGTTATTACCAGGTGCAGTGTTGAGTTTCTTCGTCAGTGCCGAACATGGTCAAGGAATCCTCATGGGAGGACTTCTGCTCTCTACCCCCATCATGATGCTCATCACTTCTTCAGGTCGGTTACTGATCGTTGAAAATGGGGTCTGGCATCATGGGACTCTATTCAAATGGGATGAAATTACCGGTTACAGTTGGACGGGAGCTGCGAATTCACAGTTGGTCCTGCAATCCAGCAAAAGGTTTTTCAAAGGGGCTGGCCCTCCGCTGTCCGTTCCACCGGAGTTGAAAGCAGCGGTAAACGAATTGCTGCAAAAACATATCCAGGCAGGAAGCTGACTTCTTTTATGAAGGATGATTGCGATGAGACGAACACATGCTTTAAAGTTCTCTCTTTTTTTATGGATTGGATTGAGTCTTTCGCTTTCTTCCACGACTGCACAAGCGGAAGCAAAAGTGGCTGGTAAAAAAAGTCTTGGTGGCTCTGGGGAAATGATTCAAATGAATCTGACTGCCGAGCAGCGGGAATTGAGTGGAATTCGCATTCATGGTTCGCGCTATGGCACAGCCAAACCGCCGCAGGAACGATTTCTGATCTATATTCTGAATCCGGATCTGACCGAGGTCATCGCGACAGAGATGGCGCCGTACGCGCTGTTTGAACGGGGAGCCGAGCAATGGGTGGAGATCAAATTCCCGAAACCGGTTACCGTACCCGCAGATGCCTGGATTGCCGTCGATTTTCGTGCAGGCCGGACCAAAGGCGTTTATGTCAGCTACGATGACAGTACAAAGGGGAACCGTTCTCGTATCGGCCTACCCGGAATCGAACCCAAACCGACCGGCTTTTCAGGTAACTGGATGATTGAACCAATCCTCGTACCCTAATATGATAACGACTTCGAAGTTGTCGTTGTTTAAAGGTCGAAGGATTTACCGCGCTCATGGAAGCTGTTCCGGATGTCGTGCGGCATCTGATTCATTACTCGTGTCATTTGCTCGTCCCCTTTCTGATTGCGCGCCTGTTCTGGAAGGAACACTGGGTGCAGGCAGGGCTGATCATGCTGGCAACGATGCTGATTGACGTCGATCATCTGCTGGCCGACCCGATCTTTGATCCGCATCGCTGCAGCCTGGGATTTCATCCCCTGCATACCTGGTGGGCGGCGGTCGTGTATACGGCACTACTCTGTATTCCCTCCTGGCGCTGGCGGGCGGTGGCAGTGGGCTGTCTGTGGCACCTGGCGACGGACGGTATCGACTGTCTCTTGGGCGGGCATTGTCTGTTTTGTTGAGCTCAGTTCTTCTTCGATTTCAGCAGGGCATCGATGTCAGTGAGTTTCACGCGGAAGACTTCGGTCTGCAGTTTGTTGCGTGAGAAGGCGATATAGAGATAGCCGTCGTGTTCGATGACGTGCGGATATTGCAGACTGGCGATGCCGGCACTGAATTTCTTCTTTAGCGAGGCAACCTCTTTGGGGAGTTCGGCTGGTGAGGGAATCTCCAGCTTCGCCAGGCGGGTGAAGGTTTTGTTGTCGGGGCTGACTGCGAGGTAGAGTTCGCGTCGGTTGACTTTCGGATGCGCGTTGAGGACGAGCACGCGGTAGCCGTGGCTGGTGGCCAGCGAAAACAGTTTGCTGCGGGCGTTGGGGAAGTTGGAGATGACGGGGGTGTCCCAGGTGCGGCCTTCGTCTTTTGACGTCGAGAAAAAGAGCCGCTGCGATTTGCCGTTGTCGCGGAAGAGTGCATACAAGCTGTTGTCGGGCAGGACCCAGAAGATCGGTTCGTCGGGACGAAAGCCGGAGACTTGTTTGACGCCTACGACGGGAAAGGACTGCCAGTCGTCGAGGGCTTTGACGCCGCCGATCAACACGCTGACATTGAACCGCGAATCGCGGCGGGTGAGAATCCAGTTCTCGGAGGGGAGCTTCTGCGGGGGGAAGTTGTTGATGGCGTTGTCGTAGAGTTTGCCTTCAAGGACCCACTTGTCCTGCTTCGGTTCCCAGCGATAGGCGACCAGTTCCAGGTGCTTTTTGTCCGGGGGGCCGAAGGCACCGTGTCCCTGGTATTTCGCTGCTAATGCCAGCAGTTGACCATCGCGGAGCCAGAGTCCGCGGGCGATGAAGGCGTGGGGCTGTTTGGGAGTGCCGGTGACCGATTTTGCTGCTGTCCAGTGGAGTCCATCGACGCTGGTGGCGTACTTGATTTCCTGGGTCGGTTCGTCTTCAATGCGGGGGCCGTCGCTCCAGATGCACCAGAACTTGCCGTCATGATAGATCAGGTAGTTGTGCAGGTTCAGTCGCAGGTCGCGGAGGTCGATCTTATCTGATTTTCGGGGATAAGGACCGAGGGCCGCCGGGTTGATGATGGCGTGTTCGCCTTTGAGGACCGGGAGACTTTGATAATCGATGGCTGCGGGATCGGTGCCGGAACCGGGGAGATTCAGAACGGTGACCGGCGATCCTGGTTTCTCTGCTGCGACAGCAGGACCGAGGGCCGCGGAGATCGAGGTCAGAAGGGTGAGCGTATAAATCAGTTGTTTCATGACTGGGGTTCCCTGGTGGAAGCGTGGTTGAGTTCAGGTTGATGATTGAGGATCTGACCATCGCTGGCCAGTTGCTGTTGCAGTTCGTGAATCGGAATGTTGCGGAGGGCACACTGTTGCTGAATTGCCAGGTGGGCGGCGACGCCGGCGGCCTGCCCGAGGGCCATCCAGGTGGGTTCCATTCGAATCGATGAAAAAGCGACGTGCGTTGTCGAGGCGGCCACCGGGACGAGGAGTCCGTCGATGGTCTGCGGCATCATAATCCGATAGGGGATCTCGTAGGGGCGGGTGATCTGATCCAGCATGCCGAGGTAGCCTTCGAGGACGATGGTGTCGCCCGGTTGTCTGGGCTGACAGGGGAAGCTGTCGATAGGGAATTCGCCGATGGCGATGGTGTCGGCGAAGGTTTCGATTTCTCTCTGGTCGATCCCCTGCTCCGGCTGATGGGTGATGTGCCGTTCTGTGAGGGTGAATTCTCCCCGGAGGCGACGGCCCTCGCGGATGTAGAGCTGCCAGGGGAAATGCCGGTTGTCGGTGAATTCATCTAGCGGGAGATGGTATTGTCGGGCGATCTGGCGATGTTGCGTTGGGATCTGCGTGTCGTTTTGCAGGAACCAGAGCAGACCGAGAGTGCGATTGCGGATGCGGGTGGAGATGGCAGTGCGGGTGGCGGCATCTCCGGTGATATAGCCGCGGTTCAGTTCCGGAAAGGGGAAGCCGAGCGGACGCGGGTTGATGTTGACGTCGGTTTTGTGATTGGGGAGCGGCGTCACGCTGAGAGCGCGGACCAGCGTGTTAAAGTGAGCCGGTTCGTAGCCCCGGCCCGGTTTGAGCTGCAGTGGACCGGCCAGACGCCCCGCGGCCAGATCGTCGAAGTAGCCGAGGTAGTGGCGGCGGTCATAGTCAGGAGGCGACTCTGTCAGTGGGGCCGCGTTCGCGGGATCGGTGGTCAGGCAGAGACGGTAGGTGTAGGCGGGGAGTCGGTCGTCGTCTGCCCCGGTGCTGCCGGGGAGGAACTGTTGTCGCTGGTAGTCGAAGTAGATTTGGCCGGCGTGGGGTTCGTCGAATTCGTCGCGGGATTCGCGTCCCAGTCGGAAGTCGGCACCCGCAGCGGCAAAGAGATCGCCTTCATAGGTGGCGTCGAGGAAGACCTGCGCGCGGACGGTGATGCGTTGTTGCTTAGGGCTGAGAATGTTGATTGCAGTCAGTCGATTTTCGCTGGTGGTGGCGGAGTTCAGAGTGTGACTGGTGAGGAGGGTGATCTGCGGCTGTGCCTTGAGCATGTCGTGAAAGACGGTTTCGGCGACAGAGGGTTCGAAGTAATAGCCGTCCTGGCAGAGGGCGATGTCTGTGGAGTCCGGGGCGTAGCGGTTGCGGTAGTGCTGGTGGATGCGCTGTGTGAATTCCTGAAACAGGCCGCCGATCAGGTGGCGGCGTTCGACGTCGCTTTTGCCCAGGCCGCTGGTGGACATGCCGCCGAGGTGGGCCTGGGGATCGATCAACAGGACACTACGTCCGAGGCGGGCGGCAGCGATGGCTGCGGCGATACCGCCGGGTGTGCCCCCGAGGATGGCGATGTCGGTCTGCAGGGTCCCGCTCATGACTGTTGCTCCTGCGTCCAGACCGTCAGGCCGGTGAGATCACGGGGGTTGGGGCTGCGGAAGAGACTGATCAATAGAGCCAGCGATATGAAGGCCAGATTGACGAACAGGCCGACCCAGTAGGTGTGAATCTGGAGGGACCAGGCTGCGGGCAGCCAGCCGCCGGTGCTCAAGCCAAGATAAAGGTTGACCAGGATCGCCCCGGCCAGTCCGATGACAGCGGCAGTGTTATCAACGCGGCGGGTGAAAAAGCCAAGCATGAACAGGCCGAGCAGACAGCCACCAAAGACGGAGGCGATGATCCAGCTGAGGTCGTTCATGCTTTCCTTTTCGACGGAACTGAAGAAGACGGCACCGCCGATCATAATGGCTGAGGCCAGGACGGCGATCAGGCGAGCGAACCGCAGGTAGAAGCGGTCGTCTCTGCCCGGGGCGAGCCAGGGTTTAAGCAGGTCGACCGTGGTGACGGTGGCGATGGAGTTGATCGAGGAGTCGAGGCTGGACATGGCAGCCGCGAGGACTCCCGAGATGACGAGCCCGGCCAGGCCCGCGGGGACCTGGGTGAGGATGAACCAGGGAAAGACTTCATCGGCCTGGAGGTTGGCGACAGCGGATTCCGGAAAGACGCGATAGAAGACGAAAACGCAGGTGCCGACGACGAAGAAGAAGGACCAGGTTAACACGGCCAGGACAGAGTAAATAGTGGTTGCTTTACGGGCTTCTCGGAGGCTGCGGGCGGCGATGAATCGCTGGACGACGTTCTGGTCGCTGGAGTAAATCGTCAGCCAGTTGAGCAGGCCCAGCAGGGAGACGGTCCAGAAGGTGCGTTCGGTCAGGTTGAAGTCAAACGAGCCGATGCCGAACTTGCCCTGGGCGGAACCGACTTCGAAGACCTGCGCGAGTCCGCCGGGGAGTCGCGTGACGATGATTGTGAAACAGAGAATGCCCCCCAGCCAGAGGACGATGGTCTGAATGACGTCGGTCCAGATGACGGCTTCGATTCCACCGGCGATAGTGTAGAAGGAGATGAAGATGCCGACGCCGACGATCACGAGACGGATATCCCAGCCGGTGAGCAGGCTGACCGGAATCGAAACCAGGAAGAGAACTTTCCCGAGGCGGATCAGTTGCAGCAGAATGAAACTGAGGGTGCCGTACAGACGGGGGACGGTGCCGTAACGGTCGCCCAGGTATTCGAAGGCACTGGTGGTATTTCCCCGTCGAAAAAAGGGAATGAAGACGATGATGGCCAGTACCGCGACGAAGGGTAAGGTGAGGTTGGAGATCAGCTGTCGCCAGTCGAGGGCGAAGGCGGCCGCCGGGAAGGCGAGGAACGTGACCGAGCTGATCGAGGTGCCCAGCATGGAGAGGCCGATGGCCCAGCCGGGGAAATTTCGATCGCCGAGGAAGTAGTGTTCGGTCGACTGGTTGCGGCGGGAAAACCAGAGTCCCATGCCCGCCATCAGCGTGAGATAGACGACAATCACCGCCAGGTCGAGCGGGCGAAAGTGAACCGAGTTGGCGAGGAGCACTGATAACATAATCGGCCATCCTACTGTTGACGATCCCGCGGCGGAATAGGAGAATCGGTTATTTATATGTCAAAAACGATCATTGGGAAGACGTTGTGATGGGAGACTCATTTCAATATATTGCCAGTAACCGGGTACGGTTTCACCAGGAATTGCATCTGCGGCCCCGACGGATCTCGCATTACCGGTTTCTGTATGTGGAAGCGGGCAGCGGCGAGTACCGCATCGCCGAGGAATCGTTTCAGGTCGCTGCGGGTTGGCTGGGGTTGCTGGCACCCGGAGTAAGGGAGAACCGGTATTTCGGGCGGGAGCCGGTATCGTATCTGTTCGTCGAATTTCAGGCGACGACGCGGCTGACCGAACAGCGCGCGGTCCCCTTCCCTGGCCAGGAGCCACAACGGTCGGCGCTGATTGGTTTGTTGAAAACGATCCAGGCGGAACAGGCGGATGCGGGGGGCTGTCTGCTGGCGGCGGCGGTACGGCTGATGTTTCCGGAAGCCGACCGGGGGACGCAGCGACGTCTGGATGATCGACTGCGGAAGGTGGTGAGGTTGATTGAAGCGGCTCCGGATCAGAATCATCGGATCAGCGAATTGGCGGAGATCGTGGGGCTTTCGGAGCCGCATCTCAGGCGGTTGTTTCGCGAACAGATGGGAGAGAGTCCCAAGCAGTTTCTGAGGCGGACCCGCATGGAATTCGCCCGGCGGCTGATGCAGCAGGAGGGGCTGCGCGTGGGAGAAGTCGCGCACCTGTTGGGGTTTGCGAGTGTCTTTCAGTTCTCGGCCCAGTATCGACAGGTACTGGGGCATCCACCTTCAGCGGATCGGGGGACGGGGTGATGTAGCTCTGGGATTCTATGTGTGGAGCAGAATGGAGTTGTTATGATAAGATAACGGACAATCACATTTATGGCAGTTATCGTGTTGATCAGGCTGGATGAATATGCTTAAGAAAATTACTAATGGTTTCATCTTCACGATCTTCATACTGCTAATACCAATCATCTTACCTGTTTCGCTACTTCAGTCTCTGCGTGAAAAGAGAAGGATGAGAAAACTGGCGGGTCGGTTTGTCTGTGTGGAATGCGGTGAGGTGCTCGGAGTCGAGGCAATTCAACTGGCGGATGAACGCTGGGATGAGATCGTGAAAGCAATCATCGCAAAGAGTGAGCCAGGAACCCGGCTGAGGCTGGTCCGCACGGTCGATGCGATCTGTCCGCACTGCGGTTGCCAGTATCTGTATCGCAAAGCGGAACGGACGTTTGAGGTACGTGAGGAGTCTCCTGATTGGGAACTGCTGGAACCGAAACTGGATTCCGAATAATGAGTATGCGTTCTTTCAATTGAGAATAGTCGTATTCGGTCTAAATAGCGAGCCAACAGCTCCACCCGATGCTGAGCAATTGCGGTAAATGAAAAGCTTGATAAGAATTGTGTGTGCAAATATGGAATATAATCTGAGCTATCATGTGACCTGTAATCTCAAGCAGGACTCGGGGCGGGAGTTGATTCTCAATCAACTGGAACAGTCTCAGTCTTATGCCGGAATGATGGAAGGCGTACCCAATAAGAAAGCCAATGATTGGGGAATTGATGTTGATTTGTGCCGTGCTGTCCGTCGTGAGTATACACTGGGTGAGCCTTATCTGATTCCGCCACGTCGTCGTGATTATCTGCGTGAGCCTGGTGATATGGATGAGATTCGAAAGCAGAAATCACATTACCCGAAAGAATGGGTGATGGACCCGGAGTGGTTACCTTTGATTTGCTGTATTGGTTGTTTTAAATCTGTTTCACCGGTGCGCAATACAGAGATGCATGGTTCCTGCTTGACAGTGGTCTGGTATCAGGATGATTATGCGATGCCGATCGATCCTGAGGTTATACGGTCATTGAAACAACTGGACTGGGATCGCCTGGCGACCGATTTTGAGTATTGATTCATGAATTTGTATACTGCACTCCTGAAGATTTGCATTGCTATTGCCTGTTGTGTACGGCTCCTGTGGCACACAGTATGAATGCCGTTCCTGATCAGGTCTGCTGCCCGGAGTGTGGTTGTCGGATTGAGGGGGCAAAGTTGCTGCTGGGATTCTGGGAACGTGAGCGAACCGCGATTGAGATCACTTTGTCCCGTCCGGTAACGCTGGAGACCCGGTTGAGCGAACTTGACTATGATTCGCTGATTGTGGTGGAACTGGTGATGCTGCTGGAAGGAGAGATGAAGGTTCTCGTCTCTGATGGGGATTATGAGGGATTGAGTGACTCCCAGTCGGTGAGAGAACTGTTGAGCCGATTATCGTATTATGTCGATGCAGGGAGATACTGATTCTGAAAACGAGTTTATTAATGAAATCAGACAAGAGGAGAATTTATGATAGGCCGACTGGAAGACAAAACAGATCCGTTCGTTGAGGCGGTCACAGCTGACCCGCGATGGGTACTGGAAGACGAGCTGATGGTGCAGGTAATGGGTTTTACGCTGTATGGGTATGCGTTTGGACTGGGCCGGATCGTCTGCTTGATGGATGTGGAAGACATCAATGCAAGTGTGGCGGGACAACTGGCGGCACTGGGAGTGGGACCCAAATATGCCCAGGGGCTGGCCGAGGCTGCATTCGAATGTTTTACCAACGAAGCAGATCAGTCGGTGCATTCACAGCTGGTGAATATCGGGCATTCGCATATTGCTTCCGAAGATTTAAGTGAGTGCGTGGAATCAATTTTTCAGAACACGGAAACCCTGCGAGAGCAGGTGCAATAGTCCTGCTGGTTCGGAACAGACACGGAATCTCTGTTTTTCGTAGTTTAATTCTGAATCCTTCTGAAATTGTTTTGGACCGATGGTCAGTGTGGTATAAGTATGAGAATCTGTGCTGGTGTGAGAATAGTTCATACGGCGAGACTTCAGTGCAATCTTAATGGTCTACACCGTGAGCAAAGCCTGTGCAGAACGATTCACCAAAGATGACTTTGCAGAAGCTTCCCTGGAATGTGAACAGGTGGTATTGATCTTATCTGATTGTGTTTCAGGAGCAAATAATGAAATCTTCTCAGACCATCATCGAAGTCCCGGCGACGCCGGATTATGTGCTGGAAGTGCTGCTGGACCAGTCGCGTCAGTACTGGAGTAAAAACTCACTTATTTCCGAGGAAGAAGAAATCCCGGTGACGCTCGATTCTCCGCTGGAAACTCTTTTTGAGGCCTGCCAGCTCTATGACTTGGGGTTTATATGTATTTTTACAAAAGACTGGCTGGGGTTGAGTGAATCAGACTGGACGCAGGCGGTCTCTGGTCCTCAGATGCATACAGTGCGCGAATTTTGTGAACGGATCGCCGCGCGAATGACAATGCCGGTGATTTATCTGGAGTCTTTTATAGGTCGTACCTGTCGACCTGCGTCTGCTTTTCTGGCGATTCGTTCGCTGTTGCAGGAGGCTGGTGTTGATGTTACGGAAGTTGCTCCCTCGACGTCTTTATCGGAAATGACACGGCGGCAGCTGGATCTGTTTCTGGGACCGATCGCCAAACTGGCACCCGGGGTATTGCCTACAGTGCAGGTGAAAAGACCGGTGTGGGATACGAACTGGATTGGGACAGCGGCTATATTATATTTTCTCATCCTCTGCCCTCTGAGTGTAGGATATGGGACTGCAGCTTATCTGTTGTGTATGTTTGTATTGGCATGCCTGCTGATTGCCGCCTATGGTACTAAGGGACGTGACCCAGTTCGGGTACAATTCGGAAACCTGCGAACCTTCAGAGATCTGTCAGAACTGATTGCACAGCGTGCTGCGTTTCAAGCATGAACGGTGCAAAAAAAATAGAATGATTTTTGAGATGTCGAACTCTCGTTTTAAGGAGTCCACTGGATTCACAGATGTTTTAATCAGCCTGATTCTACTGTCGGCTATTTTGAATGGTGTGGCGGTTGTCTATGGTTATCACCAGTATGAACTGCTTGTGTCTGCGAAGAATGGCGTGGATGTGAATATGGATGAAGCGGGTTCCATTCTGGTCCATCAACTTATGATTAAAGTGGCTCAATTGGGTTTTCGAGTCATTGTCGGGATCCAGTTCTTGATGTGGGTTTATCGGATGAGCCGCAATGCGCACTGCGTGAAAACCGGGAAGCCGACATCTTCGCCGGGATGGGCAGTAGGCTGTTATTTCATTCCGGTTCTGAACATGTGGAAGCCTTATCTGATCATGAAAGAGATCTACGAAGCCTTCAGGCAGCGGCCGAGCTACAGCAAAGTATTACCCCTCTGGTGGACTGCATGGGTGCTGAGCAGTGCTGTCGGGTGTTTTACATCATACTATATGTCGCGTGCTGAAACGGTGGGCGAACTGCTGGTGGCCAGTCGCTGGGCGATCGCGTTAGACGTGTCTCTGGTATTTCTGGATGTGGCCGCGGCACTGATGGTCTACGTAGTTAACGAGGCGTCTGTCGAATGGTATGAAGTAACGCAATACGAAGACCTGGGGGTCTACTGGGAACTGGTCTGACAGCGGATTAGAAAGGATGTTTCACATGGATGGCGAAAAGATAATTGTTGAAGTTCCGGCGACGCCGGAATATGTGTTGTCGGTATTTCAGGATCAGCATCGGCAGATCTTTCTGCTTGAGCATGACATGCTGCCTCGAGAAGAACTGACTTTTGAGACGACCGTCGAAGAATGGCAGTGGCAATGCGATTATCTGGAATGGCGGCCCCTGGGTCGAGCCTGGAATGACGCCTGGGGGGATTGACCTGCCCGATGAAGAATGGCGTGAGGTTCTTAAGCCGGAGCGAAAGAAGACCCTGGGTGGTGTGTGTGAGTTGATCGCCCGGCACGCATCAACCCCAGTGATTCGTGAAGAGACGTTTTTTGGAAAACCGTGCCGACCTGCATCGACTTTTCTGACGATCCGCGCGTTACTCCAGGAAGCGGGGGCGGATGTGTCGGAAATCTCCCCTTCAACACCTTTGATTCCGTATACGAATCAATTCGCGGACACTTTCCAATGGAATATAGCGAATCTGGCGCCGGGTACTCTGCCTCGGCCTTCGATTCTGAACTGGGACTGTTACCGGGGAGTCGACATCAGTCTGCTCTGGATGACAGGTACTCTGCCTTTCGCAGCGATGTTCTCCCTGTTCAGCCGAAGTCTGTGGCCGTTGCTGTTTCCCGGTGGCTTTCTACTGCTGTTTCTGTTGTTTCGTGCGGAATTGCATCGTCGGGGAGGACGCCAATTACAATTCGGGAATCTGCGGACTTTTCGGGATTTATCAGAACTGATCGCAACACGTGCCACATTTCAAGTGTGATAATCAATTGGATTGACCTGAGAGGGAATTGAAAACATTTCGGGAACTGTCAGCTTGATTCGGCTCTGAATTTGGTGCTGATTCTGATAAGGTTGTAACAGTATCGATGGGGACGGCAGAACGCTGTCTAAAAACTGGCTTGAAAGGATCAGATGAAAAAAGAAGAAGTTGCTTATATTGGCTGTCGGCTGGTCGGGTTGTTTTATGCAATCAAGGCACTGGAGACTGTGGCATCCTTTGTCATGACGTTTGTCGCGTGGAAGACGGCCTCGGCCCAGTTTTCTACATCGGTGTCCGGCATGTTTTATCTGCAGTTGATGCCTCTGACTTTTTATACGATTACCGCCTGCCTGCTCTGGTTCGGATCGGCGACCATTGTGAAGTACCTGTTGCCTGACAGTGAAATAAAGCACGCTTCGAAAAGTGTCACCGCAGAACAGATGCAGTCAGTGGCATTTTCTGCAGTCGGATTGCTGGTGCTGACCTGGGGGATCGCCGATCTGGGGAATGTTCTGTTTCAACTGTTTCAGTTAAAGCAAACAAACGACTTTGCTCATATTCCCCTGACCCTGCAGGCAGCGGGCGTGGCGGTTGCCTGCCGATTACTGTTGGGGTTTTGTCTGGTATTCGGTTCACGCGGACTGAGCGGTTTTTTTACGAGGTTACGGCAGCCAGAATTGCGATAACGACACGCCTTATTGATATCGGTGCAGAATGGATGTGAAATGCCTGTTTTTGATACTGACTTTCTTCGCGGCTGGTGAAGCTGCCACCATCGCTCAGGCTCTCATGGAATTCAAAGACTGGAAGATTGATTCGGACCAGATGCCCCGTCTGTCTGAAATCGCCCCCAACAGTGTCTTTGTGATTCGTATCTGACATGTGCTCTTGACGTATGAACCAGGTGACTGGAAACACTGAGCCCTGAAGCAGAAACCCGTGAAGCTGGAATCGATGGTACGGGTGGGTAAAGCAGTCACTGTTGCGGTACCGGATGCCGGGTTCCGATGAGAAGAAAACAGAAGATATCTTTACGGTCTGGGTGTTGGAGGACGGGACTGTTTCTGAACTGAAAATGATCTCGATGAATCAGTAACAGGCAATACGACCTTAAAATCAGCTTTCACTGAGGGCAAACCCTCATGATTTGTGATTAATAGTTTGGTCTCAATCTTATCGCTTATCAAAACATAGAAAATAATGGTGTCGTAAATTACAGGAATCTGTTTAGAATAGACGAAGAGAGAATGCTCGATATTAAGTGGAATCTACTGTATCTGGATAATTGGTATAGTCATAGAGCAAAATAAGAAAATATTTGTCAGTAGTGTTTCTGTTAACAAGTAATGGGAAACAGCCAGATGAATGATGATGGTATCGAGGTTCTTGCAGAACAGAAAACCTTAAAGGTATTACCAGATATCAAAATTATCCTGGAACTGATCAGCAAAGGGGTCTCTCTCAAAGATACCCTGAATACCCTGGTTGACTATATCGAAACAAACAGCAAGGAAATGATTTGTTCCATTCTATTGCTGGATGACGAAAATCAGCTCAGGCATGGTGCCGCCCCCAACTTGCCAGAAGACTATATTCGGAGTATTGATGGAACAAAAATTGGGCCGAACAAGGGATCATGTGGGACAGCCGCCTTTAGAAATCGACAGATTGTCGTCGCAGATATCGCAAACGATCCTTTATGGGAAGAATTTAAGGAACTGGCGCGAATCTATGATCTGCGCGCCTGCTGGTCTGCGCCGATCCACTCCTCAACGGGCGCCGTTCTGGGTACCTTCGCCATCTACTACCATAAACCCTGCAGACCAAGTCAGTTTCATCTGCAGCTCATTGAGCAGGCTGTGTATCTGGCAGCGATTGCCATTGAACAAGCGAAGGTTGAAGAGAACCTGTTGAAAAGCGAACAGGAATCGCATCGATTGCGTGTCCAGTTAACAGAAGCGATCGAATCTCTGACGGAAGGATTCGCATTGTATGATGCCGATGACCGGCTGGTAATGTGTAATTCCAAGTTCCGCGAATTCTATGTGGAAAGCGCAGACATCCTGATCCCCGGGCAACGATTTGAAGATCATATCCGAATCTCCGCTCAAAGAGGGCAAATCGCGGATGCTGTGGGCAGAGAAGAAGAATGGGTTCGGGAGCGAGTAAAACAACATCAGAATCCAAAAGGTAGTTATCGGCAAAAACTGAGAAATGGTCGCTGGTTATTGATCTCGGAACAAAAAACGGCAGGAGGCGGGATTGCCGGTGTTCGAACTGATATTACCCGGCAGGTTTTATATGAAGAGGAGTTACGTACTTCATTTCATTTGATTGAATCGATTCGAAATCTGCTGGAGCATTACATTGTCGATTCGAATTCTGATCAGGTGTTTGAAGATCTATTGCTGACCTTATTAAATACTTCAGACAGCGAGTTTGGATTTATCGCAGAAGTTCAGGAGTCAGATTCAACATCTTTTATAATTCGCGCCAGCAAACGGCGATCCGCACAGGATGAATTACCGGGATTTCATACCGGTCCGCTTTCGGCAATATTGGAATCGGGGCATCTGAAAACTTTTTTTGATCAGATTGTGAAAAGTGGAGAAGCGGTTATCTCCTGTCAATCCGGTGAAGATTCGCGACTTGGCAGCCTGGCTCAAGATCTGTTTGAATCGGAATTGAATTCCTGTCTCGGGTTGCCGATTTACTCACAGGGGAAACTGGCTGGAGTGGCGGTTATTGCAAACCGACCAGCGGGGTACGATGAAGAATATGTCGAATTTATTAAACCCCTGCTTATCACCGGCGGGACCTTAATCAAGGCTCATCGGGATGAAATCGTGCGAGTAAAAAACGAACGGGCTTTACAGATTTCTGAAGAACGTTTCTCAAAGATATTTCATTTGAACCCGCTGGGTAAGGTGATCATCAATTTCAATACCGAACGATTGATTGATGTGAATGAGTCTTTTCTGATTACAGCCCGGTATGCACGTGAAGAGGTGATAGGAAAAACAATTCATGAACTCAATCTATTTGCTGATACAGTTCGCTGGCAGGAAATCGTCGGCATCGCGCATAAAGAAGGGATGGTATACGATCAGGAAACGTTACTTCAAACCAAAATCGGTGAAAAACGGTCCATCCAATGCTATGCCTGTTTAATCCAGACGGCCGGGGAACCCTTATTGCTGGTAATGTACAAAGACCTTACTGAGCAGAAACATGCGAGGGAATTAAACAGGCAACTGCAGATTCAGCTGCAGCATGGTCAGAAAATGAAAGCAATCGGTCAATTGGCGGCTGAAGTGGCTCACGAGTTCAATAATATTCTCGTGGGGATTAATATGAATGCGGAACTGTTGCTAATGACAGCAGAAAACGAGTTACCTGAAGAATATCGCGGACCGATACAGGAAATAAAAAATTCTGGTGAGCGTGCGACCGAACTGGTAAAGCAGATGTTGTCTTTCGGCCGAAAGAAAGTACCGAATACATCGTGGATTAATCTGAACATGTTGATCACCGTTCATCAGAATATGTATCAGCGAATCCTGGGCGAAGCTATCAAACTTCAAGTGAACCTGGATTCGAATACAAAGCCTGCCTGGGCAGACGAAGCGGAAATAGAACAGGCCTTAATGAATCTGGTTGTCAATGCACGTGATGCGATGCCTGAGGGGGGAACGCTGGCAATCAGTACACAGAATGCTCTATTTACAGAAGATCAGATTGCTCGGGAGTATGGTACCCTTCCCGGTTCCTATTCGCAGATTTCCGTAATTGATAATGGCTGCGGCATGTCTGCAGAAACCGTAGAGCAGATCTTTGAACCATTCTTCACGACGAAACCGGCAGAGATGGGGACCGGGCTTGGGCTTTCCACAGTTTTCAGAGATATTTCCAATAATGGGGGTTTTATCTCAGTGGAGAGTCAACTGGGACAAGGAACAGAATTCAGAATCTATCTCCCCCAGGATCAGGGAAAAACAGTAGAGGCAGAAAATATCGCTCCCGCTACTTCGCATGACCCGATTACCGGAGGCACTGAAACTCTGCTTGTCTGCGATGATGAGGAGTCTGTGCTTACCGTGGTATCAGCGCTACTGGAAAAATTAGGTTACTCTGTCATTAAGGCGTTAGGTCCGAGTAAAGCAATCCAGGCAGCCAGATCCCACATCGGAAAAATCTCACTGTTATTAACCGACTTTAATATGCCGGATATGAACGGACAGCAACTGGCGGAAGAGTTGACGCAACTCGATCCTGATCTGAAAGTCATCCTGTTATCGGGTATGATGGGTGATATTCTGGAATATGGCGACGATTTCGAATTGATCCAAAAACCGGCGAAAATCGGTCAGCTGGCTCAGAAAATTCGAAAAGTTCTGGGTGATACAGACAGAAGCGGATTCTGAATTTAATTCAGAATGGCACCCGAGGGAAAAGGGATATTGATCAGATTGACGTAGTCCATTTTTACTGTCGCGTCTTCAGGTTCATTTAGACCGAGTATATTAAATTGAGAGACACTATGGTTAAATGTGATGAACTCTAGATCCTTCCGCTTTTGAATTCCATTGTCAGTGAACCTGCTGTCCTGAATTATTGTCCTGATGCTGTCACAAGAGCAACTGTTGGATCAGGGCTACAGAGTTCAATGGCAGTTTAGGAATTGCAGAAATGCCTGTCTGGGATGCGGATCAGTATTTGAAATATCAGCGTGAACGGACGCAGCCTGCCATCGATCTGGCGGCACGGGTGCGGCTGGAAGCCCCCCGGCGGATTGTTGATGTCGGCTGTGGTCCAGGAAACAGTACCGCGGTGCTGTCGAGACGCTGGCCTCAAGCGGAACTCAGCGGGCTGGACAGCTCGGCTGAGATGCTGGAAACCGCGCGGGAATCTCAGCCTGCGGTGCACTGGTTTCAGGTGGATATTTCCAGCTGGGAACCGGAAACGAAATATGATTTGATTTTTTCGAACGCGGTACTGCAGTGGGTGCCCGACCATGAAGCGATCTTTCCTCGACTGATGAGCTTTCTGGTACCGGGAGGAGCTCTGGCCGTGCAACTACCGATGCATTATGACTCTCCCCTGCACTATCTTGTCAAGGAAGTCTCTGAGCGGCCGGAGTGGTCTGAGCAGACGGCAGAGGCGCGGCAGGCGCTGGGCTCTGAATCGCGATTATTTTATTACGACCTGCTGGCGCCTCAGAGTTCCGAACTGGAACTCTGGGAGACTGAGTACATCCATATCATGGAGAACGTGGAAGCGATTCTGGAATGGTTCCGCGGGACGGGACTCAGGCCCTACCTGCAAGCATTACCCGATGATCGCGACCGCGCCCGCTTCGAAACAGAATTACTGGAACGCTACAGAGCCGCCTATCCGCTCCAGGCAAATGGAAAAGTGCTGTTTCCGTTCAGGCGGTTATTTATTGTGTCGTATCGCTGAGTTGTTTTGATCTGATCTATGGATAATTCTTTCAGGGAATCTGTGTGGTGAGTGGAATGGTATATGGAATCTTTCTGGTGCTGCTCTGTCTGTGGGCAACGGGGAGCCGGTGTCTGTCACAATTTGGTTTGAAAGTCGGGACTGTCTACCTTACGGGAATCGTGTTTGGCTGTTTTGGGCTGATTTACCTGGTGGGCGTCTATTATAATTTCGGGCTGTATAACACAAATCGATTTTCACTGACAGTTTTCTCGATGTATCTGCTGGCTGCTGTAATAGTCAGTGTTATTCTGGTGAATCTGTCTGTGCTGACCGGATTATATCTGGGTGTTTTACGGATCAAACCATCATCCCGTTAATACAAAAAACGTTTCATCGACGTTGATACCAGAGGCTTGTTATGGCTTTCTCGCAGTCAGCGGTTCCTCACGGTCCGGTTTTGTGGCGATAACTGGTTCTGCGTTCTGTGTCGAAACATTCTTTGCTGGAGAGGAGTCCGGCTGGGGGGCTGTCTCTGTTTGACGGCTGGTGCCTTTTACTTTGAGTCTATCGGTTTGAAATAACTGCTGACCTGAAGTATCTGTGATCGACAGAATCAGTGAGACTCTGGACTTCGGAAAATCGGCGGGAACCTGCCAGGAGAGCAGGCCCGTAGAAGAAACAGACATGCCTTCAGGCCCCGCCTCGAGTTGATATTTCACACCTCCCTGTTTCGATCTGACATCCAGCTGGCTGATCCAGTGCTTTCCGCGGATGGCTGCTGACAGTGGATGTGAGACGGCAAACAGATAGTCCTGGTCCGACTGTTTCAGCAGATTTTCCAGGTTGATCTCGTGCAGAATCAGACTCTGATTCGTAGCGGGGATTTGAATCAAAAGATTCTCGAAGGGCAAATACTGGAAATGTTTCGACAACGCCATCACATGCGGACCGGGAGCCTTTTGACGTTCACTGAAACTGAGGGTCGGGTTGACGCTGGTCAATTGAGCCAATGGGGTATTTGCCCCTTTAGAGTAGAGGTAAAGCTCTTTTTTCGTTTTGTTTTGTGGTTGTTTTTTTGCCATCAGATAAAAGCCGGGCTGCACGGAAGGGATGGGAATACTGCGTGGGTCGTCCCGGTTAATGGGAGTCATCTGTCGCGACATGAATCCGTGTGGTGTATACACGACTGAGCCGTCTGCACTGGGGAGCAGGACAAAGGGAGAGGGAATCTGCGTCGGATGGTTACTGACCTTCTGGTCTTCCAGAATCAGCACCCCCGCGGCTCCATAGGCGATCAGCGTCCCGTCAGCGGAGGCTTTGACGTGGTGCGGTTCAACAGAGATGCGCAGAGGATACGGCGACTGATACTTCCGTTTTCGCATCGCCTCAGGATTGAAGAAATGAACCTTCATCTTCCTCATGTCGTCGCCAGTAAACAGCACAAGGGGATCCGTGGAATCGTACCCCATTACCAGGGCAGCGATCCGATCAGCAATGGGGGAAGTAACCTTGAGTTCGCGCTGAAAGGTCTTGAGATTCCAGCGTTCAAAAATCTGCCTGTCGCGCAACAGAATGATCAGATCATCTGCTCCAGCCGTGAACAGGATGTCGTCAGAATCAACGGGGATATATTTTACAACGGCTGATTTGTTCGTGTCGAAGACCGCCAGCTGATGCAGATCAAGAAGATGCAGAATCAGGTAACGTCCCCCGCCACCGACGACCAGATCATCAATGCTTCCCGGGAGGTTGACTGTCCGATGATGCGGTTCAGGCTGAGTTGGAGTGGCTTTTGGAATCGTCGCTTTTTGGTGAGTGCCAGGTTCAGGCTGATGTAGTGGAGATGGTTTTCCGGTAACGGAAGATGCTGTCTTGTTTTTTCGAATTTTCTGACCTTGGATTTCAATCTGCCAGGTCTGGAAAACTTCCTGCCCGGTTGCATCTTTAACTGAAAGTATGACCGTTTCTGTCTCCCGTTTGAATTCTACTGGGACTTGCCAGTTCAAGGTACCTTGTGGAGTAATCGTCATACCTTCCGGGCCGACTTCGATCGAGGTCTGAATCGGTAGCTGCTTTGCTTTGGCATTTAGCTGGTATTGGTAGAAGTCTCCCTGTTTTGCAGTATTCCTGGGTTGGCTGGTAATCAACAGATAATCAAGGGTCGACTTGTCCAGAGCCTGCTGCAGGTGAACCCGATGCAGGACAACCTGACTGTTGGTGGCGGGGAGGTAAGCCAGCAGATCCATATCGGGGAAATAATGCAGACGTACTATCTGAGGAGTTTCTCCCACGAAGAAATCCTTGTGCCAGTCACGCCTGGAGATGGAAGGCACGACCTGGGGAATGGTAAGGAGTGGCCGGGGATCATGCTGCTGATGGATTGTAACATTCGGACTGTCGGCCCTGACTCGCATATACAGATTTCCGAGAGAAGCGGGAATCGCGCGAGAATGATTTTCCGCCAGAACTTGGTTGAGGGTGTTCGTATAAATTCCCGAGAAGGAATAGATCAGACTTCCGTCCGGGCCAGGCAGGCTGACTCCGAGATTTCGGTCCTGATAGAACCCCTGAATCTGGTTTCGTTTGATGATGAGGTTTCCATAGCCGCTGTGTGATGCGATACCCGGGCGTGCGACTCCAAATACCGTGCCATCCGCGGAAGCATGCACGATACAGTCGCGGGCATTGACGCCTTTGAACTTCCAGTCACTCCCACCGCGTTTCAGGTGGGCTGGTTCCAGAGTCTGCAGATCGAGAAAATTCTCTGCATTGACGGACATGTCTCCACGACAGAGAAAGATCGGGCCTGCTGAAGCAGAACCCATACTGATCTGAGAAACTTCTCCATTATTCAGCAGACGCGTCAATTCCAGCTGATGTGTCTGAAGATCAACGCGTTGTATTTTCTGCTGATCGCGGAGCACGACTACCAGTTTCTCAAGACCCGCGGTAAAGGCGATGTCATCGGACTCGACAGGCAGATATTCCGTCACGCGGGCTGCGGACACATCGAAGATCGCCAGCAACCGCAACTGGTCCAGATGAAAAATCAGATACCGTCCTGCTCCTCCGACGGCGACGGCACGACAGGTTCCCGGCATTTTTACTGTCAGCCGATCATCGGTCAACTCAGGATGTGAAATTGTTGAGAGACTGGCCTGATCCGCTTGACTTGGTTCGGTTTTGATAACTTTGTGTGGAGAGAGTCGCTGTTCTTCGGTATTGGCAGAGGGTCCGTCAACGGGTATTACGCCACCCTGATTCTGTTGAAAGGCAGGTGCCGGATCAGATTTTTGGCAGGAACAGGAACTGAGGAGCAAAACCAACCCTATTCCCACTGGAGCGAATCGCAAGAGAGCCACCTTTCGAACGCAGATGAGAATAACAGACAACTCAGGATAACGGTATGTACATTTTGTCATTCCTGAAGATGACTTTCAACCTTGGGTTGGAAAGAGCTGCAGAAACATACGGTTTTTCTGCTAATCGGACTAATAGAACGAAGAAATGAAATGGACTTTGAATGCGTCATCCTGATTGATAACATTCCTGCTTGAGCCCCCATTGCAAAGCGGATATCGCATACTCAAACAGGAAAAGCCGGGTAATGTCAGAGATCATAGATTGTCAACTGGAACAGGCAGGTTACCAGAAACTGTCGGCCCCCTTGCCTGCCTGTGCTTATGACGTTCTGGATGAGGTGCTCGACTCGGTTGTCCAGGAGAACTTTCGTCGGCGGCGCAATGGTACCCGTTACGCGATTCGGAATGCGCACCTCGCAGTGCCAGCTCTCAGGCCTCTGCTTGAGCACGGTGCACTGGTGGAATTGGCACGCGGAGTCCTGGGACAAACGGTTGCATTAGTCAGTGCGACGCTGTTCGATAAACAACCCGGTGCGAACTGGTTTGTGCCGCCGCATCAGGATCTGTTCGTGCCAATTAGCGGTACAACAGATGATCTCCGCTGGACCAACTGGTCAATCAAAGCGGGAGTCCAATACGTCGAACCGCCCGTCGAAGTGCAACGGGAACTGCTGGCGCTTCGATTACATCTGGATGCGTGCCCGGGTGTGAATGGGGCACTGGAAGTGGTGCCCGGCAGCCAGCATGAACGATTGGATGAAGATGCAGTGGCAGAGTTCGCTGAAAAGGCGTTTGAAGTCTGCCCTGCTGGTCCGGGGGAAGTGCTGCTGATGCGACCGCTGCTGGTGCACCGTTCCCGTGCTGCGAAACTGCCAGAGCGCCGCCGGGTGCTGCACGTGGTTTATTCTGCAACGGTGCCGCCCAAAGGGCTGGAGTGGACTTAAGCCTTCAGGTCTCACCTGGTTTTTAGTGAAGTCTATTGAATAACATTAAATCAACTCTTGTGCTGTTCATATGAATCTATTCAAATGTTGTGATGGCAGGTGACGCGATTTGCAGCAAATTGATTCATTGAAAACAGTCAGGGAAACAGAGTGAAATTTCAATACAATCTGGATGATGCCACTCATGATATAAAGCAGGCTTCCATCGCTGCGTTTCTTTCAGCGGCTATGAGTACCTTAGTCATCGTCGTTGCCATCGTCACTTCTGCGGAAGGCGTGTTCGGACCATTTGCTGATCCGATTAACTTCATCGATGTTGCCCTGGTGGTGGCGTGCTGGGTGGGACTCCGATTCTATTCGAGAACTGCCGCAGTCACCCTCGTTATTTATTTCATATTAGCAAAAATCTTTATAATGCTGGAGAACGGGCGACCTTCGGGGCTTCTGTTTACCATGATCTGGCTTTACTTCTACTGGAAGGGCATTCGAGGCACCTTTGCCTACCACCGCTTAAGAAAAGAGGCGGATTCCAGTTACCGGTCCACACCTGTCTCGTTTTACTATTTCGTGATTCCTGTCGGGGGGATTGTTCTGAGTTTAATCATACTGGGAGTAAGCTTGTTCGGACTTGGGATTCTGGCTGAAAGTGGAACCTTCGTCTCTCCTGAAGTGACTGCAGGAGACAAGCTGTCAAAAAGCGACTTACAGTTGCTTCTGGATGAAGGAATCATCAGGCCGGATGAAACCGTTCTTTATTTTTATTCGACGGGTCTGACTTCCATTTCAGATGACGGGAATCTGCTGACTGATCAACGTGTCGTTTCGTATGAAGAGAATCGAGGGAGTATTAGAGGTCTACGCAGCGAACTATGAAGATGTAACAGAGATCATTGTTGTGGAAGAGGGAAACTTCATCGATGATACGATAGTCGAAATCAATACGACGGATGACGATGTATTTCTCCTGTTTCTCTCTCCCCTGGATGAAGGTGACCAAACCTTTATTAATGAACTCAGAAGCAGAGTCCCGTCTAAGCCAGCCCAGGTAGAACAACTGACATTGTAAAAAAACGATAAATGAAAGCATGATTCGCATTGGCGATTCTGAATTTTTAGAGGTCGATTATGACATCTGACGAGCGACAACTGGAAACAAAAACAAAACCCAAAGGACTGCGACGCTGGTTTCTGGCAGGGTTTCTGATTGTATTTTTCGCAATGGGATTTTGGTTTAGGTTTACCGCGGTAGGTGGTCCGCCGGGGACACTGATGCAGGTGAACCTGTTCCAATTTTATTATTATGAAGCAGGAACCTGGCTTCGAAGTTCCGGTGAGCTGGCCGCGCTGATGCCAAGCCTTTCCCATATCTTGATGACACTCGGATTTCATCTGGTTTGCGCAGGAGTGGGGGCCGCCGTTTTTCTGGGGATTGGTTGGGGAATTCGAAAACTTCGCGGAGTTTCCTGATCGAACCTTTGAATCTGTTTATTCTCAGAAAGCAACAGTCATGGGAAGCTGGGGAGCCGGGCTCTACTCTAATGATATTGCACTCGATCTCAAAAGTGCTGTTGCTGCAATTGTGAAACTCCCCTTCGAGTCAGAGCAATTAATCAAAATGCTGGCGGAAGCGTTTACTGAAGAAGCCGGCCGGGAAACGAATGAAGAGTATACTACGTTCTGGCTGGTTCTTGCGGACCAGTTTCATAAGCGGGGTATTGACTGTCCGGATGTGTTTTCTCGATCGCTTAAAATTATCGATTCCCATTCAGATTTGCAGATGCAGGAATCGCTGGGGATGGATGCGAAAGAGCTAAAGAAGCGAGAGAAATATCTACAGAAATTACGAAGTAAACTGTGTCAGCCGGTCATTGAAAAGCCCCGTAAAACTCTGAAAAAGCCACAATCGCTACTCCTGAAGCAGGGAGATGTGATCCTGTTTCCTGTGTCCTCAGATGGGAAATCGATTAATAGTTATTATACGGAGAGTGAGTTTCAGAAACTTAGCTGGAATCAATCTAACTGGGGGGGCTGCAGTAATTGTCGATTGTGGGCATGTGTTTGAGTATCTCGCTTATTATTGTCCCATAATCCAGATGCGGTGTCTGGAAGATAACAGGAAACCGACTCTGGATATGTTACAGGGAGCAGTTGGATGGCGCCTCGCCCCGACTGTGACATGTAACAAAATCCATTTTCGACGGATGAAGATCGATATTCTCGCGAACATCAAGCTGGATCAGAAAAAATTACAGAAACAATTTCCGACGATCTCCAACGGCATTTATGCTGCGGTGAATGATATTACAATTGGAAATGAACTCAAAATCTATGCGGGACCCTGGTGGAAAGATCCTGCACAGATTGAGTTTTTGAAGGAGATCGTTGCCAGCTGATAAGATCCCAATTGGTTAAGCGTTCTTAAACCAACTAAAATAATGTGGACGGGATGGTGTGATTTTAAACTGTTGCTTGCACTTCCAGCGTGACCCGTGTTGATTTAAAACCGGGGGTTTTCGAGAGCGGATCGACGGTGTGTGGAACCAGGATATTCGCTTCCGGGTAATACATCAGAGCATTTCCGGCGCGGACGTCGAATTCGCGGACCAGGATGTAAGGCATCTCTCCTGCTTCGCTCTTCACCTTGACCCGCTGATCGGGTTTGAGGCCCAGGCGATCGATGTCGGCCCGGTTCATCAGGATCACGTCGCGGCGTTCCTGGCCGCGGTAGATGTCTTCGTCATCATAGACGACGCTGTTGAACTGCCCTTCCGAGCGGACTGTCATCAGTCTTAACTGATTGTCATCCACGGGGATCTCGGGCAGCGGGATGGCGTGGAACTTTGCTTTGCCGCTTTCCGTGGGGAATTGGTATTCCGCGACCGCACGACCGGTGACGTGGAATTCCTTGTTGGATTCAATCGTCTGATGCATATTTTCGTAGCCGGGAATCAGGTCGGCAATCAGTTCGCGGATGGCGGAATGGCTTTCCAGTTTCTTCCAGTCGATGCGGTTGTCGCCGGCAAACAGTTTCTGGCCGATGGCAGCGAGGATAGAAACTTCGCTGCGGGGGCCTTCATACCGGGATTTCCCGCCGTCACTCATGCGGACGTAGCTGAACATCGACTCCTGCGTGGTCGACTGTGGCTCTTCATCGCGCGGCAGGACGGGGAGAATCAGCGTCTCTTCACCAGTGCCCCAGACGTGACCCGTATTGAGGGTCGTGGAGAGATACAGAATGGTTTTGATGCGGCTCATGGCTTCGAGCGCGTATTTCGTATCGGGGTTACTGCCGTAGAGGTTGCCTCCCAGGCAGAACGCAAAGTCGATCTCACCGCGATGCGATGCTTCCATACAGGCCATCGTGTCATAGCCGGGTGTCGTGGGAACCTGAATACCGAGTTGACTCTCCAGGCGTTCAAGCATGGCCTGTTTCAGACCTGGTGTGACGCCGACCGACCCGAGACCCTGCACGTTGCTATGCCCGCGGATGGGCATCAGCCCCGCCTGGCGGCGACCGACCATGCCTCGCAGCAGAGAGACATTGGCGATGGTCTGCACGTTATTGGTGCCATGCAGATGATGGGTAATGCCCATACACCAGCCGATGACGACATTTTTGGCAGAGATATACTGGTCGGCGATCTGTTGAATGGTATCGCGGTCGACACCACTCTGGGCGATGATATCGTCCCAGCTGGTCTGGTTGACCTGTTCCTGGAAGGCTTCAAAGTTCTCAGTATGCGCAGCGATGAAGCTGCTGTCGTGAGCGTTTTGTTCGAGTACGACCTTGGCGATGCCGGTCAGTAACGCCAGGTCTCCGCCGACGTGCGGCTGCACGTACATGGATGCGATACTGGAACCGAACAGCATGCTGCGGACGTCACTGGGAACTTTGAAATTGACCAGCCCCAATTCTTTGACCGGATTGATGACAATGACTTTGCCACCCCGCCGCCGGATTTCCATGAAGGCTTTCATCAGTCGCGGATGATTGGAGGACGGGTTGGCGCCGATCAGGATATACAGATCGGTGTGTTCGAGGTCTTCCAGTTTGATCGTCCCCGCTCCAGTGCCGATGCTGGAGCCTAAACCGACTCCACTGGCCTGATGACAATAGTAGGAGCAGTTGTTGACATAATTGGTGCCCATCAGTCGCGACATCATCTGGAACAGGAAGCCGGCCTCATTCGAGGAACGACCACTGGCGTAGTAAAACGCCCGCTCGGGGCCAGCTGCTTTCAGGCGGTCGACCACCAGGTCAAGAGCCGCATCCCAGGAAATGGGTTTGTAATGTTTTTCACCGGGAGAGAGCAGCAGTGGTTCGGTGAGTCGGCCGCTGTATTCGAGTTTTCGCGAGTTGAAAGAACGCAGCTGGTCGATATTGTGTTTTGCGAAGAAGTCGGAAGCGACCGCGGGCTGCATGTCGGAAGCCATCGCCTGAAACGATTTTTTGCAGACTTCGGGAAACAGACCTGCTTCGTTAACCATACCCCCTTTTTGTCCACCCATGCCGACAGCACAGGTCTTGCAGGCGTTTTTGGAACGCATGGACTTCCAGAGTTTCCACCAGCCCACCCGGTTTGCCAGAGTCAGACTGTATTTAATCGCTTTCCAGCCGCCGCCGCTTCGTGGAGCTTTCACTTTACGCCTTCCTTTGTCGTTTTTCAGGAGCACACTGCAGTGAACCGATTCCGATACAACAAAACACAATCTTCACACTTTTGCCAAAATCTGAAACCTGTTCAAGTTAGGTCGAGTATATCCAAATGAATTTATGCAATCAACGAGACGGGCTTCATTTCCGTACAGTGGGTCTTGCGGGGGTTTCCGGCCAGTTGATACAATACAGCTCCTGTCTATCTAAACTACAGGAGGAAGGATCGTGCTATGTTTCGTCGCTGTGTAAGCTTTTCAGTATTCTTGATTCTGGTTTGCGGAAGTTCTCTCTGGGGGGAGAAACCATCTGCCACTGCTTCCTCCGCTGAATTGACATTTCGTCTGCCCACTACTTCCGGTGAGACTGTTGAACTCAAGAAACAGCCCGATCAAAAAGTGACGGTGGTCTGTTTTCTGGGAGCGGAATGCCCGCTGGCACGGTTGTATGGACCCAGGTTAAATGAACTGCAGGAGTCCTATCGATCGCGAGGCGTACGCTTGATTGGCGTCAACAGTAACCAGCAGGACTCGCTGGAAGACGTGCAGGCATACGTCAAAAAATATCAGATTCAGTTTCCCATGGCGAAGGATTACGGGAATGAAATCGCCGATCGCTATCAGGCGGTGCGGACCCCGGAAGTCTTTGTGCTGGACGAGAACCTGGTGATTCAATATCGGGGACGGATCGATAATCAGTATCTGCCGGGGATTTCTCGAGCCGAAACGACTTCCCATGATCTGAAGAACGCGCTGGACCAGGTTTTGTCGGGGAATCCAGTCAAACTGGCGGTGACCGAACCGAACGGCTGTTTCATCGGACGCGTCAAAAAAACAGAAGTGACGACCAGTCTGACGTTCTGTAACGAAGTGGTGCGGGTTTTGAATCAACATTGTGTGGAATGCCATCGTAAAGGCGAAATCGCGCCCTTCAGTCTGACCGACTATGATGAAGTGAGAGGCTGGGCAGATACCATGCTGGAAACCATTGATGACGGACGCATGCCTCCCTGGCACGCGAGTCCGAAATATGGTCATTATGCCAATGCCCGTTTCATGTCGGATGAGGATAAAAAAGTGCTCCGCGACTGGGTTGCCGGGGGGATGCCATATGGTGATGTGAAAAACATGCCGAAACTTCCCGAGTTCCGTGAAGGCTGGCATCTGCCGGAAATTCCGGAAGCGGTCTTCGAGATGCGGAAACGACCGTTTCAGGTTCCCGCGGAAGGTGTGGTCGAATATCAGTATTTTGTTGTCGATCCTGGTTTTACAGAAGACAAATGGGTGACCGGAGCGCAGGTGCTGCCGGGCAATCGCTCTGTCGTGCATCATGCGATTGTTTTTATTCGTCCGCCGGATGGCGCCGACTTTCGAGGTATCGGCTGGTTAACCGCGTATGTGCCGGGTCAAAGGATCAAAAAACTGCCTGAAGGACGGGCCCGTAAGGTCCCCGCTGGTTCGAAGCTGGTGTTTCAGATGCATTACACGCCGAACGGCTCGGTCGCGGAAGATATTTCCAAAGTGGGTCTCCTGTTTGGCAAAGAGGAAGAGATCACGCACGAAGTCTTCACGCTGATTGGCATTGATCAGGAGTTTGAAATTCCGCCGCACGCCAATGATTTTCCCGTGACTGCAAAAGTGCGACGTATTCCCGCGGAAGCAGAGTTGCTGGCGATTGCGCCACATATGCATTTACGGGGGAAATCGTTTCGGCTGTTTATGAAGCAGAAGGACGAATCGGAAATTCTGCTGGATGTGCCAAACTACGATTTCAACTGGCAGCATATTTACGAGCTGAGTCAGCCCATGAAACTGGATGATGTGGACTCGCTGGAATTTACTGTGAAATTTGATAATTCCAAAGAGAATCCATTCAACCCCGATCCCAGCGAGTACGTGACCTGGGGAGATCAGACCTGGGAAGAAATGGCGATTGCCTTTTTCGAAGTTGCTGAACCCCGGAAAAAGAAGAAGGTTGAAAAGATTGCTCGTAATAAAAAGCCCAGTCAGGAAGAGGCGGACGAGCAACGTAAAAAGAAGTATGAGCAATTAGTCGCCGAATTCATTCAGCGTTTTGATAGAAATCAGGACGGGCAAGTGGATGTGGATGAGGTCCCTCTGGCAACGCAACGTTATGGACGTTATCGAGATCACGACGGAGACGGCATTATCGGTAAAGAGGACCTCTGGAAACGATAATTGCTTTGAAGTATTACGCGAAGTATGAACCCGAGGTATTGAATCTGATTCTACCTGAATCGCCTGTCCCTACTGTCAGAAAGAGAATCGAGAGTGTTTCGCGCGTTTAATCGATGTTCTGTCTGGATGGCCGATCATCCTGTCATGGTCACGCTGTTCATTCTGCTGCTGAGTGGAATTGCGCTGCTGGGTTATACAATGCCTGAAGAGGTGCGCGACTGGTTTAAACCAGCTCCGGTACAACAGGTACAGCAGCAGAAACCGGAAAAACCGCGAAAAGTACGGGAAACGCCGCCAGATGTCGATCCGATCAGTCTGACTGATGCCGATACTATTCTGGTGATTGATTCGGAAGACTTTTTCACCCCGGAACGAATTAAAGCCCTCCGTGAAATTGTGGAGCAGATAGAATCACTGGACTATGTGCGTAGCGTCTTCTGGCTGGAAGATATTCCCAATCTGAATATCTTCGGCTTGCGGGAACCCTTGATTCCCAACGAACGGGCTTCACAGAAACGACTGGATGCTGCTAAAGAAAAAACGGTCGCCCATCCACTGGTGGGCGGGCAACTGCTGTCAGTGGATGGTAAGACGCTGTTGCTGATGATCAAGTTCGACTGGCTGCATGTGACGGATGATGACGCCTGTACGATCGGATTAAAGGATGTGGCGCGCGAGGTTGCTGCCAAATATCCGGGAGCCGATTTCTCTTTCCTGACGACCGGACGCGTGCCGATATATCTGACCGCAGTGCGGACGCACAATGCCAACAAGGTGAAATACCAGGTCATTGGATACGGCATGATCCTGTTTATGGCTGTGATTCTGTTTCGAGGGATCTCTGCCGTGATCATCGTTGCGCTGGCACCAATGTTCGGCGTGTTTCTGACGATGGGGTTCATTCAGTTCCTGGACTTTCAGGATAATCCGTTTAATGACGTTGTGCTGCCGGTTTTGTTGAGTCTGGTGGGACTGACGGATGGCGTACATCTGATGGTGCAGATCAGAAAGCACCGGGCCGCCGGGTTGAGTGGGCGTGATGCGGCCCGGCGAGGTGTTCAGGAAGTCGGACTGGCCTGCCTGTTGACCTCGGTGACGACAGCCATCGGCTTTGGTTCGCTGTCATTGGCCCATCATGAAACCGTGCGCGAATTTGGTTACAGTTGTGTGGTCGGAGTGCTGCTGACTTTCATCGCGGTGATCACCGTAATCCCCCTGGCCTGTCGTACCTGGCTGGGACGTTCTATTCATGTTGGTTATGGGAAAGGAATCATCGACCGGCATCTGGGACGCATCAGCGTGATTATCGAGATGGTTCTCAAGCGGACACGATTTATCAGTTCGCTGGGGATTGGTGTGACCGCCATTCTGATTTTGATATCATTGACACTGCGTCCAGATGAACGGCGGGCGAATATGTTGCCTGATGGCTCGGAGGCGGCTGTGGCGCTGAATCATATGGACCGGGCGATGGGAGGGCTGGAACATTCACGGGTGCATGTCACCTGGGACGATGATGTGCCCTCCGATTCTCCGGAAGTGCTGGTTGCCATCAGTGAAGTAGACGATTTACTGCTGCAAGAGGAATTGATCGGCCATCCGATTTCAATTCGCAATATCCTGGGAGCGTTGCCCGGAGAAGGCAAACCGGAAGAGCGGATGTCGATGATGGACCTGCTGCCTCCCCCGCTGAAACGCGCTTTTTATACGCCGGAACGAAATCAGGCTGAAGTCAGTTTTCACGTGCAGGATCTGGGTATCGCTCGTTATGGACCCACCTTTACACGAATCGAAGAGGGATTGAAAACGATTGGTGCCGCACACCCCCATTTTCAATTTGAGCTGACGGGGTCTGCTGTTTGGCGCTGGCGGAACCTGTACCAGATTGTCGTGGATCTCGCCGCGAGCCTGGGGAGTGCCGCAATTATCATTCTGGTGGTGTTGGCGTTTGCTTTCCGTTCGCTGCGACTGGGGTTGATCTCGATTATCCCGAATATGTTTCCCCTGGCTGTGACCGGAACGTTTCTGGTGTTTACGGGACAGTCCCTGGAGATCGTCAGCGTGTGTGCCTTCACAGTCTGTCTCGGGATAGCCGTCGATGATACGATTCATTTTTTAACCCGGTTCCGGGAAGAACAGCTATTGGTCGACAGCGACGAAGAGGCGATCCGCCGTGCATTTACCGGCGTGGGGACTGCTTTGATTATGACGACGGTGATTCTGGTGGCCGGCTTTTCGACGGTGATCTTCAGCGATATGCGCGATCAGCGGATCTTCGCGATCATGAGCGGTTTGACGATTTCGTCTGCCCTGTTTGGAGATCTGGTCTTTTTACCCGCATTGCTGGCACGGTATGCAAAACGTTCCCAGGTGCCTGCAATGGAAGAGCCGGAAGAATTATCTGACCCGATGGTGGAACAGACCCTGGTGCGAGAATAATCAGATGCGGTTTGCTGTAACTCACGTGAGTCTCAGTGATTTCGATCCCTTCTCGTCTGCAGCTGAAAATGTTGTCTTTCGTGGATGGTTTCGGAAAGCGGTAAGTAAAGTTAAATAATTTGACTTTACAGCCGATAAACGTTATAAAAGATTCCCACCACTGTAGTTATATTCGTTGAGTTCAGCGAAATGACTCCCGCCCAAAAGATGTTCCCCGACATGAAGGAACAACGCTTTGTTTTACCGTGTGAATGCACTATTGCTGCCCGGCTTGATCTCTCTGTTTGCGTGGTGCCCCTCTGCTGGCGCTTCGAATGAGCAACTGACATTTGAAAAAGATATCCGCCCGATTTTCAAGGCCTATTGCTTTCACTGTCACGGGGAAGAAAAAGAGCTTTCCGGCGCACTTGATCTGCGGTTAAAGCGTTTGATTTTGAAAGGCGGTGATTCGGGAGAGTCGATTACTCCCGGCAATCATGCTGACAGCCTGCTGTTTCAATATGTGGAATCAGGCGACATGCCTCCGGATGAGAAACTGCGTTTAAAACCCGAAGAAGTGTCCGTGATTGCCAGATGGATCGACCAGGGAGCCGCCGCGGGACCGGAACCAGCCGGCGAAGTGAAACCCGGTGATTTTCTGATGACGGAAGCCGAACGTTCTCACTGGGCATTTCAACCCATTCGTAAAGTTAAACTTCCAGAAGTCGCGCGTCTTTCCAAAGAAGGAAATACATCGACCGTAAATCCGGTTGATGCGTTTGTGACCCGTCAGCTTGCTAAGAAAGAGCTCTGGTTTTCTGAAGAAGCAGATCGACTGACGTTGATCCGGCGGGCTGCCTTTGATTTGACGGGCCTCCCCCCTGCTCCGGAAGATGTGAAAACGTATCTGGCAGACGCATCAGCGAATGCGTACGAGAATATGATCGATCGTCTACTGGCGTCTCCGCATTATGGTGAGCGCTGGGCGCGACACTGGCTGGATGTCGCCGGCTACGCCGATTCAGAAGGCTACAACGATAAAGATGTGATTCGCCCGGATGCCTGGCATTATCGCGATTATGTGATTCGCGCATTGAATGCAGATAAGCCGTGGGATGAGTTTATTCAAGAGCAACTGGCCGGTGACGAACTGATTAGAGCCACGCATGCCACAGCGCAGAAACTGGTAGACCAGAATCCTGCAGTGTGTGACAAGCTGACAGCGACCGGGTTTTTACGATTGGCTCCGGATGGAACGGGATCGAGTCCGATGGACCCTGCCCTGGCCCGGAATCAGGTGATTACGGAAACCGTGAAAATCATGTCATCGTCTTTACTGGGGATGACCGTAGGTTGTGCTGAATGCCACCATCATCGGTTTGACCCGATTCCCCAGGAAGACTTTTATCGGTTGCGCGCTGTAATTGCTCCCGTGTATGATGCCGACAAGTGGCGGAAACCGGCCAGCCGCCGTGCGGCGCTGATGTCAAAGGAAGAAAAAGCAAAAGCGGCAGAACTGGCCGCGCAGGTTAAAAAACTGGATGAGCAGCATAATCAGATCAAGGCAGAAGTGACACAGTTGATCGCGGAACGGGTTTTGAAGGAAGTTCCTGAAGCAGATCGTGAACGGGCCAAAACCGCTTATGAAACAGCGATCAAAGAACGGACTGCAGAACAGAGCGATTTCCTGAAAAAGAAATATCCGATGCTGGATCTGCTGGTCCCCGGACGTCTGCATCTGTTCCTGGCCCGTTATAAAGATGGCAAAGAACTGGCAAAACGCTACGAAGATGTGAAGGCTGAAGCAGACAAGCTAAGAAAACAGATTCCTCAACCTGAATATATCAGGGTTGCGACCGAAGACACGCAGCATCTGCCTGAAACGTTTGTCTTTTATCGAGGGGATATGTCCTCACCCGAATCAGAAATGATTGCGCCGGGCGGGCTGACGGTTGTTGGTTCCAAAACCGAAAACACTTTTCCCGTCAATGATCCTGCAGTGCCAACGTCGGGGCGTCGACTGGCGTTTGCCCGCTATCTGACCAGTGGTCAGCATCCGCTGGTGGCTCGCGTCTTGATGAATCGGTTCTGGATGCATCATTTCGGTCAGGCGATTGTTGATTCGACAGGTGATTTCGGCTCACGCGCCGCGACTCCCACGCATCCCGAACTACTCGACTGGCTGGCAGCCGACTTCATGGAGCATGGCTGGGAATTAAAACGGATTCACCGTTTGATCATGACCTCGCGGACGTATCGTCAGACCTCCACTTCTCATTCCGAGAAAGCAATGGCGGTCGACGCAGATAACAGACTGCTCTGGCGGATGAATCTGAGGCGGCTGGAAGCGGAATCGATTCGCGATGCGATTCTGACCGTCAGTGGCGAACTGAATCGAGACCAGTTTGGCGCACCGATCCCGGTCTCCCTGGCTGACAGTGGAATCATTACTGTGGGGGCGGGCAAGGTTTCTCCCGATCGGCGGGAATTAAAGCGTTCCATTTATATCCAGGTAAGACGGACTCAGCCGGTCACGATGCTGAATGCCTTTGATGCACCGAGTATGGAGCCGAACTGCGAGCGGCGGGTTTCTTCTACCGTGGCGACGCAATCGTTGGCGCTGTTGAACAGCGAATTCATGCGGGAGCAGTCTGTCGCGTTTGCAAAACGGGTGCTGGCGACAGCAGAAAAATCCACTGCTCCAAAGAAACTGGTGCAGACCGCCTGGAAGCTCGCATTGAGTCATGAACCGTCGGCTGCAGAGATGCAGGCGCTGGAGAAACATTATCAGTTGCAGTTACAGGAATATCAGGCGAAAAAAGTCAAAGATCCCCGGCAGGAAGCATTGGCGTCACTGTGCCATGTCCTGTTTGGTACCAATCAGTTTTTGTATGTCGAATAAATGGTTTAAAATCAGACGTCATACAGATGTCTGTATAATGATAACCTCTCCGAAGGGAGTGCATTGTGTTTCAGAACAGTCATGATTATTCAAACGGTTCCCGCCGTCATTTTCTTGCGCAGAGTGCATTCGGCGTTTCTTCGCTGGCATTGGCGACATTGTTAAAAGAGGACCAGTTGCTGGGGGCACCGGAAAAACCGGCGCTTGAGGAAATAACGTATGATCTGAAGCCGAAGAAAACGAGTCATCCCGCGCGGGCAAAATCGATGATTTCGATTTTCTGTGGTGGTGGCCCCAGTCATCTGGATCTGTTTGACCGCAAGCCGACGCTGGATGAATATGCGGGCAAACGTTTTCCCGGCGATGGTATTAAATATGACAACGCCGGTCAGGCGACGTCCATCATCATGCCGTCTCCTGACACGTTTGAAAAATGTGGCGAATCGGGGATGGAAATCAATACCGCCCTGCTGCCTCACTTCGGCGAGATTGTCGATGATGTGACGTTGATTCGTTCCATGCAGTTGCCCAACATTCGAAACCATGTGGCGGGGATGCGGGCGATGACAACGGGCCGCGGTCGCGAAGGCTGGCCTTCCCTGGGGAGCTGGGTGACCTATGGTCTGGGAGCGGAGACACAGGATCTGCCGGCATTCGTCGCGATTACGATTCCTCGCAATCCGGTTGGTTCTCCCTATTGGGACAGTCGGCAGTTACCATCACTTTATCAGGGAACAGTCGTCAGTAAATCGGAACCACGGATTGCTAATCTGAATCCGATTTCACAACTCCGTGGAAAGCCGCAGAGTAATCAGCTGGATCTGCTCAAGGAGCTGAACCAGATTCATCTGGAGCGACATCCCGGTGAAGACGATCTCTCCGCTCGAATTGCGAGTTACGAACTGGCAGCCCGGATGCAGACCGCGGCGACCGAAGCACTGGATCTGACCAAAGAGACGCAAGCAACCCACCAGATGTATGGAGCCGATGATGCGGTAACCAAAGAGTTCGCGGATGCCTGCATGCTGGCCCGTCGATTTGTGGAACGTGGTGTACGATTCGTGCAGATCTGGAATTACGCCTGGGACATGCACGAGAACATTTTTGCGGCTCTGGAAGCCCGTTGTAAAACCTGTGATAAACCATGTGCAGCCCTGGTGACTGACCTGAAACAGCGTGGTTTACTGGATTCGACGATGGTACAATGGGGCGGTGAAATGGGGCGTCTGCCTGTCGTGCAGGATCGCGGGGCGGGCAAAAAACCGGGCCGCGATCACAATACGGAAGGTTTCAGTATCTGGATGGCTGGCGGTGGTGTTAAAGAAGGGCACATCCATGGAGCCACGGATGATTTTGGTCACCGGGCTGTCGAAGATGTTGTCACTCAGCATGATTTTCATGCGACATTGCTGCACCAGTTTGGTCTGAAGGCGAACGAATTACATTTTGAGCATAATGCACAACCGGTGGCTCTTGTGGAGCCGGGACAAGGTAAAGTTGCTGAGGGAATCCTGAAATAAGCCAGTCGGGGAGAAACGATGACAAGACTATACAGCTTCATTCTGTTGTGGGTGTTGTCGATGTTTCTTATCGGTTCTGAAGCCTCAGCTGAGGATCTGGTGGTTTCCTCTGATTTTCCGGGAGGCTCTGCGGAAGTCATACAGGTCGACCAGAAGCAGCGCACGATTTTGATTCGTCCCGCCGGTGATCCTCAATTTGGCTGGCCCTGCTGGTGGTACTTCCAGGTGACGGGAGTCACGCCTGGGGAAGAGCTTACGGTGACCGTCGATGCCAGTCAACTGAAACAGGCGAATGGCCAGAAGTTGTCAGCCTCATGGGCGCTACCTGAGCAAGCGGCATTCAGTACCGATCAACGACGCTGGGCACAGACACGACCGGGGAAAAAACAGGGAGAGAACTGCGAGTGGAAAGTGAAACCGGATGCGAAAGTCGTCTGGTTTGCCTGGGGACCACCTTTTGTTCCCACTGATGCAGAACAACTGGTCAAAAGACTGAGCCAGAAACATGCCAATGTGACGGAATTTGAGTTATGTAAGACCCGCGCGGGGCGCCGTGTTCCTGCTTTGGTTGTTTCGCCCGTCGGTGAGAAGGATAACTCACGGCTGGCTGTCTGGGTACAGGCACGGCAGCATGCCTGGGAATCTGGTGGCAGCTGGGTGGGCCGCGGCTTTATCGAGTGGGCCGTGAGTGATCATCCGCAGGCAGTTGCTCTCAGGGAAAAAGCGGATATTTACTATATCCCCATCATGGATATCGATAACGTAGCGACCGGGAATGGCGGTAAGAATCAGGTACCGCACGATCATAATCGGGACTGGTCAGAACATCCGCGCTGGAATGCGGTTCAAGCGGCGATGAAATCTCTGAAGCAGCTCGATCAGCAGAACCGGCTGGTAATGTTTATGGATCTGCATAATCCGGGACCGAACTCGAAGCAGCCTTACTTTTATATTGCTCCTCCGGAGCTCAATACGGAGCGGCGTAAAGCGCTGCAGGATGCATTTATCGCAGTCTGCCGCGAGGAGATGCGAGAGCCTTTGAAACTGGATCGGAGTACGCCCTCGACCGGTCCCAAATATGACAAACGCTGGAAAGAGATTTCCAGTAACTGGGTGCGGAGCGCGACGCGCGAACATGTGATTGGAATTACGCTGGAAACATGCTGGAATACGCCGCACAGTAACACGAACGGTTACATGACTGTCGGTCAACAACTGGGGTTGGGGATAGCTCGCTATCTGCAGCAGGATCCCCGTCAGTCACCGAAACAGAAGTGACTGACGAGACTGTTTAATGCAGAGCCTGGAAAATCCACCCGCGTTCAGCTGGTTTCGTCCAGTTTTTCAAAGACGGCTTTCATCAGCAGAGGCAGGACCACGGTCGCATCGGAATAGACTTCCGCGAAGCGTCCCCCCTCCTGGGGAGAGATGAATTTCCCCCAGCTGACCCCTTCCGAGTAGGTGCAGCCTGACAGGCCTCCCCAGTGAACGGGTTCGGGACAAATGCGAATGCCGTATTTGAAACGGGGTTCTTTCCATTCGGTGCCAAGTCGGTAGTTGGCAATTTCATAGTAGGGAGCAACCTGTTGCGCCCAGTTACGTGGAACGCCACCACCGACGGTAAAGATTCCCAGGGTCACTGCGTCACGCATCAGACCGGCGTATTCCTGCAGGTCGATAAACGGGTTGAAGCTGGGGAGTGCGGTCAGGATTTCAGCCTGATCGAGTTCTTCAGCTGATTTACCGGATTGCGCGATATGTTCAGACATGGCCCAGGTGGCGACATCAAGACCAATTTCACTGTCGGTAAACGCAGGGATAAAAACGGGCACGTTCTGTTCGTAGGCGCTGCGGAGAATACCACGACCTTCGTCGACTTCCGAGAGCCTCTGCCCGAGCGCGCGACACAGACGGGCGGAAGACCAGACACCGTCTTCCGGTTTGGATTCCCTGAGTACGGAACGGACGAGCCGCTCGACGTTATTCAGATTGGATTCCATTTCCAGCGTGTCATAGATACGGTTGTAGCCTTTTTTGTAGAGTGTTTCGTCTGAATCGTTGGGGTTGTACTGGTAATGGACCAGGCCAATCGATTCTGTCAGGCCGTGGGCAATGAGGGCCCCGGTAGCGACAACGGCATGGACCAGACCGCGGTCGATCATGTCGCAGATGATACTGCCCTGCTTGGCAACGGTCATGGCACCAGAAAGGGTCAGTACGACTTTGCAGTTGGTGTCTTTCGACATTTCCAGCAGGATATCATAGGCGACCCCCAGTTTTCTGCCTGAAAAGGCGGTTTCGGACATTGCCTGTAGCAACTCGGCGAAGGAGTTGACACTGGACAGGTCCAGGCTTTTCAAAGGCTTTAATCCGTCGCCTCGACCGTCGTGGAACTCTCGTTCTCCACTCATGTTCTGCTTTCCCTGATAGATCTCAATTAGCAAACGTACTTTCCCTGTCATATCGCATGGCAAGTGCGCTCGTCGACTGTAAAGACTTCCGAGCACACTTACCTGAATGCGGTAGTTATGACAAGAATTCAACAACAGATTTAATCTACCACGTCACGAGCGAGAACTGTAGGCAGTTCTGGTGGTTTCCGGGTAGAGTCTGGAAATGTTGAGAATTTATAGAGCGACGACCTGATCAGCTTCGCAAGGGTAGCTGGCCGCTTCCTGTAAGGCAGGTTTCCCATTCGGAATGGGGAAGCGGGGCATCTCCAGAATACTGACATCACCCAGGTCAATTTCTTCCCGAATATAACGTAATACGTCATTCGGGTCGGTATCACCACAGGTGAAGACGTCCAGAGCGATTAAGCCGAGGTCTGCGTAGCAGTGTGCTGAACAGTGGCTTTCATCAAGAAGGCACATAGCGGTGAAGCCCGGTGCTGAATTATGACCGAAGTGATATCTAACCTGTGAAATCACAGTTGCACCAGCGCGGGTAGCACCACGCGCCATGGCTTCAAGAACCAGTTGGTCGTTTAGACAAATGTCCCGCGAGACATTACGACAATCAATGAGAAGATGTCTTCCTTTATGCAACTCATAAACCCTCCACTAGAGGTGCCTGAAAAAAACAGGCATCCGATTTTGATGAAATGTTCGAGACAATTTCGAATCGTAATGCCTATATCGGTACGCAATTTTTAAAGTGCGAGATTATTATGTTATTGAAGAATAAAATACAAGAAATAAATTGACGAAATTGCGCGGAATTTACAAAAATCGAAAAACAGTTTCCCGGCCTTGAGCCCGCGGCGGCAACTACTGGCAGGCGTTCGGGTTTCGCAGGAGGGACGCGGCTCTGGTTTCGACCGGTTTGAAAGGCTGGGAATATCCTGTCCATGCGCAGGGACTACCCGGTGAAATGGTTCCGGCGATGGTACTGTTTCCCCTGCAAGACCGGGAGCCTGGAATGTGATAAGTGGTGCATGCAGGCCCTGTTAAGAAACCGCCCCGCAACTGACTGGTCAGCGCGGGGCAGTTTTCAGATCGTTTCCTCAGGGATTTGGGGCTGTCCTAAAACTCGCCGATGACGTTCCCGTCATTGATGGTTCCCAGATACCGGAAGGTTTCATAGTTCATGTTCTCGCTCAGAAATCGGACCGCGCCATCTCCAAGCAGGAAGTGAGCTCCCCCCTCGTGCTTACTGGAGAAGTTGGCAATATGGTTGGTTGTGTTGGGCGGGTGGTGCATGGTCATCATGCCCCCCTGCCCGACGTGTCCCAGAACGAGTGAAGCAGGACCCTCGGTCATGGAGGCCATGGTCATGCCAGCGGGACGCGTGGCGTTAGGAATCGCTGCGTACCAGGTTGTATCGGCCTGAATGACTGAGGCGGCACCTACAAACTGGTGCTGATGAGATCGCTCACCAACGACAATGGTATTCGAGGTGCCATCGGTAATGTCGCGCATTTTAACATTGCTGTTCCGGTACAGGATGCCCTTTACGGTGGGATTTCCAGGAGCATCAGTCAGGCTGCCATAGCCATAGATCCCGGCGTAGTTTGCTGAAGAAAGGCTGTAGGTATTGGAGCCATCTGAGACAGAAAACACGCCCTGATTTGTATCGCTGGGACAGCGAAAGATCAGGATTGCAGATGTGGCAAGTCCGATGTTCGGGCTGACGGTGCTGTCCAGATTGAGATTGAGCTGATTATAAAGCGGTGCCTGATCAATGAAGGGCAGCAGCATCACTCCCCAGGCGAAACCGGTGCCGGTTTCTGTGGTGCTGTCCGCTGTGCTCGTGACATTTCTGGCGATGTAGCCCGGAGGGAAGGACTGATGAGAGTCATGGTAGTTATGTAAGGCGACCCCGATCTGTTTCAGGCTGTTTTTGCAGGTTGACCGCCTGGCTGCTTCGCGGGCCTGCTGAACAGCGGGGAGCAGCAGGGCAATCAGAATTGCGATAATGGCAATCACAACCAGGAGTTCGATCAGGGTAAAGCCACGAGTTGTACGTCGATAAAGGGATGTTTTTTGTTTCATTTCAGTTTACCTGTTATGTTTCATGAGGCGGTGGCCGAGCATTTCGGGCGTCACCGATACAGGGAAGGAGACAGATTGCAGACACATCCAATCCGATTCTTGAAAATCGAAGTGGAACTGCAAACTTCGAAGAGGCGTGGGAGACGCTCAGACGCGCGGCGGAGGTGTGTCCGGTGTGAATGTCATGGTAACAGGGAGGACATCAATGAATGTCAAAATTGACTGCAGGTCAGTTGGGTTTAGCAGAGCCGGGCCAGAATGCAGGTTTCGAGGGAATGCCACAGCTAACGCATTCTCAGAGGAATCGCCACATCCACAGGCACGCAATAACTGCAGAAGTGGTGACTCCTTCTGACTTTTGAGGGGCTCTGTCTTTTTCGCGTTACAGCAACTTCCCGGTTTCTGTCTGCGGGCCGTACAACAGGAAGCCCCTTCCCTGGAGTCACCGGAAGCCGTTTTATTGATGCAACAACAGTCATTGCTGGATGTTGACTGCTCTGCACAATGGCACCCTTTTCCGGGCTGCAGTTGAGGCAGCATTCCCGTGCTGGTGATCACATACAGCAAACAGAGCATTGTCATGCCAGCAGAACGACGGAGGCTGTCGAGCCGTCTGCGGCGCTGGATGCCAGTTTGTGGGGTGGCCTGGTGGGAAGACACGGGGATCACTCAATTCAATAAGTATCTGGTTTGATTCTGTTTCGACTGTGTCCAGTTTTACTGTAGCGTCTCCAGCGCCATTTAGACCGAGTCTATTTGATTGAGAGCCGCTACGGTTAAATGTGATGCACTGTAGAGAGCTTCCGTGCCTGACTCCATTGTTTTCGATTTAATAAGCAAAGGAAAGTGTTCGATTTGGTTTTTTAGGCGATCCCGCAAAATTATTCAGAGGAGCGGTTTGTGTCTTTCTGCAGTGTATTCTCTCTAATAAAGGTCACAACCTGTTCGGGATGCGGATGCGTGAAGTGGTGACCCTTTGATTTTTCCGTACCAGTTTTGACCGAAATGATTTTGAAATTATTGTGTCGAAACTTATCCGGGACACGGCTGAACATTAATCGCGTGTTTTCGGCTGGCGGCACAACCTGGTCATTTTCCGAGATGATGTGCAGGACAGGAATTCCGGCCGCGGCGATAAGCTTAATACGGTCAACTGGATTGTCTTTGTACTCGAGGGCTTCTGCTTCCGTCATTTTGTAGGCTTTCAGACATGCCTGCCAACTGGATTCGGAGCCGGCACTGGTTCCTTTCCCGCCTGGCCAGCTTTTAAAATCGCAGACAGGAGTGTCTGCGTAGATACAACTGACTTTTTCCGGATTCGCGAGTGCCCAGTTATAAATGAACAATCCGCCGCGACTGACTCCTTCCAGAGCGACCTTCTTCTGAAATCCGTGTTGTTTGGTCAGTTCTTCATAGAATTTGTTTCCGTATGAAATTGCCTGGGGGGAGCCGAACAGATTGGCGACATCAAGGTAGGCTATGTGAAAGCCCTGTTTGAGCAGTTCGAGATCCATCTCGTAGTGGAAGTCAGGAAACCGGGCACGCCAGACCCAGGGTTTCCCTGGAGCGACTTTTGGGGGGATGACCACATAACACTTGCGGTCTTCGATCTGAAAATGATTTCTTTGAAAGCCATGCCAGGTATCCTGTCTGCCTGACCACTCAGATTTCACTTCCGGATTTGTGGAGGCAAACGCTTCAAATGTCGGTTGACATAAATGCATTCCAATAAAGGAGATGAAAAAAACACGAAAAAAAGAAAACTGGTATTTCATTTGATGATTCTTTCGTCGCCTGAAGACAGATTGTGAGTACGTTTGCTTTATCTGCTGGTAAAAAGGAGGTTACGTGCTTTGCGTCACTGACTATGTGCTGGTCAGTCTGTTCGAACAACTAGCAGGTCATTCTGATTTTAGCAATTTTGAGTTCATTTGCACAATGAGAGCCCTGTCCCAACTGCAGTCACTGACTGCGGAACGGCATTTCTGACATATAGTTTAAGAACTTATCATTAAAACAAAATATATTCTGAAGATCACAAACCAGAGTGGGAGCTGTTTCTGCTTCCGCGGAGTGATTTCATCAGATACAACTATTTGTTAAATACGGACTCAGTTATGTCACTTATTCCTGCTACACATACAACAGAAACATTGACCAGGCGGTTTTCAGATCCGGTTACTAATTCTGTGATTGATGTATTCAAATATTTTGTCGGCACGACAGCCGAGCTGGAAAAGGTTGTCGAAGTCGATGAAGCACCGCGCTTTGACAGGAGTTCAGCAATTGAAGTAAATGGTCCCGGCAAAGGGATCGTGGTGGTAAATCTCCCTCGTGAACTGGTTTCGCGTGCTGTGTCTGTGCTGATTGATGAAGAACTGGCAGACGATGAACACGTCCTGACCGATTTTGCGTGTGAGCTATCAAATATGATTGCCGGCCAGGCTAAAAAAGCGGTTGATCATATGGGATTCCAGCTCGGCCACCCCACTGTCATTGAAACGGAACAGATTGATACACTCTATCCGCCGGAAGCTGGTTCCCGCTGCGGACTCTTTCAGACGGGGATCGGTCCCCTTGCCGTCTATTTTGGCTTTGTAGGACAGTTGGGCGAGATTATTGATTTCGAACACGAAATGACAGACAGGAAACGTCTGATTGTCATCGATCAGGACGAAATGAACCGTGCTTTATTCAAAGGTCTGCTGCACGAACGTTATAAAGTCGAAACCGCGTCTTCGATTGAAGAAGCGTTTATTGACGCCGCCTTGAATTCTCCCGACCTGATTTTACTCGACCTGGATGGTGCTGATGGAAATCATGCGGAATCCGTCAAATACATCAAAGAGTCTCCCCTCACTCGGGGTGTGGAAGTGCTGGTGATGACGTCAAACCGCTCCACTACTGCAATTATCCAGGCTTTTAATCATGGAGCCAGTGACTATATTCTGAAATCTGACTTCACAAAGCAGATTCTGATTGGCAAAATTGAACGGGCGTTTGGAAGAACCCCGGTTGTCAAAGAAGCCGTTTCCGCTATAGATTAAGCGAAACATCTCTGGTCGTTCTCGTATCAGCCCCGGTTTGATGACTGGGGCTTTTTATTTTTGAGCGTTTCACATTTGACGATAGCGTCTGTCGGACTAATTTACCTGGCCCACCTGATCCTGGAGACGCGACAGTAAAACCGGGCACCGTTTAGTTTCCATGGGAGGGAGTTTACATTGAATCTGGAAGGCAAAGTGGCAGTCATTACGGGCTCAGCGGTACGAATCGGCCGCGCGATGGCGCTGACATTGGCAGATGCCGGGGTGGATGTCTGTATTCATTATCACCTTTCACAAGCGGCGGCAGAGCAGACATGCAATGAGATCCGTGAGCGGGGACGTAATGCGACTCGTGTTTCAGCGAATCTCTCGGATCCCGAGACTGCCGCGGCTGTCATTTTTGAAGCGGCGATGACCGAGTTCGGCAAAGTTGACATTCTGATCAACAACGCCTCTGTCTTTGAAAATAAAAGTCTTACAGATACCACCGAGGCCGACTGGGATTCCCATCTGGACATCAACCTGAAGTCTCCTTTTTTTCTCTGCCAGCGGTTTGCAAAACTACTCCCGCCGAGGCAGACCGGTCAGATTGTGAATATTGTGGACTGGCGGGCACAACGGGCCGGGAAAGAACATCTGGCCTACCGGATCTCTAAAGCGGGTCTGGTTACGCTCACGGAATGTCTGGCGCTGGAGCTGGCACCTGCGATCCAGGTCAATGCCATCGCCCCGGGAGCCATTCTACCCCCACCAGGAGAAGACCTGTCGTACCTGGAACAGCGGGCGCAGAAGGTACCTCTGAAGCGAGCGGGAAGCCCTGCTGAAATCTGCAACACCCTGCTTTACCTGTTACGGTCTGATTTTGTGACAGGTGAAGTGTTGACGGTTGCCGGTGGAGAACAGCTCACAGGCGGTCTGGGATGATTTCCACCGATTTGGAATCAGATCATGAGGAATGAGCCTTCAGCACAGCCTGCTTCAGGATCTGCATTGTATTCTGTTGCCGCTTCTCGATCGACTGCATCACTTCTTGCAGCTTGTTGTCTGCCTGGGATTTTTCGTTGTAAATCTGAATGACCCGCTCAGCAATCTGCTGTTCGTTGACTTCATCAATTTCGAATGTCCAGTCTTTTAAACCGATATCGTACCACATTTGCCCTTTGATCGTATCGGTGGGCTGTCTGACATACAGCCCGGGGGTACCAAAAGCACAGGCGATGATGGGAGAATGGCATTCCATGCTCACCACAGCAGCGGCATCGCGATACAAAGAACCGGCTTCATCAGGCAGCCAGTATTCATCGTGGGCCACGACTTTGGATTTGACATCCGCAGGCAGCGGATCAATGACCAGGGGGTTTATAATTTCTGTCTGATAGGTCATTTCGGGACAGACGACTGCTTTCTGACCGCTGGTCCGGACCCATTCAATAATGGCCGCCCGCAGTTTGGCATGATCCTGCTCCTGGTATTGCTTGTTGACCGATTCCACTTCCGCAATTTTTTCTTTGGTCCAGCGGCTGGATTTGTGGATTTTGTGGTAAGGTGTATAGCGTAACCGTGGGACAGCACATAAATAGTTGCCCGGTTCCAGCTGATGTTTCTGTTGAAAAGCGGATGCCTTTTTGTCATCGGTCAGGTCAATCGCAAAGGTCGCGTCAGGGGCAAAATCCTGATGTGCTGACGTCACCTTGGCATCTTTGAGGTTCTTCAGTGAATGTGTTTCACGGGTGAAAATGAAATCGGCTCCCGAGAGCAGTTCATGCAGCTCGGGATTGATCTCGGAGACAGTGACACCGTAAATGCCATACGGTTTACCGGTCTGCTGTTTCCAGAATGCCAGTTCCCGCCGTGAGACCACACTGGGGCCTGAGCCATGCAGAAAGAAATCAGCCTTTTCAAATGCCTGTTGTAACTCCCGGGAATCCAGCTTCCCGTTCCGGTTCAGACGTCCTTTAACAATTTTCAGTTTAGGAAAACGTTTTTTAAGCATCGGTTCCACGCCGCGATCGACACTGTTGGGCCAGAGAATGATTTCAAATTCGGGCGCATACACTTCCAGAAGTTTTAAAATGCCGGGAGAGTGTCCGATATCACCGATATTAACGGTTTGCCAGCCTGATCTGAGTAAAATTACCGGCGGGTTCTGAGAGGACTGTGAGGGAGCTGCCAGTGAGGATGTCAGATGCAGTTGTCCGACAGCAGCGAGCCCCATTGATTGAAGCAGGGTCTGTTTCAGCCAGTGACGTCTTGTAACGGGAGTGCGGTTCATATTGTTGTTCTTTCTATTCGGGAACCCCTTTGTCGTGGCGAATGCAGATAATCAATGTGTTCCTGCCAGAAGTCAGGAATTCTTCGCTGTGCAATCGGAGGGATTAAGACTATAGTAATTCTATCATTGTAGCTGTTCTTAAACTTAAGTCTGCCCCATTTTAAACTACGCTTAATAATATGCCTGATCAAATTCATATTTCCGACTTGTTGTTACGCACGATCATCGGCATCAACGATGAAGAGCGAGAGAAAAAACAGGATGTGCTGATTAATATCAACATGCTCGTCGACTTGAAAACAGCGGGCCGGTCTGATGATATTAACGATGCCGTGAATTATCGAACGATCACCAAGGAGATCATTGAGCTGGTAGAAAACTCTCATTTTCAACTGGTGGAAAAAATGGCGGATGAGGTGGCGCGGATCTGTTTGCGGGATCACAAAGTTCAGTCAGTTCAGGTGCAGATAGAAAAACCCGGTGCCCTGCGTTTTGCCCGCTCCGTCGGAGTGACAGTTGTCAGAACGCGTGAGGATGTTTCAGGAGTCTGAAATGAATCAGGTTTATCTGGCATTAGGCAGTAATATTCGTGCAGAGTTCCATCTTCCCCAGGCAGTCCGGCTGCTGACAAGCTGTGGAGCAATCATCCGGAAATCTTCTGTCTGGCAGAGTCAACCCGTGGGAGATACCAATCAGGCCGATTTTTTAAATGCGGCTGTTTTGTTAGAAACCGCCTGTGATGCTCAGCAGATTTGGGATGAAGTGATCCCGGGGATTGAGGCCCGGCTGCTGCGCGTGCGAGACCCCCTGAATAAAAATGGACCGCGTACGATCGATATCGATCTGGTACTTTTTAATGAAGAGCAGTTGCAGGTAGCTCATCGCCGTGTTCCTGACCCGGACATCAGCAGCCGCATTTTCCTGGCGGTGCCACTGGCGGAACTGGCTCCGGGGTATTGTGTCCCCGGTGTGGGAAAGCCCCTGTCAGAGATCGCAGCAGAACTTCAGACAGACCATGGATCTGTATTCATTCGCAGGGACGATGTGCGTCTCTAATCTTCCAGCAGCGATAATGCATCGCCGGGCAGACAGGCCATTTTGAAGAACAGCCCCTGTTCTTCACACTGAGATTTATAAGCTGCTGGCATTTTCTGTTCAGTTTCGTCATCCCATTCGAGGATATAGGTTCGTTCAGAAACCTTCTTACCACGCACTTCGACAACCATACCTGTCCAGCCTGCACAGCAGATTTCTGGAAATTCAGGGACACAGATCCCGTCTTTCACCTGGATGTTTGAGCCTGCCTTGATTGTTGACGATGCCTTTTTACCCATAATTTATTTCTGCCAAAACATATCTTGTTTTATTGATTTCATGTAACCAGCTGGCACGACTGCAGACAGTGTATCGCTAATGCAACATGAATTTCAATTGAAGGGCCTTGTTATCAGTCTATCTGGCACAAGAAATTAACAAATATCACGATCAACAGCACGAAAAATGCTGTTTATTATCTACAGTGGCCTGTTGGATCAAGTTGCATTATGGGGACCTGATGCATTTTTTCAACAGGAAATTAATTCTGAATAATTTGCAGAAAAGACCTGCAGCAGACAAATTCTGAGCTATTGTTTTATTGGACGATACCAGCCCCTCTTGAACAGTTCTCCCGGCCGACTGCGCTTCAGCAGATTTAAACAGATATGACCATGGAGGGACATTCGTAACTATTTTCAAGAGAAAAAAAATGTTTAAGCGGCACAGCCGAGTGGCATTGAATCAAAAACAGAAAGCCAGACGTTCCGGCCTGGCCCTGGTGGAACTGGCATTCGTGACTCCAGTATTTCTTGTGTTTGTGTATGCCATTTTTGAATTCGGCTATGCCTACATGATTTCTAATATTATCCAGGAAGCGACACAGGAAGGTGCCAAGCTGGGGCGGTGTGAAGAAGTGACAACCGCGCAGGTGGAAACCAAAGTCAAAGCCCTGCTGAATACCGTCTTCGATGCCGATCTGGCTGAAGTGATGGTCAAAGATGCCAGTCAGTTTGACACCCCGGGCGTCGATGTATCGCAAATTAATTACAAGACACTGCCCGATCTCGAATTAGCCAATGCGCAGAAAGCGCAGTTATTTCTGGTACGCGTTGAAGTGCCGTACAAAGATGTTCGATTACTGAGCTCGTTTTTCGTGGATCCGGTCGAAGCCGCAGAGGCCGCGGCCAAAGAAGACAGCATGGTTTTATCCGGCCATTCCGTCAGACGTCACGAGTAATCAGACAGAAAATAATATTACTTATTTCGGCAAGCAACCGCCTGCAGGAGCACACTTATGCAAGTCATGCGAAAACAGAGTATGCAGTCAGTCATTTCAACGGAGAACCGTCGCGGCGTTGCGGCGGTTGAATTCGCATTAATTGCGCCCGTCTTCCTGGCGTTACTGCTGGGAATGGTGGCGGTACGCAAAGCTGTTCACACTACGACGGTCATGGACGCAGCCCTTGCCCAGGCAGGTCGCCTGGCTTCGATGGATGCCGGTTTAAAACTCCCCGCTGGCAAGACTCTGAATGACAAAATTATTCTGGATGTCCGCAATTTCCTGCGTGCCTCCGGTGTCGAAAATGATGAAACCAATCTGATTATCTCCATCACGCATGCGGAAGATGAAAACGGGGTGCCTTTGGATCCCATGCCGAATCCTCCCAGCACGGGAACAGATTTTGATTTAAGTAATTCCGACAACCGAAACCGGTTATTTCGAATAGGGATTGAGATTCCTGAAGGCGCTTCGAATTCCAAGTTGTCCGATATTATGAACCTGGAAGGTTCAATGGCCAAACCAATGAGTGGCGATCCTGTCTGGGATCTGATTATGAATAACGGTACGACTAAGATCGTCAACTAGACTGCGTCCCGTTTTACTGTAGCGTCTCCAGGACCATTAGGGCCGAGTAGAATTGATCGGGAGATGATTTGGTTAAATGTGATGCGAGCTGGAAACAAAAAATTTACTTTAGTGTCTGTGGCTCTATTTCAGAGTACAAGAGGGGGAAAACATGAGACAACTTCAACAACTGAAAGATGAGGAGACCAGTTCCCCGCACGACCAGAGTCGTCGCGGTGCGTTCATGGTTATGGCAGCACCATTCCTCGTCGCAACCATGGGCTTCATGGCGTTCGGTATCGACATCGCCGTGATCACAATGACCAAGACAAGAATGCGTAATGCCGTTGAAGCGGCAGCGCTGGCTGCGGCTCAGCAGATTACGGATGCCGTACAGACAACGGCTGACGGTATTGGAGGCAGCGACAATGTCAGCGGCGATGTGCAGGATGCGAATTCCATTGCCATCGACACTGCCAGGGCTGTTGCTGAGAAAGTCGCACGGTTAAACGGGGTCTACATTGATCCTGAAACCGATGTCGAGTTCGGTAAACGTTACCAGGACAGCGGCGGAACCTTTCATATGGTCTGGGGCGAAAATGCCAAGCCTTATAATGTGGTGAAAGTCACGGCCCGTAAAGATAATGCTACCGAGGGACAGCCGGATTCTCGCCTGCAGTTGTTCTTTGCCGGCTTTATGAGTGAGAAAACTGCCGCGGTAACGACTTCCGCAATCGCGTTTATTGAAGCCCGCGACATTGTGCTTGTTCTCGATTATTCAGGTTCAATGAGCTACGACAGTGAATTTGATGCGATGTCTTCCTATCGTCTGGGAAAATCGGCGGTGGAAGCCAACCTGGATGATATCTGGGAGACACTGGTTGACTCCGGCGCAACTTATTCTGATAGCGGTAAACTGAAGTTTCCCGCAACGGGCTATGGTAGAATAAATTCGGAAGTCGGGACTTATATCAGTTCCACTAACGACGATTATATTTACAGGGCTCTGGATCTGGATGAAGAAGATTCCAGTGGTAATTTAAAATACCCCTTTCCACAGGAAGGTAAAAATTATTATGGTAATCTGAACGGAGAGCCTTCTGGCAACACAAATAAGAATCTGTGGAAAAACTATATCAAATGGGTTCGGTCGGACGGCACTGTCAATAATTATGGTTACCGCAAAAAATATGGGTACCGCACTTTGATGGGATACCTGATTGAACAACGCAAGTTGAACAGCCAGTCTGAAGATCTGTGGCGGGCTCCCATTTATCCATTCAATGCGATGAAAGAAGGGGTGACGTTGTTTACCGAATTCCTCAGCGGTCTGGAGTTCGGCGATCATATTGGTCTGGTCACTTATGATGATACATCACGTATTCAATCTGTTTTAAATGAACAGGGGATTTCCGAGTCTGTTGATCTGGGAGATGAACTCATCACGAATCGATACTCTGATATCGATTCCATCCAGAGACACAAGCAGGCTTCTCACTATGCTCCTTACACTGGTATGGGTTATGGGATTAAAGATGCAAGAGAATTATTGCAGTCCCATGGCCGTGCTGGTGCGCGACCTACGATTCTGGTGATGACCGACGGTAATGCAAACCGTTCGCCTTCAGGCTGGTCACTGCCAGGTAGCTGGGACTGGGATGATGTGACCGATTTCGATGACGATGGTCAGTCTGACTATTCAACGAATGATCGGCACAAACAGTATGCATTCTGGCAAGCTGTGGAAGCAGCAAAGCTGGGGTATACGGTTCACACCATGACCGTAGGTGAAGGGGCAGATCGCAGCTTGATGCAGGCCATGGCCAAAGCGTGCAATGGGATCTGTATTGATGCTCCCGGTGGTGCAACGATCGAAGACATGAAGTCACAGTTACTGACTGCCTTCGGCAAGATTGCCGCCAATGTGCCTCCAGCGAAATTACTGGCGGATCCGGAAAGCGATTATTAAGTGAACGAATTTGTTATGATTCGTGCCTGCTTGGGTTGATTTTCTACCTGAGTGAGAGGGGTGACTGGGAACGGTCACCCCTTTTTTTATTGTAAGCGGTAGTTCATAAATAACCTTATGAAAGGTCCTCAGCGGCAGACCCTGAGTGGGAAATCTTTTAAATTTTTTTGAAAAACGGGAAATTCTCATCGACGAGGAATTAGGATGTATTCATAATACTAGATATCAAAGCAGTCGAATATTAAGTTTCTGATTGAGGATCAATCGGAGTTAAACTTATCCTTCCACTACTCTCACCCTGGTTGATTTTCGCTCTGAAATAATGAGCCCTCTCAAAATCAATAAGGGGCAATGAGAAGAAACTGTCTTCTCATCACCAGAGTTATTTTAACTTAGGTTTGCCACAAGGGGGTTGAGGTTCATGTCCTGCGACAAGATCCGTACCATTGCAACTTTCACAGTTGTGCTCTGCGCCAGTTCTGTTTCCGGCCTGTTTACTGCGAAAACTGTGGCCGCTGAAAAACAAGTCAGCTTTTATCAGCAGGTCCGACCAATACTTCAGGCGCAGTGTGCCGGTTGCCACCATCCAAGAAATCCCGAAGGGGAATATGTCGTTACCGAGTTCTCCCATTTTCTTAAAGGGGGAGAAAGTCAAACCAGAGCGATTGTGCCCGGAAAACCGGATGAAAGTTACCTGGTTCAACTGATTACCCCCCATGGCAATGAAGCAGAAATGCCGAAAGCAAAAACGCCTCTATCTCAGGATCAGATTAATCTGGTCCGATTATGGATCCAGCAGGGGGCCCGCAATGACTCACCGGCAAAGGTGGAGTATCGTTTTAATCAGGAACACCCGCCGACCTATTCTTCTCCCCCGGTCATCACCTCGCTGGCTTATTCGCCTGACGGAAAAATACTGGCAGTCGCCGGGTTCCATGAAGTGATCCTGCATGCTGCCGACGGAGATCAGATTCTGGCCCGTTTGATTGGAAAGTCACAACGCATTGAATCGGTGCAGTTTTCCCCGGATGGAAAATCTCTGGCCGTCACAGGCGGGACTCCCGCGGAACGGGGAGAGGTTCAGATCTGGGATCTGGCGACCAAAACGCTCAAGAAGTCGATTCCGGTCACCTACGATACCCTGTATGGTGCCAGCTGGTCTCCCGATGGAAAACTGCTGGCATTTGGCTGCAGTGACAATACGGTCCGCGTCATTGAGGTGGAAACAGGAAAAGAAGTCCTGTACCAGAATGCCCATTACGACTGGGTACTGGATACTGTTTTTTCCACGGATGGCAGCCATCTGATATCAGTCAGCCGCGATCGCACGACTAAACTGACCGAGCTGAAAACCCAGCGGTTTATCGATAATATTACTTCAATTACACCCAAAGCCCTGACCGGAGGACTGGCTGCCATCGATCGGCATCCTACACAGGATACTGTGCTGGTCGGCGGTGCGGATGGTGTGCCAAAACTGTATCACGTTTTCCGGCAGTCGAAGCGGGTCATCGGAGATGATGCAAACCTGGTGCGCCAGTTCCCTGCTCTGAAAGGACGGATCTTCGGTGTCGATATTCATCCGGACGGTAAGCAACTGGTCGCTGTCAGCAGCCTGAACCATACTGGCGAACTGAAAGTCTTTGATTTTGAGATCGCATCCAAGTTTCCGGAAGATCTGGTCAAAATTCTTTCTGAGCGTGTGGCATCACGTTCGGCAGAAGATAAGAAACGGGTTGAGGAAAATCGCAATAAAGGGGTCAAAGTCGTCAGTGAAGTGAAAGTGCCGGAATCGGGCCTGTATACCGTCTGCTACCATCCAGCTGGTGAAGTTATCGCGACCGCCGGCCAGGATGGTCAGGTGCGTCTGTATGAAGCAAAAACAGGAAAGTTGAAGAAATCCTTTGTACCTGTTCCGTTACAGCAGGCCGGGACTCTTGTCGCTGCCAAGCCGACAAACAGCAGTAAAGTTCCACAAAACGAGTTAAACAAACTCGTTGTTGTCGATTTAAACGAGAAAAAACTTCCCGAAGAATCATTCAGCAATTCTGATCCACTGGTGAAACTGGAAGTACAACCTGCTGAAGCCACGATTGCCCAGAAATATGACACGATTCAGTTCCTGGTGACAGGGTATACCAAATCCGGTGCTAAGACGGATTTGACGCGACTGGTGCAGAAGTCACTCAAGGAGAAAGACACGATTTATGTCTCACCCCGCGGGCTGGTACGGGCATTAAAACCCGGTACTGCGGAAGTTCAGTTCAGTCTACACGGTCAGCAGGCAACAGCCAAAATCAGGGTGGCGGATTTTCCTGCCAGCTACAGTCCTGATTACTGGCGGGACGTGGCGCCGGCTTTTACAAAAATGGGTTGTAATTCCGGATTGTGTCACGGTGCCAATAAGGGGAAAGATGGATTTAAGCTCTCTTTGCGAGGCACCGATGATCTGTTTGACCTGCGTGCTTTCACAGACGATCTTAAATCGCGGCGCGTGAATCTGGCGGCTCCGGAGCAGAGTCTGATTCTGCTGAAAGCGATTGCGGAAGTTCCTCACAAGGGAGGCCAGGTGGCACTGGCCGGTAATGCCCATTACGAGATTGTTTCGTCATGGATTAAAGAGGGCACCCCGCTCCAGCGAGATGCGGCCCGTGTTGCCAGCATCAAAGTCGTGCCCGAAAATCCGGTTGTGCCTCGCGCAGGACTGCTGCAGCAGTTCCGGGTTCTGGCAACTTATGATAATGGTGAGATTCGCGATGTGACTTCCGATGCTTTTATTGACTGCAGTAACATTGAAATTGCCAAAATGCATCATGGCGGAATAGCAGAAGCACTTCGCCGCGGGGAAGCCCCCCTGCTCGCCCGTTATCAGGGTAAGTATGCGGCTACGACTGTCACCGTCATGGGAGATCGCTCTGAATTCGCCTGGAAACAACAGCCTGTCTACAACTATATCGACGAGCTGGTTGACCAGAAACTCAAAAAAACAAAGACCCTGCCTTCTGAGTTGTGTTCTGATGCTGAGTTTATCCGCCGGATTTATATCGATCTGACAGGATTACCGCCCACAATTGATGATGTCAAAGCGTTTCTCGCCGACAAACGCGAGTCGCGTACGAAACGCAATGAGTTGATTGACCGCTTACTGGCAAGTCAGGAATATGTGGAACACTGGACCAATAAATGGGCTGACCTGCTGCAGGTCAATCGCAAGTACCTGGGGACAGAAGGTTCTCAACTGTTCCACGACTGGATCCGCAAATCCGTCGCTGAGAATGTGCCTTACGACAAGTTTGTCTACAACATTCTGTCCGCTTCGGGATCTAATAAAGAAGTACCGGCTGCTTCGTATTTCAAAATCCATCGTACGCCTGAAGATACGATGGAAAATACGACACACCTGTTTCTCTCAATTCGTTTCAACTGCAATAAGTGCCACGATCATCCCTTTGAACGCTGGACTCAGGATCAATATTACGAAACGTCCGCTTTCTTCGCTCAGTATGATTTGAAGAATGCCCCGGAAAGTAAAGGACGCACGATTGGCGGAACCGCTGTCGAAGGCCGTAAGCCGCTGTTTGAGGTTGTGTATGATAAAAACGAAGGAGAAATGATCCACGAACGAACCGGAGCGAAAACACCGCCGGAATTCCCCTACCCTGCCAAATTCAAAATGGGTGAGAAGAAAAAAGAAGAACTGACCCGGCGTGAAAAACTGGCCCGCTGGATCACCTCCCGTGACAATCAGTACTTTGCCAAAGCTTATGCGAACCGCATCTGGGGTTATCTGACGGGGACCGGTCTGATCGAACCGATTGATGATATCCGGGCGGGTAATCCGCCTTCGAATCCGGAATTACTGGATCGATTAACGGCTGATTTTCTTGAACATGATTTTGATATCAGGCATATGATGCGCGTGGTCTGTCAGTCGCGTACTTATCAGTTATCCATCGAATCCAACGAGTGGAATGAAGATGACAGCATTAACTATTCGCATGCAAAAGCGCGGCGTCTGCCGGCAGAAGTCTTGTATGATGCCTTGTGCCGTGTCACGGGTTCACAGTCCAATATCCCTGGAGTTCCGGCCGGTACCCGTGCAGCTGAACTGCCCGACGTCGGCTTTGAATTGAAAAGTGACTTCCTGGCAAAGTTCGGGCGTGCACAACGCGAAAGTCCTTGTGAGTGTGAGCGGTCTTCCAGCGTGGAACTGGGACCGGTTATGGCGTTGATCAGTGGGCCCACCGTGGGAAATGCCATTAGTGATCCCAATAACGCTTTGAACAAACTGGTGCAGACTGAAAAAGATGATTCGTCTCTGATTAACTCTATCTTCTTACGTGTATTGAACCGCCCTGCTTCTCCCGAGGAGACACAGGCAGGTGTCAAGCTCATTCAACAGCAGATTCAGAGCGAACATGAGACATTGAAAAAGCGTCTGGCGGCCTATGAAAAAGGATTGAAGCCGGAAGTGATTCAGCAGGAAGATCAGCGCGTACAGAATATTCAGTCAGCACAACAGAAGCTGTCTGAGTTTGAGAAAGCGATTGCGCCACGCGAAGCCTTCCTCAATAAGGAACAACAGGCACGCACAGCGAAGCTGCAGAAAGCATTGTCCGCCTACCAGAGTTCGATTCAGGACAAGATCGCTGCCTGGGAAAAACAGGAAGCAAAAGGGACCCACTGGACTCCCATCAAGCCTGTAACCGCGAAAGCGACGAATGAAGCAACTCTGGAACCACAGAAAGATCTGTCCCTGCTGGCGAAGGGGAAAAATGGTAAAGGTGATTATGAAATCGTCACAGAAACCAGTCTGAAAAATCTTTCGGCAGTCCGGCTGGAAGTATTGATCGATGATTCGTTTCCCAGGAAAGGTCCCGGTCGTTCGACAGATGGGAACTTTGTATTGACTGAATTCGAAGTCTACGCGGCTCCGAAATCAAAACCGGATCAGAAAACAAAGCTCAAGTTGTTGAACGCTCAGGCTGATTTCAGTCAGAATGGGTACTCAATTGCGACGGCCATTGATGGCAAGCTTGCTCCGCAGGGAAATGGCTGGGCAGTCTCACCACAGATTGGAAAACCACATGTCGCCAGTTTCGATATCCAGTCGCCGGTCCCCGCTGATGATCAGGGAATGATTTTGACATTTGTCATGAAGCAGGAGTTCAACAGCAATACGCATTCGATTGGCCGTTTCCGTCTGTCTATCACGGACGGCATCGGACCAACCACCCTCGATAAACATCCCCAGGATATTCAGAATATTCTGGCGAAGGCGGTCGATAAACGAAATGCTGCCGAGAAAAAGAAACTGCAGGAATATTACAGCAAAGCCGACAGTCAGTTGCAGTCGATGTTAAAAGCAGTTGCCGAGAGTAAACAGCCACGCGCGACCGACCCGGTTCTGGTGCAATACCGTAAGCATCTGCAGGAAATGCAGGAACTCAAACCGGTTGACCGGACACTCACACGACTGCGAAGTGATGTGCAGTTAAGTGCCGAACAGCTCAAACATCACCGTCTGATTGCGGCTCAGGACCTGACCTGGGCTTTGATTAACAGTCCGGCGTTTCTGTTTAATCATTAAGAACGATTCAAAAAATTGTTTTCAACATAGAATACAAAACTGAAACTGCTCTCAAATCCAAATGAGGAGATATTGAAATGCTGATCATTCCCGGTCAACCAGGCAAGGAAGTATGTGAGTCTCGAAATCAAATTTCACGACGTGATTTGTTGCGGGTAGGTGGTTCCGGCATGATGGGTATGGGACTGGGGTCCATGCTGCAACTGCAGGAAGCGGCGGCCAACAGTAATGAAGGTGGTGGCGGCCCCGGCTGGGCCAAAGCCAAAAGTGTCATTCTGATCTTTCTGCAAGGGGGCCCCAGCCACATTGATTTGTGGGATCCTAAAGAAAATGTACCCGATAACGTACGCAGTGTATTCAAGCCGATCTCCACCAAAATGCCCGGTGTGCAGTTTACCGAGCTGCTTCCCAATCTGGCTCAGAATAATGACAAGTTCACGATGATCCGTTCGATGAGCTACACACCCAAAGGACTCTTCAATCACACCGCTGCCATCTATCAGATGTTGACCGGTTACACGACCGACAAGGTCAGCCCTTCCGGCCAGCTGGAACCGCCCAGTCCCAAGGACTTCCCGAACTTTGGTTCCAACGTGATCCGTCTGCAGCCACCACAGGTTTCCATGTTACCTTTCGTGATGCTGCCTCGTCCTCTGCAGGAAAGTAATGTGGTCGGCAAAGCGGGTACCGCAGGCTTCCTGGGACGTGCCTATGATCCTTACTATCTGTATCCACCCGGAGACGATATGGATATGAATAAGATGGACAAGATCAGTGTCGACGACCTGAAACTGCGTCCCGATGTTTATACATCCCGTCTGCAGCGTCGCGCCAGTCTGCGTGACACAATCAACAAAGGCATGCCTCAACTCAACAAAGCGGTTGAGGACTACAAGCTCGATAAATATTACAGTCGTGCCCTGGATCTGGTGATTTCCGGGCGTGCCCGTGATGCGTTTGCTTTGGATCAGGAATCGGATGCTGTCCGTGATCAATATGGTCGCAATACGTTTGGCCAGAGTTTGTTGCTGGCAAGACGTCTGGTGGAAGCGGGAACGCGTGTCGTTGAAGTGGTCTGGCCGAAAGTTGCCAATTCCAATAACCATTCCTGGGACGTCCATTCCGGTCTGACCAATCGTTTGAAAAATCAGTCGGCTCCCATGTTCGATCAGGGACTGGCCAGTCTGATCTCCGATTTGTACGACCGTGGTACACTGGATGAGACTCTGGTCGTGGCGGTTGGTGAATTCGGACGCAGTCCGCAACGCGGCGTCAGTACTTCCGGAAACTCAAACAGTGATGACGGACGCGATCACTGGCCTTACTGTTATACTTCCCTGCTTGCAGGTGCCGGGATTAAACGGGGCTACGTGCATGGTGAATCGGACAAAACCGGTTCGAGCCCGCGAAAAGATCCCGTCCATCCCCGCGAACTGCTGGCAACGATTTATCATTCGTTCGGAATTAATCCGGAAACGATTGTGTATAACCATCTGAATCAGCCCCGCGAACTGGTGAAAGCCCAGGCCGTCACCAAACTCATGGGATAACCGTATCCGTAATTTCAATTTTATCCAGGCCCGCCTGTCAACTGCGACAGGCGGGCCTGTTTTGTTTGTGGTGAGACAAAAGAAAGAGTACGATACGCGGCGGACTCTGCCGTCTGTCAGCAGAATTGTGAAATGTCATCAGCTTTGAAACGAGATTCATGCCTGAACCGCTTAAAGACCGCTACGATGAAGCCTATCTCAATCGACTGATTGAGGAACTTGCCCGCTATTCGCCGCGCTTTCCTCGCAAGCGTATGCTGCAGTTTGTGTTTGACGCGGAATGGGAGCAGCGTGAACTGAAACAGCGTATGCGGCATATTACGCATGCGTTGCATGAGTTTCTGCCGAATGATTATGGGACTGCACTCACCGTTTTAGAGCGGGCTGCCCCCTCTTTTGGTGGTTTTGAAGCAATGTTCTTCCCTGACTTTGTTGAAGTCTACGGCCTGAAGGACTGGGATCGCTCTATGGCAGCACTGGAACATTTTACGAAGTTCTCCAGCAGCGAATTTGCCGTCCGTCCGTTTATTGTGCAAGATCAGCAACGCATGATCCGCCAGTTGAAGCTCTGGGCTGCATCGTCGGATCAGCATGTTCGCAGGCTGGCTTCCGAGGGGAGTCGCCCCCGTTTGCCGTGGGCAATGGCTTTACCGGCCTTTAAACAGAATCCTGCCCCCCTGCTGCCAATTCTGAAACGGTTGAAATCCGATTCCAGTGAATATGTCAGGCGGAGCGTCGCCAATCATCTGAATGACATCTCCAAAGATCATCCTCAAATCGTTTTGTCTCTGGCTGAACAGTGGCTCAAAGGAAAACCGGAAACACGCTGGATTGTAAAGCACGGCTGTCGGACATTATTAAAACAGGGAGATCCGCAGACGCTGGCTCTGTTCGGTTATCGCCGGCCGGATAACCTCAAAATCAGAAAGTTTGAACTCCAGCCGTCTGTCATCAGCATGGGAGAAGAGGTGAGGTTTGAATTTGAACTGGTTTCACATAAAACGGAACTGGGGCAAATCCGCATGGAATATGCCGTTGAATTTGTGAGACAGAAAGGCGCGACAACCCGTAAAGTATTTAAGATTTCGGAAGGCGTTTACCCTGAGCATTCCAGAGTCTATCGATCAAAACATTCCTTCAAACCCATTTCCACACGCAGGTATTATCCCGGCATCCATCGTCTGGCGATTATTGTCAACGGTCAGCAGCTGGAACAGGTAGAATTTGAACTGCAGGATGCCTGAGAGGCAGCTGTTTTTCCTCAGCAAATAAATGAAGGGGGAAATTCAAAAAACGGAAAGTTATTAAAAAAGCAAAAAGCGACAAAATAGTCCTTGAAATTCTGATCACCATGTGGTGTACAATGATGACATGGTTTATTTCTTGCAGAAATGTGCGAGGGAAGATCAGAAAAAACGAGGGATTATTTAAAAACCGGGAACTCCTGTCACCCCACAACCATCCTGGTTATGTTCTTATAGATCGCGCCAACACAATTGATATTCTACGAAGGAACAGGCCATTCGTCGGCTAAGGATGGATTATGTTATCTATGGGTGCGCACTTGAAACACTTCAATCTGAAATCAGTCTGGAAGCAATGCCTGCTTTGGGGGGGAGCTGTTTGGCTTTTCTGTCCCATTGCACTGGCAGAAGCACAGGTCTTTGTTGTGAATGGTGCTGCCGTCGTTCAGGATGCCGTGGCGGCGGACGTTACCTCTCCCCATAAAATGCCGGGGTTCAGCATTTCGGTGGATGAGAAAAAATTGAATCTGCTGGAAGACTACGAACGTTATATCCGGCATCGGATGTGGGAAAAGGCGCTGACGTCGCTCAAGGAACTCTCTGAGACAAAATCTACCTCGCGCCTGCTGCCGACCAGTGATGGATTTCTGATCGATGCGGAAGACAGAGTCTTTCAGGCGCTGACTGCCTTGCCTCCCGAAGGACGCGAGGCGTTTCGACTGTTCTTTGACGGCAAAGCCCGCAAACAGTTTGAAGATCTCAATGCGTCAGGCAGGCTGGTGACTCCCCAGGCGGCAGCGGAAGCCCGAAAAATATATTCCCAGTATTTTTTAACTTCCATCGGTGATGATGTCGCTGACCTGCTGGGTAATGATGCGTTCGAGCAGGGGCAGTTCCATCAGGCGGCACGCTATTGGCGTGCTGTGCTGGAACACCATCCTGATTCCAATCTTTCCGAAATGGATCTGAATGTCAAATACGCGCTCGCCCTGATACGTAACGGGCAGATGGAACAGGCGGCTGCGACGATTCAACTCATCTCTCAACAGTATTCCGATCAGAAAGTGACATTAGGAGGCGACGCGGTCGATCCTGTGATGTATCTCAAGTCGTTGATGCCTGCTGACTCTGAAAAAAGTGACAATCACTCTGTTGCGACGACTGCGCTTTCGAATCGGATTTCTCAGCCACTTCAGATGTCAGACAAACAGATAGCACCTCGCTGGCAGGTCACTTATCTGGACCAGGCGGCAAAACAGGCAATCGTCAATTCCCAGTCTGACTATTATGGACGCAGTAAATCGTATCAGACATTCGTGCCCCCGATGGCCGTGGATGACAAACGGGCCTATTTTAATTTTTACGGGATCTGTTTCGGCGTCGATCTGCAGACCGGCAAGCTGGTCTGGCGGAACGCGAAGTTCAAAGACCTCGGCACCAACTTCAATAATTACAGCTTTCATCAGTCATCCAATCTGAACCAGTACCATATTACTGTCGACGGCAACTATGTACTGACAACCTTGATTCCCCAGAAAGAGATGAACCGGTATCGTGCCTGTTATCGATTGATTGCCTATCATCGGGATTCCGGAAAACAGCTCTGGCAGAGCAGTCAGACCAATGAGAGCTTTATTTCAAAACCGCTCGTCGCTGGCGAGCAGATTTATGTGATTTCACATCAGCAGAATAATAAACTACTGACACTGAACTGCCTGCAGTTGAAAACCGGGAAGAAACAGTGGTCGATTCCCCTGGGAAGTGTGGTTGCTGGAAACACCTCGAACGGCATGCCTGTCATGCCGGTTCCGATTTTGCGGAAGACCGGGGGCAGCCTGCTGATTCTGACGAATAACGGTGCCCTGTTTGAGATCGATCTTTCGACCAAAGCCATCAACTGGGCATTCCGGTACCCTTACAAAGTCGATCAGACCAATACCAATTATTACTATGCGGCGATTGATGAGGATGTTCTGTTGCATTCCGAAGGACAGATGCTGCGGGATCAGAATCTGGTTTATTTCAAAGAAGCAGGCATGGATAAAGTCTTTGCTCTGGATCTGGCAGCAAAAAAAATGCTCTGGGAACGCCCGATCAAAACATCGGCACAACTGGTGGGTATCGATCAGAAGAATATCTATCTCCTGTCACGGGAACTGGAAGCCATTGACCGCAAATCGCATGAACTGAACTGGGCAGTCAAGTTGCCCGTAGCTGCCGGAGGTATGAGTGCCCTGCTCGATCCGGAGCAGCTCTGGGTATTCACCAGCCGGGGGATTTTTGAAATTTCCAAGACAAATGGTGACATTCTTGGAATCTATCGAGGGCATGATCTGTCTTCGCTGGGAGGCTCGATCGATTTCAGACAGGGGCTGATAATGTGTGTTTCGAATCAGGCTGTCACTGCCTACCCGGTGACCATCCCTGGATCATCAGATCAGAAGTCAAAACCTTAACACGAATGAATCACTTTTAAACGACTGGATACGGAATTGAATATGAGTGGTCTGTCCCGATTGTTACAACGAGTTACTATGTTTTCACTGGCAGTCCTCTTTTGCTGGGGCATGATGACGCATTCGTCTGCTGCAGCCGAAAATCAGGGGATTACGGTGATGGGGCTGGGCAGCGTCGAAGCAAAGCCTTCCGTTGTTGAACTGACGGGAATTGTAATCGGCCAGGGACAACTGGCCGGCGATGCGGTTACCAAGTTTCATGGTAATCGTCGACGGGCGGAAACCGCTTTCAAAAATCTGAAGATCCCGGGGCTGGAAGTCGTGGAAGAAGGCCTGTCTCTTTACTCTTCTTTGAATGCGAGTCAGATGCAGGCCATGATGCGCGGCATGGCAGTGAATAATACGGATTCACAGGAATTGTCAGTGTCTGAAACACTCAAACTGCGCGTGACTGGAATCGATAAGTTGAGCTCCCAGGAACTGCTGGAAATGATTGTACGCATCGTCGATTCCGGTAAAGATGCCGGTGTGATTATCGGTAACGACACTTCTCCTAGTGTACCGGGTACTTACAATCCATCAAAAGCCCGCAACACAATGGCTACATTCAAAGTGACGGACGTGGAAAAACTGAAAGAAGCGGCTTACGAACAGGCCGTCAAAGATGCGCGGTCCCAGGCGGAGAAGCTGGCGAAGCTCACGGGCGTCAAACTGGGAAAAGTGATCTCCGTTGATGGCGTCGGTGACAGTCAGAAAAATACGGCAGCCATTTATAATCAGATCATTTCACAGTACATGTCAGCGACAAGAGTCAATCAGACTGAAGAACAGGCATCGACTTTATTGAAAGCCATCCCGATCGCGGTGGCAGTGCGTGTGACTTATTCCATTGAGTAACAGGCAGGAAATTCAAGGACGGGCGTCTTATGAAATTTAAAACACTGTTGACGGGCTGTACGCTGTGTCTGATGTTAATCGTCAGACCAGTTGAAATGCGTGGGGAAGAGATTCTCCCCAAACATATGACGCCTGCTGCTGTCAAATCAATTGAACGCGGGCTGGCATACCTGGCCAAACAGCAGACTCCTGGAGGCAGCTTTCAGACCACTCAGGATGGCAGTACGTACCCGGTTTCCATGACTTCGCTGGCTGGCATCGCCTTTCTGGCCAACGGGAATACCTCCAGTCGTGGTCCTTATGCTGACCAGGTTCGTAAAGCGACCGAATATGTTCTCAGCCAGGCACAGGGAAATGGGTTGATCGCTGCAGGCGCAGAAAATGGTCGTCCGATGTACGGCCATGGTTTCTCACTCCTGTTTCTGTCCAGCGTATACGGTATGGAGACAGACGCGAAAGTGCGCGACCGGATTGCCAAAGTCGTCAAAGACGGGATTCAGTTAACGGCTTCCGGTCAGAGTAATAGGGGAGGCTGGATCTATACGCCTGGAGGTGGCGATGAAGGGAGTGTGACCGTCACGCAAATGCAGGGACTGCGCGCGGCACACAATGCCGGCTTTACCGTGCCTAAAAGTACCATTCAAAATGCGGTCCGCTACCTGGAACTCTGCCAGACTCCCGAAGGAGGGATTCGTTACTCTTATAACTCAGGTAACGATACCCGACTGCCGATTTCCGCGGCTGCCATTACCTGCCTGTACTCCGCAGGAGAATACGAATCACCACTTGCGGAAGAATGTATGGAATATGTCTATGGCCAGTTCAAGAATCGGAAAAACGGATTTCAGTCGGGACATTATTTTTATTTGAACCTTTACGCCGCCCAGGCGTTTTATCAGGCAGGCGATGAGTACTGGGATGCCTATTATCCCGGTCAGCGGGACAGTCTGGTCAAATCACAGACATCCAACGGCAGCTGGAATGGAGATGGAGTGGGTCCCGTTTTCGGTACCAGTGTGGCGTTGATTGTCCTGCAGCTGCCTTACAAATACTTACCCATTTATCAACGATGAATTTCTAGAGCGTATCACATTTAACCAGAGCGTCGTTCAATCTAATCTACTCGTCTCAAATGGCCTTGGAGACGCTACAGTAAAACTGGACTCAGTCTAACGAATATAACCGGTCGTTTCAGACTGGTAGAACAGGGAGTGAATCTTGTCAGAGATTAAAACAGCACCAGACATGGTCGCACTGGAAAAACTGAAAGTGGCCCAGGAACGCATCCGAGAACAGATTCGTACCGTCGTGATCGGTCAGGACGATGTCGTAGAACAGTTGCTGGTCAGTATTCTGGCTGGCGGACATTGTATTCTGGAAGGTGTCCCGGGGCTGGCAAAGACGCTGCTGGTTTCGACACTCGCCAAAAGCCTGTCATTGGATTTCGGGCGGATTCAATTTACTCCCGACCTGATGCCCGCTGACATTACCGGAACCGACGTGATCTATGAAGACCGTCAAAGCGGGACCCGGGAATTCAAATTCATTGAAGGTCCCATCTTTACGAACCTGTTGCTGGCCGACGAAATTAACCGTACGCCTCCCAAAACGCAGGCCGCATTACTGCAGGGGATGCAGGAAAAGAACATCTCGGCGGGAACCAAACATTACCAGCTCCCCCGTCCTTTTTTTGTTCTGGCGACACAGAACCCGATTGAACAGGAGGGGACCTATCCCCTGCCCGAAGCACAGCTGGACCGTTTCCTGATGAAGATCATCGTCAAGTATCCGACGCGCGACGAAGAACGCCAGATTTATAAGGCGGTCACAGGCGATGATCAGGTGGAACCGGAATCAACGTTGACCGGGGAAGAAGTTCTGGAACTGCAACATCTGGTCCGCCGTGTGCCAATCAGTGATTTTCTGGTCGATTATACAATGGACCTGATCCGGGCCACCCGTCGGGACGGAGATGATGCTCCTGAATTCATCAATCGCTGGGTTCTGTGGGGCGCGGGGCCTCGTGGCGGGCAGTCGTTGATCCTCGCGGCGAAAGCTCGTGCCGCGCTTTATGGTCGCCCTGAAGTCACTGTGGAAGACCTGCAGGCTGTCGCGAAAGCAGTGTTAAGACATCGGATTGTATTGTCTTACAATGCCGAGTCCGAAGGACAGTCTCCCGATACCGTGATCGAAAAACTGATTGAAGAAACGCCGTTACAACAGAGTGCAGCCGGAAAGGATGGACAGTATGAAAGAATACTTAAATCCTGAAATCATCAGTCGGATTGCAGGGATTGGATTCAAAACAAAACAGCCTGTCGAAGGTTCGATTGCCGGCCTGCATCGCAGTCCTCTACATGGTCTGTCGCCTGAATTTGCAGACTACCGCAGTTATACACCCGGCGATGATCTGAAAAATCTGGACTGGAAAGCTTACGCACGCTCGGACCGTTTCTATATCAAACGATTCGAAGAAGAGTCAAACCTGCGCGCCGTGTTTATTATCGATTCTTCCTCTTCGATGGCATACGGAGGACCCCAGAATTCGAAATATGATTGCGCGGCCACGATTGCCGTCTCCCTGTCGGCAGTCTTACTGAAACAGCGCGATGCGGTGGGCCTGGCGATTCTGAATGACCACGTGCAGGAAGATCTGCGAACCGGGAGCACGCCCTCCCATCTTTCGAAGTTCATCGAGGTCCTCAAGCAGGTCGAACTGGAGGGAGAAACAGATATCGGCCCTGCGGTATCCCAGGTGGCAGACCAGATTCATCGACGCGGCGTGGTGGTCGTGCTGTCAGATCTGTTGACGCCTCTGGATCGGTTTTATGAATCGCTGGGGAAACTGCAGCACGCCGGGCATGAAGTGATCGTGGTACACATCCTGCATCGTGATGAAGTGGAGATGCCTTTTAAGGATTCTGTGATCTTTAAGGACATCGAAGGCGAAGAAGAGATCTTCGCCGAGCCCTGGGCGTTTCATAAAGCGTACCAGGCGGCCATGGAACAGTTCATTCAGGAAACCCGTCAGCGCTGTCAGTATTGTGGCATTGACTATCTGCAGGTGTTGACGGATGAAAACCTGGCAGTCGTTTTAAGCCGTTATTTACACAACCGACAGTTTGCGGGGGCAAAAACGCATCGTGGCAGGATGTCTGCACTGGCGGGCACTTCAAACCAGGAGACCCAGTCGGAAATCGTTTCGAACTCCCCTGCCCCCGATGTAGAACAACGTTCCTGACAGAAAGAGAAATTCGAAAGACACTATGCAGTTTCTGGCCCCTTTATTACTGACGGGAACGGTTCTGGCAACCGCCCCCATTATCATCCACCTGTTAAACCGGCGACGGTTTATCCGCGTGGACTGGGCGCCGATGGAATATCTCAAACTGACCCTCAAAACCAACAAGCGTCGCTTGAAACTGGAACAGTGGCTGCTGCTGGCGATTCGCACATTAGCAGTGCTGGCTTTGTTTCTGGCGGTCGCCCGTCCGATCAGTTCCGGGACCAATCTGGCGGGATTTCTATCTGTCGAAGGCCGGGCCAGTCGCGTGATTGTGATTGATGACTCGCTGAGTATGGCTTATCGGAAGACCGATCAGAGTGCCTTTGAACGGGCCCAGAATGCTACGCGACAGGTACTGAATCAGCTGGGGCCCCAGGATTCTGTCTCTGTCGTTCTGGCATCGAATCCGGCTGCGCCGCTGGTGCGGATGTCACATCTGGATGAGAGTGAACGAAAAAAACTGGTCAGCCGCGTGAATGAATTGTCGCATTCCCAGACAGGCAGTCATTGGATGTCGACACTGGAAGATATCGATCGCCAGCTTCAGGAAGCCACCTTCCCCGTCAAGGAAGTCATCATTATCACTGATCTCTGGCAGGCCGGCTGGACCGATGAGGTGCGTGATCTGTTTGATCGCTGGTCTCAGGAACAGGTGACGGTCCGCTTTATTGATATCGGTGATGAGCCGGCAGGCAATCGCGTATTACGCTCCCTGGAACTGGATAGTCGGATCGCACTGGTGGACCAGGAAGTGAAACTGACGGCGATTATCGAAAATGCCGGTGAAGAACCTTTGAAATCGGGACAGGCGTTATTAACCGTGGATGGCAATGTGACGCCGGTGACACTACCTGAAATTCCAGCTGAGAAAACGGTGAGTGTGCCAATCAGTGTACGATTTGACCAGGCGGGTCAGCATACGGTCACACTCAGCATTCCTGCTGACAAATTACTGGATGACAATGTGCAGCGCAAGATCATCAACGTACGCCAGATGGTAGATGTCGTACTTGTGGATGGAGAGCCGGGACTGAATCCGTTTGAAAGTGAAACCGATTTTCTGGCACTGGCACTCTCTGCGGGGAATTCCAACTGGCAGGTGACCCAGGCGGAGAGCTCGACCTGGAAAACACAACTTTTAACGGCTCCCGACCTGATTGTACTGGCCAACGTCGATCAATTGTCCAAAGAGCGAATCAAAGAACTCGAAGAGCTGGTCTCTCTGGGAACCGGACTGATGATCTTTGCCGGCGACCAGTGTGATCTGCAGCTCTATAACGAGGGTTTGTACAAAGGGGGAAATGGACTACTGCCGGCACGACTGCAGCAGGTACGGGATCTCTCTTCCCAGGGATTGGTGATTGAACCGATTGCAGATTCGCCGATTGAATTACTGAAAGGTTTGACGCCCGAACTGTTGAGCCGCATCCGACCGCGACGTTTCGTCGATGTGACCCTGGATGCCGGAGCCGATTCGTTACAGACACGCGTGCTGGCACGCTGGAATGATGCACAACAGTCGCCAGCGGTTCTGGAAAAACGGTTTGGCGAAGGACGCGTGCTGTTGTGGACCATTACCGCAGATAAGAAGTGGAGCGACTGGCCTGCCGAGGCGAGTTTTGTTCTGGCAATGCGTGTCGCGGCACAACAGATCGCCGCTGACATTCAACGGGGCGAGAATCTGACGGCAGGTGAGCCCATCCATTTTGAACTGGATACGGTTACGGCACCTCAGTCGGGCGAACTGATCTGGCTGGAGCAGGAACAGAACCCCCTGGAACTTGTCTTTGCCAGCAATGCCGAGGGCAAAACCACACTCAGTTCTCCCGCGGTTCGCTTTGCCGGTGTTGTGGAAGCCGAGTGGCAGGATGCGCAACTCGGAAAACAGACACAAAAATTTGCGATCAATGCCGATGTGAATGACTCGTTACAGAAGAAACTGGATGAACCGGCTTTACAGCAGTTTCTGGGAAAGATGCCTTTAAAGCTGATTCGGTACCAGGGGAAAGAAATGGACCTCACTACCGAAGGGACCGAGTTGTGGCGTTACCTGGCAGTGGTGTTACTGGGCTGTCTGATCTCAGAAAGTATGCTGGCGACTTTTATTGGCCGTCGGCGATAAACAGAAAGAAGTGACTTTGAACGGTTTTCTGGAATTCCTGTTTGGCATCAAAGCTTCGACCTGGACCGAAGGAGGCCATTGGTCTGCGCAGTGGGTCGGGCTGCCTGGAGGAGACTGGCGACTGTTGCTGATTCTGGGGGTTCTCGTTTTGATTGGTGGTGGCTGGTGGCTCTATCAACGTGACGCCCGGCAGGTCCCTTTCGTGCGTCGCTGTCTGCTGTATACGATTCGTATTTTTATTGTACTGCTGGTAATTGCCATGCTGCTGGAGCCGATTCTGGTGCTCAGCAAAGAGGAGAAAATCCCCTCGCATCTGCTGGTCCTTCTGGATAATTCCCTTTCGATGTCATTAAAAGACGCCTGGAAGGATGAGGACAAAGCCAACAAAGTCTCCCGAAATCTGGGCATGTCAGCAGATACGGCGGCATTGCGACAGATGAACCGGATGCAACTGGCTCAGAAACTGGTGAATGAACCGTTCCTGAAAAAACTGTCCGCGGACGGAGCACGCACCGTTCATCTCCACAGTTTCTCTGACAAATTTAATCCCGAGGCGCTGTCACTTAGTGAAGAATGGCAGCCAGGCGGGACGGGAACCGCGATTGCCAGTTCCCTGAGGCAGGCACTACTGTCGTATTCGGGAATGCCTTTATCGGGAGTGTTGATTGTCAGCGATGGTCAGTCGACGGCAGGAGAAGCGCCGGAAGAAGTTCTGCAGATGCTTTCAGATGAAGGTGTGCCTCTGGTGACAGTCGGCGTGGGAACCACCGACGGGCCACGGAATGTCGCGATCACTGAACTGGAAGCCAGCCCGGTGGTCTTTGTGCAGGATCCCAATCAGATCACCGTGCATATTGAATCGCGGGGGATGCAGGCGGAATCGGGCACTTTAGTGATCGAGCAGCGCAGGAACGGCGGCCCCTGGCAGGAATTTATCCGCGAAGAGATCGTGCTCAATCTGGACGGCGCCCTGCAGCCTAAAACATACGAATTCAGCGAAACCAAAACCGGGAAACTGGAGTTTCGGGCCAAAATCGTCGATGCAGGCCCGGAAATCTCGCAGGATGACAATCTGGCGTCCGCGGAAGTGCGGGTGATTCGTCAGCGTCTGAATGTGTTGTTCATCGCCGGTTCCACATTTCCCGAAGTGCAGTTCCTGCGGAATACGTTTCTGCGTGATCGACAGATTAAGCTCTCATCGTGGCTGATGGCCGCTGATAAAACTTACGAACATCCGGGAGACCTGCCGATCCGTCGGCTGCCTGTGACCCAGGAAGAGATGAATGATTATGACTGTGTGATCCTGTACGACCCCGATCCAACTCAGTGGCCGATCAACTTTCCGGAACTGCTGACAAGCTTCGTCACCAAGGCGGGAGGCGGACTCGTTTATATTGCCGGCGAAATGCAGACGGCACAGATGTTTGATCGCCAGTCTGATCCGTCGCTCAGCTGGCTGAATCTGCTGCCCGTCATCCGGGAACCGGGTCTGTTTCGATCGCAGGTGCAGATCCGCCTGAGTGCGCGTTCGCCCTGGAAGCTGGATGTGACGGATCCGGGATTTCAGGATCCGATCTTCACTTTTTCTACGGATCGCCAGGCCAATGAACAGATTCTGGATAATCTGCCCGGGATGTTCTGGCATTTCCCCGTTACCAAAGCCAAGCCGGGCGCAACCGTTCTGGCAGTGCACGCCGATCCCCGCATGCGTAATGAATATGGTCAGGAAGTTTTGATTGCTTCACAGCGAGTGGGACCCGGCTGGTCGATCTTTATCGGTTTTGACAGTACCTATCGCTGGCGTTACCTGGATGATCAGTTCTTTGATGGCTTCTGGGCACGCGTCGTGGATCGTGCGGGGCGCAGCAAACAGCTGGGGGGAAATTATCCGTTTCGACTGTCGACACCCCAGGCCACTTACCAACCGGGCGGTCAGGCAAAAATCATTGCCCGGTTTCTGGATGAATCGCAAATGGAACCGGGGTTGCAGCGCCTGTACGGTGATGTCGAACGCGGTGATGATCAGCCGATACCGTTGACACTCACTCCGGGAAACAAAGCGGGTGAGTTTTCTACCTCGTTTCCGGTCACGCAGCCGGGAACTTATTTCGTGCGAGTCTGGCTGGGGGACGAAGCGGCAGGCGCGACCGTCAAAGCAGCGACACTGCCGATTAAAGTCGAGTTTCCGAACAAGGAACTGGAAAACCCGACTCTGGACGAAGCATTCCTGCAGACGATGGCGGTTTCTACGGGAGGGCGTGTGTTTGATCTTTCGGAGTCAGACGGAATCGTGAATGCGTTCAAAATCAAACAGGTCTCCCGCCTGCTGGAAGAACGACAGGAGATCTGGGATGCGCCCCTGTTTTATATACTGATTTTCGGTCTGCTGGTCACAGAATGGATTTTGCGAAAATGGTGTCGACTGATTTAACAACTGGATTAACGATTCGAAGGAGTTTCTGATAGATGTCACCCACGCCACGATCTGATGAATTCGAGGCGCTGCAGCAGACGATTTCCGGGAAGCTGGAACGCGTCGGGGTCGCTTTACGCAGACATACTCTGCTGGAAGCGACGGTGCGGATTCTCGCGGCTCTGCTGGGACTGGCAAGTCTGTCTTTATTGTTTGACTGGTGGCTGGGGCTGAGCCTGGTAGCTCGTATGTTGTATCTACTGGTTTGCGTGGCGGTGATGGGTTATCTGATCTACCGGTATGTTTATCTGCCTTTGCGGGTTTCGTTGTCCCCCATTGAAATTGCGAATCTGATCGACCGTTCCCAAAAAGTGATTCCTCAACAGGCACTGGCGCCGCGTGTTGCCAGTGTGCTGCAGTTGCCTGGTCATCTGACACAGTCTGAACAGTCTCAGCCGATGATTGAACAGGCGGTACAGTCGAATTATCAGTCGCTCAGTCAGTATTCCTTTCAGGAAGTGATTGATTCCCGGCATACGCGAAATTGCCTGTTGATTTTGCTGGCGGTGATTCTGATTCCCGTGGGATTTGGAATCGCAGCGCCGGAAGCGGGCCGGTTATGGAGTCAGCGGTGGTTTGCAGGGTCGAACGCGCCCTGGCCGCGCAATACGCGTTTGACGGTCGTGGGGCTCAAGGATGGACAGTGGATCATTCCCCGCGGGGAGTCGGCAGCATTACAGGTGGTCGTCGAAGATCAGGAAGAACCGACGGAAAGTGTGTGGCTGTACCTGACAGGAGAAGAGGGAAACAGTGAAACGATAACAATGAACCGTTTTCAGGAGGGGGATTTTCGATACGAAGTGCCCCCGCTGCAACTGCCGGTTCAAGCTTATGCCTGGGGCGGAGATGGTGAATCGGAGCCTTTTGAGATTGTGCCCATTGATCGTCCCCGCATTACCGACTTGAAGCTGCAGGCGACGCATCCCCGGCTCTCAGAACCGTTTGTGTCACATTTCTCAGCCAGCGAGGGGAATGTGAGATTATTGCCGCAATCGGAGGTGCTGCTGGAATTGACGACAAATGTCAAAGTCCGGGAGATTGACGTTGATTCTGAGGACGTTTCGTTACAATGGAAGAGTACAGATGGTAAGCATTTTCAGGCAGCATGGACGCATGAGAAACCTGTCAACTTTCGGTTGACGTTACACTCGGCAGAGCATGAGATTCATTCGCATCCACGACCGGTTTCGATCGGTGTGCAGCCGGATCGTGGTCCTCGATTGAGTTTCCGGTATTCAGGAGTTCGACAGCGGATTACAGCAGACGCCACGATCCCCTTCTCGATCATCGCCCGCGACGACTTTGGTATCAGGTGGGTGGGCATGGATTCGAATCTGCCACTGGCTGAAACAGAAACGAAAAAGAGTCAGAATGTGACGGAAGCGGCTCTGGATCAGGTGTTTGGAAACCCGGAAGCAGAAAAGAAAAAACAGGCAGTTACCAAAAAAGATTATCCCGTCTACGGACCTGCGGATCCTGCGGTGGAGAATGTGATAGAAGACGAAAAACGTGTGTCGATCTCAGAATTGAAATTAAGTCCCGGTGCGGTAATCACGTTTCAAAGTCATGCGGAGGATAACTGTTATACCGGGGTGCAGCAGACGAGTTCCCGTCAACTGGTGTTTCGCGTTGTCAAACCGGAAGAACTGTTTCGGGAAATACTGTTAAGGCAACAGCAGTTGCGTTCGCGATTAAGGAAAGCCCGGGATCAGGCGGAACAATTGAGAGATCAACTGAAGCTGGCACAAAGTCTGGATCAGGCTGCCGACTGGATGCGACAGCATCAACTGGTCAGACGGGAAACAGGACAGGTCAGCCATGCGTTGAACGCTTCGGTTGAGGAAATGAAGCTGAACCAACTCGGAGGAGAAGAGACCTATCAGTTGATTTCACAGACAGTGCTCAAACCCCTGGAAGATCTGCATGATCGTGAGATGGAACTACAGCGACAGTCGCTGGAAACGTTACGCGGAGACTCCCCTGACCCGATGGAACAGATCCATACGCGTCAGGACGAGATTTTGAAATCCATGGATCAGATATTGAATAACATGGCACAGTGGGACAGTTTTATTGATGTGGTTAACCAGTTGAATGCCGTGATTAAACTGGAACAGCTGGTGAAAGAAAAAACAGAAGAACTGAAGAAAAAACAGGTCAATTCGATCTTCGATAATTGAAGTCAGAAACATATTTCAAGGCCCCCTGTTATGGAGGTGAGGGACATGCGGAGCAGAAAAAAAATAATGGCGTCGGGACTGGTGTTGATGTTCGTCATCTCCCAGATGATGGGCGCGGTATCTGCTGCTGACAAAGCAGCCGCTGATGACGGTAAAAAAATTGCGCCCCAAACGCAGATTCAGTTTGAGCAGGACAAAGCGAAAGCGCATATGCAGGAACTGGAAGAGCGGATGTTTCGGCTCTCCAAGCTGATTCGCGAATCGCAGCCGGACGATGCGGCGCGGTTGCTGCTGGGACTGCGAAAAGCCCGCGAACAGCTGATCCTGGATCGCATGGGTGAAGCTTCCAAAATGCTGGATGATCTCAAACTGGATAAAGCCAGCCAGGAACAGAAAGAGATCCTGGTTCTGCTGGAAGAACTCAAAAAACTGTTGCTGACCGCCGACATCGGGCTGGAACTGAAACTGGAGCAGTTGCGTAAGCTGATTGATTCGCGTGAGACGTTGAATAAATTACTGAAGAAGGAAGAGCTGCAACTCTCGAATACACTGGAGCAGCAGAAAAAAAGTGGCAATAAAAAAGATTTGAAAGCGCTGGAAACCAGCGAGCAGCGCAATCAGAAGTCCGCAGAAAATCTGGAACAGATGCTGCGTGAATACGGGCCGGCCTCGCAGAGTATCTGTAAGTCACTGTCAGGTGCAGGAAAATGTATGGGCGGCGCCTGCAAGAAGCTGGGAGCTTCTCAACCCAAGCCTGCGTCTGAAGAACAGAAAAAGGCGATTGAACAGTTGAGCTCGGCACAGCAGGATACGAAAAAGCTGGAAGACAAACTGCGGAAAGAAGTCGAATCACTGGTACGTCAGCGGGTGATGGATCAGCTGCAGGATATGATTGCGCAGCAGAAACAGATTCGCGAAGTCACAACCAAGCTGCAGGATCGTGTGGCCCAGAAACAGAAACAGGCTTTGGCGGCTGTACGCAGACTGGCGACTTCGGAGGAAAAAATTATCAGCCTCTGTAGTGAGTCAATCGAACTATGTGAACTGACGCAGTTCAGCCTGGTCCTGCCCGTGGCGTTGGGCGCTGTGCGGGAACAGATGGAACTGGTCGATGAAGGTCTGTTGCTGGCGCAAGCCGACAAAGCAATGATTGATGATCAGAAGCAGATTGAGACCGATCTGCAGGCATTGCTGGATGCGATGATTGATGCCTCCCGACCGTCCAATAAAAATGGAGGGGGCCAGTGTAAAGGCTGTAAAGGGAATCGCAACAAACTGCTGGCAGAAGTCAAAATGTTACGCTGGATGCAGCAGTCCGTTCATACGCGTACTGATCAGCTGGATCGACAGATTGAGAAGAAAAAAATCACGGAAGCGTCACGTCAGGAACGGATTGATCTGCTTTCGGTCCGTCAGAAAGAAATTGATTTAATCACCGGACGATTACACAGTATGACCTGTCCCCATTGTCTGGCAGGAGAATAATAATGAAACGTACCCAATCCCATCAAACCCACTTGAGATTCCTGTTCTCATTGACGATTTGTGCCCCGCTGTTTTATACAGGCGGTCTGCAGAGTGCATTCGCAGATGCGGTCGAAGCGGCAAAGCCTGGGGCAAAACAGGTTAAAGCACCGCTAATCATTCCGCCGGAACCGAAAGACAATCTGTCGCAACTGAAGGACGATGCCTGGCTGAAGGATCCTTTTAAAAATATTCAGACCGATGTGAAGTCAGTCATTACTGATTTTGATAAAGGGCAGACGACACAGCCTGCGAAAACCACGCAGCCCCGCATTATCAGTCGACTGGATACGCTGGTGGAGATGCTGGAAAAATCGTGTAAAAAAGGGGGCGGCGCTGCGGGGGCCAACCCGACGCGTCCGGCGAATTCTTCCACGTTGGGGAAAGGTCCCGGCGGAGAGGGGGAACTGAAGGCCCCCGATAAAAAGGGACGCAACTGGGCAGACCTGACCCCGAAACAGCGGGAGAAGATTCTGCAGTCGCGTACGGAAGGCTTTCCACCCGGCTATGAAGACATTCTGGCAGATTATTTTCGACGTCTGGCGCGAAATCAGGCAGTCGATAAAACAAAACCGACTTCCGAGAAACAAGATTAAAGACTCTGATGCAAATGGTATTTCTTATGAAGAAGTGTAATTTGAGCGGCTTGTTGCTGGCGGTGCTGATCTGTGTGGCGGAACTGTTGATCTGTCCGCTCGCCTCTGCCGATGAAGTGCTGCTCTATGATGGAAAAAAGGTCTCGGGTAAGATCCGGTCTGTCGATTCCAGCGTATTGAAGATCGAAGTCGGTAAAGACCTGCAGGAAATCAGCCTGTTTGATGTGACGTCTTACAAATTTCTGGAACCGGCGCTGCCTCAGAATGTGAGTCAGCTACTGATTGATGGGGAAAAGCCGAGTTATGCCGCGGGACCCCGTACTGCGAAAGTCAAACTTCGTAAAGGACTGCATCGCTTTACCCTGCCCTATTATCACTCGGTGGGACTGGCGAAGCTGGATATTCAGGTGTCAGGTCCGGGGATGAAAAAGGCGGAAGTACCCAAAGAGCAGTTGTTTCGCGTCAATACAGCAGTGCGCGAGATTCCCGCGATCGAATACAAGATCGATGAAAAGGGATATCGACTGCCTGTCAAGATTGAGAAACCGGAAAAATATATTGCGTACCGACTGATGGAATGGAGCCATCCTGTGAAGGTTAAATCGATGGCTGATCTGAAAGCGGTTCCGGTTAAAAAATATGGTGCAAGCCCGCGACTGGCTTTATTGAGCCGTCGCAGTGCCATCAATTTCGGAATTGTGTATGAAGGACTGATCCAGATTCCCCAGGACGGCGAATACACGTTTGCAGTGGAGACCGATAAAAACAGCAAGGCGAAACTCTACATCGGAGATTATCCCAGCGAACTCTATAAACAGGCGAAAAGAAAATTATCGTCCGGCTGGCAGGTGGCCTTTTCTCAAGCGGGAAAACTTTCGGGGACCTTAAAGGAATGGACCAGAACGGGCATCCATTTTCAGGTTCCCGCTGCTGAAAAAGAGATTGACCTGATATTAAAACCGGGAGCCGTACATGAACTCTGGAAGATTCAGGAAGACAAGAAACAAACAAAGACGGTAGACCGCAAAGGGGAATCGAAGATCGAAGATTCGGCTTATGTCACCACGCAGGATGGGAATATTCATCGCGTGTCAGGTGAAGTGGTGGGGATTAACGAACAGAGTCTTTTGTTTCAATACCAGGGACAGCAACGCGAAGTCAATCTGGACCGGGTTGTGGGACTGGTCCTGTGGAAGAATCGCGTGCAACCTGAGAGCAAACTGGCGTTGCAGAGCCTGATGACTCTGATCGGCAATACGCAGATTCCCGGCGTGGTCGAACTGAACCAGGGCGCAACCGCCAGCATTACCATGCCGTGGGGCGATTCGTTTTCCATCAATAAGGATTATCTGGAGTCTGTGAAAACGGTCAACGCCCGTTCGGTTTCGCTGGTGGAAATCCAGCCGGACAGTGTGACGCAGGTCCCCTTTTTCAATCAGCGGTATCCCTACCAGGTCAACAAGAGTCTGGCTGGCCAGCCTTTGAAGATCGGGACGCAGTCGTTCTCCAAAGGACTGTGTGTGCATGCCCGGACGGTGCTGGTTTATCAGCTGGGTAAAGAATTTGAACAATTCCAGACCACACCAGGCCTGCAGGCTGAAACGGGGAAACTGGGAAATGTCGCGGTCAAGGTCATGGCTGATGGCAAAACCCTGTTTGAAAAGCCAGAGTTTACCAGCGCCACGAAACTGGAATCACTCAGCCTGGATGTGACAGGCTGTGAGACTTTGACGCTGGTCGTTGATTTTGGAAAAGATCAGGATGTGGGAGATCGCTTTGTCTGGGGCGATCCAAAACTGATCCGGGCGGTACCCAAAGAACTGGCGGCGAATCAGAAATAATTGAAAACGAATTCCATTACAGCGATCAACCATGAATCAGTATTTAAAATTCAATCAGCATATTCAGTACACCTATGGATTGTCGAACGATCGCAGGCGGATGCGGGCTTTGACCGGTGCCATGATGGGGCTGCTCTGGCTTCTGTGCCCGTTGGGAAATGGCTGGGCTGGTGAACCTGAGGCTTCACCCTCGTCCAAACTGATCGTGAGAGATGTCAGTGTATTTCTGGTCTCGGCGCATGGTAAGAAGCTGAATGACACGGCTCTGTTTCGCTCCACGACCCCCGGTTATGTGCAGTCCCGCCGCTTGAGCGCCGATGCCAGTGAGAGCGACAAACCGGCGCCACTGGGATTGATCACCTTTGCAGGACCGGCAACCAAAGATATTGATGTGCTGCTGGAATTTCCCTCCGGGCGTTTTTTAGCGCATTGGCCTTCTGCACGAATTCAGTCGAAACGCATCTACTGGCGTTCACAGAATCTGCTTAAAGAGAGTCCGCTCAGCATGCAGTTGTCTGAATCCCACTGGCTGAGTCCGCTGCAAAAGGCGGATCGCCTGTATGTGAAAGGTATCGATAAATGTGATCGCTTTATTCTGTATGACGTGGAACTGAATCATAACCCGCGCATTACGATGAGCCATGCTGAGAATGGTTTTCAGGTGCAGAATGCGGACACATATCCCCTGAAAGATCTGACGATCATGCAGCCTGCCGGAGAGAAGGATCATTGGAAAGTCGCAGCTATCGAACAGGTGCCCGGGATAAAAAAAGAGAACAAGCAGCCTGAGGCAAAATCAGATCCACCAGAGAAAGCGAAATCCGTTGACCCTTTATCAGAAGAATCGCTGAACAAGAAAAAAAAAGAAGCCCAGGCCAAAGCGCTACAAGCTCTGGGTAAACAGTTACAGGCGGCAGGTGCGTTACCGAAACTGGCTGAATCGGCCACGAAACCAGCTGAGAAGAAAGCGACAGCAGCAGCGACTGCCTCTAAAGCACCTGCTGTTTTAGTGCCCTATATAGAATCTGCCGGGCTGTCACAGGCGGAGGCGCTGGAGATCTGGAGGAAACAGCTGGTCGATCTGGGGCTGGGCACACCAGAAGTTGAGCATGTCCTGCGTATTCTGGGTGAGCATGCCTTGCGAAGCGATCAGGCAACCGTTGTGTACTGTCTTGACGAAAGTTATCTCGACAAAATATTGCCGCTGGAAATTACCCCGTTTCCCGATGTGGTGCGTCGCACCGGAATTGTCATCCTGCTGGATGCGGATCCGGCGTTGTTGAAACGCATTGATGGCCTGATTGCGCAGCTGGGAAATCAGAGTTGGGAAAAACGCGAAGCGGCTCAGAAGAAGCTGGAAGAGTATGGGAAAGCCGCACAGGCACAATTGCAGAAAGCGACCAGCAATAAAGATCTGGAAATCGTATTTCGCGCCGAACAGATCCTGGGAAAGATTAAATAGGCTGTACCCGGTTTTACTGCTGCGTCACCCGGACCATTTGGACAGGGTATCATATTAGATCGTCTCTGACGCTCTGGTTAAATGTGACGTGATCCAACTGAGTCGCCTGGGCTGCAATCTGACTGGTAAATGTCAGTTATTGGTAAAATATGACTGGTGTCAGGGTAAAGCCGATGATGAAAAACGCCAGTGTCAGCCAGCCTGTAATGATCCGGGTTTTACCCAGGGGGACCGTGTCGTCGGCGGTGGGAGGATGATTGATGCCAAAAAACACAAGTAAGAGTATCAAGAGAGAGTAGCCATACTCATCCGCGTAAATCATATATCCCACTGCGGATGCCATCAGCAGGCGGGAAATCAGATTCGCTTTTTTACCCAGCAGTGTGTAGAGGATGTGACCACCATCCAGCTGACCAATGGGAAGCAGATTCAATGCTGTGATGAAAATCCCGACCCAGCCTGCAAACAGCATCGGGTTTAAAATGACTTCCTGATTTTCCGCCAGCGGTCCGTGGACCAGTCTGATCATCCATTGCAGAATCAGTGGTTCTCCATAGCTCATCGTGCCTGGTTGCTTCAAAGTGACGGCAACCGTTGATTGCAGTACGCCCCAGTATGCGATCGGGAGCGCAAAGACCAGTCCCGCGAGGGGACCGGAAACGGCAATATCGAACATCTGTTTGCGATTGGCGATTCCGCCTCGTTGCAGAATCACGGCGCCCATGGTTCCAAACGGCGTGAGAGGCATGGGGATGAACAGAGGTCGGGTGGCGGGAATGTGGTAGCGTCGCGATTGCAGATAGTGCCCCATTTCATGGGAGAGCAAAATGAGCATCAAAGGACCCGCATAAGAAATTCCGTCGATGAAGAATCTCGTCCAGCCAACCAGCTGAATATGATCATACACGCGGGCGAATTCTCTGGGGACAGGAACAAACGGATTGTTATGTGTGGCACCGACAATGAACGTACTGAGGCAAGTCACCACAAACAGGATCAGTGGTACTTTACTGCGTGGCGGACGAACTGTATTTCGATAAGCAGGCTGCGCTGTGGAAAAATCTTTGACCTCGGTCTGGTAGTCCTGTGGCTGCACAATAATGACAGGATCAGGGGGTGGCAGAGGATGATTTTTGTCAGGCATTAGTCTGTGTCTAAATATTGAAAGTCAGTAGTCCGGATGCTGATATTTTATACGTTGAGGAGTTTCCAGTTGAGGCGAGAAATTCGAGTTTTTTGAAATTCTATATCCGCTGCCGTTTCACTCTTCCGTATTTACGATCAGGCTTCGCTTATGACAATGGCTTATTGCGAAGAATTCTGGAGGCTCGGAACACATAATCCACACCGCTGTACAGGGTGATGAGTGCTGCTGACCAGATAGAGATGTCGCGAAGCAGAAAGAATGCGGAGCTGTTAAAGGGGGCTTCCGGGCTGAGTGACAGCAGACAAAGAACCACTGCGACACATTGGACACCCATTTTGATTTTACCACTCCAGCTGGCGGAAAAATCACGACCATGCTGTTCGAGAAATCCTCTGAGGCTGGTGATGAACATTTCCCGACCAATGATGATCAGGACAAACCAGGCATTGATGCCCGTAGCCGGGCCACGCTCCAGCAGAAAAATGAAGGCGCCACAGATGATGATTTTATCTACAAAGGGGTCCAGAATCCGGCCCAGCGTGGTGACCTGATTGTATTTACGGGCAAAATAGCCGTCCAGAAAGTCGGTGGCAGCAGCCAGAATGAAGATGGCAGCAGAGGTCTTCCACCAGCCTTCCAGATAAATGATGACAAATAAGACCAGCGCGAGCACCAGTCGACTGACGGTGATCAGGTTCGGCAGATTCCAGATTTCTGGTCCTAAGAGTTCAGAACCGGTTTGCGGGTTCTCGGACTGTTTTTCCGCTGGTGAATTCATACTGTATAACTGTTTTCATTAGATAACGGGAGAATCAGAAGCAGCGCTCAGGACATCAGATTAAAGAACAGAGGTGTACGTCAGGTTAAATCAGAATCATACCCTGAGAGCTCGTCTGCATTTTATCGAGTTAGCCGCGAAGTTTACAGGTCAGCCTGTTTGCTTTTATGGGGAATCAGCAATCGATTCTTCAATGGGGAGTTCGCCGGCGACCAGTTTTGTATTACTGCGGGCATAAACACGTGTTTCAGCGTATGCTGGATGAGCCCAGGTTTCGCCGATCAGGCGGGCGCGGGCGAGTTCTTTGTAACCGGCAGGAGTCAGTTCAGCGAGAATCAAAGCACCTTCCGAATTGAGAATCAAAGCGCGCGAGGAATTGTTGAGCCAGACCAGACTGGCCTGCGGGTTGCGGCTGTTGCCGGGCGTCATCTGGTTGTCATCATCCCAGATTTTCTTGCCGGTGGCGTATTCGAAACAGGTCAGTCCGAACTGTTTGTCCAGCAGGTAGGCATAGCCATCCCGGTATAATGGCTGTGACATCAGTCCCCGCAATGCGCGGCGGTCTTCCCATAAGAGTTCAGCCTGCTCTGGCTTCTCTCCCAACTGGATAGCTTTGGAACCTTCCCAGTAACCGGCGACTAAGATAATTCCCTCCTTTTCGATCGGACTGGCAATCGCTACGCCGTAAGTGACTTTATAGGGAACTGACCAGAAATGGGCACCGGTCCGTGGGTCGACACTATGGATCTGATTCGGCGACCAGACAATCAACTGGTCCTGCTGGTTGTGATGAATCAGCAGTGGTGTGGCATAACCGGCTTCGTCTTGCAGTGAACGCCAGCGTTCTTTCCCTGTATTACTGTCGAGGGCGACAATGGCGGTTCCCTGTTCTGTTCCACCCGGCATGAGAATTACCAGATCACCGATCAGATAGGGAGCGGCAGCATAACCCCATTGAGGGACTTTGCCGCCGAAGTCTGTAACGAGCTGTTTTTTCCAGATGATGTCGCCCGTCTTCGCATCAAGGCAGAAGACATCCCCCATTGTACCCAGCGTATAGACCCGATTATTAACTACCGTGGGGGCACAGCGGGGACCGTTGCCGTAGTCCAGTTTGTCATAAACAGCCGGGTAAGAATGTGACCAGAGCTGTTTGCCGGTGAGCGCATCAAAGCAGAGTACGCGTTCAATATCCTGACGGTCGGCCCGATGTCCATGAATGCCTTGTGCTTTTTCCTGTTCTTCAGGCGAAGTCACCGGTCGATCCATGAGATAGAGTTTGCGATGGGACACAGAGATGCCGCCATAACCTCCGCCGATTTCACGTTCCCAGAGTTTTTTCAGTCCGGTTTCGGGCCAGCTGGTTTTGATCGCCGGTCCCTGCCAGGTGCCATCTCCACGCGGACCGCGCCATTGGGGCCATTCTTCATATTGTTTTTGGGAGCTTTTCAGATTCGAAGCGGGAGTCTCGGCCTGAAGCGGAAGTGTCAACAGGATTGAACTGAAGAGGATGAGAAATAAACTGCGCATCAGATTCTCTTGCAGGTGGGAACAGGTTGGCGGGGAAACTGTTTTGAACCTCTATTTTCACGGATTTGAGCCGAAAGCTCAAGTGGTTCACCGAAAAATGGGCTGGCTGCGACTCAGATGAGTACCGGATCCGGGAAGTGATCGGGAATGGTTGCCGGGTCGAGGAATGTCTGAAACCAGAGTTCAAGGACCAGCAGTGACCAGAGCCGCGCACTGTGGTCCCACTGCAGATTCAGGTGCTCACTGATCAGCTGCTCGACGGCTTGCGGGTCAAAAATCTGACGGTCGATGGCCCTTTGATCTAAGAGTACATCAAACAGCAGTGGTTTGAGTTCGTTGCGGAACCAGTGATTAAGGGGGACACCAAAGCCCATCTTTTTCCGTGTTTGAATGGATTCGGGCAGCAGATCGGAAAAGGTGTCAGTCAGGATCTGTTTGCCGCGGCCTTTGTGCATTTTGTATTTCAAAGGCATTGCCGCTGCGAGTTCAGCGACGTGGTGATCCAGGAACGGGCTGCGACATTCAAGGCTGTGTGCCATACTGGCGATATCGACTTTGGTCAGGATGTCACAGGGGAGATAGGTCTGCACATCGGTGGCCGTGGTGCGGGTGACAAAGTCACGATCCGGGCAGAGCTGGTAGGCGTCGAGCAGAAACTGATCGGCGTCGAAGTCCGTGAGCTGTTCCCGGAATCCGGGGGAGTACATTTCCTGGCGTCGCTCGGTATCAAAAATACCAACCCATTTCAGATAGCGGCGTTCGGGGGGAACGGACAGTCCGGCGAGAAAGCGTTTGACGCGACGGCGAAACGATTTCTGCTCAACAGATGCAGGCATTTTCTGCCAGATTGAGGCGGTCATCATTTTTCTGGCGAAAGCGGGCAGGCGATCAAACCATTGGGACAAAGCAACCGCGCGGTACCGGTCATAGCCGGCGAACAGTTCATCTCCGCCATCTCCGGAGAGGGAGACGGTCACTTCCTGGCGGGTGACCTGCGAGAGATACATGGTGGGAATGGCGCTACTGTCCGCGAACGGTTCATCATAATGCCAGGCGAGGCGCGGCAGCATTTCCAGGGCGGCAGGTTCGACGACGTATTCGTGATGATCGGTTCCGAGCATCTTCGCTGCTTCGCGGGCATAGCTGCGTTCGTCAAACTGTTTGACCGGGAAACCGATCGAAAATGTGTGGACCGGGCGATCGGACATGCCCTGCATCAGTCCCGCGATGATGGTGGAATCGATGCCACCTGACAGGAAAGCGCCCAGGGGAACATCGCTGCGCATGCGAATCCGGACAGATTCGGTCAGGGTTTCTCGCAGCGCTGCTGACCACTGGTCTACTGACTGAAACGGGAACTGAGAATTGGTTTCCGGATGTTGATACGGGGGTGTCCAGTAGCGTTCAATCTGCAACTGCCCGTTTTCATAAACGGCCCGGTGTGCGGGCGGCAGTTTGTGATAACCTTTGAGGATCGACCAGGGGTGTGGCACATACTGGTAAGCAAGAAACAGATCAATCGCGTGGGGATCGACGGTTCTGTCGGCACCGGGAATCTGCAGCAGTGATTTCAGTTCACTGGCGAAACTCAGACGGTCTGCTTCCTGTCGGTAAAAAAGGGGTTTCTGCCCCAGGCGATCGCGGGCTATAAACAGACGCTGGCGGCGTTCATCCCAGATGGCAAACGCGAACATGCCTCGCAGGCGTTCGACGCAGGCGGTCCCCTGCTCTTCATAGAGGTGGACGATGACTTCGGTATCGGTTTCGGTCTTGAACTGATGCCCCTGTTGGATCAGTTCTTTGCGCAGTTCCTGGTAGTTATAGATTTCGCCGTTAAAGACAATCCAGACGGTTCCATCTTCGTTGGTGAGTGGCTGATGACCGGTTCCCAGGTCGATAATCGAGAGACGTCGATGTCCGAGCGCTGCACCAGCTTGGGACTGGGGCTGGAAATCGGCGAAGGAATTCCCGGGTGAAAACGATATGGATTTCCCCGGAATATCCGAATGAAAGCCTCCCGAATCATCCGGGCCTCGATGCGCCAGCACGCTGGTCATACGCTGTAGCACGTCGGGCGAGATGTTTTTGTCTCGCGAGGTCCACGAGGTACCGGTAATTCCACACATGGTAAACGGGTTCTACTCTTTGACTGAAAGGAAAAGTCTGATTGAGGATGCGATAATTTAAGCAAGCACTTCGCGGTAGAGTGCAGCGTAGCCTGCTGTCATTTTAGCGATACTGAAGTCCTGCTGCATCTTTTTTCGGGCAGCGGTGCCAAGATCAGTGGCGAGTTGAGGGTCTGCGAGGATACGTTCAGCATATTGTGCATACCCTGTGCAGTCACCGACTGAGGTTAAGAAACCGGTTTCCCCATGCATGACCAGTTCCCTGTTCGGGGGAATATCACTGGCGATGACCGGGATTCCATACGACATGGCTTCCATCAGGCTGTTGGACTGTCCTTCAAAATCACTGGCCAGCAGGAACAGGTCGAACAGGGGAAACAGCTGTTTCACATCCGGGCGGTGTCCCAGAAACCGCACATTGGGGGTTACCGTATATTTATGAGCCAACTGCTCCAGTTTGGCCCGTTCGGGGCCTTCGCCGATCAGCAGCAGAATGATCTTTTCGTTCATCTGTCTCAGCAACTGCAGTGTCCAGAGCAGGTCTTCAATGCGTTTCTGCCGTGCCAGTCGTCCAACAAAGGCCATCAACCGTGCATCGTCGGGAATATCCTGTTGCTGAAATAGTTCTTTGCGAATGGATTCCGTACTGGTGACTTCGGGGATGGGAATCCCGTTGGGGACAACACGCAAGATTGATTCCGGGACGCCCTGCTGCTGATAAAAATCGACGACACTTTGAGAATTGCCCACCAGCAGTGAGGTCTGTGGCAGCAGCCTGCGATCGACATTGTGCTGCCAATTGCTTTTCCAGGAGTCAACACAACGCTCGGAGACTATGACTTTCGGCGTTTTCAGAGTTTTAGACATTCGTCTGACGGCCATTCTGCCATACGAGTTGGCAGCGAATAACCAGGTATGCAGGATATCGGGCTGTTGCTGCTCAATTGTTTTTTTGAGCGCGCGATAAGCGAGTGGATCAAATTTGAAGCGTTTGTTTAAGATCGTCACCGGGATATTGTGCTGGCGGAGCAGTGTTTCATAGGGGCCGCCGCGCGTGAGCGCAATGACCTGGACTTCGAATTCCTCTCTGGGCAGCGACGTGGCGAGCAGAGACAACTGTTTTTCTGCACCGGACTGATCCAGAGTGGGAATGAGGAGACTGACTTTTATCACGGTGGACTGATTCGCAATCATTGCTGGAATTGTTGACGGGTTGGCTCTTTGATCTGAGACTATAGTATTTTATACTGACTGTCAGGATCAATGTCTGATCTTAGCGATTTGTCATTTCGAATCATAGATTGAGAGTCCATGATCGTACAGTTTGGATCTGCCCTGGTTGAGCTGGTTCTGGGAGATATTACCACGCAGGAGGTGGATGCGATCGTGAATGCTGCCAATTCTTACCTGGCAGGTGGTGGGGGCGTGGATGGTGCGATTCATGACGCTGCAGGACCTGAAATTATGAAAGAACTGCAGCGCCGCTACCCTGACGGCTGTCCCACGGGGAGTGCCGTCGCGACAACAGCCGGTCAGCTCGCAGCCCGACATATCTTTCACGCCGTTGGTCCTGTCTGGCAGGGAGGCGGGAAAAAGGAGAGTCAGCTGTTGCAGTCGGCCTACGAGAGTTGCCTGGATCTGGCAGAACAACTTAACTGCCGGTCTGTGGCTTTCCCTTCCATCAGCACAGGCGTTTATCGCTATCCTGTTGATCTGGCGGGCGAGATCGCATTGCGAACGGTGGCGACCAGGCTGGAGTCGACACAGCAGATTAAGCTGGTTCGGTTTGTGTTGTTCGATCAGGGGACCTTCGGCTGCTATTCACGTATTCTGGAAACCATGCTGGTATGAATGAATGACAAACGCAGTCGTAGAAGAATTCATTGCCTCGGATGGTTACCGTCTGCAGGGACGCGTCTGGCATCCGGAAAATCAACAGGCCCGGGTGACGCTCGTGATGCTGCATGGGATTCAGAGTCATTCCGGCTGGTATGAAGCCTCATGTCAACAGCTCTGTGAATACGGAGCATCCATCTGTTTTTTTGATCGCAGAGGTTCGGGACTTAATACGCCAAATCGCGGACATGCCGCACACTGGCGGCGGCTGGTTCAGGATGTGGTGCAGTTGTTATCTCTGCTCAGGTTTCAGCGGGAACAGTCAGACCATCCAGCGCCAATCGTGCTGCAGGGGATGAGCTGGGGAGCCAAACTGGCGACAGTGGTGGCAGCAGAGCGACCTGACTTAACAGACGGACTCGCGTTACTGTATCCGGGGATCAAAGCACGGGTCAAAGCGACTGTTGTGCAACAGATGCAGCTGTCATTGGCGGAGCGACTGGGAATCAGGGACAAACGGGTGCCGATTCCTTTGAGTGATCCAGCGTTGTTTACCGCTGATCCGGACTGGCAGAAATGGATCCAGGAAGATCCGCTGGCGTTACATGAGGTGAGCGTGTCGTTCCTGCTGGCCAACCGGGAACTGGATCGCCGAGTGGATCACGCGGTGGAACAGATCGACTGTCCGGTGTTCTGTCAACTGGCAGGACAGGATCAGATTATTGATAACCGGGCGACAGAAGTTTGTTTTTCACGCTTTCGGTTTGATCGGAAAACGCTGATTTCTTATCCCGAAGCGCGGCATACGCTGGAATTTGAACCTGATCGCGAACAGATGACAGCCGATTATATCAACTGGCTGAACGAATTCGTTTCTTCTGCGAAGATCTGCTAAATCCAGTGGAATCAGGGCAGACTTTTAGATCGAAGTTCCTAGAATAACAGTATGTTACTGACGGGCGTTTCCTGCCTTTTACCCTGATGGATGGATTTATGAAACGACAGACAATGACCCTGTTCACGTTGTTCGCATTCGTACTGCTGTGCTGTCAGGTATTGACGGCCGCCGATCCGATGAAGAAAAAAACGGGATCGACTGCGGATGCGAAATCAAAAGAGACCGACGAACTGGTTTCCCTGAACAGACAAAAAACGGTAATGCTGGATCTGCCCCACAAAAAACTGCTGTTGAAAACGCATGTCTGCCTGCAGGAGGGCGTGCTGGAAATGCTATTGTGTAAGAAACAGACCAAAGAGCATGAGTCGATTCTGTCGATTGAGTCTCCGGCAACTGCCATTCATGCCGGCCTGCTGGCAATTGGTGCCAAGGTGGGGACGCCTGTTAAATTCACGCCGAAGTTTCAGCCTCCCCAGGGGCAGAAACTGAAACTTGAACTGATCTGGAAAGACAAGGATGGGAAAGAGCAGCGCGAGTTGGCTCAGCAGTGGGTCAGAACAGCCACCAGTCGTTATTTCACCGCGATGCTGGATCGGTTACCAGAGGGGGTCACCATCGATAAAAAAAGTGAGCTGCGCTATGATGAGAAATACAAGGAGCTGATCTGGTTCGGCCAGATGTCTAAAGAAACCCGCGATCAGTTTCTGACCAAGTCCAGAGACAAGGCATTTCAGAAAGCGATCAAAAAGTTCTACGATGAGAGTCAGCCTCGGATCATGAAGGCTGACTGGATCTTTGCCGGCAGTGGTTTCGCCCTCGATGAAATGACGGGCGAAAAATATTACTACGCAGAAAGTGGCGACCTGATCTGTGTTGCGAACTTTCCGACTGCAATCATTGATGTAAATATTGCCAGCTCGGCGTCGGGCGAAGGAAACCTGTTGTTCGAAGCGAACAAGGACAAGATACCCCCGCGTGGTACGCCGGTCACGATTGAGATCACACTGGCTGAAGACGAATCGAAAGATAAATCAAAAGACGGAACAAAATAGCCGGTTACTGAATCAAAGCGACGGCTTTTTTCATCGCGGCTGCAGTCGCAGCGACTGCCTGATCGGCGGGCATTTTTCTTAATGCGGCATTGAATGGTTCGGCCCGTACAGGTCCATCATATTTGAGCTGATTCAATGTATTCAGGAATGTTGCCAGATCAATCACGCCAGTCGCCATGGGAAGTTCGCGTTGCTGATCGAGCTGTTGATCGATTTCCAGACCGGCGGGGGCATCGTTTAAATCGACCGCGACTATGTCGGCATTTGTCAAATTCAGCAGGTCGTCTCTGGTTTCATGGGCGGTGTACCAGTGCCAGCTGTCCAGAATCAGGCCGACCCCCTGGACATCAATGGCTGCGATCAATTCACGGGCTTCTGGCAGAGAGTGAATGAAGGGAAACATTTTACTGGACCAGAGTGTTTTGGGGCCGACATATTCCAGCCCGAACCGCAGACCGTGGTCTGCCAGGATCTGCGAGATTTGTTTCAAACGGCGCGTATGCTGCTTGAAGTTCTGGTTATAGGTCAGTTCAGCATGTGTCGGCATGAGCCAGGTGCCTGTCCGGGTGACCCCTGCCCTTTGTAAAGCCGCCGAGTTTTGCGGGAGTCTGGCCAGTCCCTGTTTGAAGATCTCGTCCGTTTTACGAAAATCGACAGGCATGCCGGCGGCGCTGAAGACCAGATTTTTCTCTTTCATTTCTGCTTTGAGCTCATTCCGTTGGCTGTCTGAGAGTTTACCCAGGTAGCCTGCATCCGGTACGACGGCTTCGAATCCGTATTGATGGGCATAGTCGATTGCCTGTCGTTGATCTGCTTTGACCCCGATCCGACCGCAGGACAGATCCAGCTTCATGGATCTCTGCGCCGATGCTTTTGCGGGAGCTGCCGTAAGTGATTTGAGCAAAGTGCCTGTGAACAGAGCAGCAGTAGAGGACTGAAGAAAAGCGCGCCGATTCAAATTCATGATGCAGACCATTTCGCAAAGGAGAGAAGATATCGGAATCAGGTTATGTATTACGTTTCGTCTAAATCATTGTAAATGAATGCCTTAGTAAAATAAAACCCGGACTGAATAAAACGAAGTGCATTTCGAATTCACAATTGCGATGGCAGAAAAACAGATGCGTGTGAGATTGGGGGTTATGCGGCGAGAGTATGGGTTTCATCTAATCTGAACCCATCCGGGTTTGAGAGTGTTCTGATTAAAAAACGGGCATCAGTTTTACTAATACTCGCCCGGCAAAATGACGAATTTTTAGTCATAGCCACCCCGAATGAATCAAAAAGACGGTTAGACAGTGAGGTCGAATCGGAACCTGGAGATGCACAAATCGGGAAATACGCAGCGAGCGTATTGTTCTCCGTTTTTGAAGACAGAACCGCCTACGGGTCAGGAGAGTTCTTTCTTCAGAGTGATGAGAGCACAGAATATTTATGAAATCAAAAATCTGTCAGACGCACTCAGGGATTGCCGTGTGCTGGCCACATCATATCACGACGGGCAAGCCCGGTTTACGTCTTTTCACGGATGAATGGATTCCCTTACCGGAATTCAGTTCAGACAAGACGGTGCCTTGCATTTTCTTACCGAAAAGGAATGGTACCGCATGATGCGCATGCTAAGAATCAGATCAGAACATCATTTTTCAAATGTCATGGCGTCGGCCATCATTTCTGCTGCAATTGGAATTCTATATTTCAGTTTTGACCCCGCTCCCGCTGATGCTGATCCGAATGATATGGCACTGGTCGCCGCCAAACCGGTTCCCATCCCGGTGATTGCTTATAAGCCGACGGAAATGTCAGATTCAAAACCGTCAGATAAGCCGGGTGAAGCAAAGCAGCAGGCTCAACAGGCGAACGGGATGTTGACCGGTCGCATGGCGATTTTGATGAATCAGCTGCTGCTGGAAAAAGGTTGTCGCTACCTGGAGACCATTCCCGACTATACTGCCACCTTCGCCAAACAGGAATATGTGGGGGGCGAACTGTCTGAGAACCAGGTCATCAATCTGAAATGCCGTCACAAGCCGTTCAGCGTTTACATGAAGTGGATTGTCGGCGATAAGGGACAGGAACTGCTGTACGTGGATGGCGAAAACGAAGAAAAAATGCTGGTCAAAATGGGTGGGTTAAAAGGACGACTGGTTCCCACGCTGAAACTGGATCCTCATGGTTCACTGGCAATGCAGGAATCTCGTTATCCGATTACCAAAGCGGGAATCAAAGCGCTGGCGGAAACCATTATCGAATACCGTAAAAAAGATCTGGATGAGAATCTGAATACAGAATGCGTGATGATTCCCAACCAGAAATATGACGGCAAAGACTGTTACTGTTTCATCGCTCATTTTGCCAATCGGAAAGAGTCAGAAAACTATCGTAAATCGATCATCTATATCGACCAGAACACATGTCTGCCAATTTTCGTTCGCGGTTTTGGCTGGCCCTCAGAGGATCTGGCCAATGCTTCTGCTGAAGAACTGGATGAAAAGACGCTGATCGAATCCTATTCATTCACCGATATCAATCTGAAATCAGAACTGGCTACGACCGAATTTGATCACACCAACAGCAATTACCGCTTCCGCCGTTAAGAGCTGAATCAGGAATTTGATGGAAGGCCTGCATCGCCTGTCTGAGATTTATCAGAGTTTCAGATGGGCGATTGCTTCTTCCGGGGGTACGATATAGCTCAGGTAGAACGGGCCAAATTCGGCGTACTTTGCAGATGCTTTATCAAACCGCATGGTGTAGACGATTTCTTTGATGGGCTCGGGGGCACGACCCCAGAGAGTCACTCCCCACTCCCAGTCATCAAACCCGGTTGAAGCCGTAATGACCTGTACGACGCGACCGGCGAACTTCATTCCGCTCATCCCGTGTTCGGCCATCATGCTGTAGCGATTGCTGAACTGTTCCATATACCAGTTGGCACCGGGAACACGTGACTTGTTCATCGGGTAAAAGGTGCAGACCGGAAAATCGGGGAACTCGGGATAGATCCGCTGCTGGTTCATCGCGGGCAGGCGGCTTTTATAAGCTTTGATTTTCGCCTGGAATGCGGGGCCTTCCGGATCGGTCCCTTCCCGCTTAAGCTTGGCTGCAAACTGTTCGAGCGTGGGAACGTATTCTGAAATTTCAGTAATCGAAACGAACGAATACGTGGGGATCAACGCCGGTCCCAGTCCACAGCTGCGAATGGCCTGCTTGATACCGTCGATTTTGATCGGGTCCGGATCCATCACCAGCACCTGCAGATCGGCTTTATGGCCGGAAACGATTGAGGTCTGCATGCGAATGGGGGCATCTTCTGCTTCCGCATCCAGAATAGCTGCCAACTGTCTGCGCCCCTCCGCCCGGGTAGCCTGGTCAATTTGATTCAACGCCCCCTGGTCGACACGATAGTACAGGTGCAGGCAATGCCAGCCTTCTGTCATATTGGTTGTGGGGTCAGGAAGCTCTGCTGCTGTATGAGGAGGACGGTTCACGTCGAAGTACCTTGTCTATGAGAAAAAAGAGCGTCTATGCGATAATCGGGCAGAATCATCGGCGGTTGATGATCTGTGCTGCCGGTGACTCTATTCCGATTATAACGGCGCAGCGGAAATGAGCAAACAGAGCGAAGACTCCGGTTTGAAACTCGCTGCGATTTCTCTGCGTCATTTCTGAATCTGGAGTCGACTTTGATCCCAGCCCAGCTTATTGCTGACCTCAGCGGGATATTTCCAGTCCTCTGGTTTTGCTTTGGTTACGACCACAGGACTGCGCGTTGCCGCCATGGCGAGCGTCTGAGGCAGATCCAGGTAGCGCAGCACATTCAGTAACGCTGGTCCCTGCTGATGTGAAACAGGCAGACCTTCCAGTTCCAGCGCTGCAATCCCGGTTTCGAAGAGTGAGGCATACAGGCACAAAACTGCTGCGTCACCGCTGGCTTGCAAAGTCAATTGCGCACCAGAAGAGTCGGTGAGTGATTTCAATGTCTGAATGGCACGACGAATATCCCAGACCTGCATACCTTCCAGGGATTGTCCCAGCAGATAGAAACGCCGACGGATCTGAACCTGTTTCTTCTTATTCTGATTCCATTCGCTCAAGCCGATGCCCCGTGGGGCAAAGTAGGCGATGGGTGCTCCGTTTTCCAGAATCTGTTTGCGAAATTCCTGGAACCGTTTTTTACTTTCAGGGGCAGACGCATTTTCAGCCTGGATCCCTGGAAAAAAGGGAACGATGTATTTGAAATCACGTTCCCAGTCCGTCTGATTGAGCACGACCAGATTGATATTGTCGATTTTTGTGGCATCGCTGTCTGCCGGCAAAACGACGAACAGGTCGAGCGGTACATGATTCTGGCTGTCGAAGGAGATCGTCTGCAGAACAAGGCCGTCTTTCGTGATTGATCTTATTTCAGGTTTGCTGGCGTTCACTTTTTCAGGCCAGGCACGGAAAGATTTCTGCAGCAACTGCTGTTTCCAGCGTTCGGTCTGCTGTTCCCATTCCTGCGTGTCAGCCGGAACCGGTGCGGGGTCTGCCAGCTTGACAAAGGATTCCTGGATTTTCGCGTTCTTCTGGTCTGCGGGGAGAGTCTGGAAGACTTTCAGTTCTTCGGGTGTATGGAACTTCGTGGCCGCCATTTCGATCAGGCTGTCATCCCCTTTGAGGAAATGATTGAACCAGCGGAAGGCGTGAATGCGTAGTTCCTGCGTATCCTTATGCGGTCCTTCGGTGATCTGCAGGCCCAGGTTCTGGGGTACGCCGTACAAGTCATAGATCTGCATCGTACTGCGGTAGACCTCGACCACGCCGTCGAGTGGAAAAATGCTGTCCTTGTCGGTATTTGAGATCAACAATGGTCGCGGTGCGACGAGGGCAGCGACCTGGGCGTAATCCCATTGATACGTATTGACCATAAACATACAGTCGCAGTGCCCTTCAATCACGCCGTCGATCACATGATTTTTCAACGTCGTGATCCCGGCGACCGGGACGGCAGCTTTGATGCGTTCATCCAGTGCCGCAATCCACCAACTGTAGGCGCCGCCGCCGGAACGACCGGTGACACCCAGTTTTTCGCCATCCACTTCAGGACGTGACTGCAGGTAGTCGAGTGCGCGAATGCAGTTCCAGGCTTCGACGCCGGCAGGAGTGTAACCGCGCGAGAGCCATTCCCACATCCCTTCCCGAAAGGTCCCATGATGCAGGCCTGCGATTTCTCCTAACTGAAGTGTATCGATTGTCAAACAGACATAGCCATTGCGGGCAAACCATTCGCCGTGATGCTGGTAGTGCACCTTGTTACCGTAAATGATCCCGTTTTTCTTAACGCCGCCATGACCGCAGACATACAGAATCGCAGGAATCTTGCCTTCCTGTTTCGCGGGACGATACAGGTTGCCGGTGACATACAGGCCAGGCCGGGATTGAAACGTGATGTTTTCGACGATAAAGCCATCGCTTTCGATCGTACCTGTGATTTCCGGTTTCAGCTCGGTTTTCGCAGGCTGTGGCGACAATCCCAGCATTTCAAACAGCTGTTTGCGGTAAGTGACGCGTTTCTTTTTCCAGTCTTCAAGATCTGTAATGTTTTTGAGACTGTTGTTGGCCAGTTGCATTGTCTGATCATAAAAATAATCACTCAGGTTCTGATCTGCGGTGCTGGAGCCAATGACTTTGCGAGGGTCGGCTGCCTGAGAAGCACTATGGGAAACCAGGAGAGCCAGTAAGGTCAACCAGAGAAACGGAGAACGGAGTGGTTTCAGAGCCATGATCATTCCTGTTGTCAGCTGAGGTGGGAAACGGGAGAGTGCGCAATTCGTTAACAAGGGTAATTATTGTAGCAGTGTTGGTGCAACCTGTCAGTAGAGTGGTGAGAAAACCTGATGATCGTAGCCCGAATTCTGGCCAGATGATTCGGTGGTTGTTTAGAGAAAGATCTCTTTCTCATGGATTTTGCTGTGGGGAACGAAGCCGGCCCGTTGCGCTTCTTCGACCAGTTCTGCCCCTGCGCCGCGATAGGCAAATAGCGCCTCGCCCGGACTGACATGCTGGTTCCAGCGTGACTGGAAGATGGCGACCAGACGTTTGTTGCGTGCCAGTGCCGCCGGTACTGCGTGGACCATCGCCAGTTCCTGTTCCGTCTTGCGAAAAAAACGTCCCAGCAGATCAGGCAGTAATCGCGAGATCCAGGTGTCTTCGATCTGATTCACGTGCCGGGGAATGACATAGCGGGCTCCCTGAACCGGACCGAACACCTGATTGACGGCGTCAAGAAACAGTTCGCAGTCTGCTTCGGAAGCACGGTCCAGAAAGACGCGAATATAGTTACCGGAGCGGGCACCGATCTGCAGTGAGGATTCGTGCGAAAGCTGTCCCGCTTCCTGTAACGATTCCAGTACAGCGCGGCTGACCGCTTTCGTTAACGATTCCGCCGACCAGGGGGAACGCAGCCCCTGAAACGGCATAAAGCCCCAACCGGACCCTTTGCGGCTCGAACTGTTGATCTCAATCGATTTCAACGGGATGCCCTGATAGGGTTCGCCGATCTTCCAGAGCTTGCGGGATTCCGCACGTTTGGTGGAACGGGTCAGCATATCGCTGTTGAGCAACTGGACCGATTCTTCCAGACCTTCCGGTTTGAGTTCGGTAAACGCGGCGTGCACGTGGCCGACCCCTTTTTCAATCAGGCCGTCATCGGTGACGCCAAACAGACGACAATGTTTTTTATTGAAACGTTCGTAGTCGTCCAGCCCTTTCGTAAATTCGGGAGCAATGCAGACCACGTCCCAGTTATTGGCAACTTTTTCGGGCTGATCCGGGTCGAGACGGAATGAACGCCCCCGCAGCTGATTGACGGTCATCGAAGTGGTGACGGTCGTCAGATCGATGAGTACGTTGATCTTATTCGCGTCCCAGCCTTCGCCCAGCAGACCCCGTGTGCCTACCAGACAGCGGGTGACACCTGCCTGGAACAGATCGGTAATCATCTCTACATACACGCGCGGCGACCATTGCGAACCACTGCCGTTGAGCAGGTCAAAGCCGTCAAACGGTTCGCGACTGAGCGTGACATCAATGTCGCGTGCACGCAGCCACTCTTCCGCCCTGCTCTGCAACTGATCGGCAATGTCGTCGTCAACCAGTACACTGGAGCCGGTCAGCAGCACCGGGTTCAGCCAGTCGGTCGGCGGATTGTTGACCAGTTGTTTGAAGGCGGCAATCGCACCGCCCGCTTCCTCATCGAGCAGATGTTCCACCTCGGCGGATGTGGCCGACGTTTTTTCGAAATCAGCGATTACCACCGCACGGATATTCTCACGCAGGTTCTCAATCTCCTGGCTGAGAATCGGCACCAGCGCTTTGATTTTATTTCGCGAGTAGGCAATCACTCGACCGACGGGGGACGCACACGCCTGACAGCCCGTTTCGGTGATCTGCAGGCCCAGCAGGCGAAGCTGGTCGACAGCCTGTTGCGCTAATTCCTGATCTGCTTGAGACGGAGACCGCCTGAGGCGATGCCGAATGTAACGATCGAGCACGGGAGCCCAGTAGTTCAAGCGGGGAATGTCTTCCTCCATCAGATCGACAGAAAGCGGAGGCACGTGCGGTGGAAGTGGGATGCCGCGGTGTTGCAGAAACAGACGCGAGGCATCTGCCAGGGAGGGATCACGTCGTTCAAACGTCGTCCAGTCTTCCACCACCTGGCCTGAAGGAAGCTCCAGTTCTGTCAGCAGCTGCAGCAACCAGTCCTGCAGCGGTTCAGCGCGTTCGACAGACGGCGGTTCCTCTGTTTCTGAATCAGGTAAACTTTCCGGTTCTGATACCGTTTCGCTGACGCGGGCAGTACACAGGGTTTCCATGATCAGTTGCAGTTGGTCGTCTGTATTGGCGACGTACGATAATTCTTCCGGAGACGGCCGCACGAAATACGCCAGATCCTGATAGGGAGCCAGGTAACCGTCTTTGACGACCGCCGGGATCGGAACTTCGTAATCGATGGGTCCGAAGAAGTCGTTGTAGCGGTCGATGTCGTCCGGGCGTTTCCCTTTTTCATCGGGAGGGGTCGCCGTCAGTCCGATGATCACGGGCTGATCCAGGTAGTCGTGTGCGTCGGCCAGCACCCGCCCCCAGTGTCCCATCAGGTGATGGCATTCATCGAGAATGATCAAACCGACGCCCTGTTGTTTGAAGGTTTCCAGCGTCTGCTGCGAGGAATCATGCAGCATCTCCAGCGCGTTCCCCTTGAGAATGGCATCGTCGCGGACAGCTTTACGATAGACGCGCATCCGCTTTTCATAGTAATCGGGGTTATGCACTTTGAGGTCGTTGATCCAGATTTCTGCTTCCGCCGGATCCTGTGCCTGCTCCTTATAGATGAGTACATCAATCCAGAAGTCCAGCGCGTCGGCTTCCAGGTCGGCATCTCCCCGTCGCGGCAGTGTGACGGACTGGTATGTGAGCGAGGTCAGCAACGCACTGCCGCCGGTTTCCGTTGAGACCAGTTGTTTCGGAGTAAGCGTGGATTGAAACAGATCGGTGCGGGCCGCCCACTGGGACTGAATCGCAGAATTGGGTGAGAGTACCAGCGCCGGCTTGCGGATGTGATGCGCCCAGAGAAACAGGCCTAACACCGTTTTTCCGGAACCGGGAGGCGCGACGACATGCAGGCGTTTCTGACCCGCTGCCAGTTGCTGCTCGACGACGGCAATCGCCTCGGCCTGGGAGGGGCGGAGTTGTCCCTGAAACCGGATTTCAGGAAAACCGTCGTTCACGTCTGCTCTCCGGAATCGCCGGGAGAAGTGGTCGGGCCCTGACCCTGACTCTGATAACCGTCGGGATGTTTCTGAAACCAGTTCCACGCCGATTCAATAATCTCGGTCAGCGAAGTATGCCGCGGCGACCAGCCCAGCTCCCGGGTGATTTTTTCATGCGAAGCGGAGAGCATCGGGGGATCTCCGGGACGACGTGCCTGGTATTCAACCGGAATTTCACGACCGGTCACCTGCTCTGTCGTTTTCACAACATCGAGTACGGAAAACCCGCTGCCCAGACCGACGTTATAAAACCGGTTTGCCTGGGGCGTGAGCGCGTTCAACGCCAGCAGATGCGCCCGGCAGATGTCTTCGACGTGAATATAGTCGCGGATGCAGGTTCCGTCCGCGGTGGGGTAGTCATTCCCCAGGATGGTCACATGCGACTGCTTTCCGAGCACCGTATTCAGGCAGTTGGGAATCAAATGTGTTTCGGGACTGTGGTCTTCGCCCAGTGAACCGTTCATGGCGCAACCGGCGACGTTGAAATATCGCAGTCCGATAAACCCGAAGTTGGGATAACTGCTGGCACAGTCCGTCAGAATCTGTTCGATAAAGAGTTTTGACCAGCCATAAGGATTGATGGGAGTCTGTGCGCTTTCCTCTGTGACGGGAATCTGTTCCGGAATCCCATAAGTGGCGCAGGTGGAACTGAACACAATCTGGCTGACGCGCGACTGTCGCATCGCCTGCAGCAGAGACAGCGTACCCGCCGTATTATTCGCGTAATAAGGCAGCGGATTTTCAACCGATTCGCCGACATACGCGAGTGCCGCAAAGTGGATGACTTTTTCGATCCGCTGCGACTTCATGACATCGATCAGTTCATCGGTCTCGCCCAGATCAAGCTGAAAAAACGAGGCCTGGGAAGGAACCGCTTCCCGGTGTCCGCGGGACAGGTTGTCGATGACACATACTTTCTGCCCGGCGGCGAGCAGTTGCTGAACACAATGTGAGCCGATATAGCCTGCGCCACCGGTAACAAGGATCGTCATGAGGTCTTCTTAAAGTGAAAGTCAGTCGAGGTTGATTGAAAGATGATTTACGTTGAAATCCAAAAACGGTACGATATCAGTAGCCATCGGTCTCTGAATCGATCATGCTGAGTGATTCCTGCCATACATTAGCTGTTTTTCAGTCATCGGTAAATCAGATGTCGCAAAATAATCTCAATTCCGACTCGCAAAACTCCGAAACCATCCCGCTGCAGCAGACGCCGGGCGTAGAAGTCTCTGCCGAGGTTGAACCGGCCAAGGCGGTGACGGAGAAAGATGTGAGTCTGAAAGAAAAGAAAAAGCCGGAAACGAACCAGCGGCTGGTCTCACTGGACGCCTATCGTGGTTTTGTGATGCTGGCGATGGCGTCAGGCGGGCTGGCGATAGCCAGTGTCGTGCGGAATTCTCCTGAAGTGCTGGACCAGTATAACGGGACCCAGTGGGAAAGCTCGTGGAAAACGCTCTGGCAGACGCTCTCTTATCAGTTGAGTCATGTCGAATGGACGGGGGCCGGCTTCTGGGACCTGATTCAACCTTCATTCATGTTCATGGTGGGCGTCTCGATGCCCTTCTCTGTCCGCAAACGCAGGCAGAAGGGAGATTCCACGTTCAAGATCTGGATGCATGCGATCTTTCGTGCCATCCTGCTGGTGGCGCTGGGGGTCTTTTTGTCATCACAATTCAGTCCGGAAAGGGGCTTCACGTATGAAGATGTTCCACAGACGAATTTCACGTTCGCGAATGTCCTGTGTCAGATCGGCCTGGGCTACCTGGTGGTCTTCTTTTATGTGAACCGGTCGTTTGCGACGCAGATGATTGGTGTGGTCACGATTCTGGGGGGCTACTGGTTCTTTTTCTATCAGTATATGCCTCCCGAAGATGAGCTGGCAGCCGTCAAAACCTACCTGAAGGAAGTTCAGCATAAGGACGAAGCGGAATGGTCGCAGTTCTCCGGGATCGGCAGTGCCTGGAACAAACATACCAACGCAGCGGCCGCCGTTGACCGTCAACTGCTGAATATGTTTCCGCGGTACGATAACCCCAAAGACGACCCCGACCAGGGAGACACGTTCTGGGTGAATAAGGGGGGCTACCAGACATTGAATTTCATCCCGTCGATTGCCACGATGCTGTTCGGTCTGATGGCGGGACAGCTGCTGATTTCCAACCGGCTTGAGAAAATGAAGGTCAAGTGGCTGCTGCAGGCGGGGCTGATCTGCTTTGGCGTCTCGATGCTGTTGGATACGTCGATCTGGCCCGTGAACATCAACAACTGGGAATGGCATCTGGTGCCGATTGTGAAACGCATCTGGTCGCCTGGCTGGGCGATCTTCAGCGCCGGCTGGGCCTTCTGGTTCCTGGCGGTTTTCTACTGGATCATCGATGTTAAAGGTTACAAAAAATGGGCCTTCCCGTTTGTGGTCGTCGGCATGAACTCGATTGCGATGTACTGCATGGCCCAGTTGCTGCGGACCTGGATCCAGGTCTCGCTCATGATTCATTTGAAAGCCCTCGATAAAGCGACCGGCTGGTCGGTCGGCGGTTCGCTGTTCAGCGCTGACTGTCCGTATGCTCCCATTGCGGTCTCGGCGACCGTGCTGTTCGTGTTTTGGCTGATCTGTCTCTGGATGTATCTGCAGCGGATCTTTATCAAGATTTGAGCGGATTTACCTGAAAACAGGCTGGCTTTGCTTGCACGGGCTGCGGAATGCCTATAGAACACGTTCAACTTTCAATGGATTCATTCGGAACAGAAGAGAACAGAAACAGACGATCATGAGCGAAAACGAAGCCTCCCGCGAACTGCTGGAAACATTTGAAAACCCCCACCCCCACCGCGACTATGTCATGGAAACCGTGTGTCCGGAATTCACATCGGTCTGCCCGAAAACCGGCCAGCCCGATTATGGCACGCTGATCATTACTTACATCCCGGATAAGGTCTGCTTCGAGCTCAAATCACTGAAAATGTATCTGCAGAGCTACCGCAACGTCGGTGCGTTTTATGAAGATGTGACCAACCGCATTCTGGACGATCTGGTTGCGATCACCGATCCCCGCTGGATGGAACTGCGGGCCGAGTTCACTCCCCGCGGCGGCATCAGCAGCACGGTCACGGTTTCGCATCACAAAGAAGATTAGTGTTTAATCAAGCAGAAATATGAGGGTTGGGGGGTAGTGTTTACGTGCTCTGTTGTCGCACTCTCGTTATATCTACCAAGCCTAAACTTAAAAATGACGCTCTACACGATACTGTTTCTTAATTCGAATTTGTCTTTGCATATGTGAAAGAACCGGGGCTAACGCCTAATGGCACTTACTTTAAATTAAGCTGGTTACCCCAGCCGTTTGGCATGGGATTTGCGCAGGATTCTATTCTTGAAAATAGACTGCCAATTTGCCAGGAGTAATCACGCTGTGAAACAATCACCGGAACAGATTCTTGAATTCGATCGTGCCTTCGAACAACTTAAAGATTTGGTGGACTTACGCCAAGCCGATCAGCTGCATCCCAGGCGGCCCAATGCAATCTATACCGCCTGCGTTGTGCTGTGGATGCTGATTTTTCAACGCCTCAAACCAGATGCCTCACTCGAAGCGGCGGTGAAGCATCTGATTGAAAATCAACCTGACTACCTTCCTGAAAACAAACGATTAAGCCAGGGTACACTCTCGTCCAACAGTGCAGCATACAGCCGGGCTCGCAGCGAACTGCCGTTGGATGTTGTGAAATGGTTTTCCAATGAAATCACTCGTGCCATCGTCGGGCAATCTGAAACCCTGCTGGACGGTCGTCAAATATTTTTACTCGATGGAACCACGATCACATTAGCACCGGAAAAAGAATTACAAACGAAATTTCCGCCCGCCTCAAATCAGCACGGTGAAAGTGTCTGGCCTGTTGTCAATCTGACCGTTTTTCACGAACTCAGTAGTGGATGTGCCTTGCTGCCACAGCTGGGGGCCATGTATGGACCTGAAGCGGTTTCCGAAACGGAACTTGCCCGAAATGGCATGCACTGCCTGCCAGACGAATCGATCATCATGGCTGATGCAGGATTTGGGATCTTTGGCGTTGCTTACCAGGCACAACTCCTGGGGCATGATTTTTTTCTACGCATGAAGAAGTTAAACTTTGAGTCACTTCGAGCCAAAGCAAAACTCGTATCGCAAAGCCCAAAACATAAGACCTACCAACACCAGTGGACTCCGACCCCCAAAAACCGTAAAACACAACCCGGGCTCCCCAGGGACGCTTCGCTGGCTGTTGTTTTGCACGAAATCATCGTCAATGAAACCTTGACGCTGTATTGCGTTACCAGCCTGCCGCAAGACGCTGCCACCCTGGGCAACCTCTACAATCAAAGGGTCAATGTCGAAGTTGATATTCGTAACTTGAAGGTCGTATTGGACACCGAGAACATTCGCGCCAAGAAGGTAGACACGTTTTTGAAAGAGCTGTATACGTCAGTGGTCGCCTACAATTTAGTTGGTCAATTCCGCAGACAGGCGGCTGAACTGAATCAGGTTGCTCCGCGGCGGATGAGCTTTAAGCGAACCTGGACAACATTCCAAACGTTCCTGTTGAAGCACCTGCACACTGAGCCAGAATCATGGCGTGAATCCTTCGAGCGAGCACTGTTCTACGCGACCAAAGATAAACTACCCAATCGCGCTGCCAACCGAAGCGTAAAAAGAGAATGCTACGCCAAACGTTCAAAGAGAGACCATTTCGAAAAAAGAAAAAAGCCCCCAGAGAAATTGAAACACACTGATCTAAAGTAAGTGCCATTAGGCTAACGCCCTGCGGCTAATGACCAAAAAAGATCAGCCGCAGGGCGTTAGCCCCGGTTAATACAAATGTCGATAAACGGTTGCTTTCTTGAGAACCTCAATCGAAGCGATCAAATAAACGCTATCTGGTCACCACGTGATGTTAACGAACTCAGCGTTTCAGCTGCGATAATACGGGATGATTGCTGCGGAGGTGGAACTCCAGTTCTTTGCGAGCGGTCTTCCAGTCTTCCTCAAGTAACGCGGCGAGTATCCGCTGATGCTGCTGGATTTCCTGAATTGCGGCGGCGCGGTCGTTCGATTCCCAGAGGAACAGCAGGTCGAAATAGCGGCCGTGCCGATCGAAGAAGCTGATGATGTAATAGTTGTCCGACTGTTTGATCAGATATTCGTGCAGACTGTTGTCGATCTGCAGCGGTTCGTCATCGGTGGCGGGAACCTGGTTGCCGGCGAGAATCTTCTGCAGGACCTGTCTGTCGAGTCTCCCTTTTGCGAGATCCAGGGCCTTGAGTTCCAGCACCACGCGGACTTCGATAAAGGCGTCGAGATCGTGCTGATTAAACGACCGCAGTTTCCAGCCGCGGCGGGGCACATGTTCGAGCATGCCGTCGCCCGCCAGTCGATTGAAAATATTCCGCAGACTGGTGCGGCTGATGCCATACTTTTTCGCAGACGCCATCTCCCGCAGAAACAGCGATTCCCCTTTGAGGCTCATCGTCAGCAGGTCATCGGTGATCCGTTTGAAATGATCTTCGGGAGGGGCTGGCTGCGGTGACAACGCCGCAGTGCGGGCATCGCCGATTCGATCCTGATTGACACAAAGCCGCCGGTTCTTTTCGCGATAGAGATAGCCTTCTTCGATCAGCTCATTGATGGCGTGATAGATGGGAGTGACGCTCACCTTGTAATGATCCGAAAGCGCAGCGAGCGTCAGCGATTCCGGCGGCAGCTCATCCCGCGACAGCCGCGCAATCAGATCGGCTTTGATATAACTGGTGAGTGTCAAAATCTGCATTATCGCCCTCGGTCGAATAACTGTCGAGGCGATTGTATGTGATATTGGCGACAATGTAAATGGTGGGGTGATATCTTCGTGATTGATGCAAATGTTGATCTGATGTGCACATAGTGTTAGGATGCAAATTAGAATGATTTCGAATTATCACGCTGGCAATTAAAATCAACTCGTACCGTGGATGAGATTTATGAAACGTGCATATCTTGAGTGGAGCAGTCTCTTTTGTATTCTAATCTCAGCCGTCTGTTTGATTCTATGGTCGGTTTCGGTACTTTCAGTTTCAGACTTATCAGGGCTCTCATTTGGTAAAAGACGCGCTTTCGTTCAGACGTTTACACAGGCGGGCGATGTTACACTGTGCGATCACGTGGCGAACCTGGAATTAATCGAATCAGTGAAAGCAGCCAGGTTATTAGAGCCTGTTCCGAGTGGAGTTTATGGTTTGAATATTCCTGGATTTCATTTCGATCTGGTTCGGTTTGATAATGCATCTTCAGTCTGGTCAATCCGCTTTTCCTTACTTGTTCCCTGTGTGCTACTGAGTTTAATTGGCGTATTTTGTTTTCACCGGTATCGTAAGGTGAGAATCGAGAAGACTAAAATTGCAGTGTCACTTGTCTGAAGTTAACAGAGACAAAGACAGGAACTCGGAGTATCTGGAAATGCAGAAAGCGACACTAGCTGAGACAGTACTGGCCAAAACTGTGCAGGCGGTCGTTGGCTTTGTCGGCTCTTATATTATTCTGATCTATGTATTCATGTTTCTTGGTTTGATGCTGCCGGAAACAGATCTGACCTGGCCCGAACAGAAAATGCAGTCATTTATGTTCTGTCTGACCTTTGCGCTGGCCTGCGGTTTTGGATTGTTCACCGTTTGCTATGGGACGATCAAAGTCTCGCGTTTCTGGCTCTGGTTTCTGATTGTGTTCAGCCTGACCTCCCTGCTCCAGCTTATGCCGGGAGATGGGGGCTTGCGTGTCGAATTGAATTTGGGTTGGCCACGGTGGACGATCGTCTCTCTGTATGTCCAGGCGAAATTATCAATGGTAAAACTGGTGGTGCTGCTGATTCATGTATGCCTGTCGCTGGGACTTGCCTGGTGTTTTCATTCGGGTTGGCCGCGACTGTTTCATCAGTCGACGCCGCATACCAGTTCGTAAGGGTAATTGTGCTCATACTTAATAAATCAACTTCCCTCTGCGGAAGTCAGGGGGAGTTGCTGTGACGCGGGTTTTTGTGAAACTGGCTGTGTTGGTTGTTGTGGTTGCGCTGTTCGGATTCAATCGCAGTCACAAGGTTGAGAAGCAGGCGAAGCCGTTTGCGGTGATGGAGAATGCGGGGGCCGTCCACAGCCTGTATCGGGAACTGCCTCTGATGGAAATTGCCCAGGCGCTGCCGTCCAACACGGTGGATGCGATCGACGTGGATACCCGGTATCCCAAACATGTGATCGGCATTGTCGAAGTAACTTATCCAAACGGGAAGCCACACCGGTTTCAGACCACGTTCAAAAACAGCGCGGGAAAAAGCATCGTGAAACAGTGGCAACCCGCCGAAGGAAATCCGGGACCGACCGCGACCGGGCTGTTCATGCTGCCTGAAACTATCGTGTCGGGGACGACCAAGGTAAGCGAATCTTCACAGTAGTCAGTCGTTTGTGTTTAATCTTCATACGAGGAGTTTGTAATGCGGTCTGTTTTTCTGTGTTTATTCTGTCTGATGCTGACTCCCCTGCAGGCGGCTGATACACAAAGTCCGCTGGGGTCGTGGGTGATTCCCGGTGCGGAAGCCAGGGAACAGGGGGCAACGACTTATTCGGTCAAAGAACCGGATCAGGCGGAGAGTGTCAGCAGAAGAACTGATACGGGGCAGTACCTGTCTGAGAAACCGTTTCAGGAAGTGGTTGCGTTTTATTTGAAGAAGAGCGGGTTTGAGCCGCCCAACTGGTCGATTCTGGGTCGTGAATTTCCCGGGACTGATCTCTATCTGCCGGCCCACTGGACACAACAGCGTGAAGTAGACGGGAAACTGCAAACTGTGATTATTCAACATTTCATTCGCAAACAGGCGGCCTCGGCTCAGTTACTGCTGACGAATCAGCGTGAAGTGGGAACGGTATCGATTTCGATTACGCGCGGCAAAGAAGATACGAAAACGCTGATTCAAATCGTGAGTATTCCCGCCAGCGATCATCAGTAGAAACCAGCCAGGAACCACCAACATGAACATGCCCGTCACGACGACGTTTACGATTGAAGGCTATAAAATTAAGGAATACAAGGGGATTGTGCGGGGGATTATCGTGCGGTCGCCGACGATTGCGCAGGGATTTCTGGGCGGGTTGAAAAATATTGTGGGCGGTCAGATTGGCGCCTATACCGAAATGTGCGAGCAGGCCCGGCAACAGGCGTTTGATCGCTTACTCGCACATGCCCGGGAACAGGGGGCGAATGCGATTGTCGGCCTGCGGTACGATGCTTCAGAAGTCGTCAGCAAAGGCTCGGCGACGGAAGTGTTGTGTTATGGAACCGCGGTGGTGATTGAGCCTGAGTAAGATGCATAAATATCGGGATGCCAGCCAGCGGCTGACGATTGAGTTTTTTGACATCGAAGCCGACCTGTATCAGCAGATCACACAGATCGTGGTGAACCAGTTTCAGTTACAGCCCGTGGGGGAACTGGTGACGGGCGAGGAGGAGCGGTTCCAGGATTTTCAACACCTGAGAAAAGTGATCGGCCTGGAATGGGATTTCTGGTCGGGTTACTGCGTGGTCGCAAAAACAAAGTCCGCGGAAAAGCTGGTGCGGAAAATCGCTGCGTTGATTGAACGGCATCATTCCTGATCAACTTCCGGGTAGCACCGAATGCAATTCGGTGTTGTCGCAGACAACGGGAGGTGGCGGTGTGACTGCTGTCTGTTGAAGAGTCGATCCTTACTCTTTCTGAGACAGTAAGTCCGGTTCGCCAGGATGATTCGTTCGCTTGAATTGCGACCTCCTGCTCGCTGCGCTCGGCCCGAATTTTATTCGGGCTCACCCCTTCTTTTAGTTGTTCGGGTGTCGCTATTGATTTCACTGGTGGCGAGCCACCAGTGCCACCGGGGGGCGCATTGGTGTTGATTTATCACTGTCAGGCAAGCCGACAGTGTCTGAGTGAAGTGCATGCCATTTCAGGTTACCCGGGGTAGCACCGAATGCAATTCGGTGTTGTCGCAGACAACGGGAGGTGGCGGTGTGACTGTTGTCTGGTGAGGAATCGTTCCTTACTCTGTTTTCGATAGAAAGTAGGATTCGTCTGGATGATTCGAACGCTTGAGCTGCGACCTCCTGCTCGCTGCGCTCGGCCCGAATTTTATTCGGGCTCACCCCTTCTTTTAGTTGTTCGGGTGTCGCTATTGATTTCACTGGTGGCGAGCCATCAGTGCCACCGGGGGGCGCATTGGTGTTGATTTATCACTGTCAGGCAAGCCGACAGTGTCTGAGTGAAGTGCATGCCATTTCAGGTTACCCGGGGTAGCACCGAATGCAATTCGGTGTTGTCGCAGACAACGGGAGGTGGCGGTGTGACTGTTGTCTGGTGAGGAATCGTTCCTTACTCTGTTTTCGATAGAAAGTAGGATTCGTCTGGATGATTCGAACGCTTGAGCTGCGACCTCCTGCTCGCTGCGCTCGGCCCGAATTTTATTCGGGCCCCCCCCCACACACACACACACAAAAAAAATATGGTTGTTCTTCATTTGAAAATAGTAAGGAGAATTATGTTTGTTATTAAAAAGGAATGCAGTGCATTGCGCGAAATGGATCCGATTGAGTATGAACGCGGTCAACAACAGAGTGAAGCTGATATCTCGGCGGGACGACCTGTGTTGTACATCCAGACGCGCAGTCACTGGGGAGAACTGCTGACGTATCTGATGGCTGAACGGTTTCAGGTGACGGTAGAGCATATCAGCGATATGACCACACATCAGCAGAATTCGTATCGGGCAGGATATAATTTCATCACGGCTCAGTATATCGACCGAACTTTTGGCGCAGGGGCTTGTCAAAGTGTAGAAGATGCCGTCGACTGGTTTCGTTACTATCATTATCGACTCCATTTTCATCCTGAGGAAAGTAATCCTCTGCGTGATTTCTGATTAATGCTTTTGAAATGATAAGATGACGATTTATTTCTATACGAAAAACGATACGTACGGCGAGTTTTCGAACTTCTCGCCGCACGGAGTGGAACGGGACGGACTCTGGTGGCCGACGGTCGAGCATTATTTTCAGGCGCAGAAGTTTGCAGAGGCAGACTACCGCGAACGAATTCGAAATGCGCACAATGCGAAACAGGCTGCGAACCTGGGCCGGAGTCGCAAGATTCCCCTGCGGGCGGACTGGGAAGAGGTTAAGGATGAGATCATGTACCAGGGGGTACTCCAGAAATTTCAGACGCACGCGGAACTGAAAATTCTGCTGCTGTCGACCGGGGATCAGGAGATCGTGGAGAATGCTCCCGGCGACTACTACTGGGGCTGCGGCAAGGAGGGAACCGGGCTCAATCGGCTGGGAGAAATCCTGGTGCGGGTCCGTGGGGAACTTCGGGAGACTGAGTGAAGTTTGTATCTTTTCAAGTTACCCGGGGTGGCACCGAATGTGATTCGGTGTTGTCGCAGACAACGGGATGTGGCGTTGTGACTGCTGTCTGGTGATGAATCGTTCCTTACTCTGATTGTGATAGTAAGGCGGATTTGTCTGGATGATTCGAACGCTTGAGCTGCGACCTCCTGCTCGCTGCGCTCGGCCCGAATTTTATTCGGGCTCACCCCTTCTTTTAGTTGTTCGGGTGTCGATATTGATTTCACTGGTGGCGAGCCACCAGTGCAACCCGGGGTGTTTTATCGGTGTTGTTTGATCACTGTCGGGCGAGTCGACAGTGGCACACGATAGTTTTATTAAACTATGCGAGGATCTTGTCAATCACGGTGCCGTGGACGTCGGTCAGGCGGTAGTCGCGGCCCTGGTGTTTGAAGATCAGGCGTTCGTGGTTCAGGCCCATACAATGTAGCAGGGTCGCATTGAGATCGTGGACGTGGACCGGGTTTTCGGCGACGTTGTAGCAGAAGTCGTCGGTCGCACCATACGAGATGCCGGGCTTGATGCCGCCGCCGGCGAGCCACATGGTGAAGCAGCGGCCGTGATGGTCTCTGCCGTAATCGGTACTGGTGAGGGTGCCCTGGCTGTAGATCGTGCGACCGAATTCGCCGCCCCAGACGATAAGGGTATCGTCGAGCAGACCGCGCTGCTTGAGGTCGGTCAGCAGCGCGGCGGTGGGCTGGTCGATGTCGCCACATTGCAGGCGGAGGTCGCTGGGCAGGTTGTAATGCTGGTCCCAGCCTCGGTGGTAGAGTTGAATGAACCGTACGCCCCGCTCTGCCATGCGACGGGCGAGCAGACAGTTGGCGGCGTAAGTGCCCGGTTTACGGGATGCGTCGCCGTAGAGGTCGAACGTCTGTTCGGTTTCGCTGGAGAAGTCAGTGAGATCGGGGACCGAGGTCTGCATGCGATACGCCATTTCGTACTGCGCGATGCGGGTCTGGATTTCCGGATCGCGGTAATCGTCGAACTGCCGTTGATTGAGTTGAGCCAGCCCGTCCAGCATGCCGCGACGGCTGGCGTCGTTGATGCCCGGCGGATTGGAGAGGTACAGCACCGGATCGCCGTTCTTGCGGAAGTTGACGCCCTGATGGCTGGAAGGGAGAAATCCTGTCCCCCAGAGTCGCGCATACAGCGGATCGGCGGGACGTGATGCGCTGCCGTCGGAGATCAGGACGACGAACGAGGGCAGATTCTGGTTCTCGCTGCCTAAACCGTAGCTGGACCAGGCGCCGAAACTGGGGCGGCCCGGTTGCTGGTGGCCGGTCTGCATCAGTGTGACGGCGGGATCGTGGTTGATAGCTTCAGTGTGCATCGATTTGATCACGCAGACATCGTCGATGACTTTCGCGAAGTGCGGCAGGGCATCGCTGACCCAGGTACCGCTCTCGCCATGCTGTTGAAATTGAAACTGATTGGGGGCGGCGATGGGGAACGACTTCTGCCCCGAGGTCATGCCGGTCAGGCGTTGATCGCCGCGAACGGAATCGGGGAGCGGTTCGGAATTCAACTGTTTGAGCCGTGGTTTATAGTCGAAGAGTTCCATCTGCGACGGGCCGCCATGCATGAAGAGGTAGATCACGCGTTTGGCTTTGCCGGGAAAATGTGAACTCGTGACGGACGGCGTTTCGCTGGCGAACAGATCGGGGTTCAGCAGCGAACCCAGGGCCGCGGTGCCGATGCCGGTCGCGCTGGAGCGGAAGAACTGGCGGCGGGTGAAATCGTGTTGTAATTGATTCAGGTCTATCTGCATGATGGTTCCTGTGAGTGAACACGGTTATTGTTTGGTCAGGGTTTCGTCCATGTTGAAAATCATGCTGGCCAGCATGGTCCAGGCAGCGAGTTCGTTTGGTTTCAGTGTTTTGTCGACCGGAGTTTCGCCGACGCTGATCAGTTTTGCAGCGGCGTCGGGATCGTGTTGATAGATGCTGGTCTGCTGCCGTAGGATACGGCTGAGAATCTGTTGTTCGGCTTTGGCTGGCAGTCTGCTGGTGGCCGCGCGGAACAGGAAGTCGATGCGTTCGGCTTCGCTTGCCTGTTTTTGTAAGGTCTGCGTGGCGAAGACGCGGGCCGCTTCGACATAAGTGGGGTCGTTCATCAAAACGAGTGCCTGCAGGGGCGTGTTGGTGCGGGGGCGAGAGACGGTGCAGGTTTCGCGCGTGGGAGCATCGAAGGCCATCAGGCCGGGGGGCGGGCTCTGTCGCTTCCAGTAAGTATACAGGCTGCGGCGGTAGAGTCCGTCGCCAGTGCTTTGTTTGTAAGTGACATTGCCATCGTAAGACACCGCTTCCCAGAGGCCGGGCGGCTGATATGGTTTGACGCTCGGTCCCCCCTGCTTCGCGACGAGCAGGCCGCTGATCTGCAGGGCGTTGTCGCGGACCGTTTCGGCGTCGAGACGGAAACGGGGGCCACGGGCCAGCAGACGGTTTTCGGGATCGCGTTCGTACAATTCATCGGAGACGCGGGAGGACTGTTGATAAGTAGACGAGAGGACGATCTGTTTCAGCAGGTGTTTGACGTCCCAGCCGCTTTGCTGGAATTCGACGGCGAGCCAGTCGAGCAGTTCCGGATGACTGGGCCATTCGCCCTGCGAACCGAAGTCGCCGACCGTTTTGACGAGGCCGACACCGAACAACTGCTGCCAGAGACGGTTCACATACACGCGGGCCGTCAGCGGATGATCAGGACTGGTGAGCCAGCGGGCCAGGCCGAAACGATTGGTGGGGAGTTTGGGGGAGAATGCGGGTAAGACCTGGGGCACAGCGGCAGTGACTTTTTCGCCATGCTGATCGTAGACGCCACGCAGCAGAACGAACGTGTCTCGCGGTTTTTCGTTTTCGTGCATAACCATTGTGGTGGGAATGTTTTTTTGCAGCTTAGTTAACCTGCTGCGGAGTTTAACCAGTTGTTTCTCGGCGGTACGCAGGGAATCCGGGGCAGCGGTTTTGAGAAAGTAGTCGCGGAGTTCCTGCTGCTGTTGCGTGGTCCGTTTTTCGGCAGGGATCGTGAGTAGTGTGTTGAGGAACTGGCTGTCGGCGAGTTCCCGGGCTTCGTCGGGGGAGAATGGACGCTGATAAATTCGCAGGTCGTCGAGTGCGCCTTTGTAGAAGGCACTCGTGCTGCGGCGGCCGATGCGGAATGGTTCGTCGACGGCAATGTCGCCGGTGAGTCTGTCATAAGGGGCGGAGGTGGCCTGCGGTTCGCCGTTGATAAAAATGCGAACGCCTGCGGCGGTGGAGGAACCGTCATAGGTGACGAGCAGGTGCTGCCAGCGACCGGTGCGGATACCGGCGTCGGTGACGACTTGGATCGCGTTGGAATTCCATTTGTGGATCAGGTGGACGGAGAGTTTGCCTTTGCGGATCATGATGTCGAAGCCGCGGAGGTGGTTGGTATCGTCGTTTTGTGAGAACAGACAGATGGGGCCGCCTGAGGCGGGCTTGATCCAGGCGGCCAGCGTAAATGGTTTGTCGCGACTGAAGCGGAATGGCGTGTTACTTTCCAACAGTGCGGTGCCGTCGAAATACGCAGCGGAACCGACAAACCCCGGTTTGATTTCGACAGAGCCCATTGAGGTGAGCGACTTGCTTTCGGTGATATCGTTCAGCGGTTCGTGGATCATCAGTTGATCGGAGGCCGGGGACGTGAGATTGCTGCGTGCAGTTTCTTCCCACTGTTTCTGTTGCGCTTTGAGTTGTGTCTCGCGCTGTTGGTGTGCTTGTTCCAGCGCTGCGAGTTCGTCTTTGAGCTGCTGTTCGCGGTCGAGATAATCTTTCGTGGGAATCTTGAGAATCGGTTTGGCATTGCCGACCGTGTGGGTGTTGCCGGTTTCGGGCGTATTGTTGAAGAAGGCGAAGAGCTGATAGAATTCTTTCTGGGAGAGCGGGTCGTATTTGTGATCGTGGCAGCGGGCGCAGCCGACGGTCAGACCCATCCAGACGGTGGACGTGGTATCGATACGGTCGACAATGTATTCGACGCGGTATTCTTCATCGATGATGCCAGTCTCCAGGGTAGTCATGTGATTGCGGTGGAAACCGGTGGCGATGAGCTGGTCTTGTGTGGGCGTGGGCAGCAGGTCACCCGCCAGTTGTTCGATGGTAAACTGATTGAAGGGCATGTTCTGATTGAAGGCGTTGATGACCCAGTCGCGCCAGTGCCACATCTCCCATGCTTCGTCGGTGAAATATCCGCTGGTGTCGGCGTAACGGGCGGCGTCGAGCCAGTAGCGGGCCCGGTGTTCGCCGTAATGGGGAGAGCTAAGCAGACGGTCGACCAGTTTCTCGTACGCCTGGGGAGTATGATCGTTGAGGAACGTTTCCAGTTCGTCGAGCGTGGGAGGCAGGCCGGTCAGATCAAGTGAAAGCCGACGGCAGAGTGTGGCTTTATCCGCGCGGGGGGACGGTGGTAACTGTTCCCGTTCCAGACGAGCGAGTACGAAATGATCAAGGGGAGTTTGAGACCAGTTCGTTTCTTTTACCGCAGGCAATTCGGGCCGTTGTGGCGGAATGAAGGACCAGTGCTGCTGATACTCTGCCCCCTGCTCGACCCAGGCTTGTATCAATTTGATTTCCGCTGCGGAAATTTCTTTCCCGGAATCGGCGGGGGGCATTTTGAGATCGGTGTCTGTCGTCAGCAGTCGTTTGAGCAGTTCACTGTCTGCAGGTGACTTTTGATTGATGATGGCGTAACCGTCGCGGGGCTGTTTCACGTCTATCGGATCATCGAGTCGCAGGTCGGCTTCCCGGGTAGCGGGATCGGGGCCGTGACAGTGCAGACATTTTTCGGAGAGGATCGGGCGGATGTCGCGGTTGAATTCGATGCGCGGCGTTTTCGAAGGCTCGGCTGCCGAAACGGTCTGAAGTTCCGTCCAGAAAGACGAACTCAGGCAGACCGTGATGATTGCAGGCAGGATCAGGTTCCGTATTGGTACAGGCATGGACCAGCTCTCTACGGGGGGAAGATTTGGCGAGGGTCAGAATAATATTTAAGTTAGTTTAAATATTAGCAGGCGTTGATGGATTTGTCACGGATTGTTTGCAGGAAATCAGTGTGTAGGGTGAATTGGGTAACTGGTGATGAAGCCGACGGGGCACGATGAAATAATTCTCGAAGCGGGCGAAAATTCTGTTAGACTGAATGTGTGGATAGGAAAAGTGTCTTTTCTGAAAGAGACTGTGATGATCAAGCTCGTCGAAATTATTCTGAAAGGTGTGTTGGGCGGCGTCTTTACCGGGTTCATTCTGGGCTTTTACCTGACTGTATTGACCAGGGATTATGTGATTGAGCCAGGTCATTTTCAAACGGACGTATTGTTCGAGCAGGGACAAGTCCGTTTTACGCAGGTGGTGATGCTGGGCTGTATGGGCATCCTGGCTCTGGTGTGTCCCTTTATCGTCGCGGCTGAGTTTGGACCCTGGTTGCGGCATGCGGTCTATGGACTGGTGGCCTGCCTGGCTCTGGTCGTGGGAGGGGCGTTGCTGGGGAGCAGGCTGATGAATGAGCCACTGGTTTATGATTCAAAAATGGCTGATCGCACCTGCATTGATGCGGCGCGGCTGTACGGGATACCGACTGCGTTTGTGTTGGGGCCGATCGTGGGAATCATGATTGGCGGGGCTCGTGAGAAGTGGTACAGACAGGAGCCTGGTAACATCGAATCATCGACGAGAATACTTTCATGAATGAAAGCTTGTGGGAACAGAGCTATCGACCTAATCCTTGGTACCGCAGTCTATTTAGCAGGTATGCAGTCCTCACTCTTGCAATCAGCATCTACTTGATTAGCCAGGTCTATACGAGAGGTGGTAGCCTGACTGATGGTTCTGCCATCGCTGCTCTCGTATTTATGGTCGGCGGGATAATCATGATTGCTGCAGGTCTCTGGGCCTTTCTGACTTACTCGAGATGGATACGGCTGATTCTCTCGGAGGAGACGATTACCAAAATGGAAGGTCCAAAGGAATATGTGATTTCTCTGGATCAGCTTGCTCACCTCAACTGGTTATCGATCTCTGATGAGATGATCGTCGAATCGCCGACGGACACGTTCCGAATCAACCTGGATGATTTTAAGCGGACGGATCAGCACGCTATTATTGCGTTTTTGCGCAACGCGGTGCCTCTCGAACAGCAGGAGAAATGGGAGCCGTTTTTGGAAGTCCGGCGGCGCAGCATTGATCCCGATGCGGCCCTGACAACTGGGGAACGGCTTTTGATTATGTTTTGCCTGATTGCGACAGGATTGGCTGGAGCGATGTGGTGGAATGAATCAGGTCCATTTTATTTGCTGGTGGGAATTCTGTTTTTATCTGGTGCGATCAGAAGTTATCGGGGGATATAAGGATTGAAAGTTGTTTCAGATTGAACTGATTGTATTGTCGTAAATAAGGTCGAGATTAATGCCGGGATCGAAGACCAGTTCGAGTGAGCAACCTCCTACAGAAAAGGAATTGTATTGTCCGCGGAATTTTTATCTGGGAATCTTGATTGGTCCGATACTGACTTTAGTCGGGCTAGATTTATTCATTTTTCATTTTCTGTCTGACATACAGGATTATTACAAATTTAAGGACACTGTTCCCACACCCGTGATCAAAGTATTGAAGGTCGAACTCTCTGTTGGCGAAGATAATACGGAAGAGGTTTGTGTGAATTATGAATACAAAACAAACGGGAAAATCTACACTGGCGATCGCGCATCCATATATCGTGGGAGAGACAATTTTGGTTCTTTTCACCGCGACTTGTATCAGAGGATCAAGTTGTTTCAGGAAAATAAGAGTGACGAATTAGTCTGTTATGTAAATCCGCAGAACCCTGCTGAGTCAGTTATTGATAATTCGTCTCGCCCCAGTCGCTTTCTTGCGGAACTGGTGTTTTCTTTAATCGCCCTTGGTTGGGGACTGAATATGTGCATTGGAACGCTGTTAAACAAAAAACGCTACTTTGAGTCGGATTAATAGAGTTATCAGTCAGGTGAAGTAATTCTCTAATCGAAAGTGTGAAGTTCAAATCCATTTATGAATCCGATAGTTTATCACTGTGCCTCGGGGCAGGCGTTTTTTACGGGGGTGACGCTGGTACTGCTGGCGACGCTGTTGTCGTTGCGTGAGAGTTCACTCGCGCGGCGGGGGATGGTGTTTTCGCTGGTGATTGGTGGGCTGGCGATGGCGGTCTCTTCGACTCCCCTGCCCTGGTGGTTTTATGGAGTCGCAATGCTGGTGACGCTGTTCTGGCTGGCTACCTTGTTTACGCAGCGCTGGCGGAAAGCAGCGGCGGAGGCGATGGTGGGGGTCTGGCTGCTGGGGCTGCTGCTGGAAGTGCCGTATCATCTGACACCGGGAGTGGAACCGGTTTCTTCGCGACGTCTGACGGTGATCGGGGACTCGGTGACGGCGGGACTGGGAGATACTCAGATTGAAACGTGGCCGCGCATTCTGACACGGGAACATGACATCGCCGTACAGGATCTGTCGCATGTCGGGGATACGGTGTCCACGGCAAGGCAGCGGGTGGCGGAGACTCAGGTCAACTCGCCGCTGGTATTGCTGGAAATTGGTGGGAATGATGTATTGGGAAGTACCACGTCGGAGGAGTTTGCGACCCACATGGATTTGTTGTTGACCCAACTGGCATCGCCGGGCCGCCATCTGGTGATGCTGGAACTGCCGCTGCCGCCGTTTTATCATGCGTTTGGGCGGATCCAACGCAGACTGGCGAAAAAACATGGAGTGAAGCTGGTGCCGAAACGGGTGTTGCTGTCCATCCTCGCGGGCGGAGATGCGACGCTGGATTCGATTCATCTTTCCCAGGCAGGCCAGCAGCAGATGGCGGACGTGGTGTGGGGGATTGTTGGGTCGGGTTATTCGTCTGATTTAAACGAACAATAATTCAAAATATGTCGTCTAATATGTATTGAAAGACAACCGGGGCTAACGCCCTTCGGCTAATCAGGTATGCCTCGTTCGGAGTCGTAGACATAGTAAAAGTTACGATGATGACTGCAAATATCAGCCGTACGGCGTTAGCCGCGGTTCATGTCGAACCTGATTAAGATTTCGTAGAATTACCGGTCGGTTACTTCTCAAACGTAATCACCTGCCTCACGGCGGTGCCGGTGGCGAGGGCGTCGAAGGCTTCATTAATTTCATCCAGTTGAATGGTGCTGGAACGCAGTTTGTCGACGGGGAGCAGGCCGGCCTGGTACATGGCGATGAAGCGGGGTAAATCGCGGCGGGGGACGGCGGAGCCCATGTAGGAGCCTTTGATCGTGCGTTCTTCCGCGACCAGGCTGACAGCGGGGACGAAGAACATTTTGTTGGGGTGTGGCAGGCCGATGGTGATGGTGGTGCCGCCTCGTCTGGTGGCAGCGTAAGCCTGCTGGAGGACCAACTCGTTGCCGACGCTTTCGAAGGTATAATCGACGCCGTTCTGGATGTCTTTGATCAGCTGGATCGGATCTTCTTCACTGGCGTTGATCGTATGTGTCGCGCCGACCTGGGTGGCGCGTTCGAGTTTAGCGGGGAGCAAGTCGATGGCGAAGATGGTTTCGGCTCCTGCGGCCCGGGCGCCCATGATAGTGCTTAAGCCGACGCCACCCAGGCCGAAGACGGCGACGCTGGAACCGGGTTCGATCTTTGCGGTGTTGACGACCGCGCCGACGCCCGTCATCACGGCGCAGCCAAACAGGGCGGCGGTGCTGAGGGGGAGCTGGGAATCGATCTTGATCAGCGATTCCTGGGCGACGACCGTGTGTTCGGCAAAGGCGGCGACGCCGAGATGGTGGTTGATTTCCTGACCGGAGTTGCTGCTGAAGGGACGACGGCCGGAGAGTAAGGTGCCGGCGGTGTTGGCGCGGGCACCCGGTTCACACAACGCGGGGCGCCCTGTGGCGCAGGGAATGCAGTGACCACACAGGGGGACGAATGAGAAGACGACGTGATCGTCGGGCTGGAGATCGTGAACGCCGGGACCGACTTCGCGGACGATGCCGCTGGCTTCGTGTCCCATGACCATCGGCATCACACGCGGACGCGAACCGTCGATGGTGGAAAGGTCGGAGTGACAGAGGCCTGCACCTGCCATCTCGACGAGGACTTCCCCCGGACCGGGATCGGCGAGGGAGAGCTGTTCGATAACCAGTGGTTTTGACTCTGCGTAGGGAGTCGGTTTTTCTATTTCATACAGGACAGCGGCGCGGGTCAACATGGGGAGCGTTCCCTGGTGAAAGAGGATGGGGATTATTTCACATCATAGATGAGTTCCCCGCCTTGGGGATTTCGTTTTCTGGTATCTGTCACGTGCGTACCGGTCGTTAGTTCCAGTTGAAAGTCGGCAGGGGTGACTGTCGCGCACGAATCAAAAGAATCGACATTGATGCGGCAACCGTAAGTGAAGATATCCTGATTCGATTTATGTTGATACGATTTTGTGGTCCAGTATTTCGGTTCTGGCCCTTCGTTTGGGAGATTGACATAATGGAAATCATGCTGGCTGTGATATTGGCCGGATTGCTCACCCGTATATTTCATAACGACACATTCCCGATCTGTCGGTGCGACCCATAAGCGTTTTAGACCGCCATATACCTCGGATTTTTCCAGGACCGTGCAAGCGATGCCCTGCACCTTCTCGAGTTGAGGGCAGACTTTGTATTGATCAAGTGTGAATCCATAAACCGGATCGCCTGCCAGCAGTGACCAGCGAAGCGGATTCAGATCAAAAAGAGGAAGCATGGGATGTACCGATGATTTATAGATGGTCAGGTTGCGGATGCCTTCGTATTTATAGGCAAGGGCAGCGGTTTTTCCGTCGGTTGTCCCGGTCATGTCAAGGTCTTGCATTTGCTCTAACTGGGGAGTCGGGACACGTCCCCAGTGACGACAGCGGATGCGGGGACTATCCAGGATTAGTGAATAGTGTGTTTTAAAATTAACGGTCTGATTCAGATAATGCAGCGTTTCCTCTTCCGTCAGCGGTACTTCTTCATCGTCACCACCTGCAGCAGATCTCATATAAGGAAGTGTGTTGCGCGTGACATCCAAAGAAAGTTCGATCCGCATCGCCTGTAGGCGCTCGCGCCGTGCTTTCCAGGTCTGGTTGATGACTTCCTTCGTCAGTGGTTGTTGGTCGGCTGCCTGTGTGGTGGGTAGCAGACTGCCACAAAGCAGAAAAGCGATTGAATAAAAACGAAGACGAGGGAGCATCGTGAATCCTTTCGTTGCCGACTTTGAAACCGTTCGTAAGATCAAGCCGCCGAATAGTAAGAGAGAGTTGTTCGATGACCAGCGGTCTTGACTCTGCATAGGGAGTCGGTTTTTCCATTTCATACAGGACAGCGGCGCGGGTCAACATGGGGAGCGTTCCCTGGTGTAAAAGGAGTTACTGGCTGCTTATTCCACAATATAACTGATTACTTTCCCTTGGGAATCCCGTTTTCGATAATCCCAGACCCGGGCACCCTGGGGAAAATTCAACTGAAACTCATCATCTGTAATATTGGCATCGGCATGGAATGTATTGAACGTATATTTGTATGCATCTCGCAGTATATCTTCATTTCCGTATAAACATTTGATTTCACAACTCTGGGGGATTTGACCCCATGTTTTGTCATTTTTGTATTGAACATGACAGGAGTTCAATATTTTACCTGCATAGTGATACTCGTATTTCAGTACCGCATAATCATGTGACCTGGGAGCCACCCAGAGATAGGCTGTTCCCTCTGAATCTGTTTTTTTCAGAACGGTACAATCGAGATTCTGAATCGATTCTGTATTAGCTTGAACAGTGAAGCCTTCCAGGGTTTCTCCCAAGTCAGGATCTCCCGGCAGGAGTGTCCAGCGAAGTGGAAGTTGTGCCAGGGAATTGAAGAGAGTACTCGCTTTGGACGCCTTTAAAATATGAATCGAGGGAGTCTCTTGAGATTGATTGAGTCTCGTAAAAGACCGTCCGTCACTGAAGCAGGTACATTCGACAGATACTGTCTCTTTCAAGCGAGCAGTAGGAAAGCGTCCCCGGTAATGGTAACGCATTTTGGGAGAATCGAGCAGCATTGAGTACCTGGCGTGATTGATTACCTGTTCTTTTTTAAGGTGCTCGGATTCTTCTTTAGTCAGTGGAATATAGTCACTGGTCTCAATGAGAGGAGTTTCTTCTTCAGGATACAGGAGAAGTTTACTGGTCGTTATTTCCACTGAAAGTTCGATCCGCATTTCCTGCAGTCGCTCGCGTCGTGCTTTCCAGGTCTGATTGATGACGTCGATCGTCAGGGGCTGCTGATCGGCTGCCTGTGTGGTGGGTAGCACGCTGCCCAGAAAGAGAAATGCGACTAAATAAATTCGATGACGAGGGAGCATCGTGAATCCTTTCGTTGTCGACTTTGAAATGGTTCGTATGATCGTGCTGCCGAATCGTAAGAGAAATCTGTTCCGTTGAACAGATCGAAATGAGCGAGTTCACGTTGATCGATCGTGAACAATAACGGTCGGTTTTGAGCAGGTGGATAAAAGTAGTGGTTGATATGAGTTGATACGGGTTTGATATACCGGCGAGACTGATTCGATGAGTGACGATAGCGTGTCGATGGTGCGTCGATAACTGTGTCGATATAGTAGTGAAGAGAGTGAACTAACGCGGTTCGTGACATTGAATATAATCTACTATGACAGCACGGAAAACCTTTCACATAGAGGGTAACAGGGAATGGGAGTGGTTGATGCGGTTTGAGACTCGATTGTGGTAACTGCTGAATTCTCATGACGATAGACCTGATAGAAAATTAAGCCACGCGCGCGACGCGCTTATCGCATAAGTTATCAAGGTGCGGTAGGCTGTCAAGCTGAAGAGACGCCAGTAAGTTCAGGTGAAATGCAGTGAATTTCGTTGAGAAACTGGGAGAGAGGAACGGATTTGATGCTCGTTTTCAGGAAAATCTGCTGTTATACTGCTGCCACTCAATCAATGCGCACCGACTCTGAATGAAAGCTGAATGACTTATGGCCAGTGTGGAACCGACCAGTTCGTATGTTCGTTATCGTGTGATCTTTGTCTGCATGCTGATGGCGGTGCTGTTGTACCTGGACCGGTTCTGCATCTCCTTCGCCGAGGTCTTTATCAAAGATGAGCTGGGATTGAGTGACGAGCAGATTGGTATTCTGCTCGGTTCGTTTTTTGTGTCTTATGCATTATGCCAGGTCCCTTCCGGGTGGTTCAGTGACCGCTTCGGTGCGCGGAAAATGTTGACGATCTACATTCTGATGTGGTCCCTGTTTACGGCGATGACGGGGCTGGCGACCGGTTTCATCATGCTGCTGATTTTTCGACTGGGCTTTGGTCTGAGTCAGGCTGGTGCTTATCCCACGAGTGCCAACATTGTCAGTAAGTGGATGCCTTTAACAGAGCGCGGCTTTGCCAGCAGTATGGTTACTGTCGGCGGACGGATTGGTGGTGCCTTGGCGCCGGTGTTGACTGCGTTTCTGATTATCCTGTTCGTGCCGATGTCGGAATCCTCGGATCTGAAGTCCGGCGATATTATGAATCCGCACGCTCTGGCGACGACGTTTCTGGAACGAGTGGATGAGAAACAGGAATTTGAAACAAAGATCTATGAGGGACTTACGTCGGGAGACAGGGAGTATCTGAAAGCAGCGGCTGCTGATCCCAAGATTGAATCTGGTACGGCGGTGGAAGGTGATTTTGTCGCGAATCTGAATTCGATTTTGCAGAAACAGACGCTGTATGATCCGGCCGATTTTGAAGGGTTGACGCTCAATCAGCAGGCGGAACAGCTGTTAAATGTGAGTCCTGGAGAGCTGAACGTTGAGCAACGCTCCCGGTTGAATCGATTGTTGTTTGAAGCACGCTATTCAGCCGACGTACGCAAGGTGCAGGGAAAAGGCTGGCGTAAGATGATGATGACCTACGGCCTGGTGGGAATTTTGATTGCCGGGATTTTCTGGTGGGTGATTCGCGATTATCCGCGTGCGCATCCCGCCTGTTCTGAACAGGAACTCGCACTGATTGAACATGGTCGGCTGGAGTCGGATAAAGATCATTCGAAGCAGATCGGCGGCATTCCCTTTAAGGCGATCATGAAAAACCAGAGCTTGTGGTTACTGTCGTTGTCGCAATTCTGCACGAATGTGGGTTGGCTGTTTCTGGTGACGTGGCTGCCACGATTTCTGGATGAGGAGTACCAGGTTCCGTTGGAAGAACGCGGGAAAATGGTAACGATTGCGCTGGCGGTGGGCTGGCTGGGAACTTTGTCAGGGGGGAAAGTGACAGACTGGTTGATGAGACGGATCAGTCTGCGGTGGAGTCGTGTGCTGCCGATTGCACTTTCGCGGTTTACTGCGATGGCGGCTTACCTGGTCTGTCTGCTGGAGATTTCTCCCTGGACTTCCGTGATCATGTTTTCGATTGTGGCGTTTTCCACCGATTTCGGTTCACCTGCGATGTGGGCGTTCAACCAGGATATCGCCGGCAAGCACGTGGGGTCGGTGCTGGGCTGGGGAAACATGTGGGGCAACCTGGGGGCAGCTGTCGCGCCTTCGTTGATGATTGCAGTAATTACCGTGAATACCGCGAGTGGCGAGGAACATCACTGGAACATGGCGTTTGTCACGTGTGCGATTGCGTTTTTCATCGCGGGGGTGGCGTCGCTGTTTGTGGATTCTTCACGGAAGTTGGTTGTGGATGATGAGGATGGGATGTTGGAGACAGCGTAGTGTCTTTTCAGACTTGGAATGGCACGTTGGTTCAAGTGGTACGCACACTCGTTGGTGTGCTCACCTGATATTGACTACCTGTCAATACAGGATTTATGGACCTATAGTTTGTGAATGAGATTGAAGATGGGAAGGTTACACTTCATTGCGGGCTTACACTGTCAGTTTCCTGTTGCCTGCGGCAATCCCGAATTGCATTCGGGGTCACCCGTTTTTTTGTAGCGAGATTTAGTGCAACCGTTGATTGATTATTTTGCCAGTTCGTCGAGTTCGGCCAGTTTGAGTTGGATACTGAGGATGTAAGGGGCTTTGTCTTTTTCCCAGTGGCCGTAAGTGGTGATGATGAAGGTGCCATCGGGGAGGACTTCGACGCCGGGATAGGCGCAGTCGGCCCCTTTGGTGTTGTCTTTGAGCCGCACGTGGTACTGACCTTCTTTGCCGTTGACGAGGTCATCGTAAGTGCCGACCCAGGCGACCCAGTCTCCTTCGGTGGGAGCTTTGTGGCCTTTGGGGGTGTTACTGCGAAAGGAGATGAGCAGCCGACCGCTGACAGGATCGTATTTGCCAGTATGACGATCGCCGTTCAAAGAGCCGGGCAGATCGCGGGGTTCGGTCCAGGTTTTGCCTTCATCGTTGGAGAAAATGATTTGCGAATTGTGACGACGACTGTTTTCGCGAAGGAGGACAGCCAACTGTTTGCCATCGGGCGAGCGAATGATGCCGGGCTCGCAGATATGGTATTCGGACGATTTGTGAATGGCTTCCGGGGCGGACCATGTTAAGCCTCCATCAGTGGAGAGTGTTTTGTATAAAGTGAATACAACCGGTGATTGTTGTTTGGAATCTTTGGAGATGAAGCGACCGTCATCGTGGAACAGCGCCATATAATGACCGGGGCCAGTCTTGAGCGGTTCGACACCACCCATGACGACGATGCCACCCCAGTCGCCGATCGGTTTGAGTTCGCTCCAGGTTTTGCCGTCATCTTCGGAGACCGCCATGCGAGCAGGATACAGACCGGAGAACATGATAATTCGTTTTTTACCAGAGGCATCGACGACGCGATGCAACGTAGGGACTTCACGCGAGGTCGCCCAGGAAGCGGGAGTGGGCAGACGATCGCTCCAGGTTTTTCCGGCATCGGTGGAGCGTTTATAAACGATGCCCCCCTTCCCGTGACCTTTGGGATAAACGCAGAGGATGGTTTTATTATCTTCAAGTAAAACGGTGGTGGGATGTCCGAGGTACTGATTTTCTTCGCGATCGACGACGATCTGGCGATGCGACTGGGCATCGAGATCGATATAGGGAATTGTGAAACCGGGCGCTTTGGGAGCCTGTTTTGGAGGATCGGCTGCATTCAGGACGTTGAGTTGACAGCTGACAGCCAGAGAGAAGAGCAGTACCAGTTTTGCTGAGAGGGACACACGAGGAATCATGGCAAGTCCTTACGTCAGAGGTGTTTGAAATCAGAGTAAATCGACCTGAATCACAATGCCCGTCATGTTGATTGATGAATCGAACCACATGTCATTTTAAGACTAACGTTGCATAGAAGCGGGTTCAATACAGGTTATCAGAGTAAATCCCGTGAAACAGTGGAATTCTGTGAATCTTGCCGCATTGCTGAGCCTTTTTTAAATATTATATTGTTATTCGCAGGAATTCCCGATACGATATAAAAATGACTTGATGTATCTGATTGTGAATTAACGAGATACAGTTGAATCATCCCCAGCCTGCGCGGCTTTTTCCCACCTGACTCTAACATCGTAGACATGACTATGAAAACTTTGCGAAAAGTGACAGCTGTCATCGTATGCACGAGCCTGTTTCTCTGCTCCGCTTTTCCGCTCTCCGCTGCCGAATCTGAACCGACTCAGCAACAGCTGGATTTCTTCGAGAAGAAGATCCGTCCTGTTCTGATTCAGCATTGTTACGAATGCCATTCCGCGGATTCGAAGAATCTGAAGGGGAGTCTGCTGGTCGATTCTAAACAGGGACTGCTGGACGGCGGTGATTCGGGGACAGCGCTGGTACCGGGAAAACCGGGTGAGAGTCTGCTGCTGGAAACCATGAAGTATGGAGAGGACAGCTACCAGATGCCTCCGAAGGGGAAGCTGTCGGATGCGATTATCGCTGACTTCGAAAAATGGATCGCGATGGGAGCCGCTGACCCGCGGACAGAGCCCTCTAAAAAAACAGCGAAGACAGAAATCGATTTCGACAAGGCACGTGAGTTCTGGTCGTTTCAACCTCCACAACATTACCCTGCCCCCGCGGTGAAACAGAAAGCCTGGCCGAAAAATAAAATCGACACATTCATTTTAGCAGCGCAGGAAGCGAAAGGATTCACGCCTGCTCCCGCTGCTTCCAAACAGACTCTGATTCGGCGTGCGTATTTCGATTTGATCGGCCTCCCTCCCACGCCTGCAGAAGTCGATGCTTTTGTGAAGGATCAATCTCCGGACGCGTATGCACGGGTGATCGATCAGCTGTTACAGTCTCCTCATTATGGTGAGCGTTGGGGCAGACACTGGCTGGATGTTGCGCGGTACGCAGAAGACAATACGAATATGGGGCCTCACAATGGTCCGTTTCCGCACGCCTATCGTTATCGAGACTGGGTCGTCAAGGCGTTTAATGAAGATATGCCTTACGATGAATTTGTGATTCGTCAACTGGCAACGGACTTTCTGCCGGAGACCGGTCCGGAAGACTACCCTGCCCTGGGATTCATGGGGCTGGGGCCTTCCTATCACAAGGAAGTCGCGCTGTCGCAAATCACGCTGGAAAACCGCTATGCGGATGACTGGGAAGATCGCGTCGATAGTTTGTGTCGGGGGTTACTGGGGCTGACGATGGCCTGTGCCCGCTGCCACGATCACAAATACGATCCATTGACGGTGGAAGACTATTATGGGATTGCCGGTGTCTTCGCTTCGGTACGACAGACGACGCGGCCGATAATTCCTGATACAGAAGTGGCGAAGACGCAACCTGCCCGGGATAAAGTGGACGCGTTAAACAAGACGAATACGGACCTGGCTGCCAGGGTCAAAGCATTAACGAAACGGAATACAGAGCTGAAGCAGGTGATCAAGGCTGCAGGCAAAGCCGAGTTCCCGCTGATTGCTTCGCGACCGGATCTGAAGAAACAGACGACAATCAAATTTCCGGTTCCCCCGGAAGAGTTGAAACAGAATACAGCGTTGATCGCCGCTCATAACAAGTCGATCAAAGCGAATAAGACGCAAGCCGAAGAGATCAAAAAATCGACTCCCGGCTTTGAATTGCCTCTGGCAGATGCTCTCACCGAAGAACAGGTGCGGGTGGAAGAGATCACCGAAGATAAGATGAAGATCGTCTATTATCCCAAGCCTCGCGATCTGAATGTATTCATTCGCGGAAATGCTGCCAATCTGGGAGAACTGGTTCCCCGTCGTTTTGTACGTGTGCTGTCTGAAGAACAGCCGGAACCGTTCCGGAATGGCAGTGGTCGTCTGGAGCTGGCTCAGAAGATCGCCCACCGTGATAATCCACTGACAGCACGGGTAATGGTGAATCGAATCTGGCAGCATCATTTTGGAGAAGGACTGGTTGATACGCCGAGCAATTATGGAAAAACCGGTTCCCTGCCCAGCCATCCGGAACTACTGGATGATCTCGCCGTCTGGTTTATGGATGAGGGATGGTCGATGAAAAAACTGCATCGACTGATCATGTTGTCGGCGACGTATCAACAGTCCTCCAACATCGAACTGAGTGAAGCACAACAGAAGCAGGACCCGAATAACAGGCTGCTTTCGTATTTCAATCGTCGGCGACTGGAAGCAGAGATTTATCGTGATGCATTGCTGGCTGCTGGTAATAACCTGGACGCTCGACAGGAGGGGCCCTCTGGTGACATTGATGATCCCACCTTTCAACGACGTGGCATTTATGCCACGGTTTCCCGGCATAAATTGAGCACGTTCCTGCAGTCTTATGATTTTCCCGATCCCGCGATTCATGCGGCACGTCGTTCCAAGACAACAACGCCGCTACAGCAGTTGTTTGTGTTGAATTCTCCTTTTGTCAGACAGCAGGCACAGCAACTGGCCAGTCGGCTGGAAGGTGAGTCTTCTGAAAAACGCGTCAATGATGTTTATCGGTTATTGTTCTCGCGGGAACCGACACCGTCTGAAATGCAGATAGGGCTGAAGTTCCTGGAAAACAGTGATTCGGCGGGCGAGTCAGACAGTCAGAGGGAGCAGATTCCCACATTTGCCGGCAAGCGAATGAAGGCGGACGTGAAAGAGCTGGGAGATTCCTACTCGGTCGAATTATGGGTTAAGAACCAGATCCCCAATGAGCAGCGGATCATTACCGGTTACTTCTTCTCCCGGGGTAAGGATTCTGCTGCAAAAGCGGCGGGTGACCACCTGGGGATTGCCGGGAAGTATCGTCCGAATAAAGCCGGTCGTCTGTTCTTTTATAACGGTGATTTGAAACGGGACTCTTTATTTGGTTCAACCGTTATTCAGCCGGGAACGTGGAATCATGTGGTGCTGATTCGTAATCAGAAGCAGATTGCCGTCTATCTGAATGGTAACCCCAAACCGGAAATCCTGGGAGAAGCAGAACCCGGATATGCTGATGGTGTGGCGGAGCTGATCATCGCAGGGCGAAGTGACAATTTCTCAAATTTCCAGGGACAACTGGGGGCAGTCGCAGTCTTCAATCGTGCATTGAGTACGGCAGAGGTACAGAAACATTTTGGTGCTGCGAAACTGAAACAGGATCAACTGGCACATGCAGAGTATGTGGCCTCGATTTTGTCTTCTGATCCCCTCTCCTGCTGGCCTTTGCGGACAGATAACCCGAACCTGTCCCAGGCCGAAGATATCACCGGGAACAAACATAATGGTGTTTACGAAGGACGTCAGGACATCGACCCGAAACAATTGACTAACTGGCAACGCTATTGCCTGGCGTTACTCTGCAGTAATGAAATGATGTATGTTGACTGACAGTCAAGTGGCTCTGTCAGGTCAGCGATTCTTTCGAATTAAAAACGAGATCTGAGTTATGATGAATTTCAACGGACAGAACCTGTTCCATCGTCGCGAAATCCTGGAGAAAGTCGGTAGTGGCTTTGGCATGATGAGCCTGGCAGGCATGCTGGCTTCAGCCGAGGGGGCCTCTCAGAAAACTCCCCAGCAGACACCTCATTTCGCACCGAAAGCGAAGCGGGTGATTTTTCTGTTTATGAGCGGCGGTCCTTCTCAGATGGATACTTTTGACCCGAAACCGCTGCTAAAGAAGTATGAAGGACAGCGTCCTGCTGCAGCGAATATTCGGACTGCGTCTAAAACAATGGGTTTGATGCCTTCCCCGGTGAAATTCATTAATGCAGGAAAATCCGGAATTCCAGTCTCAGAACATTTTTCAAAAATTGCAGAGCACATCGACGACATGGCGATAATTCGCTCAATGCACACGGACTTCCCGAATCATGCACCGGCGCTGTGTATGATGAATCTGGGGACGTTGACTCCCACACGCCCCAGCCTGGGGTCATGGCTGACTTACGGACTGGGAACAGAGAATCAGAACTTGCCCGGATTTCTGGCGTTATGTCCGGGCAAACCGGTTGTCGGTCCTAAACTCTGGGGCAGCGCCTTTCTGCCCGGCAAGCATCAGGCGACACATATCAACAATAAAGATCTGAATCCCGAACAGATGATTCCGTATCTCAAAAATGAAGTGATGTCATCTGCACAGCAGAAGAAGCAGCTGGATCTGGTTCAGGCGATCAATCAGCAGCATCTGGTAAAACGCGCCGGTGACAATGAGCTGGAGACGCGGATCAAATCGATGGAACTGGCTTACCGGATGCAGTTCGCAGCGACCGATGCGTTTGATATCTCGCGTGAACCCGAGAAGCTTCAGGAAGCCTATGGGAAGAGCGAGTTCTCCAAGGCTTGCTTATTATCCCGTCGATTGAGCGAGCGTGGTGTGCGGTTTGTGCAGGTTTACTATGGGAATCGACAGCCCTGGGACACGCATAGCAATCACGATAAGAGCAACGAACGATTGTGCAAGGATATTGATCAGCCGATCGCTCAGTTGCTGACCGACCTCAAGCAGCGCGGACTGCTGGATGAAACACTGGTTGTCTGGGGGGGCGAGTTTGGACGCACTCCGACTGCGCAGGGGGGGATTAACGGGCGCGATCATAATCCATTCGGATTCTGTATGTGGCTGGCCGGCGGTGGCATCAAAGGGGGCACCGTACACGGGGAATCGGATGAATTTGGTTTCCGCGCGATGCAGGATAAGGTTCACGTCCATGATCTGCACGCGACGATTCTGCATCTGATGGGCATCAATCACGAGCGGTTGACCTATCATTATTCCGGTCGCGATTTCCGACTGACGGATGTCGCCGGTGAAGTTGTACATAATATCATTGCCTGATTTATTATCTGAGATGCAGGTCTGAATCAGTACAGGCTTGTCTTATTTTCTGAAGTGCGCGCCCTCCCACTTTTCTCGCTCGGGTATATTATATATAATATTACATCATATCAGGACGGTGTCCCGTTTTACTGTAGCGTCTCCAGGGACACTGTGACCGGTTCCCTGCGAGACTACGCAGAAAGGTGATGTGATCTAGAGTTCGCCCTTCTGGCCTGTCACAGGCTGATCAAGGATCAATTATGTCGACTACTAATCTGCCCGGCTCGTTTTCGATGGTGCCCCGGGGAAATATCCGTGAAGTCGTGGTACAACGAATTCTGACGGCGGTCATCCGGGGAGAGTTTCCGGTCGGTCATCGAATGGTAATTCAAAGTCTGGCTGAACAGTTCGGCGTGAGTGCAACTCCCGTGCGGGAGGCACTGGTGGAACTGGCATCGATTGGAATTGTGGAAAATCTTCCCAATCGAGGGGCCGTGATGCGGGAATTTGGTGTCACCCAGATTCGCGAGATTTACCAGTTGCGACGGATTCTTGAAGTGGAAGCGGTCCGAACTGCTTGCGGGAAAATTGAATCACGATTTCTGGCGGAACTTTCAGATGAGTTTGTGTCGATCAGCAATGAAAAACGCAATAGCAACTGGTCGCAGAAAGCAATGTCACTGGATATTCGGTTGCATTCGTTGATTGCAGCACATTGTGGCAGCACCCGGTTGCAAGATGAATTACTCCGATATAATACACTGGTGCAGGCTATCCGAGAAGTTGTAGACAACGAAAGTCAGGCTCAGGAAATCGCGCTTTCGGATCACCAGGAGATCATTCGCGCCCTGCAGGCAAATGATTGTGAAAAAGCGGCTCAGGAAATGGAGCAGCATATTCGCAAGACAGCGAACCTGGTAGAAACGCTCACACGCGAGAAATCTCAGAAAGAGTAAGGCCTGCATTTAGCCAGCTACTTTATTTGAGATCGAACTGGAACTCGTTTTCCTGATCCGGCATTACTTTCGCTTCGAGCTGCGAAAGTGATGCGTCAGAATATTTTCGAGGGATGAGTTGCTTTAGCTCTGGCGGTGTCTGTTCCTGACTCAATACGCCTCCCCCGGATACAATTTTATCAGCCTCCGCCACTTTCGCTTCGTATTCATCTTCGGTCATTTCCCCGGGAGGAACCATTTTGAGAATGGTCACTTTGTATGTTCCTGGGACGGCGCCATTTTTAACGGTTCGCGCTCCAAAGTAGGACTTGAGTTCAAATTGTCCTGAATCATCAGTGATGGTATTGAGAGTTCCCGTCTGAGGAGATGCTGCAGACGAATCCAGAAAGATCACCGATGCACCGGGGAGAGGCTTCCCCTGGTATGAAACGGTTCCCGAGACAGGTACCGTCTCTGGGGTGTCAGGGGTATTTGAGGAACAACCGACTGTTACACTCAAAAAGAGAAACGCAAACAGAAACCTGGAAAGGCGAAGGGTTTTCAATAATGCCATGATCAAATACCATTGGATTGCAACTGGGAAAAGATTAATACCGGTAGACGGAGTGAATGTTTCGTCAGCGATTAATAATCTCCGATAGTTTCTCCCCCCTGCTTCGTCCCCAGAGCTCCCCAGATACCATAGTTACTGGGACCGCTGGTGGCAGGTGCCAGAGCCAGGTTGCCAGTATCGATGTTTTCGCTGATAAAGCGAACAGCACCGTCAGCCAGCAGAATATGAGCTCCTCCTTCATGGTAGCTGCTGGAACTGGAGAGCGCCCAAATGTCACCATGGGTATTGGACATGCACGATGGACTGTTAGGCGGTAGCACGGCACAGAAACCGGCAAAATGAGGTTGTCCGTGCTGCCACATCCCGCCCATGTGACGGTCTTTCTGCACACTTTGACCTGTATTATACAAACCACCGCTGGCTGTCGTAAAACAGGTATTGGGAGCCGTCAATACCGAGCTGATTCCATTCGCTGCCAACCCACGGACATCGCGGGCATTTCCGGAGTAGATACCCCGTTCGGCCAGCATGATCGTATTACTGCTGCCATCTGTGATATCCCGCATTTTAGTACTGGATTGAAATCCGAAGATGCCACGCGTGTTGCGAACGCCCCAGTTATTTATTGTATCACCCATACAGAAGACATAGCTTTGAGGAACTGTCCAGCCAAATCCTCGATAGTCAGCTGGAGTTGGATTTGAAGGACAGAGAATCACGGGGATCTTCGCTTTCCATGGCGCATAGCCACTGTCATCACGTGATGCTCCGAATGCAGGGTAGCTACCCAGTGGAGAAGAGATTTGATTGAATAATGGGGCCTGATCAAAATAGGGAAGCAAGCCTACAAAACCGCTGATCCGACTTTCATTTCCCGTTCCAAAAGCATTGGTGGAACAACCATCGGTTACAGGCGCACCACCAAAACAACGACCGTTGGCGGAACCACCCATCATATGAACGAATACCTGAAACGTGTCATGGTAGTTGTGAAGTGCCAGTCCCAGTTGCTTCATATTGTTTTTGCAGGTGGAACGACGGGCAGCTTCGCGTGCCTGCTGTACCGCTGGCAACAGAAGGGCGATCAGAATGGCAATAATCGCGATGACAACCAGTAATTCGATCAAAGTAAAGCCGACGCGTTTCTTAAGTCTGCCCGATGACATTGAGTGCGCTCCTCATAAAAATCATAGTAGGTCGATAAGTAAAATCCCGTTTTGAGATGTTAGAATATATGATATATTATATATGATATCAAATGCAGTGTCAGGTCAAGAGTGATCTGCTGAATACTGTCTCTTTTTATAAAATTGCATGAGAGGGTCTAGAGTAGGATTTTCAGGTCTCAGATCTCTTCTGGGCAGAGTTTCCTGGTCAATTCATGTGGCTTTCTTTGTTTCTCCAAAAAAGAGCCATGGCAAAGCGAACTTTTATGCCGCCATTCCCTCTTAGACTGTGTCCAGTTTTACTGTTGCGTCTTCAGGTACCGAGTATCTTGGTTTGCCAGACGCTATGGATAAATGTGATATGTTCTACAAAGTAATTGAACACAATATAAAAACAGACAATTGGCTGACTTACAGGTAGGAAAATGAATTTATTCGCCTTTTCAAAGCATACAGGACAGACAGAGAGTGATCTCAATTCGGGGAGAGAATCCGAATTCAGTTTACCGTTCCGTTAATGACACCAGTTGATTCTGTCTGGATTGATTTCTTTCAAAGACCTGGTGTTTTCAATACCAGGCTTTTTTTACAGGGATCGGTAGCTGAGATGGTTTAGCGGCGGTCTGAAGAACCGCAGACGAGGATTCGAGCACCTCCCGATCCACTTCATAATCAGAAAATACGCCCCGTTCTTCTAACGGACAGGATACTGGCCTTTCACGCCGGAGACGCAGGGTTCAATTCCCACACGGGGTATTCAAGTCGTGTCAAATGTAACTTAATCGTTGAAAGAGATCAGGAAGTCATCCGGCTGGATGAGGGCTCTGTCTTGAAAACAGAGGGCGCTGAAAAAGTGCTTGTGGGTTCGAGTCCCACGGCTTCCGCTGGAGAAAAGTGCTGGTCTACAGGTTTGAAAAGAGAGAAGAACTTGGGTGGAAAAGATGAAAAAACCGTAAATTTTAAGTGATTGGAAGGTAGCCGGATACGGTTTGCCGGACCGCACTGCTAATGCGTGTGCCTGCCAGGGTGTGTGGGTTCGAATCCCATGCCTTCCGCTTTGTAATCAGATTCGATATGGTGTTCGTAGTGTAATGGTTTCGCACATAACACTGTGACTGTTAAAGAGGCGGGTTCAATTCCCCCCGAACACCCCTTTACTAAAGACAGGAATCCCAACATGGTGTCATCAACGCTGGAGCGGCCAACGCTGATACTCAACCGAAACTGGCAGCCCGTTGGTGTAACGACGGTTGCTCGGGCTGTGGTCAAAATCTGGAATGAGACGGCGCGGATTGTTGATCCGTCTGACTATCAGACCTATTCCTGGGCCGATTGGGCACAGCTCAAACCAGAGGATGACGAACTGGCCATCCAGAGCAGTCATTCCCGGTTCCGGGTTCCGGAAGTGATCACGCTATTGAAGTACGACCGAGTGCCCCGCAACGTGGTGACATTCAGTCGACGGAATGTTTTTAAACGTGACCATTTCACCTGCCAGTATTGCGGCTGTCAGCCCGGTAGTGAAGAGCTGACGATCGACCACGTCACTCCCCGTTCCCAGGGGGGGGAGACTTCCTGGAGTAACTGTGTGCTGGCTTGCGTGGAATGCAATTCACGTAAAGCAGCCCGTACGCCAGGACAAGCTGGGATGAAACTGCAGAAGGAACCGGTTCGTCCGAAATGGAAACCATTCTATGCAATGCAGAACATGCGGATCGACAGCTGGTCTCGATTTATCAGCGAGACCTACTGGAACGTAGAACTGGAAACTTAAAAGCAGAGCAGTCCCCCTGAGTCATGACTCAAGGGGACTTTTTTTATTGCAGTTTGCCGAGGACAGGGATGGCTTCTTCCCTACTGAGAGGTTTCTCCATCTGTTTCGACTGTACCTGGACTAAAACGCGGGCGTCTCCCTTATCACGGGCTGCCAGTGTGAGTTCAAAATTCAAGGACTGTTTCGCTGCCAGTTCCTGAGCCGGTTCAAAGATGATATAAGAACCAGCCTGCTGATAACGGCCGGGGCCTTTCGCAGCAACAAAGACCAGTTCTTTAGGAATTTTGACCCGGAATTCGACATTCGTGGCTGAGGCACTTCCCTGATTGGTGAGTTGCACCTGCATTGCCATCTTCTCGCCCACTTCCAGTGGACCTTTTAATTCGCTGGTTTCCACTTTCAGTAATGGCTGTCCGATGACGACCGTTTCGGATTGAAGATTGGCCGAAAACTGAGTGTTGTTATCCGTAACAACCTGAAGCGTACTGATTTTCTTGCCGATTTCGTTTGGTTCGAGTTCAATTTTCAGAGTCTGAGTATGTCCGGCTGCCAGTTCTTTGAGATCCCACTGGACCACATTGCGTACCTGATCGTATTTGCCGTTTTCTGATGCAGATAAAAACTTCATGCCTGGAGGGATCGATTCAAATATCGAAATATTCTGGATTGATTTTTCCGTGTTATTGGTAATCGAGTTCTCATACTCACCTTTGCTGCCCAGATATCTGTTTTTGGGACCTTTGCGAGCCAGGATAAACTGCTCCCCACTTCCGATGACTTTCAGGGGGACTTCCGTTTCTGATTTCAGATTTCCATCACCCACTACGCTGGAAATGTTTTTGCCTGCGCCTGGTTTCACGGCTTTAAGCTGCAGTTGGATCTGTTTGGTTTCACCAGCTGGAATAATACCGACGCTGTACTCAAGATCGTCTCCTCCGGGGTGAGTGAACTGCGGAGGGATGATGCTGCGAACAAACACATTTTTCGCATCCCCTGTTCCACTGTTGGTGATCGTGTAGTTGACGACGGCAATGTCCCCTGGTTTTACTGCTTCGGGTTGATCCGATTTAATAACCAGTTTAGGAGAAGTGATTTTGGTTTCTGAGGCGACTTCCGTCACAAAATTGACGGTGGCTACGCTGCCGATCTGACCGGCCTGTTCGGGGATGACACGGATTGAGATTTTCTTTTCTGCTCCTGGTCCCATCTCTCCCAGTCGCCAGATGATCCGGTTATTAATCTGTTCAGCCCGGGGAATGGTTCCCGTCAATTTGGCTCCCTTGGGGATCCGGTCTTCTACAATCACCGACTGAGCCGATGTCGTCCCACTGTTTTTTACAAGAACGTGATAAATGAAGGGCTGGCCCAGCACCGCTTCAGGGGGAGCCATTTTCTGAATCGTCATTTTGGGAGACTGAGTTTTCAGATGGACTGCAGGAATTGCTGGTTCCTGGTTCAGCGACTGATTGCCTTCTACCAGACTCAGTGGCTTCGGCTCTGCCGGTGAAATCGCAATCGGCTGTGGTTGTGATGTCCCAGCGGTCTCTTTTTTCCCCTCTATCGGGAATAACGGCGGTTCTTGTGGATTCGATTCTGGCTGACGTTTTTTGATTATGACGACATCAGATTCTTCTTTAGCCGGGACAGGCTTTGCTTCGATTTTGGCCGACGGCTCCACTGCGAAGGGGGCCGGTTTTGTTTCAGGTAAATTCACTGGTTCGGGTTCGGGGGCTGCTGTGGAATTAAACTTCGGTTCCATTTCCGGTTTAGAACGAGTGGTTTCCGGTTCTGACTGAAACGGATTGAATTCCGGTTCAACGGTTGGAGTCAGCGTGGGAGTGTCGGGTTCTGGTACAGGAACCGGTTTTGGATCGTTCCCGGGAGACTCGGCAAAGGGGTTCAGTTCGATTGCAGGTGTCGGAGACTCCAGAGATTCAACAGGTTGGGGGCTATTTTCAGGTTCCGGCTTGGGCAGCTCCATTTTTGCTGTTGAATTGCCGGTTGAGAATGGACTTTCTTCGATAACTGGTTCCAGATTACCTGGGTCAGATTCCGGAAGTGTGGCTGGTTTCTTGTCAGCCGGCTCATCAAACGGATTTGCTGAATCAGATCCCCTGGTAAATGCTTCTCGAGGGGGAACCTTAGTGACTGGGTTTTCTTTGACGGCAGCTTCCGCTGTCATGACCGGTCCAAACTGGGGACCGGCATCAAATTCCGGGAGAACTGGTTCAGAGGGAGTTACCGGTTCTTTCTGAGTAACAACCGGTGTTTCTTCGGGAACCGTAAAAGGATTCTCTGAAAGATCAGGAGTTTTCATTTCCGGTGGTTCCCGGAAATCCAAACCTTTCACAGGAGAAAGGAGTTCTGTTTTTTCGACGGGTTCAAATTCACTGGCCGCCGCTGATTCAGGATCGCCTGTCGCAGATTCATCGGTTGCTGCAGTGAGCCTGATATTAGAGAGTGGCGAATTCGAGTTGGGTGCAAAAGGAGAATCGTCTTTTTTTGATTTCTCGGCATCGAGCGGAAGTGCATTCCGCGCTGCCAGTTCTGAAAGTTCTGCGGGCACTTGATCTGAAGGGACAGAATCGGATTCGCCGAGTGAAAGTTCTGGCGTTACAGCAGCTTGCTCTGATTCCAGAACATTCATCTGACTCATTTGATGTTCCAGGCTGCCGGACTGAATTCCTTTTTGAGCCTGAAGAAACATTAATACGCCAAGACCTACGACTCCGGCGACAGCGACCAGCTTGATTGCTACATTCGACATGGGACTCCCTTCCCGATGAATAAGCTCTTAAGTTCTGCAGATATTTACTGTCTGACGTCAGGATTCTACACCTGAGCCAGATCGTTTTCTGCAACTTCGGATGCTGCAAAATGTGGTCCAAATCTTGATCTGAACTGGAACACCACAACATGCGGGGGTTTCATAGCAAAAATTACAATTCAGGGGAAGAGAATATTTGAGAAAATTTACGTATCTGCTTGCAAAAGATGATGATAGAGCTATCAGCAGGTAAATCGGAAAAACCCGGAGTTTATTCTGACTGGGGAGGCTCGGTATCAAAGTCGAACCATTTCATGGCACTACTCATCGGTTCGATTCGCAGAACGACATATCCGTCTTGAAAAATTCGTACAGTTCCGGTTGACTCCGAAACGGCAATTGCGATGGCACCGGTTTCTTTTGAGATGGCGGCTGCAGCCCAGTGTCGGGCTCCCAGTCCTTTGGAAAGGGTTAACCCTTCCGCCGAGGCATTTAAGATCCGTCCGGCAGATTGAACGACTCCATCGGAACTGATGATAAAAGCTCCGTCAATTTGAGCGAGCTCTTTCATGCTCTCTTTGACACGCGGGTTGTTAACCATGCGGTCTTTCTGCGAATAGCCTTTGAATGGATCATGGACCTGTTCGTGCGAGGCAGCCAGGACTTTACGGTGATTGCCTACAGCAAATAAGGCACCCACGGGTTTTCCCTCACGGCCTTCACGGCCAATTTCAACAGCCAGGTCGACGACTGCCCTTAATGTCTGCAGCGGGACTTTGGTTTCCAGTCGCTGCAGGTCACGTGAAGTCAGCTTTGCCAGATGGTCTGCCAGACTCACGATACTGAGTGAATCTGCATGTTCCCGCTCAAAACCTGCATAGAGTGCAATAATCCGATCGCCTGACGCCAGAATTTCATCTGCAATCGCTTCCAGAATGGCCTGGCTGATCTGAACCTGACGTGTCTGTGGTTCGTGAATCAACGGAACCAGAGCAATTCCATCTTCTTGGGCAGCACGTTGGACGTCTGGTTTGTCTGAGGAAACTACCAGTCGCAGTTTGCTCAACGATTTACTGATTTCAAGGAAGTCGTAAGGAATGTCAGCTAACAGGAAGACAACTTCAATCTCACAATCACTGGCCAGGCGCTTTGCCGCTTTTAATAAGCTGGTCAATTGTGGAGAAAGCTCTACCCGTTTCATATCCGGTCTCAATCGCAACGCTGATGGTTAATGACACAGTGGTTACATTGCTCGTGCCATTTCAGGTATTGACCATTTATTAAGATAGCGTTAACCGCATCATTCGTGGTGTACGAATACTGTCGGCAGGAAAGTGTTCAGTCTGTGTTCACTGGGGTGTGGGACAGAGCTGATAGCTACGTGAAATGGTTGATTGCAAGGATTTACATACCTTTACGGCGATCTCTAAGTGTAAAATATTTATCGCCAGCGTCAACACACAACCAATGTTCGGTACTCAAAAAATGAGACGTTTCCTCAGGTTGGAACCAAATTTGTTATTCGAGACTCGATATTGGCTCACTCGGCGGCAGTCTCAGCAGTTTTCTGCGCCAGCGAAGCCGGATCGACCAGGGTCTCAACCACACTGGTAATCGCCCGCATGGCTCCCTGCCCGTCAAACACCCCGACCTGTGCTTTGTCCAGCGAGACATCCTGAGAGACAATCACTCCCTTGTCCATGTCCAGCTTGATTGTTCCTGAGGGGGTTTTTTGAATCAGCTGAATGCTGAATTTGGGGTCGTTGAGTCGTTCCATAATCTTGGTTTTAAAGGAAATGACAGCCAGATCACCTTCGACAGATTTCAGAGTGAAGATTCGACGAATGGGAACTTTTTTACGCAAAACTTTGCTGACTGAGACTTCCGCTTCAAAGTCTTCATTCCAGCTATCGCCGATTTTGACGGAGTCTTCTGGAAGAGGAATCAGGAATCCCAGGCTGCGGGATTTATCATTTTCGAGCTTTTCCGGTCCTTTTTTAGTGACTTCTTTAAAAGTGGATCCTTCAGAAGTTGTTTGCAATTCCAGCACACTAATGACTTCGCCCGTCGGTGAGTAAATGATGCGTGAAGGGCGGCCGATGGTTTTACGGATCGGGACAAACTGTTCCAGGTCTTTCTCCACAGGTTGGATACTGTCAAATGTGGCAGGAGTACCACCGTTGAACTGCACACTCATCTGCACGCGGTCAATCATCGTTTCGAGCGTGGCATTCCCTGATTCATCCACTCCGACCACACGATAATGCTTTTGAGTCTGTGTGGAGTTGACTGTTGTCTCTTTAGCCTGGTTCAACTCGACAGTGAACTGATTCTTTGCGTCGACCGCATAATGTTCGAATTCACCAGGCGTAAATTTAAAGCGCAGGGAGTAGGTCGTTGCGTCTTCTTCTGCTTGTAATACAGAAACAGGTGCCAGGATCTGGCAGACGAAAATTGAAAGCACACAGAAAACAAAAGACCGCATCAGGGACTCCTTCCCTCATAAACTGGTTGATAAATCTCCTTAACCTGTGCGAAAGTTAGCAGATCCGCAAATTATTGGGGAGGGCATTTTTCGGTAGAGGGCAGAAAATCTGTCAGAAAAGCTTATTCAGCACCATATTTTGGCTGGCCACCCCAGCCAAGTTTGCGGTTGAGCCGTGAATAGTAGTTGAAACCGGGAATTCGCGCGAGTTTAAATGTGACAGGAGCCCGTGTCAGCTCGAGTCGATCACCGGAGGAATAAGGAACTTTGATTTGACCATCAATCACCAGCATGGCCCCATCAGGTACATTCGCAGCTGTCAGCGAATACAGGGCATTCGCATTATCGACCAGAGGACGGTTCGAGGGAGTATGCGGACAAATCGGCGTAATGACAAAAGCCTGCAAGTCCTGTTTTAAGATGGGACCACCTGCGGACAGGCTATGGGCAGTCGAGCCTACCGGCGTGCTGATGATCAGACCATCGCCGCTATAGGTTGTTACCATTTCATTATCGATGGCTAATTCGACATCAATCATGGCCATCGCTCCTGCGGAACTGATTACCACTTCATTCAGTCCCAGGTAAGTTTTCACCGAACCATCGGAGTGAAAATGCTTGCATTCAAACATCAGGTGTTCCACGATGCGATATTTTCGTTCCAGCAGCAGTGAGAAGTTTTTACAGAACCCTTCCGGTGTCAGATCTGCCAGGAATCCCAGCCGCCCCAGATTGACTCCAATCATCGGCAGCTGTTTGAGACTCATTTGTCGACACGCCCGGAGAATAGCGCCGTCACCGCCGAGGACCACGACCAGGTCGGCTGCGGAATCATCGGGGATAAAATCTTCAATCACGGAAACAGAAGAAACATAAACAGAAGTTTGTGCCTGAATATGATTATGAATTTGTTCCCAGGCGGTCTGGATATGCGTACTTTGATCACGCAGCAGAAACATCAGGTTTAATGGCGATTCAGACATATCCCACTTTCAGCACAAAATCAAAGAGTATTGGAACAGGTATTGTCAGGCATTATACGCAGACAGGAATCAGTATCCAATCATGAGACTCTGCTTCTGATTTAAACGAGAGATGAAATTTCGGCAAAACGTCTACCAGCAGGGGATATAACAGTGGCAAACTGTGAATTTCAATTCAGATGAGCTAGGATTGAAGAAACCCTTGAATTGTGACTGGTGTCAAATGGTGAATTGTCTGTATGAATTATTTCGCACATGGAATGCGGTTTGTTGACCGCCCCTATTATATGGTAGGAACTGCCCTGCCCGATCTGATGGCCGTCGTCGATCGCCGCGCGCGGCTGCGTATAAAAAATGTCGCCCCTTTCGTCAGTGAAGAACCGACAATCGAAGCGGAACTCGCATCAGGGATCAAACAGCATCTCGATGACGATCACTGGTTTCATTCCACTCAGGGATTTCTGGAAATCAGTACTGACATGTCAATTTTATTCCGCCAGATCTTCACCCACGATGAATCGGCACGCGTCGGTTTCCTCGGCCATATCGTCACCGAGTTATTGCTGGATCGTGTGCTGATCGAACAAAATCCAGGCCTCATTGACGAGTATTATGCTGCCTTCAGTGAAATTGATCCCCTGCAGACCGAAATCGCGACTAACAAAATGACGACGAAGGAAACCGATAAACTGAAGCTCTGGCTGGCCCAGTTTTCTAAAGAAGCTTTTTTAAGGGATTACCTCGATTCACAAAGAATGCTGGTACGCTTGAATCAGGTCATGAATCGGGTCAAACTACAACCATTGCCAGTAGAAACGATCTCAGTATTAAATACAGGGCGGAAGATCGTCGAAAAGCGTCTCAACGATTTATTGCCGCCTGAGCATTTTTAATCTCAATTGATTGAAAGATAACAACGATGAAGTACGGCTTAAACATGCTGCTCTGGACCTCGGATGTCAACGAATCCCATTTTGGACTTCTGGAACAGATTAAAGGCTGGGGATACGACGGCGTTGAACTTCCCGTGTTCGAAGCAGATGAAAAAAAGTTTGCTCAGGTGGGAAAGAAATTATCGGAACTCGGTCTCGAAAGTACGGCGGTTACCGTTTGTACTCCCGACGAAAACCCCATCTCCGGTGATGCGAAAATACGGGAAGCTGGTCTGGAGCGACTGAAACGCATGATTGATATGTGCGCCGCAGCAGGATCCACCCATCTGTGTGGCCCGATCCATTCCGCTCTGGGGGAATTCTCCGGCGCAGGTCGTACTGCCGATGAGTGGAACTATGGCAAAGAGACGCTCGCCAAAGCAGCCGACTATGCTCAGGAACACAAAGTCATGCTGGTCTGCGAATATCTGAATCGCTTTGAATGCTATTTCCTGAATACTGCCGAAGACTGTTCGCAATTCACTCGCGAAGTCAATCACCCTTATCTCAAAATGATGTACGATTCCTTTCATGCGAATATTGAAGAGAAAAGCATCACCTCCGCTGTGAAAACTTGTGCCGACCAGATGGTGCACGTGCACATTTCTGAAAACGATCGTTCCACACCCGGCGAAGGGGGCGTGAACTGGGATGAGACGTTCTCTGCTCTGAAAGAAGTCAACTACGATGGCTGGTTGACAATCGAAGCCTTCGGTCTGGCTCTGCCCGATCTCGCTGCCGCCACTCGCATCTGGCGTAAGATGTTCCCCTCGGAAGAGCATCTGGCAACAAAGGGGCTGGAGTTCATGAAATCCCGCTGGGAAGGTTAATTCTTCACCCGGTTTTCAGGCCAATCTAAAATGGAGTAAACATCGTGCTGAATGTTTACTCCATTTTTTGTATCAGTTGACCGCTTTACCCACTATCTGCATCGCTGATTCACAGAGTGCTTCGGCGGCTTCACTCTCAGGGGCTTCTGCGATGACGCGAATGATCGGTTCGGTATTACTGGCTCTGACCTGTACCCAGCGGTCGTCCCAGTCCAGTCGCAGACCATCTCCCCGGGAAGCCGTTGCACTGTCGAAATGAGACTCAAGCGCTTTACAGGCGTCTTCCACTTTTTCGCGCGGGCAGGTGATTTTGTTTTTCACAATGCTGTATTGAGGAAGCGAATCTGACCAACTGCTTAATTTCTGACCTGAAGCAGCAAGGCCTGCCAGTACGTAAGCCATACTCACATAGCTGTCACGCACATAGCCCACCTTGGGATCAATTACGCCGCCATTCCCTTCTCCGCCAAGAATCGCTGACTCCTGCTTCATTTTGGCACAAACGTGGGCTTCTCCCACATAAGAACGAAAGAAGGGACAATTGTATTTCGCAGCGATGTCCGCAGTCACGCGACTGGTCGATCCATTCACGACAACAGGGCCGGGAGTCCGTGCGAGTACATAATCAGCGGCCAGCGCCAGGGTGAGTTCTTCTCCAATATAGCGGCCCGTATCATCTACAATCGCCAGGCGATCGGCATCGGGGTCCTGGGCGAAGCCGGCATCGGCACCTGCTTTTACAACGGCTTCACTCAAGCCGGTTAGATTCTCTTTTAGTGGCTCAGGCGTATGGGCAAAATGACCGTCTGCCGTCCCACCAAGTACGATGACTTCGCAGCCCAGTGATTCGAGGAATCGTGGTGTCGAAACGGCCCCCGATCCATGGTTGCAGTCCAGCACTACTTTGAATTGACGTTGTTTAATCTGTTCACGGTCGATTAATTTGAAAACACGGTCCATATGAGGTGCAGCGGCATCTTCCAGAGTCTCAACAGAACCCAGTTGATCCCAGCTGACATAGTTGAACGTTTCATTATTCAAAACAGACAGCAGTTTTTCGCCCTGCTCCTGGTTATAGACGGAACCTTCAGAGGAAAACGGTTTCAGTCCATTCCAAGGAATCGGATTGTGGCTCGCGGTGATTTGAATTCCCCCGGCCGCTTTCAAATGTGTTACCAGAACCCCGCAGGTCGGTGTTGTCGCGATCCCCGCATCAATCACGCGGCAGCCGGTTGCCAGCAGTCCACCGATCACAGCATGACGCACCATTTCACCACTGCCGCGGCCATCACGTGAGAGTACGACCGTTCCCTGATTTGCAATCGTACCGACGGCGGCGGCAAACCGGGTTAAATAATCGGGAGTCAGTCCGTTACCAACCACGCCGCGTAAACCGGAAATACTGAGTATCCGTTCTGACATGAAATTACCTGATTGAGCTGGAGGAGAAGTAGTGGTCTATCAATCCTGTATTGAGGGGTAAATGGCGTCAGGGCCGCACGCCAGCGTGCGTGCGGACTATGTCGGCCAAAGAGTCATTCCAGGTCTGACAAGACAGTCGGGGTGACAAATCAATCAATCTTACGAGAAACATAGTCGAGATGACTGAGATTGACAATCCCTTCTCGGCGAGAAAACAGCTGGCTAGAAATTAACTGGTCAGATCAGGGTTCACCCAGGATTCAGCCTGCTGCTGACATGCGAGCACTCGCTGGTGAGTCAGTTCCAGCAGCGCTTTTTCTGCACCGCGTTCACAGTATTCCCGAATCAGTTCTGCAGAAATCGGTTCTCCGAAAACAACCCGTACCGAGCGGGGACGTAGAAAGTAGGCTCCCCGTGGCAGCGCGCGAAAAGCACCCGCGATTCCAATCGGGTAGATCGCAACGTCAGTCCGTTTCAGTAGAGCCAGAAATCCCGGTTTGAAACGTTGGACCGACCCGTCGGTGGTTCGTGTACCCTCCGGAAAGATTCCGACATAATTCCCACTCTCGATATTCAGTATCGCTGCACGAAAACTCTGCGAACTGGCAGCCTTGCGACTGATCGGTATCACAAATTCATATCGCATGAAGGGACCCAGAATCGGGATCCGAAACAGTGAATCCCGGGCCATAAAGCTGACGGGCCGACTCAGAGGCAGGCCAATCAACAGCGGGTCGAGAAAACTCTGATGATTACTGACCAGCAATCCGCCTCCTTCTGCTGGTAAATTCTCCTTACCCCGCGACTGATAGCGCAGCCAGATCGCAAAGAATACCTGCAGGATCCATTGAAATAGAATCCAGAGAAAATTCCGGCGGTTACTGCGGGGAGGAGAAATCTGATTTACTTCAGCCAATTACTCCGCCTCTCAATCAATCTCTTTAAGTTCCAGCTGAGCAGGGTCAATGACCACATGCTTGACCAGCTCACGTCTCCAGGTATAGGTGATATGCACCTTGCCATCTGCCGTCTGAATCACAGCCGGGTAAGAATATTCCCCCTTTTTGTCTTCCAGAACGAGTCCGGTTTTCCAGTGTTTACCATCTTCGGAAATCGCGACATGCAGCGGGCTGCGTCCCTTTTTCGTGGGATTATAAACGAGCAGCGCCCGACCATCTTTCAGAGTAACAGCATCGGTTCCACTATTGGGATTCGGCAGCGATGTCGGCGTGACTTTGCTCCAGGAACGACCATTATCCTCAGACCAGGCTTCCACAATCTTGCCCTGACGACTGCGACAGAGAATCTGCAGTTTATCGCCATACTGAAGTACTGAAGGCTGGATTGCTCCAATTTCACGTCCGTCATTTAAAGGACCAGTCCGATGCCACGTTTTACCCAGATCGGGTGTCCATTCCATCTGTAACTGCCAGCTATCATGTTCGGTACTGGCAGGGCAGAGCAAGGTTCCGTCAGACAACAGGAACGGTTTATTTTTGACCGGTCCAACGAAGCCGTCAGGCAGACGCCGGGCTTTGCCCCAGGTCTTGCCATTATCATGGGAAATCTTGAGCATACCCCACCATTCACTCGGATTGGGTCCCACTTTATAAAACAGCAGCAGCGTGCCGGGCTTGGTCTGAAACAGAACCGGGTTCCAGCACGGCCAGCGTTTCGTAGCATCTTTCACTCCATCTGCAACGCTCACGGGAGCCGACCAGCCATCACCTGTATTTCGGGACAGCCAGATTTCGACGTCCGGGTTTTTCTCAGCAGTTCCACCGAAAAAGGCACAAACCAGTCCTTCCGGTGTTTCAGCGATGGTTGAAGCATGACAGGAAGGAAACGGGGCCTGATCGTAGATGAATTCCTGCATAACAAGCCCCGGTTGATCGGGAGTAGTTTTTTCAGGTCCGTTTCCAAACGTCTGAGTCTGGCTCATAAAGCAGACAGCCAGAGCAGACAGCAGACAGGCCGACATTTTCACAGTTGGTAAGCGTCTCATAGTTGTACCTTCTTCACCAGGGGCAGCAATTTGAGATGAGAATACAGAGTTCTCTGTTCAGAGTATCATCCATTGTAGAAAAGTGGAATTAGAACGAAAATCTAATCTTCGCAAATCTGGAAATAGTCCCAGATTCCAACGTAAGTCTGGAAATAATGGTGATTTTCAGGAATGAGTTTATCTGGCTCGGACCCCATTGAGCCGTAGTGTCTGACAATCTAATATACCAGGTCCAAATGAACCTGGGGACGTTCAAGTAAAACTGGACACAGTCTAGCCGATACAACTCGCGGGCGAATTGTTTTTTGCGAGCAACATCGATACGATGGCTGATTACGAATCGAGGCATTTTTAGCTTTAAAACTGCCTCTTTCCAACTCATCTCGGAACATTCTGCCGAATCCAATCGTGTTTTTCCGATAGATGAGCTCCCTTGAAAGCAATCGTGCTTAAACAAGCCTGAAGAATTATTAAATAAGAAGGTATTACCAATGGATGCCGAAGCATTGAAACTAGCGACTCTGTGTCTGCATGGCGGCCAGGAACCCGATAGCGCGACCAACTCACGTGCCGTTCCGATTTATCAGACCACTTCTTACACATTCAACGACACTGATCACGCGGCCAGACTGTTTGGCCTGCAGGAATTCGGAAACATCTACTCCCGACTGATGAATCCTACCTGTGACGTGCTTGAAAAACGTCTCGCCCTGCTCGAAGGAGGAGCCGGTGCTCTGGCGGTTGCCTCCGGTCAGGCTGCGGAATCACTGGCGATTCTAAACATCGTCGAGTCCGGTCAGAATATCGTTTCCTCATCCAGCCTGTATGGCGGAACCTACAATCTGTTCCACTACACCTTCCCCAAATTCGGTATTCAGACCAAATTCGTCGATCAGAGCGATCCCGAGAACTTCAAAAAAGCCATCGACGAAAATACCCGCTGCGTCTATGTCGAAGCCATCGGCAATCCCCGTTGTGATATTCCCGACTTCGAGGCCATCGCTGAGATCGCCCACGAAGCAGGTATCCCACTGATCGTCGATACCACCCTCGCCTCCCCTGCTCTCGTCCGCCCGTTTGAGCATGGCGCTGATATCATTGTTGCTTCCTGTACCAAATTCATAGGCGGTCACGGGACTTCGATCGGCGGAATCATTATTGAAAAGGGTGGCTTCCCCTGGGATAACGGAAAATTCCCCGGCATGACCGAACCCGATCCCAGCTATCATGGTCTTAAATTCTACGAGACCTTTGGTGGCATGAATATCGCCTACGTCCTGAAAATCCGCGTGCAGTTGCTGCGGGACCTGGGACCGGCTATGAGTCCGTTCAACGCCTTCCAGTTCCTTCAAGGCCTGGAAACGCTGCACCTGCGAATGGAGCGTCACAGCGAGAACGGCATGGCTGTCGCGAAATTCCTAGAAAGCCATCCCAAGGTCTCCTGGGTCAATTATGCCGGACTGGAATCGCATCCTTCCTATCAACTGGCTCAGAAATATATGCCCAAGGGAGCCGGGGCTGTCTTCGGCTTTGGAATTCAGGGAGCAACTCCTGAAGAACAACAGGCCAATGGGGTAAAACTGATTAATAGTGTCAAGTTATTCTCACACCTCGCTAACGTGGGAGACAGTAAATCTTTGATTATTCATCCTTCCAGCACAACGCATCAGCAGTTATCGCCGGAAGAACAGGCCAGTTCCGGCGTCACACCTGATTTCGTCAGGCTGTCCGTTGGAACCGAAGATCAGGAAGACCTGATCAATGACCTCAAACAGGCTCTGGATCAGATCTGATCCCGGCCCGCTTGACGTGAGTTCAGATTTTAGGCAGGAGTCGGCTGTGAAATCGCAGCCGACTCCTGATTTTCAGATAAGTTTATCGATGTCTGGGGACCTCTCGGACGATAATTATTCTTATCACCAGAGAGAAGATGCCGCGTACTCTTGCCGGATGAATTACACCGAACTAGAATACGTATGACAACAACGCCCTTGTAGCTCAATCGGCAGAGCAACTGACTCTTAATCAGTAGGTTCTAGGTTCGATTCCTAGCGGGGGCAATCATAAAGCCATGGCTCACAATGAGTTGTGGCTTTTTTGATTTGGCTGCTTTGTACCTAATTGAGTGGTTTTCAATGTGTACCTAATTTGCTCGTTTGATATATAGGTAACCGGCTCATAGAAAACATAGAGCTGTCAGTGCTTAAAGCCGTCCAGAATCGCTGCTTCCACCTCCCGGGCAAACGCACCCTTCTCTTACGTCCGGCCCCCAAATCGCCCCTGAGGGCCTCCCAGGATACTGTATCACGCTTAGATGTCATTCAGCGTTTAGAGTCGAGTGGCATTTCGTGTGATCTCTGATACGGCTGGAAAATCGTGCATGACCGTGCATTGCCACCCAGCTGCTTGTCAGGATATTTCAGACATCCACGCGTCTGTTAATACCGCCATTGTTAGTTGTGAAGCACGATGTGTAAGCATCTCAGTCGATTCACAACAGTCGACCACAGAATAAAACTGATTGAATCCAATATTGATCTCTGAAAAATGATATGCCCGGCATTGATCTGGGGATTGCAGCAAACCATGCTGGATGACTGACAATCGGCACTGCTTGATTCAATCGAGCCAGGCCAGACTATTAAAGTCTCGTTACTTGAGGCAGAGGGTTTAGTTACGAAAGTAAATTTTCGATACCACTCGTGAGGTCCTATCGGGTACGATACATGGATATTCGTATTTGGCGAATACAACCGCGTCTGATTGAGTTAACTGAGATAAAGGCGATTAAGGTAATGACTACGAGCGAGGAATCTATGCCAGGTACGTGTTTGACACCTTCCATCGGCACTGGGAGCATGGTGGGCAGAAGAATCCTTACCGTAACGGGACTTACAGTCGAGATCAAACGCGGTGCTGTCCCGGTGGCTTTCTTGATTTCAAGAATCGTCGCGCTGTTACGGCTTGCACTGATTTTATCTTTGACATCTTTTTACGTCTGTCCCGTCCATGCCGGTGATGCAGTACCGGTCGCCAGATGGGATTTCTCGACGGAAGAAGCGGCTCCCTTGTCCGTGCATGGCAACGTGACCCGTGATCAGGCTGGTCCTGTTCCGCCTGAGTTCCCAGACTTTGCAAAGGATAACACGGCAATTCGCCTTGATGGCAAGGGCGCATACATAGCCGTCAATGACCCTGGGGACAAGAGTATTTTCGACTTCACCAATGGTGATGCCATGACGGTCGAAGCCTGGGTGAAGGTCGCGCAAATTCGAAATGGACAGCCGATGTATGTCATCGGGAAAGGGCGCACTCACTCTCCGCATGTTGCACCTGACAATCAGAACTGGGCACTGCGTGTGGTGGGTGCCGGTGATGCAGCGAAACTCAGCTTCTTATTCGCAACACCCACTCCCCCCGGTGCCAAAGGCCCTAACTGGCATCGCTGGACATCAAAATTAAAATTTGCCGTGGTAACTGGTTGGCATCATATCGCGGTGACCTACCAATTCGGTAAGCCCGATTCCATTCAAGGCTGGATTGATGGTCGGCCCACTGACGGCGCATGGGATCTGCAGGGGGCAACCAAAGCAGCTCCCGTAGTTGATAACGATCAGGTCTGGATCGGCTCATCCATGGGAGGCAATACCAGCAATAGTTTTAACGGCTGGGTTGATGCGATTGCAGTCTATCGGACGAGATTAAATAACAAGGTCATCACATCTCATTTTCATCGACTCGGCGGCCCGCGTACTGTGGGTCCTGCGCCTGAAAAAATGCCCGAGATTTCCGATGTGCCTCCCGGGAAAGTTCTGGTTACATTTTCCGAAAGCATGCCTGCCTCTGATCGCTGGTTGAATGCAGGCGAGAAATGGCCACAGGAGACGTCCCGCTGGCTTGGAACGGAATTTCTGCTCCCTCGGATTCCATTGCGTTACGATGACTGGGGAATTCGCTCCAGCTGGAAAGCGCCGCTGCTGGTGCGCATGGCGGCGGATGTCAAACTGAAACCGGGAACACATCGGCTCTTACTCCGAGCACGTGCCCTGGGACGGTTGTGGATTGACGGCAAGGTTGTGGCACGCACGAAATCGCTCACATATCGTCCTCCCAATGGTGAAGAACCCATTACGCCTCTGGCAGAGCCCCCCTTGCCTGGTGCCCGTGTGAAGGGCTATCGGATGCAGGAAGTCTTTGGTGAGATCACAATCCCCGATCATGATGATGGCACAACCCGACTCTGTCGCGTTGTGCTGGAACTCGTAACCGGTGGAAAGAGCTTGCGGACGGAAACTGGTGAAGTCTGTGTGGCATTCGAAACTGACGATGGAAATTCTTATGCGGTCATACGACCTCAACAACAGGATGCTCTTCCCTTAACAGATACTGCCGTTAATCCTGTACTGGCACAAATTGAGTCTGCGATTACTCGACTGGAAGATGAGACCCGACTCAAGGCGGCTGCGAGCCAGGACGCCTTCTGGCAGACACGACATGCTGCCGCCCGCGCATGGACGGCACAACACCCTGCTCCGGAAATTCCCACCGTTGTAGATTCTGGTCTCAACCACCCGATTGATCGCTTCCTGGCCAGCAAGATCGATAAAGCACTCTTAGAATCTTCGGCCACGGATCGCAGTCAGGCAGAACACTTTCACAAGACAATTCTGCCACTTCTGCAAGAGAATTGCTTCCGCTGCCATGGAGACAAAGACAAAGGCGGATTAAGACTGAACACCAGAGAGAATGCATTAAAGTCAGGCGATTCCGAAATCCCGGCAATTGTTCCCGGTGATATATCTGCCAGTGAACTGCTGGAACGCATCCGAGCGGAAGACGAAAGCATTCGTATGCCTCCGACTGGGAAACCTCTCAGTAAGCGACAGATTGCGGAACTGGAAAAGTGGATTCAGCAGGGAGCGATCTGGCCTGCCGTTCCATTGGAGGCTTCAGAAGTGGCGCTGGCACCGGTGATCAACGATGAAGCATTCCTGAAACGGATTTATCTCGATACCGTGGGGGTCCCGCCTACGTTGGCTGAAGTTAGACAGTTTCTGGAAGATTCCAATCCGGACAAACGCAATCAACTGATTGACCGCCTGCTGGAAGATGACCGCTTTGCTGACCATTGGGTAAGTTATTGGATGGATTTACTGGCTGAGAATCCGACCCTACTGAATGCATCGCTGAACAGCACAGGCCCTTTTCGCTGGTTTCTGTATGATGCCTTGCGAGATAAAAAAGCCTTCGACAGAATCGTGACGGAACTGTTACTGATGCGCGGCAGTCCACATGAAGGTGGCAGTGCCGGTTTTGCAATCGCTGCAGAAAATGATTCCCCTTTTGCTGCCAAAGGGCATATCGTCGCGTCCGCATTTCTGGGAATCGAACTCCAGTGCGCACGGTGCCACGACTCCCCTTATCATAGCACGACTCAGCGCGACTTATTCTCGCTGGCAGCGATGATGAACCGTAAACCTTTAACGGTTCCCTCGACAAGTCGCGTGCCAGATGCCTTCTTTGAAAAGAAAGACCGAGAGTCTCTGATCCGGGTCACGCTGAAGCCAGACGAAACGATTCAGGCTGACTGGCCATTTGCAGGTGTTACCGGAGCCGTTGATGATTCGAAAATTGACTCACTCATGCACAACCCGCAGGATACACGGGAACGGTTAGCCGCGCTGATCACTGCTCCGGAAAACGAGCGTTTTGCTAATGTGATCGTCAATCGTTTGTGGAAACAGTTGATCGGGACAGGTTTGGTCGAACCAGTTTATGACTGGGAAGGCCGCAAACCAAGTCACCCAAAGATGCTGGACTGGCTGTCACGCCAGTTTGTGACTCATGACTATGATCTGAACCACGTCATTCGTTTGATCGTTACTTCACAAGTTTACCAGCGTGAAGCGACTGGGAATAACGGGAATAAATCTGAAACGCTGCGGTTCTTTACTGCTCCTGAGAAACGCCGACTGACTGCGGAACAAATTGTAGACGCCATGCATACAGCGACCGGAAAACAGTTGGACGTTGAAGAGCTGACCTTTGTGCACGATGGGCAACGAGACGTCAGCAATCGTCTGTCATTGGGACGCCCCAGCCGTGCCTGGATGTTTGCGGATTTAAAGAACGAGCGGGACCGTCCGAGTCTTTCTCTGCCTTATGCCCGGACCGTGACCGATGTACTGGAGGCTTTTGGCTGGACTGGATCTCGTCAGAAACCGATCATGCATCGCGAGACGGAGCCGAATGTCCTGCAACCGGGAGTGTTAGCGAACGGCACTCTATCCATGAATCTCATTCGTGTGTCAGATCAAAGTGAACTGGCGCAGCTGGCTGTCGATAGCAGGGAGCCTGGGGAAATCATTGAAGCGTTATATCTTCGTTTTCTGTGTCGTCGACCGAGCCAGGAAGAATTGAATACGTTCAGTAACGCCTTGGCTCAAGGGTTTGATTCCCGTCTGCTGCCGACAGGCGAAATCGTTCCTGTACAAGAACCAGTTCCCTTACCTCAAGTGACGTGGTTTAATCACTTGCGACCGGAAGCGAATACTATCCAACAGAATGTGGAGCGGCGAGTCCGCAAGGGACCACCGGCTGATCCCCGTTTTCGTCCCGAATGGCGGGAAATTTATGAAGACATTATCTGGAGTCTGATGAATCATCGGGAGTTTGTCTGGATTCCCTAGTAGCTACTGTTGTACTGCTTCGATCACCGAAAAAAAACAGCATTTATACTCGATTTAACAGACTCCAACCGGAACATCACGAGACTCAATCATGAAGCACCAAAATACGGTTCCCGCTTTCAATCGACGCGAATGTCTGGCCGCGGGAGTGGCACTGGCAGGTGGACTGGCGACTTCGCAACTCAGCGTGGCAGAAACAACGCCAAAGCTGATTCAAGGTAAAACAGAGCATGTGATTTCGATCTGGCTCGGCGGGGGGATGGGACAAATTGACACTTTCGATCCCAAGCGTAAAGGAGACCCAAAAACCAGGAAGGCGGGAGCATATTATGACTCGATCGATACTGCAGTGCCGGGGGTGCAGCTCTGTGAACACCTTAAGACGCTGGCCCCTTTGATGGATCGTGTCACGGCTATGCGTACGGTCAATCATGAATCGATTGACGAACACGCTGCCGCTACAAATCGCATGCACACCGGTCGTCCTATCAGTGGTACGGTCACCTATCCCTCTCTTGGTTCACTGGTGACCCACGAACGAGGTGCGGTCTCTGACGGCGCTCCTCCTTATGTCTTAATCGGCTATCCGAATGTGACGCGTGGTCCAGGCTTTCTAGGCGCCAGCCATGGGTATCTTTACCTGACCAATACTCATGAAGGTCCGGCAGGATTGTCTCGACCCGATCATATCACATCTGACCGACAGGCGCGACGAGAATCGTTCCTTGCTGTTTTACAGAATCAAGGAAAAGCAGCCAGCGAACAGAGGGTACGCGACTACGAAGCCGCGATTCAACAGAGTTTGAAGCTGAGTGGACCGGAATTTAATCAAGCCTTTCAACTGGATAAGGAACCAGCAGACCTGCGGACAAAGTACGGTGGAGAATTCGGTCAACGCTGCCTGTTGAGCCGTCGACTTGTGGAACGAGGCGTTCGATTCATTGAAGTCTCGCACAACCTGAACTTTCTAAATGGGGCCGGTTGGGATGTGCATTATGAAGGGATTTTGCTGCAACACAAACTGATCCAGGAAATGGATACCGCTGTTGCCGCCTTAATTTCCGATCTGGAGCAGAAAAAACTTCTGGATAAAACTCTAATCGTCATCACGACGGAATTTGGTCGTCCACCTGAATTTGACAGCGGCGGCGGACGGGGACATCAGGGAACCGCGTTCAGCTGCGTTCTCGCCGGTGGTGGTCTGGCACACCGTGGCGCGTGGGGAGTGACCGACGAGCTATCAAAGAAAATCGTCGAAAACCCGGTGGGCCTCCCGGATTTCTTTGCCACGATTCTGGCCTCTCTCGGGATCGACTACACGAAAAATCTCTATGACAACGATAGACCAATTCCCATTACAGATGGGGGGCTGCCTGTCAAAGAACTGTTTGCATAGACCGTATGTAGTCAATCTTCGAATTCAATCCGGTGTTCAAGAACCGGAGAGTGTCAGAAGGCGTTTTCTCCGGGCGAGTTAACTCCTTCACCAGCGCGAAACCAGTTTCTGGCTCAGATGGCTATTCGGGATTGCACTGCTGTTTGTCACGAAATACCAAACATTTTCGCGCGAGTACCATAGAATACAGTTCCGTTCTATTATGATTCCAGCCAGTCGCAACTAGAATCTTCGTGCGGTTTGCGCGCTTTTTTGAGTAGTTGTATCAGACTGTTGTGTTCTTTTTCACTCAGATGTCCCAGTTGCTGACGATGCATTTCAAGGACAGCCTTTTCCATTTTTTTGAGCAACGCCAGGCCCTGCTTTGTGATGGCTATTTCGACCACACGGCGGTTTTCAGGAAGCCGACTGCGTTTCACAAGCAATCGTTTCTCTAACCGGTCCAGCATCCTGGATGTATCCGGGCAACGGGAAATCAACCGACGTCCTAGTTCCATGGTCTGCATCGTTCTGGGAGAGTACATTTGCAATAGTCGCAGGACATTATACTGCTGCGGGGAGAGTTCGAATTGCAGAAAAAGCGAGTCTTCCAACACCTTCAGGCAATCATATGTCCGCCACAAGTGTAGAAAGGACTCCTGTTCTTTTGAGTCGAAATTCATTGGTTGAACATCGGTAATGCTGTTTGATAATTCCATATTGTCAACTATGTATGTTTAAACAATATTTGTCAAGACATATATTGTCTTGACAAATGAAAAGATGGGACAGTAAGGTTTATGTTGATTACTACTGATTCAAACTCTCCTCTGCATCGTGAGTCGAAAATGAATTCTACAAATCATAGTGATGTTATTATTATCGGAAGCGGACCGGGTGGGGCTACTGCTTCTACGTTAATCGCACAGCGGGGTTTTTCCGTTACATTATTGGAACGTGAGCTTACGCCACAATACAGGGTCGGTGAATCATTGATCCCCGAAACTTATTGGACTTTTAAACGACTTAAAATGTTGGAAAAATTAAAGTCCAGTCACTTCGTTAAAAAGAATGGTGTTCAGTTTGTGAACTCATCGGGGCAGCTTTCAGCTCCATTTTATTTCTATGAACATAAACCAGGTGAATGTTCCCAGACATGGCAAATTCGTCGAATCGAGTTTGATTCAATGATGTTACAAAATGCCAGAGAGCAAGGAGTCGCAGTCAATCAGGGAGTACGAGTTCTGGATGTACTTTTTAATGATGATCGGGCAGTGGGAGTCCTGGTGAAAGATGCTGACGGAAATCGAAAGAAATTATTTGCAGACGTGATCGTGGATGCCAGCGGACAAAGTTCCATGATCATCAACAAGTTCAAATTACGAGCACCAGACCCGTCTCTCAACAAGGGAGCCATCTGGACATACTACGAGGGCGCATTCCGAGATGAAGGAAAAAATGAAGGAGCAACAATTGTACTTAGTTTAAAAAACTCAAAGGGATGGTTTTGATATATTCCATTGCACGATGATAGCGTAAGTGTTGGAGTGGTGGCTGACTTCGACTATTTATTCAAAGGCAGGCAGGATCATGAAACAACCTTTCATGAAGAATTACAAAATTGTCCTGTCGTTAAAAAACGAATTTCAACCGGAAAACAGGTAGCGGCGATGAAAGCAACGAAAGACTTTACATACCGCACTAAACAGGCAGCAGGAAATGGTTGGGTCTTAGTTGGTGACGCATTAGGGTTCCTTGATCCACTTTATTCTTCGGGAATCCTGTTAGCTCTCAAGTCGGGAGAACTGGCTGCAGATGCGATCGTCGATGGTCTCAACAGAAATGACACTTCGGAAGAACAGCTCGGAGTATGGGCAAAAGAATATTTTGAAGGCATGGACCGGATGCGGCGATTGGTCGTTGAATTCTATAATGGTTTTAATTTTGGAGATTTTGTGAGACGTTTCCCACATCATAAAGGCAATATCACAGATTTGCTGATTGGTGATTTATTCAAAGCTGATCTTGATCAAGTGTTTTTGGATATTGATCAAATGAAATCTGAGGAAAAATCAACCGCAAACAAACACTGACAGATAAGGGAGTAATTTCGACTTCCCTCTTGAAGATAATGTGGATGTTGCTGGAAGTTTAAATATGTACGTTATAAAAGTAAAACAGACATGAGTGAGACTTATCTGCCCCGCTCCGGCAACAGGCGCTGTACTCAACGGCTGTTGCCAAACATGATGATTATAGGATTTCTGATTTCTAAGATTCTATTTGAAATCAGAAACCCAGAGATTCAGGTATTATCGTTCAAATATTGACTGGAATTAAAAGGAACACCTGATGTTAAAGAATGTCCTACAGAGCTACCTCGTTTTCGCTTGGCCCCTCGTTTTGACTCTTCTGATTGGAGTCAACATGGCATTGGCACAACCTGACCAGGCAAAGGTCTTATTCGAAAATGAGCAGCCACTCCCACTCGTGCGAACCAATCGCGCACAATTGACGCTGGCGGGAGCTGAACGGGCAATTGTTGCGAGTCGTAAACAAGCGGATGCGATGAGTATTCAGGTCAACATTGCTGTCGTCGATGATGGCGGACATCTATTGGCATTCGCACGCATGGATGGTGCCAGACCGGGAAGCGTTTACACGTCGATCACGAAAGCGACATCGGCGGCAACCAAACGAGGGCCGACCGGACCATTGCCAAACGCAGATGCCGTGAATACGCAGCTGAGTCTGGCTGTGGAGAACGCCGCAGCAGTCAGCGGTGGCAAGTTTACGACGCTAAAGGGAGGCGTTCCGATCATTTACGGAGGACAAGTCATCGGCGCGATCGGCGTGGGCGGCGCCACTGGCGAACAAGACGCAGAAGTGGCAGCTGCTGGTGTAGCAGAACTGACAAAAGCTTTAGAGAGTGTCGAAAACTCGCAAACATCGACGGAAGAAAAAGTAATCTTTGGTAATTGGCTGATCGAAGATATCGAAGGTCATGGCGTGATCGATAATGCTCAAACAACAATTCAGATAGCTGAAGATCGTTCTGTAACCGGCAACACTGGAGTGAACCGGTATATGGCTAAGGCGAAGCTTGATGGCCAGAACATCAAAATAGAGCCAGGACCAATAACAACGCGCGCCGCCGGTCCGCCAGCGTTAATGGACCAGGAGTCCAGGTTTTTGACAGCGTTACAGAAAGTGAAAAAGTTTCACATCGATGACAAAAGACTGTTGTATCTGGTCGATGATAAAGAGATGATGCTTCTGCGCGCATCCAGAGTAAAGTAAATTCAAATCGTTAATGAGTATCGAGCCCTGCAACAGTTTTCCCACCTGCGGAACTCAATCCCCAGGCCCAAACCGCTTAAACCAAGTGAAAAAGCAAATGATAAAACGTACTCGAAAATTGACAGGTACTTTTCGCCGATTCGACTGACCATGACGATAATGCTCAGCAGTAGTTTGAAACCATTTGTGTGAGATACTTATCGATGGATGAGTCGCAACGAACTGGTTGCAGTTAAATTGTTCCTCGCCATCTTAGTCGGTTCACAGATTGCGTGAGCAAATCATACCCCGCTGTATGAAAGAGGGACATCCCCCAATCCCTCGCGGTCGCGTCAAACCAACCTCAACACCCCACAAGAATGTATTAGTGAGCAAAGTAATGAAGACCATTGTCGTTGCAACGGATTTTTCGGAACGCTCGGATCGTGCGATCCAACGCGCGAAATTGCTGGCGCGTGAATTTGATGCTATGCTTTATTTGGTTCATGTTGTTGATGACGATCAGGCACAGGAGATCGTGCTGGCAGAACAGGCCGCATCGACCCAACTTCTTGAAAAACTGACGTATTCTCTCGGAGAGATCGACGCCGTCAAATGCGACTTTCGTGTTGTCCTCGGCCAGTCGTTTATCGGTATCACACAGGCAGCACAAGACCTCGGCGCTGATTTGATCGTCATTGGTCCGCATCGTCGACAGCGACTCCGAGATATTCTGGTTGGCACAACTGCCGAGCGGACGATCCGGACCGCAGACCGCCCCGTCTTGATGGCCAACGGTGTGCCGACTGGCTCGTACCGACGCGCAATTGCCGCCTCAGACCTCTCCGCGTATTCGGAAACAATGATTCGCAACGCCACATCCCTTGGATTGCTCGATCGGCTGAACGTTTCTCTGCTTCATGTGTTCAGCGCCCCAGAAGTTGCTCTGATGAACCGTGCTTCGATGAATGACGACGATATCCAATCGTACATCGAAGAAGGACGAAAACGAGTGCGGGAAGAGGTTTCGTCATTCATGGACAGAATCAAAATTGACGGGATGTCAACGATCTTAAAACCTGCTACTACCAACATCGCTGAAACGATCTGTGAGACAGCGAACGAGTTGTCTGCCGAATTGATCGTGATTGGAACATGCAGTCGGTCAGTGATTATTCGGGCACTCATGGGAAGTGTGACAGAAGGGGTGTTGCGAAACTCCGATCGAGACGTACTCGCGATACCGGCACCGCAAAATGGCACGGTATCCTGATGCTGCAAATCGAAACAGTCATTTTGATCACAGGCATATTGCTCCTGCTGGGCATCGCGTCAAATAAATTGTCCGCGCGCATCGGTGTGCCCGTACTGCTCCTGTTTCTTGTAGTGGGAATGCTGGCCGGATCCGAAGGTATCGGGCGGATCGAATTTGAGGATTATTCGCTGGCCAACTCGATCGGTACGGTCGCGCTGTGCCTGATTTTATTCGATGGTGGACTGCGTACTTCTCACCACGCGATTCGGTCCGTCTGGAAACTAGCCGCGTTGCTTGCAAGTATTGGCGTCTTGATTACTACCGCGGTCACTGGATTGGCAGCGTCCTGGATACTCAGAATATCTGTACTTGAAGGACTGTTGCTGGGAAGCATCGTTGGTTCGACGGATGCCTCGGCGGTTTTCTCAGTCCTTCGATCTGGTGGCGTCAACATCCGGCGGCGATTGGCAGAAACACTGGAGGTCGAAAGTGGATCGAACGACCCGATGGCCATCTTCCTGACCATTGGGCTGATTCAGGTACTGACTGGTGCAGTTGCGCCCGGACCAGCTTTACTGGGGTTATTCTTGACTCAACTCGTCGTAGGTACGGTCGCTGGCTTGTTCATAGGCTACGCTGGTGCTTGGGCGCTCAAGCACATTCACCTCGACTCGGCTGGTCTGTACCCGGTGATGGCGACCGCGCTTGCTTTGTTTTCGTTTGGACTGGCGGCCACTCTGGGCGGCAGCGGTTTTCTGGCCGTCTATCTGACTGGTATCGTCATTGGGAACCAGCGCCCCGTCTTCCATCGCGGCATTCTATTATTTTACGATGCCGCGGCTTGGATTTGTCAGATTCTGATGTTCATGACACTCGGGCTCTTGAGTTTCCCCAGTCGACTTTTGGATGTCGCGGGCGTGACACTATTGATCGCCGCTGTCCTGATTTTCGTTGCGCGCCCGCTTGCTGTGTTCCTGAGTGCTTCCCGGTTTGGGTTTTCTCGTAACGAATTATTCTTTTTGTCATGGGTCGGATTGAAGGGAGCGGTTCCCATTACCCTGGCGACGTTTCCAATGCTCGCGAGTTTGCCCGGCGCGTCAGTGATGTTCGACACTGTCTTTGTGGTCGTCCTTGTGTCAGCGCTCATTCAAGGATGGACGCTGCCAGCAGCGGCCCGATTCCTGAAACTAGACGTACCGGACCAGCCTGCACCGCCATTGACACTCGAAATCAGTTCGTTACGAGACGTCGATGGAGACATTGTCGACTACTACGTCGAGATCGGCTGTCGCGCGGCTGGCCGCAAGTTGAAAGATCTCGGGTTGCCTGGTGAGGCCGTGGTGGCGATGATTGCCCGTGGTCACGAAATCATCATGCCACAAGGAAGTTCGAAAATCGAAAGCGGCGATCACGTGGTTGTAGTAATGCGTCCAGCACTACGCGGCCAGGTCGATCGAGTTTTTTCCCGCCAGTGAGGCCCACCGGAAGCTGCCCACGGGCTGTCGATTCAGAATGATTCAGACAATCCATAAAGAAACGGAATTCGCATATGTGTTTCCTTATGCATACAAAGTCAAACGTCGGTAGACTTCTCGACTTCTGCAACAGGCTTTCGATCCGGGTCAATACTTCCCCAGCTCTCACATTTGCGATGTCGTATTAAATTAACAAGCTATTATGGTTTGCTGATATAAGCAATCAGGTCAGCCAGATCCTGCGCGGTCAATTCCTTTTCCAAACCATCTGGCATTAACGATTTTCCGGTACTACGAATTTCTTCCAGCTGTCCGCGCAGAATTGTTTTTTTCTTATCACCCTGGGCAACCAAGGAAATGCTGTTGCCTGTTTCGGAACCCATCATGCCTGTGAACGTCAATCCGTCATCTGTGACCGCAATATAAGTCACATATTTTCCATCCACGGAGGCGCTCGGGTCGAGAATGGAAGTGAGCAGGCTGGCTGGTTTGCGGTCTGTGAGGGAACGCAGATTCGGCCCGATATCGAAGCCTACCTGATCCAGTTTATGACAGGTGGCACAATGTTTTTTAAACAGGGGTACGCCTCGCTCCGGAATACCTTTCAGAGTCAGCACATACTGATGTGCCTTGACGACAGCCCGACGATCAGCGCTCCCTGAATTGGCCAGCAGTTTCTTCACACGGTTTTTGATCTTCACATCCCGCGAACCAGCCAGCGTCTGTCGCACGCTGGCGTTGATCTCTCCAGCCCCCAATTGCCCCGACTCAATCGTATCCAGTAATCGTGAAGTCCAGTTGGGACGCGATATCAGCAGTCCTAATATTTCTGATCGTAACCGGGGACCATGACTGTCCCAGCCGCGGAGCAGAACTTCACTGACAGCATCATCTGAAAAAGTGCCAAGTTGCTGCACCGTCGCCGATTGAATTGCAGACGATACCTGAGGAGAAATCAGTGCCCCCAGTTCCTGAATCTCGCGCGCTCTGGTCTTGGGAGCACGTCCCAGTAAACCAATCGCCGCGATTCGTTCCGCCTGATCGGCTTCAGAATCGAAAGCAACTTTATGTGCCTGTTTTGTTAGCGAAGCAATCTGGCTGAGCAGTTTTTGTCCCTGCTCTGTCTCCTGGTCCACGAGAGTAGCTAGCGAATTTTTCTGTGCTTTCAACGCATCCAGCACACTGGCAATGTTCTGACACTGCCAGACAAAATGTTTGTGTCTATCCAGGCTGATAATCTTTTGCAGCCCGCTTTGTGCTGCTGAACCCTGTCGCATCGCCACAGATAAGGTGAGTAGTTCCCCGATTATTTTTTGAGCAGCAGGGTTCTCAGTCTGGGCCAGAGTTGCTTGCATCACCCCGGCAATATTCTGTTGATTCAAAGAGCTTAACACAGCAGCTGAAAGGTAGGTATCGTTTGAGTTTTCCAACAGCATCTGGGCAATTGTTTGTGCACTGGCCTGAGCATCCCACTCTCCCAGTGAGTACGCCAGTTGCAGCCGCGTTTTAGCATCGGCATCTTGGGCCAGTTTCACAGCCTGAGAAATTAGTTCCGGATGTTTTTTGGCAATCTTTTCGCTGAGCCGAATCGCATGTCGCCGAACACCTGGATTCTGATCCGTCAGCCCGGCCCGCAATACGTCAGCTGACAGCTGGGACAGACCATCCAGAGTACAAAGTGCCTGCAAGCGGACCAATGCTGATTTGCCTTGTTTAACCAGTTGTTGCAGAGGCTTTACCGCAGCAGGATCGTTCCTCCATTGAAGTGTCTGAGAAGCCAGATCGCGCTGGATACCGTTCGGACTATTCAGTGCCGCGACCAGTTCAAGCGTGCTCATTTGAGTAAAATCGGGAACCGGACGTACTGCCGTCCCCTGCTTCACTACCCGGTAAATCCGGCCTCTATCATCGCCGTGCCGGTAGAAAGGCTTCAACTCCTCACGTCCTGCCGGTGTGAGCCAGTCGGGATGTTCGATCATATACCGGTACATATCCACGACCCACAGGGCGCCATCCGGTCCGGTCCGTGCCATGACCGGGCGTGTCCAGCGATCTTCCGAAGCGAAAAAGTCGAAAGGTTTCTCCGCCGGATCCCGGTGTGAAACAAAACTCACCCCCTGCTCTTTGAGGATGTTATGCTGCACGAGATTATGAAACGGTTCGCAGGTAAAAGCGTGTTGCTGATCAGCGCGTGGAAAAAGCAGTTCATCCCGGTAAATCATTGCGGAACAGGCAGACGTATAGCGACCGGAATGTTCAAAGCTGTGAAAGCGTTTTTGAGGATCCGTTGCGGGATAGACCTTTGGGTTACGAGGAACTACCAGTTGCTGACGTGGATCGGGTGAAGCGATATGGGGATTCCGTCTGAGATAGCGGTCGTCTAGCACAAAATGCCAGAGTGGGTGGCTGTTCTGCTCACCAAACCAGTTTCCCCAGTCATCCCGATTACGGCCAAACTGTGAAGGACCTGACTGGGGATCCAGTTCACCCGTATCGGGCTGAAACCGAAAATCCCGCGAGCCGATGGTGAGCAGCTCACCTGTTTTCGCGGATTTGATCTTACGATCTGCTCCATAGCCCCCATGATGGGCACCGCTGGCGCAATAGACCCAGTTGTCTAAACCCCACCGCAGGCCATTCACGCGCAACTGCTGATTCCCTTCCAGGAACCCCGAAAAAATGACGTCACGCTTATCAGCCACGCCATCCCCGTTTGTATCTTCCGCATAAAAGATTTCAGGAGCCGCCGTCACCAGAATTCCATCACCCCAGGGCATGACACCATTGGGAAACGAGATATTGTCCAGAAACAAGGTTGAGTGATCATACTTTCCATCACCGTTCGTATCACGTAAACAGCGTATGCGTCCTCCCGGCTTTCCCTTCCCATCCATGCCGTAAGGGTAGTCTGCCATTTCCGCAACCCAGAGCCGGCCATCGGCTCCCCAGGCGATCGCCACAGGGTCTTTCACCAATGGTTCCGCAGCGACCAGTTGCAGTTCATAGCCCGGACGAACATGCGTTGCTGCCAGCGATTCTTCCGGTGACATCGGGGGGGCGTCCGGAGCGGGCGTTTCGGCAGCACTGACATTCGCAGCAGGCTGTGCTTTGTCAGCAGGATCTAAAATTTTGATCTCAATATTCCGATACAGAATTTCTGCACCTTCTACCTGAAACGCCAGCTTACCCCGGCTCACCGGTTCCCATTTATTTGTTTCTGAATTGAATTTCTTCAAATCAGTATATCGATTTACCAGTTTTCCATTCACAATGTGTTCGGCACTTTCAGAACCGCGGACAATGACTTCCACGGTATTCCAACCTTCTTTTTCGACGGTCTCACTTTTGATCACCCGCGAAACGCCGGTCTCTTTTCCCAGGAAGATGGACTTACCGCCTGCAGCCGGATCCACGTACTGTGGTGATTTCCCCTTCTGGAGCACGTTAATCGTCGCGCCGGTTCCGTAGACCAGAAACAGGTCGCCGGTATCCTTTTCCTGTATCTGACACTCAATACTACTCGGCCAGACTTTGTGCTTATCGAAGATGTGATACAGAATCCCGGCATCGCGAACGACATTGGTTCGTGGGGCAAACTTTTTTGTTCCCCATTTGTATTCGAGGCGGAGATGAAAATGAGAATACTCGTCTTTGGTCGCAAAATACCCAAAGGGTGACTTCTTACCTGCCGGAGTATCTCGATAGATATGGAACACACCGTCTTTGACCTGCACGAATTTATCTGGATCTTTGATGGGCGTTTTTGTGGCGAGAATGGTATCCACGTCATCCAGGTTATTACCGTTAAACAGAGGACGCCAGCCTTTGGAATCCGCTTTCATTTCTGTAGTTTTCCTGTTTGCGACAGCAACTGTTTTCTGTTTAGTATTCGGTTTTTGACTTACTGCCTGTTTCGGTTTTGAAAACATTTGGCTGATTGATTCGATGGTTTGTTCGGTCAATACCTGTCCGCCCGCGGGTCCTACGAGATTACTCTCGATGATGGCGCTATAACTTCCCCCCTGAACGGCTCGTTTTGTGGGAACGTAAGTACCTGGGCCACACAGTTGGATCACAAACGTCTGTAAAGCTGGGCTCCGCGATTTCATCTGGGTTCCAAAATCATTGAACAGTTCAAAGTCATTGGTCGCGATTGCAATATCACCCAGGCGAATCGTATGCAGTTCCATCTGGTATGGTTCTTCAGTTCCCGCGTGCTGTTGGTCGTATCGCTCCAGAACTGTTTGCTTCCATTTCATCATCCGGTATTTAGAACGATCTTTGGCATAGCTTTTCACTTCCTTCTGAATGCGGGTATAATCGTCGTCACTCACTTTCTGTTTCGGCAATGCGATGGTTTTGACCTGGTGCTCGAATATTGGCGTCGCGTGCTTCTCCTGCTTTGCTCCCGCATAGGCTTCTTCCCAGCCGGCAACAATGCGTTTGGCCAGTGAATCAAGTAAACTTAACCCGTTCAGTTTGCGCATCCGCTCTTCTGCTTTTTTACGGTACATCACGCGTGGCACCTGGTCACCTGCAGCACCGGCCCAGCCCAGAACGTGCAGTTGCTCGCCATATTTTTCGCGTAACTGCTCACGCACCGGATGCCAGAAGTCCGCATTGACCCCTTTGTTACCTTCGACGGCCTGTGCCGGGCAGGCAATATTGATCGCTGTCGCAATCAATTCATTCTTTTCGTTCCAGAAAAATAGAGCTTCCAGGGCATGATCTTCATAGCCTTCGATTCCACGAAAACTGTCGACGGAAGTACTGCCATACATTTTGGCACTCCCGTTAGCATACAGGGCGCGACGATTCTGCGCGATCACAGCATGCCCCAGGCCCCAGCCTGCACTTCCCTTTTGTCGAGAGTTCCAGGCTTTAACAATGGCATTAGCAATCTGATTTGATGCAAACTCTACAAACTCGGCCGGATGAGTAATTCCTGTTTCTGGAAGATCGTAGCGACCTTCAATTAGAGTGGGAGCCGTATGTGTGTGCGTTGCATTGAGAACGATCTTCTTTACATCCACGTCTTTCAGCAGTGGTGTCACTTTATCCCGTACCGCTTCCAGAATGCCGCCCCGGATACAAATCACATCGCACGAGACCATGATCGCATAATCTTCTGTTTTTCCAGCCTGACGCGATTCCAGCACCAGCACTGTGGCACTAATTTCGCTCTCTACTTTTTTGGCAATCCGAGTGCGCATATGGCCGGTCAATGAAACCGGCAATGGGGGAGTGATATTGGTCGTGGCTGCTCCGATAAATAAATCCGAGGCGCAGGCCGGGGATTTCGCTCCCACAAGGAGCAGGCCCATGATGCAGATGAGGAATATCAGTCGTTTCAAGTGAAAGTTCATTTTCTCTCCAGGTCAATCAGTCAGTGATGATAGTATCTTGTTTTTAGCGGTTCAGGAGACCTGACACCATACTTTTAAATGAGGAAATTGGTTTGGTAAACAACACTCAAGCCAGAAATCACCGCGAGGCAGTCTCTGGCGGGCTCCGGCATTTTTTTATTGAGGACTTAAAGCTTCAGAAAATCTGGTGACCTTCTTCCCGTTGAATTTGATTCCAAGACAATCATATCAATAGTTCAATCCCGCTGCCCGAAATCGAACTGAAATCGACCCTGCCATTTCGAATGCTGACTCCCCGTGCAGAGTCTTCCGCCAGCAGAGTGGCACCATCGAAATCGGCGTAATCCAGTAAAGGCAGCAATTGCGCGGCCGCCGAGATGCCGACCGTTGATTCAATCATGCACCCGACCATGGTTTTCATTCCCAGTTCGCGGGCCTGTTTTAACATACGACTGGCAGGAGTCAGTCCACCACACTTGCAGAGTTTGACATTGATACCATGAAACAGACCATGACACTTTCCCACATCCGGTTCAGTCCGACAGCTCTCATCAGCAATCACAGGTAATACACTATTGAGAAATACCAGCCGGTGTGCTTCCTCGGGAGCATCAGCAGATAGGGGTTGCTCGATAAATTCGATTCCCAGTTCAGCCAGCACACGGGAATTCGCGATGGTCTGCTCCGGGGTCCAAGCACAATTGGCATCGACGCGAATCGTCGCATCAGTCTCCTGCCGCAAAGCCTGTACGATTTCGAGATCATGCGGCGTTCCCAGTTTGACCTTATAGACAGGCCAGCCGGGCTGTTCGCGGTACTTACGTACCATTTCCTCTATCGAATCGATCCCCAGCGTATAACTGGATTGTGTATGTCCCATCGCAGGAAGTTCGAGAATTTCCGTTGTAGGAATTCCATGCAACTTTCCATACAGGTCATAGGCGGCACCGTCGATTGCTGAGAGTGCGAACTTGTCGTGAGGAAAGACCTCATCACAGCGATCGAACAGTTCACCAGGGTGAATCAGATCCCAATCCGCGATCAACTCTCTCATCTGGCTTAATGAAGCTTCCAGTGATTCGTAGTTGTGACCATAGTAGGAATTACAGGTCACTTCGCCATAGCCAGTTGCATCCTGATGAGACAGACTCACTATCAGGCATTGCTGATGACGAAGTGTTCCGCGTGCAATTGTGAACGGATCCTTGAGTGGAAGTTCAACCCGCTGCCAAAACAGTTTCACGTCGACATCCTCTCTTTCAGTCCCAGAACGGCGTCAACGAGAACAGCCGGACCATCGCGATAAACATCGCAGACGGGTAACCCCAGTAGTTCCTGAACCTGCTGCTTCTCAATCTCCCCCTGCGCTGCAGAAATATTTCGACCATTCATGGCAACTCCCACAAATTCCGCCGGAAAGCGTTCAGAGGCCAGTTGTTCATAGAGTTCCCGGTAGCGTTCCAGCGTCTTCAGAGGAACATGGGGCAGCCCTTTGACATGAGGTCGGGCTGCTTCATAACAGAAAATTAACCCCTGAGGTGCGCAGCCATGAAGAAGCCCCAGTGTCACTGCAGAGAAAGCAGGATGAGTAATACTGCCCTGCCCTTCAATGAGTAATATCTCATGTTGCTCATTCTGCAGCACCAGTTCTTCGACAGCCCCGTTCACGAAGTCAGACACAACACAGTCGACAGGCACTCCATTTCCGACAACCATAATACCGGTCTGACCGGTTGCCAGAAACTTTGCATCCGCCTGACGTTTCTGCAGACCGCGTTCCAGTTCCAGCATGGTGACCATCTTACCAACGCTGCAATCCTGACCGACAGCATGAATCCGCAGGCAGCCGGGACGAAAATCAGCACACGTCGCCGTTTTACGATGCTGGTTCCTGCGCACGTCAATCAGCAGGCTTCCACTCCGTTCCGCTTCCTGGCAGAAGACTTCATTGTCCACGAGGAAGTCATGCAGTCCGGAAACGACATCCAAACCGTGCTGGACCCCTTCCGTGATTACCAGACTCAAATCTTCCGGCATTTGTCCACCGGGAGGTGAGATCCCAATAAAGAGTGCATCGGGCGTATCCACGTCCGACAGGGAGGCAACGACAGGAGTGTTCCCGCCAACGCCGTAAAGCTCCTGAGTCGTTTTTCCGCAATGCGCCGGATCGATTACAGCCAGGCAGTGTTCACCTCGGTAGCGTAACAGGCTCATGGCAGTCTTGGAGTTAGACAAGGCTGCATCAAGTCCCACTGCAATGGCGATGCGTCGATATTTGCTGATTGTTTCCAATCCAGACACAGACGATTTTAAAGAATCGAGTGCAGCAGTATTCATAGTTTAAACCAGTGTTAAATAAGAGATAAGAACCGAGAACATTATTTTATTCAGATTGTTGTCCCTGTTCAGGGAGTAGATTTCTTACGCAGGGCACGTCCGGCAAGTGCACCGGTGGGGGTACCTTCATGAACAGCCGCCACTCCATTCACGAAGACATACCGCATGCCATCTGCATATTGGTGCGGGTTTTCGAAAGTCGCGGTATCAATGATTGTTTTGGGGTCGAAAATCACGATATCTGCTGCCTGCCCCGGTTTCAAATAGCCTCGATCAGTCAGGCCCAGTACATCTGCCGGCAGACCGGTAGCACTGCGAATGGCCTGGTTCAGAGGGATAACCTGTTCGCGAATTGCATAATGGCCTATCTTACGGGGGAATGCACCATAATTACGCGGATGGGGTCGCGTTGCATCTGGTACCATTACCCCTCCATCTGAGGCAGTCGCAACCCAGGGATTGATCATCGCGTCCCGCACCTCTTCTTCATTCATGGCAAAGTTTACAATCTGCGCGCCACCACTTCGCATGATCTCTTCGGCAATTTGAAGTGCTGTTTTCTGTTCGGCTTTGGCAATTTCTCGCAAATGTTTTCCGACCCAATCTGGACGTGGACTATACTGAGCAATCACAATCTGCTTACCATCCTCTTTGATGCTCAGGCTATTTCCAACCGCCTCACGAACTTTCGCACCGGCCTCCGGGTCATCCAGTCGCTTGACCAGTTGATCAACACCGCCAGACATTGACCAGGGGGGAAAAATAGTGGCCGCCAGCGAAGTACTCGCTGCAATATAAGGATACTGATCCGCTGTAACCCGCTGCCCTTTTTTCCGGGCTTCCTTGATCAGTTCAATCGCCAGCCGCAGTGTGCCCCAGTTCGGCGTCCCCTTCACTTTCAGATGTGAAACATGAACCGGAACTTCCGCGTCCTGCCCAATATGAATCGCTTCCTGGATAGAACTGACCAACCCCTCTTCCTCCCCGCGAATATGGCTGGCATAAATCCCCCCATTGGCGCCGATCACTTTAGCAAGCTCGGTAAGTTCCTCCGTGTTGGCGTATGTGCTGGGGGTGTAGATCAGTCCTGTGGACATCCCCCAGGCACCTTCTTTCATCGCCTTAGCTGCCAGGCGTTGCATTTCCTGCAGTTCCGCTTTGGTTGCCTTGCGATTGACCCTTCCAATCACCTGTGATCGCAGCTCTCCCTGTGGTAACAGGTGGGCCACATTGGTTCCGGCTCCTGCTTTGTCAACATTATCATAGAATTCCTGAACATCAATCGGCCCCATGCCGCAGTTTCCGGTCACCGAGGTCGTACATCCCTGCAGCAGGTAATTAACAGCACCCCGGGATTTAGGATCGATGATGCCGCGATCACTGTGAGTATGCAGATCGATGAATCCGGGGCTGATCACAAGACAAGTTGCATCAATACGCTGCTCACATGCCGGACCTTCACCCGGGCCTACCGAAACGATTTTTCCATTGCGGACTGCTACATATCCCTGCTCAATCACTTTACCGGTACCATCATGGATGGTACCGTTTTCGATTACATAGTCGACCCGTTCTGCACTGAAACCATGCTCTGTGGTCAGCAGACAAATCAAGAATGGTAATCCAAAGCATATCTTCAAGGTAAAAGTCACTAGTTCTCCTCCGGAGTAATCTCAAATGAACGGGTTGAACTTTCTGCAGGAAGCTCGAGCCGTACTTTATATTCTTCGAACAGCGGTGGACCGAAATCAGGATCGGGACCTGAGTTCTTTTCAGTATCACCATATCCAGTCAGTCTTGCTACGTAGGCACCTCCTACAATACCGCGGCTTGGTTCGATTTGATACATCCCGCCTTCAATCCTGGCGGTCGACGCAGGACCCGTATTCCCTTTCGCGGAATCAGGCTCCAGCGTAATCGTACCATTGTGAACCGGTTCTCCCCGAAAGGTCACCTCACCCGTGAGTGCATAGCGATCCAGCTCATTTGAATTAGAAGCCGAACAACCAACCAAGTCGCCCAGTATGATTGCCAGTACTAAAGTCCGTCGTGCCACAAACATTTCCTTGTCCCTTTTCATGGATCTCATCGCTTCCCGGACCAGTTGACTCCGGTGGGGAACTCACAAATTCTGCTTGAATTGTCACCTTGTTTTCAACAGGTGGTTTTATTGCGTAAACCCACCCACGGGCAGACCGTCGTTGCGAATTCCCAAACTTCGAAACATCGTGATATCGACATTTTCACTGATAAAATGCACAGATCCATCAGCCAGGAGAAAATGACAGCCGCCAGTGTGAAAACTGCCAAAGTGATGCGATTGATAGTCTCGCGGATCTCCCGTATTCGGATCTACAGGCGCGGCGTTGATTCCCCCGTCAGCGGCAGTCAGATTGATCGCATGCCGACTTCCTCCAGAACCAACATTCGGAGTTGATGCCCAACCAACGTACGAACCATTACTCGTATTCGCAGTGGTGGTGTTGTAGTGACTTTCCCCCACCAGTAGAACATTGGATGACCCGTCAACGAGATCCCGAAAACTGATCTTTGAATTGACATACAGAATACCGTTCGTATAGAACCGGCGCGATGAAACTCCACAATAACCGGTAGAAGCTTGATAGCCTCCCTGCACACCTCGATAACTTGCCGCCGCTGGTTCTGCACCAGCGACTGGATCAGACGGACACTTGTAAGCGACCATCGTATGCTTCCAGGCTGCTGAGTTACTGGTACTCCCGCCATAGCCTGAGAAGGTGGTCTCCCAGGTCGTGAAGTCCTCATCGCATTCGAACTCCTGATACAAAGGTGCCTGATCCAGATAAGGCAGGATCAATACCATCCAGGGGGCACGGCCTCGATTCGAAGAACTACTCGTGCACCAGGTAGAACTCGTTGTGTTAGATACCAGGCTGACTGCCCCTGGAGAAAATGTCCGGTGGGTATCGTGGTAATTGTGCAATGCCAGTCCAATCTGCTTCAGATTATTTTTACACTGGCTTCTTCTTGCTGCTTCCCGGGCCTGCTGTACCGCTGGTAAAAGCAGAGCGATCAGTATTGCAATGATGGCAATAACAACGAGTAATTCAATGAGCGTAAACCCATTCCTGCGTGAACTGTACCGGTACATGACGGCTCCTTGGAGAAAAGTAAACTAGAATCAAATAGGGATCACCTTAAAGAACGAGCGATAAAAGGAAGGATTCTCAGGGAATGATTTTAGATCAGCGTGTGTTGCGCCGATGCATCTGTAAAATATATTTGTAAGCGAAGTGTGCTTACCCACTGTTACCACTCTACTGCCGGTGGCTTGTCAAACAATCCGAAATTGCGCAAACTAATATCGAAAATGCGCAGACCCTTATTTAGCTGTTCCAGGTCCCAGTCTATGTCTCCTCGCCCCCGCTCTCGATCTCGATCTCTAAAGATCCCTGATAACAAACAGATCGCCTTGCTGATTGATCCAGATGACACATGGGGGCGCAGTGTGATCCAGGGCATCGCCTCAGCAGTTCGTAATGTTCTGCCCTGGAGTTTGTGGATTGCACCCCGTGATCAACAATGGCGATTGCGCGTCCCCCGGAACTGGCAGGGTGACGGCATCATCGCAGCTATCCGTGATGACAAGACAGCCGATCACGTCAGCGGCCTCGACCTGCCTACGGTCAATGTTTCTTCCTGGGAAAAAGACTATCCCGACTGTTACCGCGTTAAAACAAATGACACCAGGCGAGCTGAGATGGCGTTCTCCCATTTTCGCGAGCGGAGCTTCAGCCACTTTGCCTACTATGGTCCACCCAGCCAGCGGTATTCACAATCGCGGGGGGATTACTTCCAGGATGTCGTACAGGCCGCGGGATTCGTATGTGACACATTTCGCAGTAGAACTACGACGCGTGAGAAATCATCGATTCAGGAGCGCACACTCCGATGGTTACAGCAAGCACCCCGCCCGCTGGCTATTTTTGCCGCCGACCCGCATTCCGGAGTCCTGTTAACCGAGGTCTGTAGCGCAGTTGGTTTCCGTGTACCAGAGGAAATCGCGATCCTGGTAGGAGACACAGATGATCTGCTCTGCAATATCTCGGCACCGCCACTCTCCAGCATCGTCCTGGCCAGCGAGCAGATTGGTATGACCAGTGTCCGGATTCTAGAGTCACTGCTGAAAGGCAAGAAAGTGAAATCGAAGGTACATGCTCTGCCTCCTCTACACGTAATTGAGCGGCAGTCTTCTGAAATGCTGGCCATCGACGACCCCCTGTTGGTCGACGCCCTCCGCTTTATTCGGGTACGGGCCCATACCGGCATTCAGGTCAGCGACGTCCTGCAGACCGTTCCCATCTCACGTCGGTCTCTCGAACAGCGATTCAGACAACTATTGAACTGCACGCCCGCAGATGAAATTCGTCGTATCAAAATAGAACGGGTCAAACAGTTATTGATCTCTACTGACAAAACAGTCGAACAGATAGCCGCGTCGTCCGGTTTCTGTAGTCCTGGTCAACTCTGCTTTGCCTTCAGAAAGCAGATTGGACAGACCCCGATAGAATTTCGAAGGTCTATTCGAGCAGGGTAGTTAATCTGTACTTTAAAGTGAATGTTGGACTATTTCAGATTAATTGAGTGGCCTCATATTGTGTTCGACTCGCTGTCTGATTCTGTTGGCTGCGTCGGAAGGTAATCTTGGGATGTGTCAGACAACTGGTTATTGACTCAGGGACCTCCGTTAAATACTTCTGGCCACGCTCGCTCAAAGCCTTCAAAAAACACTTTCGAGCAATATCCTTCGTCGATTTTGGGCCACTCGAACTCAATCCAGTGCGTGATCACTCGGTCGTATTGTTTAAGAACGATCTCCCATTTGGGACGGTAAAACTGCTCATCGGTCATGATTGCTTCCCTGTACCGCGGCCGACCCTCACTTCAGCTATTCGTCAGAAACAATTCACCATTGAGCAGGTAATGAAAGTCGTTCACGGAGTAAGCCAACCTGGACTTTCTAAACGGGGCCGGCTGGGATGTGCATCACGAGGGGAGTTTGCTGCAGCACAAACTCATCCAGGAAATGGATACGGCGGTCGCAAGCTTGATTTCCGATTCCGAACAGAAAAACTCCTGGATAAAACTCTGATCGTCATCAAGACAGAATATGGTCGTCCACCGGAATATGACAGCGGTAGAAGACGGGGAAGCGCACAGATCGGCTCGGGCAAGCCAACCCGAAGTGGTCGTTCTGAACCCGATTTCCTTCTTGGAACCAGTGACGCTCGAAAGGCTGCGACAAGCGTGGCCGAACTTTCAGCCGCCGCAAGGCTTCAGGTATCTTGACGATGAACAAGCAAGCTTCGTCAAGTCGTTCGTTCCCCCTTGCATGAACAAGCCGTTGATAGCGTACGCCCTGAAACAGTCTCCTACGTAACCATTCCAGGGATCTTGTAATCATCAGACGGGCTACCCGGGGAACACTTCGACTACATGCTTTCCAATCCCCCGTTCGGCGTCGAATGGAAAAAGATTCAAAAGGAAATTAAAAAGGAACATGAACAGGACGGCTTCAACGGACGGTTCGGTCCTGGTCTGCCCCGTGTCAGTGATGGGTCGCTGCTGTTCCTGATCTCCAAGATGCGACCTGCCAAAGATGGCGGCAGCCGGTTCGGTATAGTTCTCAACGGGTCCCCGCTGTTTACCGGCAACGCGGGCAGTGGAGAAAGCGAAATCCGCCGCTATCCGCTACGAATAATCGAGACTTTCAAAACTGTGATCTGCTGCTGCAGACTTTTGTTTTGCTGAGTTGGTGACGTGTCATATACAGCGAGTTCAGACTATTTATTCAATCGCCGAGGGCATGTTGACGCTTCTCAAAAAGATTTAATGAATGAACTCATTAGATCGTATGAGCTATCATCATTACAGTGATCGACTCGACGTACTGAGCAATACACTTGCTCCACTTCAAATACGCGGGTTGCAACTCTGCCCACCGTCTTGAGACATTCAGCGGCTTCCTCCAGCATGTGGAGCAGTGTTAATTTGTCGCATCTTCGTTGGGGTAACTCTGCTTCTCCCAAAGTCTTCCGCCCACCCTCAATCCAGTACGCGACACACGAGCGGGCAAGTCCACGTCTACCGCGGCAGAACAGTACCCTGTGGTGGCGATGCAGATCATATGTCAGTCATAATGTTGGTGCATCCTGGTAATAAAGACATCAACAGGTTGGGACGGTACGATATTTGCTGCCTTCTCGGTGAGAAATGGTACTTAGCGGCGATCGGCCCTCACCGCCCCCGATCTCGCACTTTAGATTTAGGAGATCCTCCTTATGACAATGGTATTTGAGAGCGTTCAGACCGCAGGCATAGCTCAGATTTCGTACTTGATTGGGGATGACGGCAGTCAAACAGCCGCCGTGGTCGATCCGCGACCAGAGGTTGAGGTCTACCTGGAGTTGAGCCGCAAACACGGCGTGGCAATTACTCACATCTTTGAAACGCACATTCACGCCGACTTTATGAGTGGCGCTCGGGAGCTGAAGCAGCGACTAGGCTCCGCCGAGATCCTCGCCAGCGGCGAAGGAAACGCAACCTATGACTTCCCAATCCAAAAGATTCAACACGGGGATCGCTTCTCGTTTGGCTCGGTCACCCTCACGGTACGGCATACGCCCGGCCATACACCGGAGCACATCTCCTACGAACTTGCGGAAAAGGATCGGGAGAATGATCCGTGGGGTGTGCTTAGCGGCGATTCTCTCTTCGTCAGTTCGGCCGGACGGCCCGATCTACTTGGCGAAGATGAGACTGAAGAACTTACCAAGCAACTGTTTCAGACGCTCCGCGACTACTACCTGAAGCTCGATGATGGGGTCATTATCTACCCCTGCCACGGCGCGGGCTCGGCGTGCGGGGCGGACATCGGCGAGCGGCCGATGACAACAATCGGTTATGAGCGGAGAACAAATGACTTTCTCAAGCATGCTGACTTCGAAAAGTTTAAATCATTTGTCAAAGAAGGCGCGCCCCCAGTGCCACAGCATTATCCGATTCTGAAAAAGATCAACGCTAGAGGGCCGGTGCTGATCGGGACAGCCCCGGCAATTACCGGCTTTCCGCCGGATGAATTCCATAACGCTGTCAAACAAGGCAAGTCGCAACTCGTTGATACCCGACAAATGCTGGCTTTCGGTGGTGGACACATTGCCGGGGCAATCAACATCGGTGACCGGCCGGAATTGTCTGTTTGGGCAGGAGACTTGCTGTCTTATGACAAGCCCATTCTGTTAGTAATGGAAGATGAGACGCAGCTTGACTGGATCGTCTGGCACTTTGGATACGTAGGGCTCACGAACTTTGAAGGTTATCTAGCCGGAGGTATGAAGGCTTGGGACAATAAGGGCCTACCATTGGCAACACTTCCGCAGATTTCAGTACAGGGTCTGGATGAAGCAAAGGACGAATTCCAGGTCCTCGACGTGCGATCTCCCAGCGAGTTTGAGAATGGTCACATCAGTGGAGCCAAGCACAAATATGTGGCTGAGATGCGCGATGGCGTCAATGGAAATCTTGGCCTCGACCGCGATAAGCCCGTCGCCGTGTATTGCGGAAGTGGATACCGGGCCAGCATCGCAGCCAGCGTGATGAAGCGGGATGGATTTAAAGAGGTTCACAACGTCCCAGGCAGCATGCAGGCTTGGAAAAATGCCGGATTCAAGGTGGAGCAGTAGGTCCTCATCGTTTTAAGTCCGAGGAGAAATTAGATGAACAACCCCATTGCAAAAAAATCGTGGTCGCCTTATTTGGTGGGCGTAGGGATCGGTGTGTTGAGCTGGTTCACCTTCTGGAGTGCCGATCATCCGCTTGGGATCACCACAGCATTTGAGCACACCGCTGCCTTGTTGATACAGGGGGCTTCACCGGCGCTTGCGGAGTCCAGCAGCTACTATCAAGAGCACTCGCCGAAAATCGGCTGGGAATGGATGTTGGTCGTTGGGGTCTTGCTTGGGAGTTTCATCAGCTCATTTATTTCTGGCGACCGTGAGCCTATCACCGTGCCACCGCTGTGGAAGAGCCGCTTTGGCTCCAGCGTTCCGCTGCGACTGGCCATTGCCCTGTTAAGCGCAGGCTTGATGATGTTCGGTGCTCGGCTGGCCCAGGGCTGCACTAGCGGTCACGGGATTAGCGGAAATTTGCAACTGTCAGTTTCGAGCTGGCTGTTCTCATTGATTTTCTTTTCTGCGGCGATTCTGACTGCGTTATTCGTGTATGGTAGGAGGGCGCGCAATGTTTGATCCACTGTGGAAATTAACGCTCGGTTTGCTAACCGGAATCATCTTCGGTTTCCTTTTGCAGAAAGGCCGCGTCGCAAAGTTTCATGTGATTGTAAATCAGTTTCTGTTTCGCGACTGGACCGTGGTTAAGGTTATGGGGACGGCCGTCATTGTCGGAGCGGTAGGGATCTACTTACTGCTGCCAACGGAAGCTGTGGCGCTGCATATCAAACCGCTTGTCTGGCTGGGTATTGTAACTGGAGGAATCTGTTTTGGCGTGGGTATGGCTATTTTGGGCTACTGCCCCGGGACCAGCGTGGCTGCCTGCGGCGAAGGCCGCCGCGACGCTGTGGTGGGAGTGTTCGGTATGCTGCTCGGCGCGGGCGTTTACGTGGCTCTATACCCGCCGCTTTCCGAATGGCTGAAGAATTGGGGGGATGCTGGAAAGATTACACTCCCGCAGATAAGCGGTACCTCACCGTGGCTGTGGGTAGGTGGACTCGGTCTTTTTGCTGCGGGAGCAATTGCCCTTTTTGATCGCGGTTCCAGGGGATCGACTCCGGGACTTCAAGGAGAGAATCACGACGAAGTGTCACGGGTAGAAGGTGGTGCACATTCTATACAGGACCGATGATGAAGGAATCCAGGTCATGAAAGCTTACGCAAGTTTGTTAGCTGCATTTTTACTCTGGCCAGTAACCGCCGCACAAGCTGCGGGTGAACTGCCGTCACTGTACCCTTATCCTGAACCCGCTTGGTCGCCCTATGTGGTCGGGGGCCTGATCGGGGTACTCGTGCTCTCCACACTGGCTTTGGCGGGCAAAAAGATCGGCGCTTCCAGCGCCTACTCCGATACGGCCGGACTGTTAGGTCGCCTTGTTGCACCTCACCACATAGCTTCTTTGCCGTACTACCATAAAAGCAAACCGATGATTGGTTGGACTTTTACAATCGTCCTGGGTGCCATTCTTGGTTCATTTCTTGCGGCCGCGATGGGTGGTGAGCAGACCGGAACGTACCTCCAAGATATGTGGATTGCCCGCTTCGGTGCGGACAGCACCTTACTGCGGACTGTTGTTGCACTGCTAGGTGGAGCACTGATGGCCTTTGGAGCGCGAATGGCCGGAGGCTGCACGAGCGGGCACGGGATCAGCGGCACGCTTCAATTGGCAGTTAGTTCATGGATTGCAGTGATCTGCTTTTTCATCGGCGGAATCGCAGCAGCCATGTTGATGTACCGCCTGTAGTTCGCTTGGGAGGATTTTTATGAAAACCACATCTAATTCACCGTCGCCACAGATCGCTGCAGAGCACGAGGAGCGGTCTCAGCGTTTGCATCAGACTGATTCCGGTCGCATGGACCCACAAGACTGGGGGTGGCTGGAAGATTCGCCTGGCAAACTAGCTGCCGGACTGTTCTTTGGTTTGATCTTTGGTTTTCTACTGCAGAAAGGGGGCGTGGCCAAGTTTGACATCCTCATCGGTGTGCTGCTTCTGGAGAACTTCGTGGTCGTGAAGGTGATGCTGACCGCGATCATTGTCGGGATGGTGGGAAGCTATATTTTGCGGCGAAGGGGCATTATCGAATTTCAGATCAACGAGACGAAGTACGGCGCTAATATCATTGGTGGGCTTATTTTCGGCGTCGGCTTTGGCCTCCTGGCTTATTGCCCAGGCACCAATGCCGCGGCCGTCGGCCAAGGAAACCTTGATGCCTTGGTGGGTATCATCGGATTGATTCTCGGCTCCTATTTTTACGCCCTTAGCTCGAAGCTTAACAATGGAAAGGTCATCCGCTGGGGTAAGCGTGGTAAGCTCACGTTTCCAGAGTTAGTTGGCGTCTCGCAAGGCGTCTTCATCGCAGTCACAGTGCCGGCTTTGACTGCCGTGGTCATTATTCTCGAACTGGCTGGTTACTGAAAAGGTGTGTAGAATGGAGCCAGTCCGCACCGATACGATCGCTACCGTTGATGAGCTTCGCTCGGTACTAAAAACGTTTTCAGAGCCACTGAAGCCCTGGGCACTTCTGGAACTAGTATCCCAAATCCAGCTCACTCCCAGCGAATGGCACAAATATCTCAGTTTCGATCCACATCGGTTCTGTTTTCGAACCATCTACGGTTCAGCGAATTTCGAAATCAACATCATCGGCTGGCGCAGGGGACAGTTCAGCTCTGTACACGACCATCGAGGAACTTCGTGTTGCGTGCGTGTCTTAGAGGGTGTGCTCACGAATGTCGATTACCACGTCGGTGTGAGTCAGGAGTTGAAACAGATCAGACGAGTTGACCTCCAAGCTGGAGAAATCCTTTCTCGAAATGAGTGGGAAATTCATCGCTGCGGTCATGAGCAATCGTTCCGGGGCGATCTAGCAACTCTCCACGTGTACTCACCGCCATTACGACCGCTCTCGGAGAGGCAGTATGACGAATGACGCTTCCACGGATCGACGAGATGCATTGGAGAATACTGGCTATCCTGAGCTTTGTCCTGTTTATCGCAGCTGCGATTGGACTTTATCTGATTACTCGATCGAATTAGGGATTGAGGTTACGAGTTCTTACTTGGGAGGATTAAAAATGACACGCTCCACCACACTCATATTCGCTTATGCTCTGTTCGTGACTACGGCAAGCGCACAAGTCCAAAATGCCGCCCCGACCGACAGTACCAATTTTCAGTTTCCACTGATCAAAGGCCACGGAGGAATTATTGCAGTCCCAGATGCGAGCCAGCAGCCTAAGATGGATTCCAAGGTACTGCTTGACATCACCTCCGACGAGAAGTCTGGGGGCATAATCAAGGGGTTAGACCGGGCGGCCTTGATCCTCAATCAATACACTCAGGCAGGCGCCGGGACTGATAATGGTTTCAAGATGGCATTGGTTTTGCATGGCCCTGCGACCAAAGCGGCTCTGAGCCATGAGGCCTATAAGAAGCATTCCAAACCCTATGCGCGGTCGTTGGGGACTGACAAGAATCCGAATCTGAAATTGCTCCAAGAGCTTAAGAATCACGGCGTCGAAATTTTCGTCTGTGCCCAAGCTTTGGCGCACCATGGTTACGCCAGGGGCGAAGTTGCGGAGCCTGTGAGGATCGCCGTTTCCGCGGCCACAGTGAATATCAACAAGCAGATGGAGGGGTACGCTTACATCCCTTTCTACTAGTGCTACAGCGCCTGAACGATTGCTCTTTTACGCTAAAGTAATTTTGGAGTATAACATCCATCGTTTGACCGGTTTTTCTGTAGCTGGGAGGTTCAAGGATGGACGTGAAAGCGATTGAGTCGCTGATGCCGGAGCTGGAATCTTTTGTGAGCCGCTACCTGTCTCACTTTGGACGGGTGCAGAATCATGCGCATGCGATGACGATCTAGCAGGGACTGCTGGCTGGCGGTGACCGGCGGAACGTGGAGAACATGGCTGAAACAATCGAAGGTGGCCGACAGGCCGTAACTTCGGTTTGGTGGTCCACACCCTGGCATCGCACGATGTCTCCACGACATACCACTTTCCCAACTCCCGAACGGTTTGCACAAATACCGGGCTGGTGCCGTAAATACTGTCGCCACAGACCCATTGAAACGGTACGCCCTCAATGATTGCCTGCTGGATCATTTCGCTGGCCAATTCCTGCTTGCTGCGAAAAATGACGCTGGAGGGAACACCGGCTTGCGCGAGACGCTACTTATCTATTATCCATTGTTCAGGAAGACACAGCCGACGATCGATCAGCGTTTCGCCTTGCGAACTGCAATAACTCACAAAGACGCCCACCTGGCAGTTGTCGACACGACCGAGCGTTCCCGAATATTGCCGGGCTACCCCCACGGACTGCTTGCCCTTCTTGGGGAAACCAGTCTCATCAACGATCAGAAGACCATTGTCTTCGCCCAGGGCTTCGCAGACATGTTGCCGAAGTTCTGTAAGCACCTCCTGATCGGACCAGACGGCCTGGGCAATGAACTTCTGCAATGTGCGTACTACCCCATGGGACAGATTCAACCCCAGACGCCTCAAACATACTCCTTTCCCATTCCGGGCTCAAACCTGAAAGCAGCGAACTTGCTCGAATTTCAGGTTTCAGAAGAGGATGACGGAATGAGTCTGAACAGTCCTCTGCTGACGGTTCAGGGAAACAGGGTGTATGACCCGCGAGATGCCGCGATCAGAGAAATTCGCACCGGTCACTGGGGCCAGGGCGCTGCCGACTGGGGCGGCTTTCTGGTGGGTACGTCGGCGCAGCTGGAAGAATCCCCGTTTCAACGAAAGCAGAACGAATTCTGTTTTGTTTTAACAGAGACAAAATGATCTCGCGGGCGACTTACTTTACGCTGGCCGGTAAGCAGCTGTCTGCCTCCCCCTGTTTAAGCGGAGCGGCTGTAACTACACCGTGGGCAATCAGAACCTGCTCTTTCTGCGAAACAACTGTGCCACGTATGTGGACATGGATCAAAAGAAAGAGTTCAGTCTGCGGAACCTGCGATCGGGGTGCAGCAACAGCCTGGTCGCCGCCGACGGTCTGTTGAGCGTGCCCTGTTTCTCGACCGGCTGCATTTGCAATTACCCGCTGCAGACCTCGTTCGCGATGGTGCATCAACCGGAAGTCAGCCAGTGGACGACTGACGATCCGATTGACGTCAAAGCTCTGCGGGACGAGCAGACTTCACTGACGCCACCGATTCCCCTGGAAACGGCAAAATGAAATCGCGCAGATTCGATCAAACAGAAGGTTCAATTTCTCTGCCTACTTTATTTCTGAAGTAAACTGAAGCAGAAAGGAAATCAATCCCCCTAAACAACTTCAGTGTTTTCGTTTTGTGCCACTATTGGTGCATAAAAAAAGCCGGAGAATAATCCCCGGCATCAAGCAGTTAACCTACTTGTGACTCTGTAACCGGCGGAGACGTTTGAAGTTCAGTTTACACACAAGAGTAATTGATATTACCCAGTAACTCCACCCATCGCTTTTGTGCTTGTGTTGCTGTCGTTTCTAGAAGAGGCGGATCAAGTTCCTGAAACCCTTGTAGAGCGGCAATACCACAAACCTTAGCGACGATGTCACCGTCGTTCTCTAGGGCCGGCCCCATTGCGTTTAACCAGCCGACAATAACCTCGCGGCTTCTTGTAGCTGGATCTACGGTTTGGTGGGCGCTAGCGAGTTGTTCTTTTAAATTCTCCCAGGAACGAGGAGCTATAAGATAGATGAGTTGATTGTTTGATCTACGAAGTTTAAAACCTAGTAAGGAGCTTGTGGTTTTCCGTAGATCGACAATACCATCTTCACCTTTTAGCTTGAGACTCGCACTGTTGAGAACTTGTCGAACTTTTATCAGGACTCGCTGGCCTTCGGACACGCTCTTGCAAAGATAAGTCAGATTATCAACATACCTGTACCAGAGCGGAAACGCGACTTCCGCATTTAGCGGCACGTCGTGTATATAATGTAACAATACATTGAGAGATTGGGGAGAGTAATTACTCCCCTGATCGATCCCTTTTTTTCTTTTCTGTGTCACCCCCTTCGCAATTGTCGAGATCAAATTTACTACAGAGTCATTAATCTTGATGCCATGCTTCTCTTTTAGCTCCAGTTGAGCCTGTTGGTGTGTTTTGACGATGTCCTTCACTTTGACATTATCAAAGGCCTTCCTTATATCTTCTATTGCTAAAACCCATCTACCTGTTTCTTCTACCGTTTTTTTAAGCTGTGCCAGCATTTTCCATGGGCTTCGATTTGTGCGATTTCCATATGATCCTTCCAAAAACAACTTTTCCAGTTGAGGAGCCAGCGTTTTGTCTAATGCCATGGACACTGATCGATCAAAGATTGAATTAATCTTCAAAGTCCTTTTTTCATCCGTCCCAGGCTTGGGGATCGGCACCTTTCTGGGAAATTGAGGTCGATAACGCCCTCTTAAAAGTGACTCTGACAGCTTGCGGAAAACCTTTGCACAGTCGGATGTCGAAATGTCAAAGTACGAGATGTCATCTTTCCCAGCCCCTAGTCCTCCATATCTGCGGAGTTCCTGAAAACAATACAGAAGATACTCGTGATCGGCGATCTGCTTAAGTGTGATTACATTCGAGGATTTACCACTCTTTTGGTCACGTTTCTCTTTGCGATGCAAATAATAATCGTAGGCAGTGTCTATCTTGGGGAACTGTCGCCGTGCATAGGGGAGTAACATAACGGTTGCTCTATTCGGCTTCGAAGTAGCAAACAGTAATTCTCGCCTTTCAGTTGGCATCATAGACTCACCGTTCACAACCCAACCTTGATCCAGGTATTCTTCTTTCCGGTACTGAGACTGCTTCCGAAAATATGGGTGGTGTCGGTCAGCCATATCGATGATCGTAAAACTAGACGGTACTCGATCTCCGACAGTCAAACATTTTCGTGAAAACGGCGGCAATCCCGTACCGGCATCAGCCCGAATCAATACCCCATCGCAATTAATCTTTTGCAAGGCGGAACTGGTAATGATGATGTCACTAGATACAACTGATTGTGGTTTCTGCCCCTCTGTTAAAGCATGTTGAACCTGGGAGCCATGTGCATTAATGTCCGCAACCGATCCTGCAACGATAGGCCATCCTTTCAAGAACTTTAACAATCTGGCTGCGTGCTCAATATTTTCCACTAAGACTACTACTCTTTCTGAGACTTTTGGCAATAGTGGCTTAGAAAGTGACGGATATTTCGCACCAATTGCTCTGAAATCATCGTATGCTATCGCTTTAGCAAGGCCAGATATTAAACGGTTCCTTTTATCATTTCGCCATATTGCCTCGCGTTTCAATTTACACAAGGTCATTTCGTCCCTTGATGAGTATCTCCCTTTATATTCCAGAAAATTCACATTCGGAACCAGTTGTAAAAAACCATGCCGAGGAATATACAACCATTTTTGACCAAAAAACATATCCAGGAAGTCTACTTGCTGCTTAGATAACGCCAGAACGTCACTATGCAATGCATATAAGCGTCCTGTAATTTGGATAGGCCAGTCTTTTCTATTTACCGTTTCTGTGGGATTCAAGCAGATACATATAGAGCGTGATTCGGTCTGAACCTCATTATGCTTGAGTGCGTTATCAGTGGCTATCACGATTCGTCTTCCAGCCACTGGTTTTTTGTGTGTAGTCGCCACCGATACTTGATACAGCCCTCGTCTTTTAAGCTTATTAAAAAGCGTTTGGGCATCTCGTTGTCTGGTGACTATCACGACTATGGATTCTTCAGGCCATACCAATGCTATCTGGGCTATTAAGGATTCGACTTCCACCTCGTTTTTTCGGTATGCAATCACCCCGCGTTCATTCTGCTGAACGAATCGGATCATACGACGATCACTAGCTCTGTTACTGGATAATTTTCCCCATTTAGGTTCAGGGAGTAAATCTGGTCGCTGACCAGTAAGCTCTACTTCATATCCATTTTCTTCCAGGAATTGCTTTACCGGTTTCTCCAAACCAGCAAATGATTGCATAAATTCTTTGTTGAACCGATCTCTCATTTCCCAGACCAGAACGAACTGCATTTCTTCTACAAGAAACCCCTCAGACTTCGTTGCCTTAGCTAGTGGGTGTCCCGAAAGTAGCTTCGTACAGAATTTTACGTGGTAACGCGGCGGTAGTGGATCGTGGAGATTGTCGCTATCGGGTCTCTGCTGGCTGCGTTCGGGTGATTTTGGCGGGGATTTCGACTTCATCAGACAATGCCTCGCGTACGTTCTTCCCTGGTTTTGCTCTCTCGTATCGATCGCGACTGTCTCAGGCCGCTTTGCGGCGACTGTGAGCGGCGGCCGCGTTTTGATTCTCCCGGGCGATGAGCATCCGACCGAGCGTGTGCAGGTTTCGCCCCAGAATGCCCAGTTGCAGGTAGCGTTCAAAACCGATCTCCGAACGGTCGCGACATCGCTTCATCGCGTTCCCACTTTGCAACGCTCCGATCATTGATTCCACTCCCGAATGATTCTGCTGAGCTGACCGAAACTCGTCATCGGTCTGTTGAACCGCCGACTGCTTGACGCCGGGTCTGGGAAGACACAGGTGATCGACAAGCTCGGCGAGTTCCCTCTGGTTGTCGAGAGAATGAAATCCACGGTCGAATGACAGGCGCTTCACGCCGTTTTGAAAATCATTTTGCAAAGACTTCGTCTCACGGACTGCCACTTGTTTGTCGCCTTCATTGCGTTTCATTAAAACAGCGCGCACAACGAAGCCAGCCGCATCTTCGAAGATCAGAACCTGTCGACCAAACTGCATCGGCTGACCGGCCTTGCCACGTTTGTAAAGCTGAGTGTGCGGCTCGAAAATACTGAAGAGCTTGTCGCTGTTGGCAACTGCTTCGCCGTGGATGATACGTCGCCGGGTCGTGTCCGCGACGCGCTCTATGCGCACGATAAACGCCTGTAGCGTGTTCGGCCCGAACAGGTCGGCGCTCTCCGGCAGCCGCTGGCCGGTGACCAGGCAGAGGTCGCGGGCACGCTGCGTCAAGATGGCCGCTTTCTGCAGGAGTTCGCGGTAAAGCGGCTGGAGTCGCTTCTTGTAGCGGGGGCCTTTCTTTGTCGCGATGCGATTGATGTCTCGATTGAGTTGTTTGATTTTTTTCAAGAGGTGAGCATACTGACGCCATCCGTTCACGCCGTGTGCTTCGGCCAGTTTTACACACTGAGGAATGATTTTCCGCAGCCCGTCGTACAGCAAACTGCTTTCCGTGGGATAATGAATGTTCGTTTCCATCACGAACGAATCGGCCCGCACTTTTTCGATCGCCGTGGGATCAAACGTGTGTCCTGCACTGACGATGGCCTGGTTGATACGTGCAATGGTTTCCGGTCGCAGGAGTCGAATGTTGTTGCGGATGGTTCGCCATTTGAAGGGCCTGTCATCGCAGTCGCCGACTCCCATGATGCCGCGCAGCTTGCGGTGAATTTCAGCAAGATCCTGCAGCTGATCGAAGGTGAAGTTGCAGCCCAGTCGCACGGCTGCCAGCACACAGATATGCCAGTATTCCATCCCCGTTCGACCTGTGTCAGTGCGACTGTCGCTGTTAACGTCGGCGGCAATCCACTGCAGTATTTCATCGACAAGCCTGCGATCCGAATACAGGAACTGCAGTGCGCGAAGAATGGGAACGATGCGGTCCCGCGATTCCAGATTTAACGCTACCTGTTCGATCGGAACGCTGTCCAGTCGCAGCTGATTCGAGTATGATTTTCGCATCATTGGCTCCTCGAAGATTGAATGTGTTGATTCCGTTTTACTGGTCTTTTCAACAAGTAATACGAATCAATGCCTCATCTTCGAGGAGCGTTCTTACAATTTCACGCTATTATTTACGAACCAAAACGCTTTCGGATCAGACACTAGCTATAAAACGCATAACTGATCTGACTCTTAATCAGTAGGTTCTAGGTTCGATTCCTAGCGGGGGCACTTTGAAGCCTTGTGTTTGCTGCATTTGTGGCAACCCCAGGGCTTTTTGTTTTATATCCGGCTCATGCGGACATCATCAGTGTTCTGCTTTCAAGTTTCGGGGTATAATTAACAAACGCGGGGGTTCCAGACTTTTTTTATAAAGGGTCAATCAAGGAGATAGACAAGATGCTCACTTGTCCTGCCTGTTTTCAGACCATGGTCAAAATTAAGTCTGATTCAGAAGCGTCCGAAATAATGGTTTGTAAAAATAACCGTTGCCTGAAATCGATCTTTCACTCTGAGGCGAAATGCCCTGAATGCGGCGCACCCCCTGTCAAAATCTTAAGAGGCAGTAACCATTACACCTCTTATCTCTGTGAGAATTCTCACGAATTTTCCGAGCAGCTCAAGCCCGGACATGAACTTTATAAATAGTTCCTGCTCTCAATGTGCACTGCATCAATTTCACTGCATCAATTCGACTTGACTCCACCGCGCCAACATCGATAAGCGTTGTTTTGGGTCGCGCGCGTGTCGAGTTTACAGTGCACTGAAACACGCGACACTTGTTCGCAGTCATCACTATAAAACAGCCCCTTTTTTCCAGATAAGTAGTTCGCAGAACAGCACCTGTTCGTGATGTATGCCTGCGGGTCGACGCACTTCGCAGCCTTTCATCCCGGAACCGCCACTGCTCACACCAGCATCGGTCCAGTATCAACAAACATCGCCACCCGATTCTGATCAGCCCCTCTTGACGCCCCCGCGCCTCTATAGAAAATAATCCACCATGCAACGGTATCACAGTCACCAGCCACTCCAGATAGAAAAGCAGATTGAACACCAAAACAACGTACATTACTCAACGCCCTCTCATGCCGGTGGCACAGGTCGCTTGCCTGACGGTGCCCGAAAAACCTGTTCCCACTCCTGAAGCAGGGGTAAGCTCGAATGTAATTCGGGCCGAGCGGAGCGAGCAGGAAGTCGCAGCTACCACGTACAATCCAGAACCGGGATTCCTATATCCATTCGATACGGCCGGACAAGCCGGGCTGTGACACGGAAACCTCTATATTAATTGCAATGTGTCTTACAAAATCAGATATGCGTGTGGCACAGTTGGCTTGCCCCGACAGTGATTACGTAAACAGCATCACTACCTGGTTCACATCAAATTATAAAGATCGTCTCCCATACCCCACAGATGAAAATCCCGAACCACTGAATGCTCAAAAAGAATGAATAGAAAGGTGCCTGTGCCATTCGCCGTAGGCTGGTTCCCGATTAGCCGCAGGGCGTTAGCCTAATGGCACTTACTTTAAATTAAGCTGGTTACCCCAGCCGTTTGGCATGGGATTTGCGCAGGATTCTATTCTTGAAAATAGACTGCCAATTTGCCAGGAGTAATCACGCTGTGAAACAATCACCGGAACAGATTCTTGAATTCGATCGTGCCTTCGAACAACTTAAAGATTTGGTGGACTTACGCCAAGCCGATCAGCTGCATCCCAGGCGGCCCAATGCAATCTATACCGCCTGCGTTGTGCTGTGGATGCTGATTTTTCAACGCCTCAAACCAGATGCCTCACTCGAAGCGGCGGTGAAGCATCTGATTGAAAATCAACCTGACTACCTTCCTGAAAACAAACGATTAAGCCAGGGTACACTCTCGTCCAACAGTGCAGCATACAGCCGGGCTCGCAGCGAACTGCCGTTGGATGTTGTGAAATGGTTTTCCAATGAAATCACTCGTGCCATCGTCGGGCAATCTGAAACCCTGCTGGACGGTCGTCAAATATTTTTACTCGATGGAACCACGATCACATTAGCACCGGAAAAAGAATTACAAACGAAATTTCCGCCCGCCTCAAATCAGCACGGTGAAAGTGTCTGGCCTGTTGTCAATCTGACCGTTTTTCACGAACTCAGTAGTGGATGTGCCTTGCTGCCACAGCTGGGGGCCATGTATGGACCTGAAGCGGTTTCCGAAACGGAACTTGCCCGAAATGGCATGCACTGCCTGCCAGACGAATCGATCATCATGGCTGATGCAGGATTTGGGATCTTTGGCGTTGCTTACCAGGCACAACTCCTGGGGCATGATTTTTTTCTACGCATGAAGAAGTTAAACTTTGAGTCACTTCGAGCCAAAGCAAAACTCGTATCGCAAAGCCCAAAACATAAGACCTACCAACACCAGTGGACTCCGACCCCCAAAAACCGTAAAACACAACCCGGGCTCCCCAGGGACGCTTCGCTGGCTGTTGTTTTGCACGAAATCATCGTCAATGAAACCTTGACGCTGTATTGCGTTACCAGCCTGCCGCAAGACGCTGCCACCCTGGGCAACCTCTACAATCAAAGGGTCAATGTCGAAGTTGATATTCGTAACTTGAAGGTCGTATTGGACACCGAGAACATTCGCGCCAAGAAGGTAGACACGTTTTTGAAAGAGCTGTATACGTCAGTGGTCGCCTACAATTTAGTTGGTCAATTCCGCAGACAGGCGGCTGAACTGAATCAGGTTGCTCCGCGGCGGATGAGCTTTAAGCGAACCTGGACAACATTCCAAACGTTCCTGTTGAAGCACCTGCACACTGAGCCAGAATCATGGCGTGAATCCTTCGAGCGAGCACTGTTCTACGCGACCAAAGATAAACTACCCAATCGCGCTGCCAGCCGAAGCGTAAAAAGAGAATGCTACGCCAAACGTTCAAAGAGAGACCATTTCGAAAAAAGAAAAAAGCCCCCAGAGAAATTGAAACACACTGATCTGAAGTAAGTGCCATTAGGCGTTAGCCCCGGTTGGCTCCCGATCTGCAGAAACCGCGGCTAACGCTGTAGGGCTCATGTGAAAGAAAGGGTGCCCCCGGATGCAATCCGGGGTTGCCGCAGACAACAGGAAACTGTCAAGGCAGACGCTCAGTCCAGAAAAAGAACTTTTGACCCATTCAGCCATAACGACTGTCTTGAAAATTAAGCATGGATTATGCTCTTCCCTTTCCAGATCAAGACATAAAAAAGCCTGAGCAGTTTTTAATGCAGTCTGTTGATTTCAAGGCCGCAAATTGTTTTTTACAGCCTGTGTAGTTGCTCGGCGGCACGTGGACGTCTTTTCCAATCTCCAACAAAGAATGCCTGACTCACCAGTTTTTGCTATTATGTTTTAAGTTCACCCGGTGTCTTCACCTTTTTTCCAGTTCTGATACCGCGGATTGCAATACGGATACGGCTCTGATATCGTTTTTAGAGTGAATCGATTCGGTTGGGTAGACTTGTATAGATCTGGTAATGCGGGAGTCCGACAAAGTGAATACAGATACCCCCCAGTCAATCGTCGCCGGAATGAAGCCGGAGCAGTTGCCCATTCCCGAGCACAAGTTACATGGCTGGACTCACTTTGCCGGGTTGTATGCCGGCGAGCATGTTGCGGCGACTGAGTTTGTGATCGGTGCGACGTTCGTTGCCCTGGGAGCCAACACGAGTGACATCCTGATCGGACTCCTGATTGGTAATCTGCTTGCCGTTCTGAGTTGGACGTTCATCACCGCACCGATTGCCGTTCAGACGCGACTGAGTCTGTATACGTATCTTGAGAAGATCGCAGGCGACTCAATGACCAATCTGTACAACTGGGCCAACGTACTGATCTTCACGGTCATCTCGGCGGCGATGATTACCGTTTCAAGCACGGCGGTACGGTTGTTGTTCAATATTCCTGCCCAGTTGGAATGGTATCCCACCAACAGTTTATTCGTCGCTGTGGTGCTGGCCGTTGGCGCGATCGTTGTTGTCGTGGCGATGTATGGATTCGATGCTGTTGCTGATTTTTCGGGACTATGTGGTCCGTGGCTGGTCGTCATGTTCATCAGCGGTGCATTGGTGCTGTTTCCAGCATTGGCAGAATCGGTGCTCGGACGAATGCGGCTCGACAATCTGGGGGAGTTTATCACTATCGGTGACCGTTCGATCTGGACGGGAGTCAACAGCCAGGGTGAACCGGGTATCGGGCTGTGGGAGGTTATCGGCTTTGCATGGGCGGCCAACACAATCACCCACTTTGGATTGATCGACATGGCATTGCTAAGATATGCGAAACGATCAGTTTACGGGCTGTGTACCAGTGCGGGTATGCTGTTCGGTCATTATATCGCCTGGATTGCCGCTGGCATCATGGGGGCCGGAACCGCGGCGTTGCTCAAGTCATCGATTGTCGAACTGGATCCGGGCGATGTGGCGTTTCGGGCGCTTGGCTATTCGGGTTATGTCATCGTGATCGTAGCCGGTTGGACCACCGCGAATGCAAATCTGTACCGCGCCGGGTTGGCGGCACAAGCGATCTTTCACAACCATTCACGAATGCAGGTGACTGCTACCGTTGGTGTGATTACTGTAGTAATTGCCTGTTTTCCGTTCGTGTTCAGCCAGATGTTGCCTCTGCTGACGTATGCAGGACTGCTGGTGGTTCCTGTGGGCGCGATCGTGTTTGCCGAGCACTTCATTTTTCCTCGCATCGGTTTGACTCGATATTGGGTACATTACCGCAAACTGACGCACAGTACCCCGGCAGTGGCGTCCTGGATCGCCGGTCTGGTGTTCGCATTCGGGCTGCAGGCGCTGCAGGTCATGTCGTTCTTCTATCTCTTCCTGCCAACCTGGATCTTTACGATGATCCTCTATACCTTTTTGGCCCGCCGATCCGGTGCAGCGGAGGACTATACGGCCGAACTGGAAACAGATCGTAAACTCGACGAAGCAATCAAGGAGTTGCAGGAACAGCAATCGCTTGATGACGGACAGCCAATCGTTGACACAACGTTGCTGTCGAATGCCCTGTGTATTTTGGCCTGGACCAGCTTAGGCCTGACCCTCATACTTGCGTTGGTTGTGATGTTCGGTAGCCCGGATATGGTCACGTATGACAAGAATGTTGCCATGTTTTACAATTGGGGTTTTGTCTTTACAATCATCTATTTCGTTACATCGTACTGGGCGCTTCGTCGGAGCAAAACTGTTCAAAATGATGCGGTCACTGCAGGCACTATCGCTTGAATATACGGAGCACTTCCATGCAATTGAATCAACAGAACCTCACGCAACTCCCCGCGGAATTAAATCTGCCGACCTATGATCGCTCGCAGATCAAGGCCGGCATCGTCCATGTTGGCGTAGGCGGGTTTCATCGCTCACACGAAGCGTATTACACCGATGAACTGCTGCGTACGGGGAACGGATCTGACTGGGGAATCTGTGGCGTCGGTCTGCGGGAAGCAGATCGCAAGATAGCAACCACGCTTCAGGAACAGGATTACCTCTACACGCTCATCATCAAACATCCCGATGGATTGGTGCAGAATCGGGTGATCGGATCGCTGGTCGGATTTTTGCTCGGTTGTGATGATGCGATGGCAGTCATAGAGCAGATGGCAAGTCCCGACACAAGGATCGTTTCATTAACGATCACCGAAGGGGGCTACAACGTTGACCCCGCCAGTGGTGAGTTCGATGCGAACAACGCAGATGTACTTCACGACGTCCAGAACCCAATGCAACCCCGCCTGGTATTTGGTTACCTGACAGCAGCACTGCGATTGAGACGCGAACGCGGGTTACCTGCATTCACTGTCCAATCGTGTGACAACATCCAGCATAACGGAGACCTGACTCAAAAAATGCTACTCGGCTTTGCCCGGCTGCAAGATGCGGACCTTGCGAAGTGGATTGAAGACGAAGTCTGCTTCCCCAATGCAATGGTGGATCGAATCACTCCGGTAACCACTCCCGCCGATCTCGAGTACCTGGAACAACAATGCGGCGTTCAAGATGGCTGGCCAGTCAATTGTGAGCCGTTCTGTCAGTGGATTATTGAAGAGAACTTCTCCAGCGGGCGACCCGAGTGGGAACAGGTCGGCGCACAATTCGTTGCTGATGTCACTCCCTACGAAACGATGAAGCTGCGGTTGCTCAATGCCGGCCATTCCGTGCTTGGTCTGCCAGGGGCTGTCTACGGCTATCAAACCATTGACCAGACCATCGGCGACGATCTCTTTGCTGCATTCTTAAGAGGGTTCTTCGATCAAGAAGCGACGCCAGTGCTGGATGCAGTCGAAGGTATCGACCTGGAGCTATATAAAGACACTTTGATCGAACGTTTTGGCAATCCCAACATCAAAGACAATCTGGCCCGGATCTGTCTGGGGAGCTCAAGTAAGCTGCCCGTCTTTTTATTCCCCACGATTCGCAAGAACTTAGATCAAGGCGGCCCAATTGCGCATGCGGTGCTCGTGATCGCTGCATGGTGCTATTACAGTGATAAGCATACGGATCGTCACGGTAACGAACTTGATGTGGTTGATGAAAAGAAAGTGGCATTGCACGAAGCAGCCAGAAAAACGGTCACCGACCCACTCGCCTTCATCAGGCTCAAATCCGTATTTGGCGATCTCGTTGACAACGCTCGTTTTGCTGAGACCTATCAGAAAATGCTGACACAAATCTATAGCAACCCTGACGTGACTATCCTGATGCGACAGGTTACGAATTAAAAAAAGTCCCCGCGATCGACATGATCAGCACCAACACCTTTCGTTAGTATACGACACCCTGGGTTCTATGTAGAGCACATCGGATTTAACCATAGCGTCTCGTAATCTAATCTACTCGGGTCAAATAAGCCAGGAGACGATACCGTAAAACTGGATACAGTCTGGCTTTCAGAAATCGCAGCATATGCCATATGGCTAATTTCAAAGTAAGGGGGCCTTCGGAGGCAATTGGGGTTTGTCGCAGACAACAGGAAATTGTCGGCTCAATCGCACAATCAAGATTCACGTGCCGATTTGCTCAACGGTCTGGACGTGCCCCATGGGTCCGCCCGCCTGACGAATATCGACCTGTCATCACGAGCAATGGGAATGGAATAAAACATTCCAATCAGAATTTTCTACCACAAAAAACACGAAAAAACACGAAATCGGACAATGGGGCATATCCAGAGAAAGGAACACCACGTACTGAAGCTGTCGCACTCATTTTGAAGAATTGCGGTTAACTTATGCCTGAGATTGATTAAAATAGAACCGTTCAAACGGATGACCGCAGGAGACATTCCAATGTCGGAAAATAAACGATCCATTCTCATGCGTTTTCTGTCCGGGGCACTTCCCCTGTTGCTGGTACTGTATGTCTTGAGTGTTGGCCCCGTTTCCGGATATCTGATAACTTCAAACGGCCTGCGGGACGATGTCTCTTCTGAAACACTTGGACGGATTGAGTCTTTCTACGCTCCCGTGACCTGGGCTGTGAACAATAACGATTTTTTACTGAGCATCGCTGTTAAATACGTTGAGTTCTGGGAAGACATTCTTTAATACCCGTACTGCTTTTACAGGAATCTGAAACCAAGATGCAGAAATGGCTCTTACTGATTCTCGTTTGTTTCCCCACCTGCAGAACCGCGGCAGCAGAGGAACTCTATCTGCTGCGTCTGGATGCCGTGGGCTACGTCAAATCTTCCGAAGACACGCCGCAGGAGAAGGTCCTGCAAAGTGTCGAAGTCGTGGCACGCCTCAATGAACTGTTTCACAGTAAAGTTAAAACCGGTCCAGAGACCCAAGTGCTGTCGGGCAAATTCTATGCTGAGGAAGGGGAATTAAATGTCCGCCTGCACTATCAGCGACTGGTTGACACGGGGAGCGTTGTCCCCATCGCCATTGATGACGAGGGCACCGTCATCACCGAACCCGTACTGGGTCGAAACGAAATCCAAACGACAGTCGCAGTGAAACTCAACAAAGCGACCTTGGTCGGCGGGTTTGAAACAGACTCAGAAAGCACACAGGGATCGATCACAACCATTTCTAAGTCCAAAACACACTATCAGTTGTTTCTCTCCCGCTATGAACCTCCAGCGGAAAAACGTTGAATGCTGCCTGCGGTCTGATATGATTCAGGGAGAGAAAACAGACTCAATGGACACGCAGTTCTATCAGAGGGATCATTTCTTCAACAACGATTTAACAGACGAAGCCAGCCTGGCCATCGGGAGGCAGACATGAATGATTTAAGCAGAAGAGAGGCCGTCAAAATGGTCGCGGGGCTCGGTCTGGGTATGGGGGCACTGGCAGCACAAGATACTGCGGGCGCGGAGACCGCTCAGCCGGCAGATAAAATGCTGCAGGATGCCCTCGAAAATCCATCCCGATTCATGTTCACGGCTCAGCGGACATTCAAGACCACACCATCTGGACACCGTCTCTTTTTCACCTCGGCCCTGCGAAAACCGACCGATCTCAAGGAAGGAGTCAGTATGCTGCCGGCCTCGATGCGGATCTTCCGGGCCAATGCCGATCAGGACGAATTCACCCGCAAAGGAGGACTCTACTGGCAGTGCGGTAAAGAGCAAGGACAGATCCAGTTCAAAAATCCGGGTGAACTGATCATGGCCGTTTACGATCAGGCTGGCACCGTCAACTGCTACTCTCTGTTTTACGACGTGCGCTGCTGAATCATTTATTTGAGCCCCCTCTCATAACGGGAAGACTGACGATGATTGATCGCGAAAGACGCAACCAGTTGGCGACACTGATACGCCGCTACCTGGATGGAAAAGCGGATGCTGCTGATTTCGAAAAGTGTCAGTTAGAAAATTACATCTCCGCTGATCAAGCCATTTATCATGTTTCGTTAGAGCTCTCGTATTACTCAGAGAAGACTGCGAACACTCTGTCAAAACAGGATTGGGATTATCTTCAACGACTGCTCCTGCTTCTGGATTCGAATTCAACGGTTTCCTGGCAGGCTGCTCCTTACCGACTCTGGACACAGCCTGTCGCCGAAGCGCTGTTAGTTATCTGTCTGGTCATCGCACTGTTAACCGGTTTTACACAAAATTATTTCTGTACTTTATCCCGATAGGGCTCGTATCCCTTCTGCTGCTGTTTCTTCAGTCACCCAGTTCAGAAGTGCGGCCTTTTGAAGAAGCCGTGTCCCCCTTTCAATCCATTGCCGATCTCGGCATCGCCTACGACTCGGCAAACTTCGTCAAACAACGCCATCCCGCTCCCTCAATAAAAAACAATAATCGTTCCTTTCTCGGATTTCTCAGAGCCGATGTATCGATAGTATTCGTTTTTCTGCTCTGGATCTGTATGCCGCCAATATTGTTACTCCTTCTGTGCTGCCTGGGACCCGATTACGAGGTTCAAGTCCACCCGGCGTGATTGTGGCTGAGTTCATAAATGCATCCAACTTAATCAAAAGCTGTTCCGGATTTCATTGAAATCATGAGTCAATGTTCCCGATGGCTCTCTTTGCTTTCCGATTTGAACTTACACTGATTCACTATTTGTTTAAACTATCTGTATCTGTAAGAAGTCATCCTGAGGAATCCGAACATGTCTGCACATCACCAAACGAAAGTCATCAGCATTCTGCGTTCGCTTTGTTGCATGCTGGGTTTGTTTGTGGTGATTTATGTACTCAGCGTGGGACCGGTCATCGCCATTTTCAGTTATTCCGATGGTTATATGTCCCCCGAGCAGATTCGCCTCGTCAATTTTCTGTATGCCCCCTTAAGCTGGCCCGTCGAGTGCAGTGCCTCGTATCGAAGTCTGTTTCAGTCCTACGTTGATCTCTGGTTAAGGTTGATCTGAGCAGATTCGGCTCTCAAATAATCAGTGATCGGTCTCCTGCTCTGGCCATACTTCTGATTTGCGCCAGATGTGTGTATAATCCTGCACCGTGCTGACATAACAAGACCACAAATTCACAGGAAAACCGCTTCAGGGCTACGATGGAAGATCACTGGATACTACGCAGACGTGAGGACGAAGAAGGCCACCCGCGAAAAACGTTTAACGATCCCGACTCCGAAAACTTTGAATCGCAATTTTTGCGAGATAAAGCCCGGATTATTCATTCGTCCGCGTTTCGTCGGCTGCAGTCGAAAACGCAGGTGTTTTCTCTGGGCGACAGTGACTTCTACCGCACGCGTCTCACGCACTCCCTTGAGGTCGCGCAGATCGGCGCCAGTATTGCCTCGCACCTGCGGTTCTCCTCACCACTGGACCAGCTCTCCACGCTGATTCCCTCCAACAGTCTGATCGAAGCAGTCTGTCTGGCCCACGACCTGGGACATCCTCCCTACGGGCATGGCGGTGAATATTCGCTGAATAAGCACATGCACCAGAATGGCGGCTTCGAAGGCAACGGACAGACTCTGCGCATCGTCTGCCGCCTGGGGGAATTTTCCGATCATCATGGTCTGGACCTGACCAGGAGAACGCTGCTGGGCCTGTTAAAATATCCCGCCACGCATTCGCAGGTGGCCAATTATGAAAAACTGCAGAACCACAGCGACGATTCCCCCTCAAAACTCTCGCTCTATGGGCCCCCGAAATGCATTCACGATGATGACGCCGATCTCCTGGAATGGATCCTGCAGCCCTTCTCCGCCAGTGATAAAGCGATCCTCTCAGAGATCAAGACAAAACCGGGTGGGCATGCAAAAACGGTCCGCAAGTCTTTCGATACATCGATCATGGAGCTGGCAGACGATATTGCCTATGGCGTGCACGACCTGGAAGATGCCATCGCACTCGGACTCGTGTCGCAGAAGATCTGGAATGCTGAAGTCATGGAGCAGATTCAGTCTTTTGAAGATTCTTACCTGGCGGATGTCGTCACCCGTTATACGGAAAAACTGTTTTCCGGCTCGCATAAACAGCTCAAGCACGGCATCAGCAACATCGTCGGCGGACTGATTCGCGATACCGAAATCCGGGATCTGCAATCGGGCGAACATGAGTTGATCCGTTATAATGCCTGCCTCAAAGCCGACTCGGCTGCCATTCTTGATATCCTCAAAACATTCGTGCTCAAACATGTGATCCGTCAGCGTCAAAATCAGATTCTGGAAATCAAAGGCCAGATGATTGTCGACAAACTGTTCGAGGCCCTCCTCGAAAATCCCGAGCGATTGTTGAAGCCGGACGAGTATGAGCTTTATAAAACATCTAACTCAAAACGGGTCCTGTCTGACTATGTCTCGGGGATGACCGACCTGTACGCCAGCCGCCTCTACAGCAGCCTGTTTCTGCCCCAGTCCGGGTCATTATTTGATCAGTTCTGAATTCGGAGCAGACAAACTTGTGTGAGATGCTGTGAGTCAGCAGTTCCAGTTCACCCCAACGTTGATTTCACACGATGCGGCGGCAGATAGATCGTGAATTCGGTCTGGTGCTGCATCAGAACGCTGTGTACATGGAGTGCCTCACCCGGTTCAGCCAGACCCAGTTCGGTGAGCAAGTCGAAGCGGGCAGATTGCACGCTGCCGACGGTAGTCTGCAAACGATCGTGCCAGATGGAATAGGAGCCGAGTTGGCCATCCCGCCGATAGAAATAGCCTTTCCGTGGATGCGTCAGCAGAACCAGCCCCGATTCCAGATCGTCAAAGCCAGTGAGTTCTGTCGGCGGTTCGCCTGTATCGGTCAGTTCTACTTCCGCGTCGGCCCAGCTGTTCGTGGCCTGCATGCGATAGGTCGTGTAACGTTGTAACGTGTTATCGAAGACACAATCGAATTCAATGTGAGCGCGATGCCAGGGAAGTTTCCAGAGAAATCGCGGCACAGAAACGGTCCAGGAAGCAAGCGACGTTCCAAAGAACCAGGCAATGTGTTCGCCGGTTTCAGTATCTGTCGCATACATTCGATAGTTCGTCTGCCCGAACCGCCACTTGAGCCACGGGATGTGGGCGAAGCGAAAGTCCTGATCGACGAAAGGCACCACAGACACCAGCGCCCATTCCTGGCCATCGACGTTAATGAGATCAAGTTCAAAGCGGGGATGCAGCTGCAGGCGGGCGACTTCAGGATCCACCAGACAGGTGATGATGGCGAAGTGGGCCAGTGTCGTATCGACGTCCATCCCCCGGGGAGGCTGACGGAACAGCAAGTCCTTATTAAATGCTAATGGTTCCATATTCAATCATCCGCAGGGGCAATATGTGTGGGAATGTCTCAAATTGCCTGATAGAAACTGTAGCAGCTGATTCCTGGTTTGTCGAATGATTCCAGACGACATTGATCGATGAGAAAGAGTCATTGTGATCTTATACGATAAGGAAACCGGCATCAGGACAGAAAGCAGGTATCGCAGGTTGCCGCTGAATATCGAAAATTGTGATATCTTTCTGAAGCAGGACCGCTAAAATAATCAGGCACGTTTCGATGGATCTTGTCTGGAGAAATCCTGCATGGCCGAGAACAGGAAATTGAAAATACTGCGTTCATGCGGCTCATTGGTAATTGTTTTACTGTTGATCTATGTCCTGAGTTTCGGCCCGGTACTGGTCTTTCTGGAAGACCAATACGGACAAGTGCCCCGCGCGTATCATGCGCGGCTGGAAATGTTCTACGCACCTGTGATTGGGGCACTTAACAGAAACGAATTATTCGCGAAGTTCTACACTGAGTATTACGAGCTCATTCGCTTAAGGAAATGAAACTTGGTAATCCCGGGAGAGTCATTTCCTGCACGGATCCAGTTCCACTGTTTCTGTTTTATTGAGGAGTCAGGATCTGTGAAAACCAGTCATGAACTCACCAGGAAAATCATCCGTCGCTGCGGCTACAGTATCGCTATCCTGCTGACACTCTATCTGCTGAGTGCGGGACCGATCATCGCAATCTGCCGCCAGTTCGCCGCCAGCCCTGTCGGGCCGTCCCCTGCCATGTATTATATCGGTATGTTTTACACGCCCCTGTTTGAAGTACCGATGTTGGTGCCGATCGTGGAATTTTACATCGGACTCTGGGAGAAAATCATCTGATGTATCAATACAGGATAGAGAGAATCATACCGGGATTTCGCCATCTGGCCTCTGCTGGGGAAACGTTTCAACTCCAAATAGACCAGCAGGAACAACCAGTAGTCCGGTAAATAGGGGGGCCTGCGAAAATCTTCCCATTTTTATGCCTGTCTGGTGGTTCTGGACAGTACTTATGGGACTGTCCAGAAATAGGCTAAAGCAGTTTAGTCGAACTTTACAAAAAAACAGTACCAAGTATAATGAACCTGTCATGAAAGTATGACGAGCAGAGACAAGGTGTAGAATAACCTCCTTCGGGTCGTTCATCTCTTCCCGCTCCATTGTGCGTAGCTGGCCTACTACGTAAGTATCCGCTTCGATTTTTGTAGCTTTATCTGCTTTCATTATTTGACTATCGCTGGCTCTGTATGTGAGCTGTCGTGTGTCACCGGTTTATTTGGTTGGAGAGCAGAAATGCCACAAGGTAAGATTAAGAGAATTGTTTCAGATCGCGGATTCGGGTTCATTGAAGGCGAACGGGGCGACCTGTTTTTTCATTATTCTGAAGTACAGGGTGTGACACTCGAAGAACTTCAGGAAGGTCAGATGGTCGAATACGAAGTCGGTCAGGGTCGTAAAGGTCCCTGTGCGACAGGCGTGAAAGTCGTCGACTAGACTGTGTCCAGTTTTACTGTAGCGTCTCCAGGGCCATTTGGTCCGAGTATACTAGATTGAGAGACGCTATGGTTAAATGTGATGCGCTCTAGTCATAGACCGCTGAACTCTACAGTTAAAACGCCCGGATTTCTTCCGGGCGTTTTTTTATTGATTCAATCTTTTTTCGCAGAGCCTGTCCGTTCCGGCGTATCGGGAATCTGATTGATCAGCTCATTCGGTCCTCCCACGCGAGAATTCTTTCGCAGTGTAAACGCATCGTACAGGGTGCCTGTTGCAGTAAATGCCTGGTAGCGAATTTCTTTCGGCTCAACTGTTATCACCTGGTAGAGCTGAGTTTCAGCGGCCCGTCTTAAAAATTCATTCTTTGCCTTGAGCTCATACATTTTAGGGCCACTCACCGAGACAGCATACACTGTTCCTCCAGCTGATTGATGCGATGCCTTGCGTTTGGTGTTACGCTGCAGTTGTAATCCCGTGCGACCATAAGAGTGGTCGTGCCCCTGCAGCACCAGGTCGACTTGATATTTGTCATAGAGCGGCTGCCAGTGCTCGCGAAGTTCCGGGTTGTCCCGCCCTTCACTGACGGAATTAATGGGGTGGTGATGTGTGATAATCGTCCAGCGGTTCGGGTTTTCCTTGAGGACGGTTTCCAGCCATTTGGCCTGTGCCTCTCTGTCGTCCATCGAGTTCAGGCCGATGAAGCGTATTCCCTGGAAGTCGAGATAATAAACGGTCTCTTTCATTCCATTGGGACCGTTCTCCGGAAATTCAAATCGTTGTCGCCAGCGTCGCGCCAGATGTCTTTTTTTGGTTTTCTGTTCCTCAGCCGTCGGGTTCACACGATTGACGTCATATTCATGATTCCCCGGAATAGCCATATTAGTCAGCATCCCGTTAATCCAGCCTCCCGAATAATTCCATTCCCCCCATTCCTCATCTTTATTACCTCGATTAACCAGATCTCCCGCATGCAGCAGAAAACGGGCCTCGGGAGCGGTGAGTACCGCCTGTCGGATCACGCGTGACCAGAGCGATTTGATCTGATTCTGTGCATCGCCGAAGTAGATAAAGGTAATCGGATCGTCTTGATCACTCAAGGTACGAAACTGCATCCACTCACTCCAGGTGTCATCAGCACCGACCCGGTAGGCATAGAGTGTGTCCGGTTTGAGGTCGGTAAATGTGATGGCATGAAAATGACAGTCCCCCAGATCTGTTTTCAACTGACTGGTTTCCGCCTTGAACTGACGCGCTGTTTTGGCAAAGTCCGGCCCTGCTTCAGCGACGGCGATTTCTCCATAACATTTTGTAACGGAAGTGTCGGTTCGCCAGGTGACTGATTGAGTATGAGCGGGGTCCTGTTTCCACGTCAGCATGATTCGGTCTGGAACGGGAGTTGGCTGATAAATCTGTGCGCCCGGTTCTTTAGCATAGGTTAAAGTATGAGCTGGCAAAGTGAAGCCGAGCAGACTGAGTGTGAGAAACAGGATGCAGGAGTGGTGGGACATGGTGTGCCTTGGACTGTGAAACAGCGGGAATGAATACTTGTAGAATGGCAGGAGCCTGACGGTGATTATCAGTCTGGTTATATCGCGCAGGGATATGACAGATTAAGTCTACGGACTGCAGATGTGGCTGATTTCATCGAATCTTCATTGAGCGTGACAGCAATTGCTTCAGGAAAAGAGTTCTGAAACAACGCGGCCTTCCACATCGGTCAGCCGGAAATCCCGGCCGGCATGACGATACGTTAATCGCTCGTGGTCAATGCCCAGCAGATGCAGCAGCGTGGCGTGCATGTCATGCATGTGTACTTTGTTTTCGACCGCTTCGTGGCCAAATTCATCGGTCGCGCCATACGAGAAACCAGCTTTGACGCCCGCACCACACAGGAAGTGGGTGAAGCCTTTGGGATTATGGTCTCGCCCGTCCACGCCCTGCTTGAAGGGATTACGACCGAACTCCCCGCCCCACCAGATCAGTGTGTCTTCCAGCAGACCACGCTGCTTCATATCCTGGATTAATCCAGCGACCGGTTTGTCGCTTGCTTTTGCATGAATTTCGTGTTTCTGGATTTTACTGTGCTGGTCCCAGCGGGGCGTATTGCCGTTGTCGGCGTAATTCACCTGGATGTAGCGCGTTCCGGCTTCTGCCATGCGACGGGCCAACAGGCACTGGCGTCCAAAATCATCGGTTTCTGGCTGTCCGATTCCATATAAATCAAATGTGGCCTTTGATTCTCCCGACAGATCAGTCAGACCCGGTGCATGCTGCTGCATTCGGAAGGCCAGTTCGAATGAATTCACGACGGCCGCGAGTTCGTCATCTTCCCGGTTCGACTGTAACTGACTCTGATTCAGTGACTGCAGCAGATTTAACTGCTGACGCTGTTTCGTAAGGGACCACTGTTGATTTTTGACATTATTAAAACGGGCCTCTTTCGCCGGCTGGGCGGCCCGTCCCAATGCAGTCCCCTGGTAATGCGAAGGCAGAAACGCGTTTGAATAATTGCGGGGACCGCCGTTCGAGGAAGAAGGAGAAATGGTTATGAAACCGGGAATGTTCTCGTTCTCGGTTCCCAGTCCGTAAGTGACCCATGAACCAACCGAGGGCATAATCAGGTTTGTTGTTCCGGTATGCAGAAACAGAGTGCTCGGGCCATGCGCTACGCCGTTGGTGTGCATGCTGTGCACGAAGCACAGATCGTCTACCTGTTTGCCGATTTCCGGAAACAGATCGGAGACCCAGTGACCGGTTTCACCGTACTGGCGGAATTTCCAGAGGGACTGCATTACCTTTTCTTTGCCATAGCCGCCTGTCTTGGCGATCTTGCGGGAGTCCTTGAATTCCAGTTCTTCCCCATCTTTTTTCGCCAGCAGCGGTTTATAATCAAAGGTATCAACCTGACTGGGACCGCCTTGCATGAAGATAAAAATGATGCGTTTGGCACGCGGGGGAAACATCGGTTCCTGGGGAGCCAGCGGATTCTGATGGGAGACAGAAGGACTGTTCGCGCGAGCGGAATTCAACATTCCATTGAGCGCCAGGGAACCAAAACCACAGGCGGAGGTGGCCAGTAACTGACGTCGGGTAACGGGTTGATGTTGTGGGAACATGGAATCACTCCAGGTTTATTTTATATAGCGAAAATCGATACAGGCAATAATCGTCTGACAACAGGCGGTCCAGCGTTCCAGTTCTGTTGTCGAATCCTGTGGATTGGTTTGATTCAGGAAGGAAGCGGTATTGTTTTTTTCCGCCGTGCTGGGAAGTCGCCCCAGTGACATGCGAAACAAGGCATCAATGCGGGCCGATTCATCATCGGGATATTTTTCCAGCAACCGTTCAGCCGTGTGCTGGGCCTGTTCGATCACAAACGGGTTGTTCATCAGGTACAGCGCCTGCGTGGACAGTGTGCTGGTGTTTCGTCGTCCCACCGACAGATTAGGATCGGGGAAATCAAAGATCGCCAGCAGCTCATGCAGGCGGTTTCGAAAGACCGGGACATAGACGCTGCGAAACTGATTATGGAACTGGTAACCGTATTCCGATTTGGTATCCGGGCGGATGGTCTGGTCGTGTTGTGACAGATCCAGTGTTCCGCTCATGAACAGAATCGTATCCCGGATCGCTTCCGCATCCAGGCGGCGATGGTTCTGGTGGGATAGCAACCGGTTATCCGGGTCCAATTCCCGTTGTTCCGCTGTGGATCTGCTGGAAAGCTGATACGTTTTCGAAAGGACTATTTCGCGAATCATGGCTTTGGTCGACCAGCCGTTTTCGATCAGTTTCAAAGCCAGGTGATCCAGCAGTTCGGGATGAGAAGGTTTCTCGCCACGAAAACCAAAGTTATCGACCGTGCGTACCAGGCCGGAACCGAACAGGTGATGCCAGATCCGATTGACATACACGCGGGCCGTCAGTGGATTTTGAGGATCGGTGATCCAGCGGGCCAGCTCTCTGCGGCCACTGGCATCAGCGGGAATCGTGGGGGCTTTGGATGTCTGCGCGACCGTGATAAACCCACGGGGGACTTGTTTGCCCGGGTGATGGACGTCACCGCGAATCAACACATGAAAATCTCCCGGCTCGTCCTGCTCATCGACTGCCATGATTTCGGGAACTGCGGGAGGAGCCGCCTTCTTATGCTGTTCCATTTCTTTTTTGAGAGCAGTAAGCTGATGTTTCGTTTCTTTGATTTTCAGCAGCGTCTGTTTATATTCCGAGACAGCTGCCTGCTGTTGATTCTTGTCAGCAGCAATGACAGGAGCGGAAATAAAGCGGATGGCATCGACAATCACATAGCCGTCGGTTCCTTCGTTGGAAACTATGATTTCATCGGCCTTCGTTCCCGAAAACTCAAACTCGCCGACAGAAGCGAAAGCACCATCCGTGGGCTGGAGTCGCTGGTTCAGATAAACGGTCTGCTCCCCTTTGGGGGTTTTAATCGTAATCGGCACGCGGGAAGCCCGTGATTCAGCCGAATTGTAAGCCAACTGGACATCGTAGCGACCGGACTTGAGCTTGCGGGGCGAAAATTTCACCAGCTTCTTTCCTTTGGCAGTATGCTGGTCGTGAATATAGCCTTTGCCGATATAGTCTTTGTAAAACGTGGATTCTTTCCAGTCGCCAATCAGCGTCGCGGAGGAATCATCCAGCGTAATCGTATTCAGATTCTCGCGCAGCAGCTTGAGTTCACCCTGCTTTGATTTAATCTGTGAATCCAGGCTGGCCAGGGTTTGATGATAGGCATCGTACTTCATTTTCTCTGGAGTCGGCAGTGGTAATGGGCGTTTGGTCCAGCCAGACACATTTCCGGGGGTCAACATTTTTGTGCTGCGAAAAATGCCTGCCAGCGCGTAATAGTCGGAAGCAGGAATGGGATCGAATTTGTGATCGTGGCAACGGGCACAACCGAGTGTCATCGACAGGAAGGCCCGGCCAACAGTCTGGATCTGTTCGTCGATTACATCCATCCGCAGTTGTTCTTTATCCTGCTGTTCATAGTTGGTCGGGCCCAGCAGCAGGAAGGCGGTCGCCACCAGATGTTCGCGCTGCTGTTGATAGTCTTTCGCTTTTAGCAGGTCTCCGGCAATCTGCTCGGTGATGAACTGATCGTAAGGTTTGTCTGCGTTGAACGAATCGATGACGTAGTTTCGATACCGCCAGGCAGAATCATACAGCAGTGATCGACCGCCCCCCGTGGATTGAGAATAGCGGGCGATATCCAGCCAGTAACGTCCCCAGCGTTCGCCGAAATGCGGTGATGCCAGCAGTTCGTCTACCAGCTTTTCCGTTGCGGCAGGACTCGGATCTTTCAGATAGCGATCTATTTGAGCGGGAGTCGGAGGCAGACCGGTCAGATCGTAATACAATCGACGAACCAGCGTGGTGCGCGAAGCGGTCGCAGAGGGCTTGAGTTTCTGCTGTTCCTGACGTGCCCGAATCAATCGATCAATGTCGGTTTCATTCCAGTCCGCATCGGTGACCGTGGGAACAGGATGGTCAGTGATAGGGCGAAATGCCCAGAACTGTTTTCCAGCTTCGATGTCGATGCTTTGTTTGACGATTTTACTTTCGCCATCCCGGGGATCCGGGGCACCCATTGTGATCCAGGTTTCAAAGTCGGCGATGATTTCTGGAGACAGTTTTCCGGAAGGCGGCATCTCAAAACTTTCAAACCGCAATGATTCCAGCAGCATACTTTCTGCCGGTTTGCCTGGTTCCAGAGCAGGTCCGGAATCGCCACCTTTTAAGAGGCCGGCTCGTGTGTCGAGCAAAAGACCACCACGAATCGATTTGGAATCAGCAGCGTGGCATTCATAACAGTGTTTGATCAGGACCGGGCGGATCTTCGATTCGAAAAACTCAATTCCCTTGTCACTCACTTTTCCTGCAGCTTCCGCGCTCCAGGCAGGTGACATCAGACCTGACACCAGTAGTATCAAAACTGGTATTCGTATCAGGCAGGTTTTTGGTTCAGTCTGCAACATTCAGCCTGCTCCTCACTCGGTATGGGGATGACCCTTCAGCTCGTCCATTTATCGAAAGTGAATCAACTAATGTTTATATCAGGATTTGAGACCGAAAACAACTCTTTTTCAGCCGGGAGACGCCGTCAAATTGTCTCTACTTCTGAACTTACGACGTTTGAATCGATTTTATCGAGTACGAATTCAGACAGGATAAAAAAATACCCCCGATTCAGAAACCTGAATCAGGGGGAAACGCAAATGGCTTCATGGCCTGCAAATGCATTCAGCGCAGAAAATCAATCAGCTTGATCTGAAGATCAGCTGTTTTTCTTTTTGTTTTTGTTTTTCTTACCTTTCGCAGGCTTTTTGATTTTAGCAAACTGGTCAGCAGTTAAGACGCCTTCCAGTTTACCGACCACTTCGCCGTTCAACTTCCGGATATCTCCGGTGACGGCTTTCATCTGTTTTTCCTGATCATCAGTCAGATTCAGGGCAGCGCTGACTGCTTCACGCAGTTCTTTTCCTTTTTTGCCGGCGTCCTTGGCTTCCTTCATTGCGGCGCGACGTGCTTTGATCTGATCAGCTGTCAGGATCTCCCGGTTCTTTTTCTGCAGTGCAGCAAATTGTGGTGTGTACTCTTTTTTGAGTGCTTCCACTTTTTCTTTCTGCTCCGCATTCAGTTCGATCGTTTCAGGTAATTTCAAAGCCTGAATCGTGACGTTCGCCTGCTTTCTGTTGCCTTTTTTCTTTTTGGCACCTTTCTCTGCTGCATCGACAGATGCAACACACGCCATGATTAAAGCTACAGCCACAAGCGCTTTCGATACTTTCAACATTCTCATTCCCCCTCAGGAAATAACAGTTAATGCCAGACATCCAACATGGATATTGGCGGGAAGTGCCACGATAAGATTCTCTTAAGAAAACAGCTTGTTAATGACAGCACCGTCACGCACGATGGTAATCGGTCGTCCGGTGTTGGTGTGATATTCTTTGGTAAAATCGATACCCAGGTTGTGGTAGAAAGAAGCGGCGACGTCATCGGGAGAGAATCCATCACCCGCCGGTTCCGTTCCGTTAGCGGTACTCTTGCCGAGTACCTGTCCCCCTTTGACCTGACCACCGGCCATCAGCATGAACATACAGCGTGGATAGTGATCACGTCCGCCACGCTGGGGATTGATTTTGGGAGTTCGTCCGAACTCGCCGGTCACATAGACGGCGGTCGACTCCAGTAAGCCTTTTTCAGCTAACCCGTTGAACAGAGCAGACAACCCTTCATCGAACGGAGGCAGCTGACGGTTTTCCAGGGCATCCCAGTTTTTGTTGTGCGTGTCCCAGCCTCCCATGGAGACCGTTACGAAACGTACGCCCGATTCCACCAGGCGCGAAGCCAGAAGACAGCTCTGGCCGAAACTGGATTCGCCAAACGGTTTGACAAAGTTCGGTGATTCTTTGGAAACATCAAACGCATCACGGGCGCGTTTTGAAGTGATAATCGATTGAGCCTGCTGGCCGAATCGATCCAGCCCTTCAATCAGCTGTGAATTCTTTTCCAGACTGCTGAATTTCTGATCGATCTCCCGCAGCAGTGATTCGCGACGTTCGATATTTTCAATCGTTAGGCCGGAACGCAGTGAAATACCGCGTACGTTAAACGGCTGGCCAGGACGAGGAGTCGCGCCGGTGTTTAATGGAGCGTATTTGACCCCCAGGAAACCCGGTTTTTGTGTCGAATTGGGAATCGAAACATACGGAGGCAGGTTTGCCGGACCGGGATATTCTTTGGTATAGACGGCACCATAGCCAGGATATTCCAGTGATGGTAAAGGTCGGCTGCCTGTGTTCACATAAGCGCGACCCAACGCGTGAGCGGCAACCGAGTGTGAGACGCCACGGAGCAGAGCGAACTTATCCATACAGGCAGCCAGCTTTGGCAGATGCTCGGAGATTTCGATTCCATTGACATTGGTTTTAATGGGTTTGAATTCCCCACGGTATTCACTGGACGATTCCGGTTTGAGGTCGAACGTATCCATGTGCGAAGGACCGCCGGAAAGTTCGATGAAGATTGCCGACTTCGCTTTTTCCGGTTTTGCCTGTCCAGCATCCACCATTCGCAGATAGGAAGAGAGGGTCAAGCCAGTGAAGCCGAGTGTTCCGATTTTCAAAAAATCGCGTCGTTTCACTCCATCGCAGGTCATTGATAAAGCCATGAGAATTCCTTTCACATTGTGATGCCTGAAGTTGAAAACCAGGCGAAAGTTGTTTGGTGATACAGTAGATTGTTGTTGTGTTTCAGAATGTTTTAGTGATTGAGCATGAATTCTTTCGTGTTAATCACAGCCCAGATCAGGTCATACAAGCCATCAATTTTATTCTGCGAGTCACCCAGGTATTTTCTGGCAGAAGCAATTTCATCTTCTGTTGGATAACGGCTCAGGCTTCTCAAATACGTATTCGTGATAATCTCTTCTGATTTCTCAGCGGAAATCGGCCCGTCAAAGGACTGCAGTTTTGCAGGACTATTACCGGCCTTGCTGGCCATCTGCCGCACTTTTCGTATATTCCCATTCAATTCCTTAAATCGTTTTTGTGCCTGCTGAAGTTTCTGTTTATCATCCTGCTTTCTCAGTTCGGCCACACGCTGTTTTGCCACTTTGGCCTGTTTCTGAAGTTTCTCCAGGCGATCACTCATCTGCTCTTTCTGAGCATTTGGTTTCTGTACGGCACCCAGTTGCTGACCGACCTGGAACAGCCAGCTGCTGTTGGTACGGTTGATGGCTGAGTACACATCGTTGTCGTTTTTGATATACATCGTCTGTAACAGGCTGGGGTCGACCGAACGATCACAGTCGCAGTTGTTTTCACGTGTGGATCGTCCGAAGATGGTCAACGCATACTGCTGATCCCGCATGGCCCGGTTTCGGGTTCCCGAGGCAGCAATCGCGATCGCACGATCACTCAGGCTGTTTTTCATACTATCGATCGCATCATCAGAAGCAGTTGCCTGGTGAATGGCATCGTACAGAACTTCTGCCGGCAGACGATGAGGAATGTAGTGGCTGAAGTTGACTTCATCCTGTTCGTTGGTTTTATTGGTCTGCCAGCTGCGCTGGTAGGTGTCGCTATTCGTAATTTCACGATGCAACCATTTCATGTCGAAATCGCGACGAATGAATTCGCGTGACAGATAATCCAGCAGTGGTCCATTGCTGGGTGGGTTGGCCAGGTTCAAGTCGTCCGCGGGTTCAATAATGCCGCGGTTGAAGTACGAGGCCCAGACGCGGTTGACGAAGGCTTTCGCAAAGTAAGGATTGTCTTCACGACGTAACCATTCCATCAGAGCAGTACGTGGATCGTCCAGTTCATTGATCTGAACCACTTCGGCCCCCAGGAGCTTGGCCGTATCAGGAGTCTGAGCGTTACGCCTTCTCTTATTCTGATTCTTCCTGTTTTTGTTGTTCTTATTCGCAGGACGTGCTTTAGGTACATACACTTCCATGAAAGGTACATCTTTACCTTTTTTGACTTCTTTGCTCAATTCGCGGAGCAGCTGGTTACCACGCAGCTTGTCGGCACCCAGTTCATCCACCATTGCCGCGTATTCTGTTTTTGATTCCGGATTGACGCCGAAATTCACCCGTGTGAAGAACCCGCGGAACTGTTTAAAATCGTTCTGGGTCCATTGGTCAAACGGATGTTTGTGGCACTGGGCACATTGAATGCGGATTCCCAGGAAGGTGTAAGCAAAGCCCAGCACACGGTCATCGGGGTTCCGCAGGTCACGTCGCGCCCAGTAATAAGGCATGTGATCGCGGTCCGTAATGTCTGTTCCGGGCTTGTCCTGGTAAATGGCATTGATGTTTTTAGTGAACTCTTCGAAGCTTTCTCCTTTTTCACGGCTGGTTGCCAGCAGGATACCTTCGGTGATTTTATCGTAGCCGACATTGTTGGCGACACGTTTTTTAATCCAGTCGTACCAGTCCTGGCTGGGACGTTCACGGACGGGAGAGACGTTGACGAGGTCGTCGTAGTTATTCTGAGTGAAATCACACAGCTTGGTGGCCCACCAGGCAGCATAGCCAGGGCTTTCCAGCAGCTCATCAATCTTCTGTGAGCGTTTGTCGGGCGAGGTGTTTTTCAGAAAAGCTTCGATCTCATGCGGTGCGGGAAGTGTGCCGGAAATGTCCAGACTGACTCGACGCAGGAATTCAGCATCATCACATTTGTCAGCGGGGACCATACCCAGTTTCTGCAATTTGTTGACCACATGTTTGTCGACTGCTGTGGCAGCGGCAATCTGCGGATATTTATCGCCGTACTGTTCGGAGACAGGCTGCAGAACCGGAACTGGAATCACGCCGGCATCGTAGAAGGCAACCACATGGGTGTCTCCTGGTTTGGCAGCAGTGACGAGGCCTTCTTCGGAAATCGTCGCAATCTGTTCGTTGTTGGTCTGGAAGCGACAGAGGGGAGTCACGTCTTCGCGGGTTCCGTCAGACCAGACTGCAATCGCATTTAAAGAGACGGTTTCCCCTTCTTTTTTGAACTGAATTGCATCGGGGGTGACAATCAGTCGTTCAAATTTTGGGGCTTCTTTAGGCACACCATTCGCGCCCGCTTTCACCCAGCTCAACAGCAGGCGATGCTGCCAGCTGTCTTTCTCGAAGCGTTTGCCCCCTTCGTGTTCAATTTCGTTTAACGGCTTCTGGATGATCAGGCTTTCAGCGGCATCTTTCAGGTTGATGCGTTCGGCATCTTTATCGGTCAACTGCTGGTGATCCATCGTGAAATCATAGCCGAACAGCGAAAGGCGGAAATCGCCTTTCCCCTGGAAGGAACCATGGCAGGCACGACCATTGCAGCCCAGCTTGCCCAGCAGCGGAACGACGTGTTGTTGGAACTGAGGGACTTCGGTACTGGCTGGATCAGAAAATCGCTGATTGACCGGCTGTTTGATGTCAGCCTGATCAGCTGCCTCAAGCGTTGCGGGCAACGAGATGACGGCCAGTAAAGAGAAGAAACAACCTGTCATGCGAATTGATTTCATATCACACCTTGCATTAAAGACGACGTTGAAGTCTGTCAAAGAGTAATCCGTTTACTTTTGTTTTTTATTCGAGGGGCCCGATTTTTTGATACTGCGGTTGATTTTAGTCAACTCGGTCTCAACGAGCCTGTCATGGTTCTGTTCGATATCGGCGATGGATTTTTCCAGTTTCTGCACGCGTTTTTCAGCCATGGCTTTTTCGTGTTTTAACAGTTCCAGCTGCAGATCCATTCGCTGTTTCAGTAGTGTTTTTAATTCTGATTGATCATCTCTGCTGCCCATGATGGAAACGCGGGCGGCCATCAGCCGAATGCGCGAATCAACTTCCCAGCGTTCCAGAGTCAGACGGTAGCGATCACTGTCCCGGTTCTTGAATCGGTCCAGTTTGGTGAGGGTGGTGTCCAGGTCGCGAATGGCACGTTTGTATTCGCGTGGTTTGTGTTTTTTCAGACGTTGGATCAGGTCTGCCAGTTCAGGATGATGGGCGCGGGCAAATTCCATCGCCAGTTTTTCCCGTTTCGCGTTGATCGCATTATTGGATTTCTGTTCTTTATTTGATTTGGATTCCGGAGAGACCGTTTCTTTCGCTTTGGAAGCATCTCGAGAAATCTTGACTGTTTCGCCTTTCGCACCGTTTTGCGCAGAGACAGAAGCAGGCAACAGCAGGCAGCTGCCACTGAGGAGTAACAGCAGCAGGCATGAATACGTATCAGGTTTATGAGGGCTTGATAGCATGGATTCAGTTCACACTTTCATCCGGGAGAGCGACGGCTGTGTAAAGCCAGTCTGGAATATCGAGCGAATGGCTTTCAGCCAGTGTTGTCTGTTGATCCAGCCCGTCGACGGATTCCGTCGTGGTATTCTGTGAGATCAGTTGATTGTCTTCTGCCGACTCGGACCAGAGGCTCAGCAGGTGTTCGAGGTCTTCTTCCGAAGCATCGGTGAGAGTTGACTGTGAAACCAGTTCGGTTTCGGGAGTCTGAGATTCAGGCAGCAGGGAAATCGCCAGGAACAGCATCACGGCGACTGAGCAACTGGCCAAAGTCCATTTCAGCACCCGGCGGTGAGCAACAGGGTGAATCCGGGGAGTCACTGTGACAGGCATGGATTCAATGGCATGTAAACCTTCCATCAGACGGGTTGCCTGTGCCAAAGCTTCACGTGCCGACTGATTCTCTGCCAGCAGTGATTCGAATTTCTGTGAATCATCGGCAGAGAGTTCATTTGTGACGTACTGGAACGCGATCCAGTTCAGGTCACGGTCTGCAGGGTTATCAGATTCAGGGGTTAAGTGATTCATAGTCATGTTCTTGGCAAGCAGCAGTGATATTCCGTTCCGAATTATTAAGAAGGATGATCAAGCCGACTTGAAAGGAATTTAAGGGCGAGTCTCATCCGCGTCAGTACAGTTCCCAGAGGGATATCCAGGTCCTGTGCAATTTCGTTAAATGTTTTATTCTCATAAATCCGGGCTTTCACGACCGCCTGTTGACTTTCAGGTAATTGAGTGAGTGCCAGTCGGATCTGTTCAATGTTTTCGTCATCCAGCAGCCGTTGATCGGGTGAATCGTTCGAGAAAAACTTTGTTGTCTGTCCCAGTTGATTCAGTGATTTCCTCTGTATCGTGTTCCAACGGATCAGTCCCATCGCTTCGTTATAGGCGACCCGAAACAACCAGCCTTTGCGGGTCTCTTCTTTCGAGGTGCCCCCTGATTCCAGGGCTTTGGAAAACGTCAGCTGTAATACTTCATCAACCAGATCATGGTTGCGTAATACACCCAGTAAAAAAGCGCGCAATTCGCCAGCATGGTCTTCAAATAGTTGATGGACGAGCTCGGGGGCGAGTTTGCCATCGTTTCCGGTGGCCAATTTCAACTCCCGTTTGTTAACAAAACCACGGCTTTTAGTAATACAGATGCACGAGCTGGCGGATTTATTTTCAGAAAATCGCAGCTTTTTGAAAATGATCCGAAGAAGGTGGAATTCGCGTAAGTCCCTACACAGCAGAAGAGTACAGACATTTCAGCCTGTCAGCAGGCGGGAAATCCTCAATCAGAATATACTTCTGAGAGTTAAGTTGCAAAATAAATTCCTGATCCGGAAGGAGATTGGGAGAGACTCTCTGCTCTAAAAGTGGACGTAAAGACAGGTTCTCTGCCAGATTGCAGTAGCTCAGGGTTCAGGAAGAGATATTATGGGTTCTGGAAGTAGATGGCGGGAACAATCGTTTCCGCGATTTCCGGATGGCTGTAGTAATTCGGAAACATATGTCCTGCTCCGACGCATTCTGAGACATCAATATCATGGACTCGATTGACGTCAGCCCCCAGCGCCCGTCTGTCCAGGTAAGTGAAACCCGTTCGGGCTAGCGCCCGGCGGGAGATAGGAGCGAGGATCGGGTAAAACAGCAGGATCCGGTCTTTGTGGTTTCGTAAATTGATCAGACAGTCGGTACAGTTCAGGCCACAGCCATACCGATCTCCCGGATTTAACCAGTTGTGATTGATGGCAGCGGCAGCGAAGACAATTCGAAAATGTCGACACCGACAACAGATGTGAATGCCGCAATCCTGCAACGAGACGCCTTGCACGCTCCCTCCGCCAATCAGATGCATGGCGGAAGCAACCGTGCGAGCTCCATGACTGTGTCCCAGCATACTGATCTGGTGATGTTCGGGAAGTTTCGCAATCAGTCTCGTCAAATAATGCCCATTATACTCTGCACGCTTCCCCAGGATATTGACATCAATGGGGATGATCCTGGTCTTCATCTCATCACTGGGCCAGGTAAAGAAAATCACGTTTAACGGCATCTGCGGTGCGGCACTTCGCAACCAGAGATAGGTATTGTAAGAATCGTTCAGCACACTGTCCCAGTCGACGAAGCTGCCATGAACCATAATACAGATGGGGGCTTCCGGATGAATCGACTGGACCAGACTCTCCATCGACTGCTCTGTAACACTGCCCTCGGCGTTGGAATGATACACGTCAAACTCGCAGCAGGGACAACAGCATTTACTTTTCTGAATACAGCAACGACTGCTGACAACCCAGTAGTTGATCTCGGGAACACAACTGACGCAGTCAGGTGTATTGAGACACTCTGCAGCAGGGGTATCGCATGCGGGTGCGGGAGGAACAGACTGGGCATAGCCTGGTGTGATAAACAACAGCAGGCAGCAGAAAGTAAGGACTTTGAGCTGCATGAATTGAGATTGTAATAAATTCATTGGCCTGATTTATTGAATTCAATGGATGAGTGTTGGGGGGGCACCTTTTCTCACATGCAGCGCGCACTTCCTGTTTGGTCGTACGATCAGCGCTTGAAATTGATATCGGTATTCTTCTGAACCGATATGCGCGATTTAATACAATCTCCGGTTCTGACGACTGCCGTCAGATATTACCAGGGCAATGTCGACAATACGGATATTATGTTAAAGTCGGATGGGGAAAACAGGGGCAGAAGTGGAAGGCGTGCGAACGGGCAATATTTTTAAGAGACCATAATAGTGTGCCGCTGACTTCAGGTGCGTTATTACAGTCAGTTTGTACTCACTTTAACTGCACAGCACTTATAAGATGGCTGACTGGAATGCGGATCAAACACCGCATCTGTCAACTGGTTAGTCTCTTCATAGTGCATGGGAATGAAAAGCTGTCCCGGCTGTACCGATTGAGTAATGAAGGCCCGTGCTTTCAGATGACCACGCTGTGATTCAACCATAATCCAGTCATTGGGCTGGATGGATTTGGCGCGGGCATCCTGGGGATTGATCTCCACATAGATCCGCTCGGGGTACAGCTTGCGGAGCACATCAGAATTCCTGGTCCTGGTCTGTGTATGCCACTGAGATGCGGTCCCTCGTCCGGTTAACAGAATGAAAGGGTATTGCTCGTTAGGTGGCTCCGGCATTTTGGAAGGCTCTGAAAAGATAAAACGCGCCCGTCCATTCTCATGAAAAAAGTGACCGTCTGCAAAGAGTCGGCGTTGCGACTCAGGAGGCTGTGACTCAGAATCGGGGAACGGCCATTGTATTCCCCCCTGCTCGTCCACCGCGGTGTAGTTTTCGATCCCGGAAAAGTCACACGGTTGACCTTTGGTTAACTGTTTCATCAACTGAAACACATCTTCCGGGGATTTCCAGTTTTTGAACATCTCGCCACAGCCCCAGTACTGGGCGATCAGTTTGAAGATGGAGAAATCGGACAATGCCTGGCCGGGAGCGCGTTTGACCCGTTTCACGCGACCAATCCGCCGTTCCGCATTAATGAAGGTCCCCTCTTTTTCACCCCAGCCGGCAGCCGGCAGAATGAGATCAGCAAATTTTGCGGTTTCCGTATTATGGTACATGTCCTGAACCACCAGGAAGTCGAGACGGTCCAGAATGTCGCGTACCTGACCCTGATTAATCCAGGAATGGGCCGGGTTCGTACAGATGACCCACAGTCCTTTGATTTTTCCAGCCAGAATTCCTTCGATGATTTTGTGATAAGGCCAACTGTTCTGATCGGGAATCCGTTCAGTGGGAATCGAGAGCACGCGGGCGACTTTATCGCGGTGTTCGGCGTTCAGAAAATCGTGTCCCCCCAATAGATTCGTGGTATTGCTGAATAACCGGGAGCCCATTGCATTACACTGCCCTGTAATTGAGTTGGCGCCGGTTCCCGGGCGTCCGATGTTGCCAGTCATTAACGCCAGGTTGATCAGAGCCTGTGCGGTACGGACACCCTGGTAGCTCTGATTCACTCCCATTGTCCACCAGAACGAAACCCGTTTGCCTGATTTGATCAGATCGGCAAACTTCTCGATCGCGGTCTGGCTCAGTCCCGTTTCTGAGATGACCCGTTCCAGCGAATATTCAGCCACATGTGCGGCAAATTCCTGAAACCCTTCGGTATGTTCCTGAATATATTGTTCGTCGATCGCGCCCTGCTCGATCAGAATACGGGCAATCCCGTAAAACAGAGGCAGATCTGATTTCGGATAGATCTGCAGATGCAGGCTGGATTGCATCGCGGTTTCTGTTTTGCGCGGATCGACGGCGATAATTTCAGGCGAATTGGGATTACGCATCACCCGTTCCCACATGATGGGATGGGCGATGCAGGGATTCGCGCCGACAAAGACCAGTACGTCTGATTCTTCCAGGTCCTGGTAGGTGAATGGTGGGGAATCGAAGCCAAACGACTGTTTGTAAGCGGTGACTGCTGAGGCCATGCACTGGCGGGTATTCCCGTCACCATGTTGCATGCCCATGCCAAATTTAGCCAGTGCGCCCAGGAAAGCCATCTCTTCCGTGACCATTTGACCTGTGCTCAGAAAGGCAACGGAATCGTCGCCATACTTCTGCTGGATACCTTTAAATTTGCGGGTAAACAGGCTCAAGGCGGTATCCCAGTCAACCGGCTCCCAGTGGTTGGGAGATTTTTTGACCAGGGGGCTGATGGCACGGTTGGGCGACTCCAGCACAGACAGGGCTTCCCAGCCTTTCGGACAGGCCATGCCGAGATTGACCGGATACTCTGTCGTCGGACTGACGCAGATTCCTTCTCCATCTTTTAAATGAATATTCAGGTTACATCCCGTACCACAAAAGCCACAAACCATCTGGGTTGTGGAATCAGGCAGGTTCTTTTCGGGGACCTTGCCCAGACCAAATCCGCCGGGAGAGAGTAACAACTCTCTGGTCAGGTGCCCCTCTTTCTGATGAATGAGGGAGCCTAAATTTGAGGGGTCCATTATAGACATCGAAACCGATTCCAGTGCGATAAAAAGTGAGTCATCGTAATACACCTGGCATGCGGGGAGCGGCGACCGCAGAGAAAAACAGGTAGCGTTCCAGCAGTTCACCAGCGAGGTTGGCGACAAACAGGAAGGTGACAATGATTAACAGGTTTAAGGTATGTAAAGGTTGAGACTGGTGATTTAACAAAAAGGCCGGCATCAGAATGCCTCCCAGAATACCACAGGCAAACCGTGCCAGCGTGATATTGGACAGCTCCCCACTCATTAAGAGTGCAGAACGTTTTAATGGAGAATTCTGACGCCGCAACAGATAGCGGAAGAGGGACGCTTCGAACGCAAGTTTGCAGACTGCAGTGACAATCAACGCTTTCGCCAGCATCGGACCTGCCTGGGTCACCAGTAACTTTGATTCCGGAGAACTGGAATAAATGCCCAGTAAGTAGAGCGTGAATAGAGTGGAAGTGATTCCCAGCAGTACGGCCGTCAGCCCGAACTTGATCAACGTGGATTCAAAGTTCCAGAACTCACGTTTTGTGAATACATAGATCATGATCGAACAGAAGATACCGATGATTCCCGTCAGTCCGACCAGTTGACCTGTCAGAGGCTGCCAGGTTTTCAAATATGCGAATGAGTCGCCGGAGAGCCAGGTCAACAGCGCATATGCCATGGCAGTATTGGAAAAGACACCAAACGCCAGGATCTCACGACTCAACCAGGAATGTTTAAGCCCCAGAATTCCCCGGAAGGCATATTGTGGTCGCCCCAGATGCAGTGTGCTGGCACCCAGCGCGACCAGGCCAAAGAAGAGTGCAAACGTGGCCGTAATCCGCGTCATGCCGGCAGTCGATTCGGCACTGAGGAAATATTCCAGCGCGAGACTGGTCAGAAAAGCGCCGACTGAAAGCTGTGTTAACACCAGCATGATTACCAGAGGCATGTGGGCGTGCTGCGGGCTGGCGGAATAATAATCCGCAGGGATCGTATTGCGGGGGAACGGTTTTTTTGATTTATAGGTGGTTGTCGGATAGGTATGTTGTGGATCGGGAGCGGCGGGCAGGAACTGATCAATTTCTGAATCGGCGATGACCTGTTCTTTGTTGACGATATTGATGGAAATTGCCTGGTGCGGGCAGGCCTGCACACATGCGGGGGCTTCTCCATCGGACAATCGCTGACTGCACATGTCGCATTTACGGACAATTCCTTTTTTGCTGTGATATTTGGGCACATCATAAGGACAGGCCAGTGTACAATACTGACAGCCAAAACACTGATCATCCAGATGCCGGACGATTCCCGTAATCGGATCTTTTTCGTAAGCATTGACCGGGCAGGCCTGCATGCACCCCGGGTCGAGGCAGTGATGACAGGCAGTGGTGACGTGCTGATAGATCGGGTCCTGGTTGGTTCCCCCCGTGAGCAACCCGACATCGCGCCAGGTTTCATTTTCATCCAGACCATTCAGAGAGTGACAGGCCGTCACACAGGCTTTACAGCCCGAACAGCGATCCAGGTCCACGCCGAACGCATACTGCTCACCAGACTGGGGAATTGCTGAAGGAATCAAATCCGCATAATAACGCGACTGTACGGGTAACTGGTTGGCATCATATTGTTTGGCAAACTGATCAATGGCTGTCAGTGTCTGTTGTTCTTTCAGCAGCAGTGAGATCAGATCGAATTCCTGTTCGGAGGAAGTTCCCCGCGGCGCCACAGAAGAACCAGCATTACTGGAACAAGACTGATTCAGATTGGGTCCGTCAACGTCGAAGTTCATGTGTCTCTATCTGGTTTTGTTTTTTTTATGAAATTGTTCACTGTGAATCAGTTCGTGTGGTACTCCCATTTCAAGAAGTCGAAGTGTGAAATCCTGATTGAAATTCCGCGGGCCACATAAAAAGAATCGGGATAACTCAACCTGGGGGATCTTCGAGATCATGAAATCAAAATTGAGTTGTCCACAATATCCCAGCCAGTGAGGAACCGGCTGAGAAAGTGTCAGAAAGTAATGGAAGTCCGGCATCTCAGTGATCAGGTCTCGTGTTTCCTGATCAAAGATAATATCTCGATGTGTCCGGGCACCATAAAACAGATAGCAGATCCGGTTCACGTTGGTCGCATGCAGATAACGCACGATACTCATCATGGGAGTGATCCCAATGCCAGCACACAGCAGAATGACAGGCTCGACATGTTGCGCAGGATCAAAGTGAAATTGTCCCAACGGACCTTTGAGAAACACATGACTGCCAACATGAATGTGATCAAAAAAATAATTCCCGACCTGTCCTGCGTGATTACGTTTAATGGTTAAATCAATCCGTTCCCTTTGATGGGGAGAAGAACTGATCGAAAAACTGCGCCAGACTTCCACTCCATTAATGTCGAGGCAGACTTTGACAAACATCCCCGGTTGATGAGGGGGAATCAATCCCTGTGAATTATCAAGTCGAAAAGTACAGACGTCGTCCGCTTCCTGGATAACCTTTGTGACGGGGAGCGATATCAGTTGATCTTTATGTATTTTGCAGTCTTGTTGATTGAATTGTATCATTCCATAACCTGTGCTTAGTGAGCGCCAGCACATTCCCTGTGATTGATCAGTTCGTCCAGTACACTGGAGTCCGGTAATTCCAGGTACACATTGTCCTGTTCGTCTATTTTAACCTTAAATACATTGACTTCATATTCTGATTCACCACTCAGGCAGGAACCATTCTCCAGCGAGAAGGTTTTTTTGTGTAGCGGGCAGGCGACTTTCGGGATACCAGCCGCATCACCGATAATTCCCCGCGACAGGACCATTGCCTTTTTGTGAGGACACATCTGCTGACAGGCATACCATTCACCACGGCTGGCGAAGTTGAAAACCGCAATTTGTGAATTACCATATTTTACAGTAGAACCGGCTTCTGCAGGAAAATCACTGATCGTTCCGACTTTGACCCACTCTCGTGGCTCCCTGTTCTGATCAGGTTTTTTCTCAGGTATTTTTATGTCGTCAAAAGCAACAAAATCAGGTGCCCAGTCAACGGGCCGGGTCTGCCCGCGTTGCGGAATCAGCTCAATTGATGTCTCATGCTCATCCGTGTTGACAAACTGCTCGAACAGCCGTCGTTTTTCCGGATTGGTGACCACTTCTTTCCATTCGCAATGATAAGTATCAACCAGGGATTGCATCATGCTTTCCAGCTCATCGCAGATCCCCAGCTTGTCTTCAATGACCACTTCTCGCAGATAATCGATGCCCCCTTCCAGCTTTTCCAGCCAGGTGGCAGTACGCGTTAATTTGTCTGCAGTCTGAATATAAAACATCAGGAAACGGTCCAGGTATTTAATGCAGGTTTCTTCATCTAGGTCTGATGCAAACAGATCGGCGTGCCGCGGTTTGGCACCACCGTTTCCACAGATATACAGATTATAGCCATGCTCAGTCGCAATCAGTCCAAAGTCCTTGCTCTGGGCTTCAGCACATTCGCGAACACAACCTGAGACGCCCCCTTTCAGTTTATGTGGTGCCCGGATTCCGCGGTAGCGTTCTTCCAGTCTAATTGCGAAGCCAACTGAATCCCCGATCCCATAGCGGCACCAGGTGGTTCCCACACAGCTTTTGACGGTTCGTAATGCTTTACCGTAAGCGTGCCCGCTTTCAAAGCCGGCATCAATCAGTTTCTCCCAGATTTCCGGCAGTTGATGGACCTCTGCCCCGAACAGATCCACACGCTGACCACCGGTAATTTTCGTATAGAGCCCGTATTCTTTACCGACCTCACCCAGCACGATCAATTTTTCCGGAGTGATTTCACCGCCGGGAACGCGAGGCACAATAGAATACAACCCCCCGCGCTGCATGTTTGCCAGAAAACGATCGTTGGTATCCTGCAGGCCGGAATGATTGATAATGTGATCGTTCCACAAACTGGCCAGGATGGAGGCAACAGCCGGTTTACAGACTTCGCAGCCATTTCCGGAACCGCAATCTTCAATTACTGCAGAAAAGGACTTGTGCTTCTTAACTTTGATGATGTCGAATAATTCGGTACGCGAATAATCAAAGTGTTCGCACAGCCGATTGCTGACCGTGATTCCCGCGGCCTTCATTTCGGCTTTAAAGACATCCGTCACCAGAGGCAGGCAGCCTCCGCAGCCCCCGCCGGCTTTCGTGCAGGCTTTGATTTCATCGACCGAGCTTAAATTCTGCTCTTTGATGGCGGTACAGATTTGTCCCTTCGAAACGTTGTTACAGGAACAGATCTGTGCGTCATCAGCCATGTCTGCCGCACTGCCACCAGGAATGCCTCCCCCTGCCCCCACAATCAGTTCGTGTGGCTTACAGGGAAGTGCATCGCTGGATTTCGCCATGATAGACAGGCTGCCGTAATCAGAGGCATCGCCAATCAGGATCCCGCCCAGCAGTTTTGTACCTTCTTTATTAAAGACCAGTTTCTTATAAACGCCGTTAAAAGGATCTTCGAAAGTCAGACTTTTGGAAATGTCAGGCCCCGCCTCGTAATCACCGAAGCTGGCGACATCGACTCCCATCAGCTTCAGTTTGGTAGAGAGATCGCTGCCGGAAAACTCCGCTTCACCGTTACATAAATGAGTCGCTGCGACTTCTGCCATCTGGTAACCGGGGGCGACCAGACCGTATACCATGCCGGAATGCAAAGCCACTTCGCCTACCGCGTAGATATCAGGATCGGAAGTCTGCAGCTTGTCATTGACCAGGATACCGCCCCGCTCGCCGACTTCCAGTTCGCATTCTCGCGCCAGTTCATCTCGTGGACGAATCCCCGCGGAGACAATAATCATGTCGAGTTCTAACTCCTCGCCATCCTGAAAACGGATGCCTGATACACTGGATTCACCCAGAACAGAGTCCGTAGCTTTGTTCAAATGCACCTGGACCCCGAGTTCTTCAATTTTCTGTACGAGGATCTTTGAACCCGCATCATCGATCTGGCGCGGCATCAGTCGTGGTGCAAATTCCAGAACGTGAGTTTCCAGACCCAGGTCAAGGGCCGCTTTCGCTGCTTCCAGCCCGAGTAAGCCTCCACCAATTACGGCTGCCTTTTTTGAATGTTTAGCGTAATCAATGATCTGTTCCAGGTCGTTGATTGTGCGGTAAACAAAGACACCACGGTTTTTAATGCCAGGTACGTTCGGGACGAAAGGATACGATCCTGTCGCGATGACTACTTTGTCATAGGGGATTTCAACCCCTTTTTGCGAACGAATCATTTTATTCTGACGGTCAATACTGACAGCGCGATCGGCCAGATGCAGGTCGATATTGTTCTCTGCATACCATTCCAGACGCGCCAGCATCAGTTTTTCGGCGTCGTTGTGGGCAAAAAACTGCGTGAGTCCCACCCGGTCATAAGCAGCACGAGGTTCTTCGCAGAAGGTGACAATTTTGTATTCCCGGGCCAGATCTTTTTCGACCAGTTGCTCGCACATGCGCAAGCCCACCATGCCGTTTCCGATCACAACCACATTTTTCTGTTGTCCCGAAGATTGCTGAATCACTTTATCAATACCTTATTAAATCAGAGGAGCGCGTAATTTGTGTCTCTCGCAGTCGAACGGTTATTGTCCCAGAGAAGCGGCAAGTTCCTTTTCGCCGGTTTTCAGTGTGATGGCAGAATCGTGAGCCAGACGTGCTTCTTCTTCCGTTTCTTCAGTGAACCGGACTAAAAAAGTCAGGAAGGCACAACTGGTAACAATTGCCCCGAGAATGAATAAAGCGGTAGGCCAGTTAATGGCTTGCGTTTTAAACAGAAATCCGGCAGAGACTGCCCCGGCATTTCCACCTGCACCCACGATTCCGGATACCGCTCCCAGTGCTTTTTTGTTGATAAAAGGAACAACAGAATACGTGGCTCCCTCAGACATCTGCACAAACAGGCTGAAGACGATCAAGGCCGGCAATGCCATCGCCAGTACGCTCATCTGTGAAAAGACCATTAAAGCAATTCCTTCACAGAAGATGACAACAAATAACCATTTCACTCGTCCGCTCAGGCCCCACTTCTGACCGAAGCGGTCGCCGAAGGCACCACCCAGGGTCCGGGCAAAAATATTCATTAACCCGAACATCCCCGCGAACAGGCCCGCCATCTTGATGGCTTCTGCAGTCTCCATTTTCTTGAAGTAATCGAAGTAGTCCAGAAAGTAGAGTGCAGCGATATTGTTGATGGTCAGCTCAATGCCGAAACAGGCACCATAAATCACAAACAACGCCCACACACGATGGTCTTTGCAGGCATTCCAGAACATCCCTTTCTGCATTTTCTTTTCAGGCAGTTTGCCAGCTTCGCGAAGTTCTTTGAAGTTCCCTTCCGGAGCATCCTGTGTCAGAAAATAATACGCGATTCCCGTCAGAGCGCACACCAGACCGGCGGCGAACATTGATGCCCGCCAGCCCATCGATTCACTGAATCCCAATACGCCGATAAACATTGTGAAAATCAGAGGCATCACAATCTGTGTGACACCCCCACCCAGGTTACCCCAGCCGGCAGAGGTTGCGTTTGCGGTCCCGACACAGTTCGGAGCAAACATGATTGATGTGTGATATTGGGTAATCACAAACGAAGCGCCGATTGCTCCAATTGCAATTCGAAAGATTAGAAATGTGGTATAATCATGTGCGAAACCAATTCCCATCACAGGCAGTGAACCGAGAACCAGAAGCCATGTGTAAGCGAGCCGGGGTCCAATCTGATCGCAGAGCCAGCCGATAAACAGTCGGGCGATGACAGTAATGGCAACCGAGCCGATAATGCACCAGCCGACCTGCTCCTGGGTCAGATGCATTTCCTCCCGCACGATCTTCATAAGCGGGGCGATACCAAACCAGGCAAAGAAACAGAGGAAAAAGGCAAACCAGGACATATGAAATGCACGCATCTGGGGCGTGGTAAAATTGAACAGATTGATTCTGGTTGCCTTATTTTGAATTTCCATTTCAGTGTGCCTTTTGCTGATGTCTGAGAGCGTTCGTAAGGTGAATTTGATCGATAGCAATTCACTTTCAGACAATCAAAAGGCGCACAATCAGCCCGGGAATGCGAGAGTGGGGATCGGAGTCAACAACACGGAAAACGTGCAATCATTTGCGAGAAACATCGCTCAAAATGATCTATTTAGATCATCTGGATTTCTCAACAGGCCCCGAATTATTGCTATCGTGATTAGTTGCTCTTTGGCTTCAAATGTTCTGTTTGAATTCACAGTCAGCGCAACCGCGATTCAAAGGAAAGCAAACCATGTAATGAATAACACATGAATTTGCAGTGACATTTGATGGTTAAGGCAAAGTGTATGCCAGAAAATAAGACAACTATATTAAGAAATGGGCAGCTTTAATCGATATGAAGAATTGTTCTACTATTTATGAGGAAAATGACGTTTTAATGTGTCAAAAAATATTAGTAGAACAGCTTGTTCACTCTAATAAATACGCAGTGTTTACCTCAAGTTGCACAGAAATAAGGCATAAATAATGTGCAAGTTGCGTTTTAATTACTGCAGAAGGCTTTTCTGAAGTACGTCTTTCGCCTGATCGAAATAAGGCTGCCATTCGATTTCCGGTTTACCGTATTTCAGGCAGTCGCGCACTTTCTGCAGTGTGTTCTTCGCCATGTGGGGGCAACGATTACAGGCACAGGTTTCTCCCGAGGAAGCCATGATACCAGGCACAGGAAGATAAGTGTGCTGCGGAGCTGACTTCTGCAGAGGATGAATCATATTCGCTTCGGTCGCGATCAGGAAGGTTCCAGGTTCTTTGACTGACATGACGTATTGGCGTAATTTTTCAGTACCGCCAATGATGTCCGAAACTTCGAGAATGGAATGCGGGCATTCCGGGTGTGCCAGTACCAGGGAACCGGGGTTATTCTTTTTGGCACGCAGTAAATCCTGGACACTGAAGATTTCATGCACCATACAGGAGCCAGGCCACAAAATCATTTCCCGTCCGGTCACTTCCTGCAGGTAACGTCCCAGATGCTGATCAGGCACAAAGAGGATTTCTTTATCAGCGGGGACCCGGTCAATGATTTCCCGGGCATTACCACTTGTGACGATCCAGTCACACAGGCTTTTGACTCTGGCACTGGTATTGATATAAGCGACCGTTTCGAAGTCACGACCTTCTGCCCGTAGTTGCTTCTGAAACTGATCGAGATCTCCAAACTGACAACTGTCAGCCAGCGAACAGCCTGCAGTCAGGTCGGGAAGGAGAACCGTTTTTTCCGGGCTGAGGATTTTTGTCGACTCAGCCATGAAATGGACGCCGGAAAAAACAATCGTCGAGGTCTTTACATTGACGGCATCGCGGGCCAGTTTCAGACTGTCGCCCGTGAAATCAGCAATTTCCTGAATTTCACCATCAATATAAAAGTGAGCCAGGAGTGTCGCATCCTTCTCTTTTTTGAGTGATTCAATTTCATCCATCAGATCAAGGGGATCTTCATAGACTTCATCACTGTGATCAATTGTGGGCAACGACATTGGCTTTTACCTTATAGAATATCTGTCCATACTCCGTTTCTGTGACAGACACGGAATACCAGTCAAAAGTTCAATAACTTCAATCAGTTAAATCTGGATGAGTTGAAACTCTTCGAGTACAACTACAGTACTATTGTTAATGGAAATTCATCCTCGTCAAGCGGGTGATATTCTATATAATTACCCAAAGGTTTAGAACTCTATGACAGATCAATCATTACGAATCCTGGTTTTTGGCGCTCATCCGGACGATTGCGATATCAAAGCGGGCGGATCAGCGGCCCTGTATCAGCAGTCCGGGCATACTGTCAAATTCGTCAGTGTGACCAACGGCGAGTCGGGGCATCAACGACTTTCAGGTACGGAATTAGCAGAAATCCGCCGCGCAGAAGCTGCGGCAGCAGGAAAATCTCTGGGAATCGAATATGAGGTGCTGCATAACCGGGATGGTTATCTGCAACCGACCATCGAAGCGCGGTTTGAAATCATCCGCCTGATCCGAAACTTTCAACCCGATCTGATCCTCACCCATCGCCCCAACGACTATCACCCTGATCATCGATATACTTCTCAACTGGTCTGCGACGCCGCGTATATGGTGACAGTCCCTCCCATCGTGCCCGATGTTCCCGCGCTGAGGAAAAACCCGGTCATCGCGTATCTCTCCGATCATTTTACCCGCCCCTACCCGTTTTCGCCGACAGTTGTAGTGGATGTCGAACCGGTCTGGGATCGCATGATTGACGCTTTGGACTGTCACCAGTCCCAGTTTTATGACTGGCTGCCTTATAATCATTTTTATGAAGAGGAAGTCCCTGCAGACCCCGCGCAGCGCAAAGCGTTTCTAAGTAAGAAAATGAAAGACCGTATCCGCCCGCTTGCTGATCGCTACCGTGATTTAGTCATTCAGACTTACGGAGAAAAACGAGGGCGGGAAATTCAGTTGATCGAAGCCTTTGAGCCATGTGAATATGGTTCCCCACTGACAGACGAAAATCGCAATGTATTGTTCCCTTTCCTGCCCTGATGCATTTTGAGTTTCACTTTTGAGAAATAACCCTTCCATGCGAATACCAGTTCTATTGCTGATGGCTGCCGTTTGTCTCTTAGTGAGAATTGATTCCACCGTGGCAGAGGAAACTGCCGCCGAACGTGGCTATCGCCTGCTGACGACAAAGGCTTATTTACCACCTGATTTTGATCAGGAGGTTCTGAAAGACTTATGGAAGGTCTGGCCGGAGGACTGGAGACAGAAAGCCGAACAGGCTTCGCCGGAAGAACGCCGCGAACTGATTTTTTCTTATTATGGAATCATGCACCGGCCTGGTGCTGAAGAGGCACCGCTGGGTTACGTTGTGACGCCCGAGCAGAAGTGGGTCATGAACTGTTTTACCTGCCATGGGGGGAAGGTGGCTGGGACTGTGATTCCCGGAGCCCCTAACAGCCATGTTGCCCTGCATACCCTGACCGAAGATGTGAGTAAAGTCAAACTGCAGCAGTTGAAAAAGCTGAGCCACATGGATCTGGCTGCGATCGGAATTCCGCTGGGCACGACGCATGGCACCACAAATGCCGTGATCTTTGGGGTGGTTCTCGATTCTCTCCGTGATCCGGATATGAATTTTGACAGGAACCGTCCCGTTCCCAGTCTGCTGCATCATGATATGGATCCCCAACCCTGGTGGAACGTCAAACGGAAATCGCGGATATACGCAGATGCCTTTATCACCAAGAATCACCGGGCATTGATGCAGTTTATTCTCATTCCACGAAATAACGCGGATAAAATCAAAAAATGGGAATCCGACTTTGCAGATATTCTGGCCTACATTGAATCACTGGAAGCCCCCCGTTATCGCTGGACCATTGATGAGAAACTGGCCCAGCAGGGAGAAATGATTTTCAACGATCATTGTGCCGACTGTCATGGTGCCTATGGCAAAGAAAGCGTTTATCCGCTCAAAACGGTTGCGATTACAGAACTCAAAACCGATCCCGCCCGTTTGAATTCGCTACCACCCAATTATCGCGCCGCATTGAACCTGAGTTGGCTGTCCCGCTACGGCAAAGATCCTGTGGTGGAAGACCCCGGTGGTTATGTGGCTCCTCCTCTGAACGGAGTCTGGGCCTCTGCTCCTTATTTTCATAACGGTTCCGTACCCACCTTGTGGCACGTGTTGAATCCTCAGGAACGTCCGGAAATCTGGCAGCGTACGGAAAACGGATACGATCAGACTCAGGTCGGGCTGGAAGTTCAGACGTTTACGAAAGTGCCGAAGGGCCTCTCCACGGTACAGAAACGACTTTATTTTGATACGAGCCAGTTTGGGAAATCTGCCAGAGGCCACGACTACCCTGATGAACTCACACAGGAACAGAAGAAATCCGTGCTGGAATATCTTAAAACGCTGTAATGAAATGCAGGAATCCCGCTTCCGCTTCCGGTTCCATGCCAAACAGATACATCATCGCCAGAAAGTTTACGAACAGCACTGCCAGCCCGGGATAAAATCCTGCAGCTGCGGTTGAACGTTCCATGGTAATTGGTGCACCCGCCGGTGGTTTCTCATTGGAAAGATAACCGGGCGTCCATTCGCCGCCATTCGGTTTGATGTATCTGACCCGCGTCTTCCACAGATACAGACAAACAACGATCAGAAACGCAACTGCCGCGAGTGTAATCAGGGGGTGGACCGACTGCGATTCATCGCCCAGTTTCGCAGCATTCTCGGGGAACTGACTCATCATTTTGGCCACCGTAACTGCGAATGCATTATTCAGAAAATGCACCAGCACCGGGGCCCAGAAACTTTTCGTCACAACATAGACGAAGTGCATGAACATGCCCAGGGGAATCACGGCGATCGCATGCGCCGGATGCATGTGGACGATGCCAAACATGACTGATGTAATCAGAATGCCGGGAATCAAACCCCACCGTGCCAGCAGGCCGCGACCGATGGCACCGCGGAATACAAGCTCTTCTCCAATCGCGGGACAGACGGCAATGACCAGGACCAATGCCCACAACGAACTCTTTTCTGCCATATCCTTGACGATTTCCATCGTCTGCATCTTATCAAACTGTTGCAGCCAGGGTATCTGCTCAGCAAAACCCGTCCAGATACCATAGGCGATACGATAAAATTCGCCAGACAGCATCGACAACGGTAACACGCAGATCAGTAATAGAAAACCAGTAGAGACTGCAAATGGCTGCAGGTTTAACTTGGAGAGCACACCTTTTCCGAAACGCAACGCGACTGCCGCGATCACGATGAATACAAAAACCCCCTGCTCGACTCCTGCCAGTTCCAGAGTGTGAGTCTCTGTGAGACCGGTAAGCTGCTCTCGCATTTCGGCGCTCGTGTCGGGAAGCTGATTTGTTGCCATCAGCAAGGCGAAGAAACCGAACAAGAATACAATCATTCCCGCAAAATGGGCCAAAATGACACCAATCAGCCAGAAGATCGATTCGAAGAGTCCGGGCCCCGGTGGTCGAACCGTCCTGGTGAGACGGGGCGCTTCTTCTGCGCCCGCAACCTGCACCGCTTCGTTTAAGAGATCGTCCATGGTCTTCTTCGAATCTTCCGAGAGGGGATCGCTCTGAAAATTCTCTGTCTGAGGACCTTCATTCTCACCCGGCGAATCGAATACAGGCTCCGATTGCTCGGATGAAGGGTTTTCGGAGGCAGCCATAGTATATATCAGTTTCCGGAAAGTATGCGGTAAGCATCCCTGCATTTGCAGGCAGAGATACGTTTTAAGTATAAGACTTGCAGGGTTTTATGTGAAATATATGAGTTAAAGGAACGCAGAACGTCCCTCATTCAGTCTATGTCTTAATAGTCGTTGTGAAGAGAGATGAATTTCAATTTTTTCGAGGAAACCGGGATTTTTTCAGGAATAATCGGGTTTGCTGAGCGAATTTGACAGAGACAGAATCACGACGGTTGAAAACTCTTGATTTCAATTCACTCACAAACGGTTATGATAACAGCAGGGCCCTGATATGAAAGAGTCATTTTTTACTGTTTTTCCCCGTTTGACTGGGCAAGATTCTAAAATGCTTCCGGATTCAAATTCTGAAATAGAAGACCAGCACAGTCAGTTGCAGTATTGTGCGAATTGTAACGCGACCTTCTTTCAGAAAGAAGACAGTTTGCATTGTCCTGACTGTGGTGCGGTGGTCGATGACCTTTCAGTGAATGATCTTCAGGAAACGATCGTAATGAAAGATCTCGGAGATCCTGCTGCTCTGGTGACAGACTGTCAGTGGGAAGATCCGATTACTGGTCAGGATCTGCACGTCTATCGCTGTCAGTCACTGATCGGTCGTGGCGGAATGGGCATGGTCTACCTGGCAACGCACCGTGATCTGGGACGGCAATGTGCCTTGAAAATTCTACTGCCGCATCTTGCGGAGCGCGACCCCGAATATGTCCAGCGTTTTCTACACGAAGGACGCGCTGTTGCGACGCTCAATCACCCCAACATTGTCACGGCGCATGCGATTGGTGAAGAACGCGGGTACCGGTTTCTGGAAATGGAACTGATTTCCGGTCGCGCATTAAGCCACGTGGTTCGTGAAGATGGACCTTTAATGCCTCTGCATGCCACTTCGCTGATCGCTCAGGTTGCTTCCGGCCTGGGAACCGCGCATGTGAAAGGCATCATCCACCAGGATCTCAAACTGGAAAATATACTGCTTACAGCGACCGGTATCCCCAAGATCGCCGATTTTGGCCTGGCGAAACGAATTAACGCTGATGAAAAACAGGCTACATCACATAACCTGGCCGGAACCCCCAATTATATGGCTCCGGAACTGTTCCAGGGGGCAGCCGCATCGGCAACCTCCGACATTTATTCTTTAGGGGTCTGCTTCTTTGTCCTGCTAACCGGGCAGTTACCGCATCGAGGTTCGAATTTTAATTCGCTGATTCAGGATGTCACGACAAAACCTGCTCCCAGCATACGTGATCTCTGCCCTGATATCCCGCTGGAGATTGCCGAATGTGTTTCGCTGATGCTTGATAAGAGTCCCGCGAATCGATTTCAGAATGGATACATGGCGGCTCTGTTTCTGAATGCGGTTCTGGGACAGGTGCAGAATATTGAAGCGATGCTTCACGAAGCATTTGCAGATAACAGCCTGGTTACCTGGAAACGCAAAGGGCATCAATACATTGTCAAGGTCCGGCAGTCAGAAGAACGCAAGCAGACCGTCTTCATCGAACCGAGCGATCATCAGATGCACGAGCGTCTGTTATTGATTTACAGTACCTGCTGTGATGCACAGCCTGAGTATTACGAAGAAGCACTCAGGCTGAATGCGGAAATCTCACATGGCGGGATTTCCATTCGCGAAGTGAATGGTGAAACGAAGTTTGTGATGGTCGATACCTTCCCCCGCTCGACCGTGGATGCTGAAGATATCCGCAAGAGTGTCGTGGCCGTCGCCCAGCATGCTGACGATGTGGAAAAGAAACTGACTGGACACGATCTGCATTAATTCCACTTTCCCTCCCTGGCTGAGCAGGTCCACCTGTAGTGATTGTAGCAATCATTGTTGTCAGAGACACTGGGCTGTCACGTCGAACAGTTTGTGAACGGTTCCGGATATACTGGCCTCTCTCAAAAGACATGCCAGTCATTAAAACTGTGGCGAACCTACGCGCTATGTTGGAATCATGCCCGATTCCAGTGAGAACTTAAATCAAGAGCTTGACCCTCCATTCCTGACACTGATATAGTCAATATCATATCAAAAATGCCATTTCCGGCTCACCAGACTGAATCCATGCCCCGCCAGGCGTTATGTGTGTACATTCGACACGGGTTACGGGTGCTGGAGACAGGACTTCAGGTTTTCAGCCTGTTTCAGCAAAGTCTCTGTGGGAATTTCCAGGGTAGAGACGATATACTTTTAATACATTTGTGGTCTGCAAAACCACTTTCCATTCTGATCGAGAAGAGTAATTCCGGGGTATTTCATGCGTCCATCACTCAAATATTCTTTTGCGACCGTTTTTGCCTGCAGTTGCCTGTTTTTAACTTCCCAGGGAAATCAGGTATTCGCTCAGAAAAATACGTTGAATCGTGGATTCTCGATCAGCCCGGACCTGGTGGCAACGGGTGAAGAACTGGCCTCACAGAAATCACTGTGGGTCATGGAAGCGGTATTCAAGCCCATGCGCATGGTGCGGATGGACCTGACTGACCCGCTTACCGGTAAGAAAGAGAAAACCCTTGTCTGGTACCTGGTCTATAAATGTGTCCTGCGTCCGATTGAACGACCGAATTCAACCACTGAGTTCACACCGGAAAACGCCGAGGTTCCTCCACCAGGGCCACCTTTATTTGTTCCGGAAATCACCTTGATTACAAATGATAACGGACAACAGAAGATCTATCCCAATCAGATTCTTCCTGAAGCCGAACTCATCATCAATCAGCGGGAACGCCATCAATTTAAAAATGCTGTCGACATTATCGGAGAATTGCCTCCTGAAACACCGGCTGATTCTAAAGAAGAAAATGCCATTTACGGGGTCTGTCTCTGGACTGGCATTGATCCGGGGACTGATTATTTCACAGTCCTGTTTTCCGGTCTCACGAATGGCTACAAAAATGTTGAAGGACCGGATGGAAAAACCGTGACCCTGCGGAAGACTCTGGTACAGCAGTACTGGCGCCCCGGCGATGAGTTTGGCCAGCAGGAACAGGAGTTTCGGCCTAAAGGCAAACCCTACTGGGTTTATCTACCCGACGATCCCGCAGTTGCGGCAAAGATGAAAAAAGAACTGAACATGGAAGAGAAGCCTGCTCCCTGAATCAGAATTTAACCGGTTCTTATCAAAAAATAGTGGGAAGTTGTCCAGAAATTGGATTATCTCTTGCAAGTTCAGGCTGGATTCGCCAATATACGGCCTCAATTAACAGTATTTTCTTAAAATGCTCCTGTACAGGGGCAACTTTTGCTACCTGAGGAATGATTTAATGGCACATAAGAAAGGTCAGGGTTCCAGCCGTAACGGTCGTGATTCACAAGCACAACGACGCGGAATCAAGAAGTTCGGCGGCGAAAGCGTGCTGGCAGGAAACATCATCGCCCGTCAATGTGGAACGAAGTGGCACCCCGGGAAAAATGTGGGCATGGGCCGCGACTACACTATCTTTTCACTGGTGGAAGGCAAGGTTTACTTCGATAACGAAGGTCGACGCATCAACGTTGAGCCTGTATTGAACTAATACTCTTCCAGAGTAGACACATGGAAGGCTTCCTGAACATCGCATTCAGGAAGCCTTTTTTTATTTACCGGTTCGTATGCCCTGTTGTGAGGGTGACCGAGATTTTCGTAGGCGCCTGCTCTTTACCGCGCAATACGGATACCGTAACTGTGTCACCCGGCTTTTTACTTTCGATGTAGTCCAGGAAATCAGACGCTGTTTTTACAGGTCTTGAGTCAACGGCAACGATCAGGTCAGCGGCACCACGGTCAACACGTTCAATCGTGATCAGTCCCCTTCTCTGTCGGACAATTTTGGGGCCGCGAATCCCTGCCGTTTCCGCCGGTCCGCCTGGAGTCAGTTTCGCGACCAGCAGTCCCTGTTCGGTTTCATACACACGTTGGATCCCGATTTCAGGATGAATCATGTGGCCATGGGTCAGAAGCTGGGGGACCACGCGCGAAACCAGGTTAGAAGGTATCGCGAACCCGACGCCGGAACTTTGACCTGTATTACTGGCGATGGCGGTGTTGATTCCGATTAACTGGCCATGCGAATTAATTAAGGGACCTCCTGAGTTACCTGGATTGACTGCGGCATCAATCTGAATAATCGACTTGATCGTACGGTTGCCTCGCAGTTTCAGAGAGCGATTCAGACTGGAAATGATTCCGCAGGTCATGGTTCGTTCCAGGCCAAAGGGATTTCCGATGGCAAACACACGCTGTCCGACTTTCAGTTTGCTGGAATCGGCGATGGTCACCGGTTTCAGAATACCCGCATCCTCTTCAATTTTAATGACGGCGATATCGTTAATCGCATCAGCGCCCACAAACTTGGCAGTGTAAGATTTCCCGTTGAACAGAGTCACATTTACCTGTTGCGCATCTTCAATCACATGGTAATTCGTCAGGATGTGTCCCGCCTGGTCGATGATTGCTCCGGAGCCGGCTCCTTCTGTATCATATTCCAACAGGAAAAATCCATCTGTCTTCGTACTCTTTGTGGTGATATGCACAACGCTTTTATTTAATTTTTCATAAACACTGACGTTAATCTCTTCTTCGGGGGACAACCCACGCTGATTGAACAGAACCGTTTCTGGAACGGCCAGCGTCTGATTAGCCGTTGATCGGGGAGACTCAGTAACTAATGGTGTTGGAGGTACGATTTGTGGACCTGAGAGCCGGGGTGGTGACTGCGCCTCCGAAGTCGACATCATGACGGCTCCGGGAGATTCTAATGAAGCTACGACCAGACCACCAATTACCGCGGATATAAAACAACCAAGTACATATTTCATGTGACACCTCGCACAACACGAAACTCAAGCAAACTGGGTAAAACAAGAAGTCAGGGAACTGACGAAGAACGATGTTAAACTTCGTTTTTGAAAGAATTTTTAAAATAGGCATGGAATCTCGACTGAACTCCATCATAATTCCTTGCCAGAATATCAGTGAAGTTCAAACACTGATAAAATAGATGACCAGCCAAAGAATCGTAAGTCATTATCACAATTCTCCTGCCAGCGTAAATAGGAATTCAACCAGTCATTTGCAGTGGAAGCAAATCTGTTTGGGGCCCCTCAGAGGAAGCACTGAAGTTTTTTTATAGCGTACCCGTTTCAGCGTGACGAAAGGATTGAGATGCGTCGGATTGCACTTTTAACAGCAGGTGGCGATACGCCAGCTCTAAACGCCACGATCTTCGGGGCTGTCGAACGAGCCAATGAACTCCGAGTTCAGGTTGTCGGTATTATTAAAGGCTTTGGGGGGTTGCTCGATCCTACCGTCCCTCATATTCGATTGAATCCGCTGTATTCAACACTTCCGGAGCTGGACCCCCGCTGTGGCGGGACCATTCTCGGTTCATCCCGTACCTATATTGACGAATCTCATGCGGGAGAATTACAGCTGGTGAAAAAGCGGCTGGATCAGCTGGGGATCGAGGGGCTCATCTGCATTGGCGGGGATGGGACCCTGAACGGGATGCAGCCGATTTCGCAGTTTATGCCTTGTGTCCTGGCACCCAAAACCATCGATAATGATCTGGGACTCAATTATCCAGACGAACCCAATGAATGGATACGCGAAGTCAATCCTGAGACTCAGAAAGTCAAGTTTCGCAAGATGCCTGGAAAACAGGATCTGGAGCTGGATGATATCGTCAACTTTGCGACTCCCGGTTATGCAACAGCCGTCTATGTCTGTGTGCAGGGGGTCCAGCGGATTCGTTCGACCGCAGAAAGTCATCGCAGAATTGCCATAATTGAAGTCATGGGACGCGAGTCAGGTTACCTGGCATTGGGCGCAGCGTATGGCCAGCCTGACATTATTCTGATTCCTGAAGTCCCACTGGATTATGAACGATTCGAGCGTCGCGTCCGCGATCTCTATGAAACTCAGAAGAATGTAGTCATCGTCATTGGCGAAGGATTACGTGATCAGGAAGGAAAACGACTGGGGGATATCTCGAAAAGTGTCGATCCGGCAGGCAATATCATATTCAGTGGTGCAGCAGAAGTGCTGGAAAATATGTTGATCGAATCACTGGGGGATCACTATTTTGTCTCACGCAAAAGGCATGAACTTGCGAAACAGGCAACTTTCACACGAAAGATCGGGCATACTCAACGCGGCGGCCGTCCGATCCGTTTTGATCGTCACTACGCAACACAACTGGGGGGCAAAGCCGTTGATTTGCTGGTGCAGCGACAGAATAACTATGTCGCAATTTTACAGTGGAATGAGCAACGCGGTTTTTATGTCAGTTCGATCAACGGAAATTCACTGCGGGATGCCTGGCGCGGAATTCACCCGCGGACTCTACATCCGGCCTTCTACGATGAACACCGTTATCAGCCTTCCAGGCTGGGCGTCAGCTATCTTTCCAGGATCTTCGCGAATGCAGTAGGGTCTGATGACCTGGAACTGTTACGTGAAGACCTGTTTGATACCGGGCATTTGAAAACCCGGTATCAAAGTATCAACGTCAGCGTTCATAAACACATTCGGTATTTGAATTCCGATGTAATGTCGGAAAACTCCGAGCAGTTCTAAGGTTCCTGCTGCGGTACCTCAAATGCCGCCGGTTGAATCTCAGGAACGGTTACAGGTTGAGGAGAAGTGGAATTCCCTGCATCACTCTGGTTCGAGATGGTGTACGCTGCCTGCACGGCATTCTGCTTCAATGTGCCCGAAGTGGCAGCCATTGACATGCGCAGTTCTTTTTTGGTGGAAAGGTAGCGTGAGACCGCGGAATCTGAGTTGATCATGATGTCGTCTACTACATACTGTCCCTGCTGTTTGATAAACAGGACAGTCGCACCCCGCTCTTTATTCCCCAGCTGGATTCGCGAGTAGCCTTCATTTTCATTGATTTCGAGGCTGGCAAGATTGGACATGAGGAGTTCCGGGATGTTGAAGGCTGTCTGCGGAACGTGTTCCACCTGTCGCCAGACCAGCTCATTGAAGTCGCGCGAGGAATGACGCTGAAGGTCTCGAATATTCTGTTCGTGCATTGAGAAGGCATAGTTCTGAACCCGTACCATCATCTCCAGTGTCGCTTTCACCGATGCAGGACGGTCTTTCAGGTCCAGGTGAATGTCGTCAACCAGCAGTTGCCCCAGGTGTTCTCGCAAGATGTACGTAACTGGCAGATTCCCCTGTCGAGCGTACACTTTTGTGATGGCACCGTTGAACTGGATGTCCAGGATCTCAAAGCCGGGTTCCGTGATTTCATCCAGTGGCAACTGAGCAACCAGTTGGGGGGCGACTCGTTTCCAGACTCGGGTGGAAAAATCGGGAGTCGAACTGAAGTCCAGAATCTTCATATCCCGCTTCGATAGAGCTTCACTGAACAGCAGTGTGATTGCCCGTGTTGAGAACAGCGATGTCAACGTTACCTGTTGATTCCCCTGATCCTGGAAGAGTGTTACTTCTTCAATTAGATATTTATCGGGAATATCGATTTCATCTGATTCAACTCTGACCAGAGATAAATTGATCATTTTACCATTATTCTGGGTCACAAAGTTAGCCAGGTTGTTTTCGATTTTCAACTCGTAGTCTGCAGCAGCATCCTGTGAATGGGGTAATGCAGCCAGCTTCAGGTCGGCAAAATCGAGCCCCCCTTTGAAAAACTGTCCCGTCGAGTATTTTTTCAGTTCGTTCTTATCATTCTGATTGTAGGCATCAAGGAATTTACTGACGGTCAGGAGCATTTTTGCCTGTTTTTTGGCGGAAGCGATGTGTTGCCCATCCACTCGAGACTCGACGGCAACATCGGTCGCTTTCCATTTTCCGTCATTCAGTTTCATGGAAATGACCATTTCCCCTGTGCGACGTGGCAGTCGGATAATGGCAATGTTCGTATCCAACTGAGCGTCAGGTCGTTTCTTTTTGGAACTTTTCGATTCACCAGCGACCTTATTGGAGAGTTTTGCCAGGAAAGCCGGGTGAAGTTGTTCCAGGCTATCTTTAAACTCGCCATCTGTAGTCCCCAGGATATCGTCGCGATTGCCTTCTTCCCAGGCAGATACGAATTCCCGGACAGTGAGCAGTAAATCCATCTGCTCGGTAACAGATTTCATCACGTTCAAATTCTTTTGTTTCTGATTGATATAAATATCGTCGACGACCCACTCGCCTGTTTTGGAAACTCGTTTGAGTTCGTAAAGGAGTTTTTTCTTGTTTTTGCCGACTTCTGCTACCACTTTCTTGTGGTTCTCAGAAATATCTGTGATCTCCACAATCGTTGTTTCACCAGTCGGGATCTTGAGAATTTTCAAATCGTCCATCGAAGACTTGTCCCGCAAAGCAACTTTTGAAAATTTCATCGTTGTGTGATGTTTCAGCGACTTAAGGTCTTCATTTTCGATGGCTTTGGAAAACTGTTCAATCGCTGTCACTTCAACTAATGAAGCGCAGCTGGTCGCAAAGGCCAGCAGGAAAAAGCAGCTTACCAGAGAGAAACTGTTTTTTAACATCATGATTAGTCCAGGTAGGTATTGTGGGTTTTGAGAGGAGTGAGATTTGTCAGCAATCCCGGAGTTGTTGAACTGAACGACTCAGAATGTTTTCAACTCAGAAATTGTAAGTGACAACTGCTTCTGGTTTGAGAGCCCGGAAACGAGTTGCGAGAGAGGATGCGTTTTTTTGCATTTTTATGGATTTGAGTCAAGATGGTTCCTGGGGAAAACGGCATGTTTCGAAGTACTTTTGGAAAATAATTGCTCTTGGCCCAGATTCAGAAATTCATATAATCTCCACGCTCACCTTTCGTTCATTTCTTCACAGCCTGTTGGCATTCAATCGATTGCTCAATTCGAGCGGGCCCCCGATTCCGGAACTTTCATCAAACGGTAAAGTAGGTTTCTGTGAAACGAACCTTAATAGTAACCTGGACTATCCTCGGGATGGTGCTGTTGGCTCCCGCGTATGCAGGGGCCGCGGATACGCGGACGATTCCAGTCAGGATTCGGATTGAGTGGGGAGAATCGATTCCCCGCCACTGGAAGGCACAATTTGATTTAACAGGTTGTGAGCTACTTTCAGCAAAATCCCTGGGCGTTGATGCAGATGAAGCTGCTGTATTGAAGTCTGCTGGTCAGACGGTTCGGTATCAGCCACATTCGCAACGTGTGTTTAACAGTGTTGAGTTCATGGTTCGTGGTATTGCTGACGCGAAGCTCCAGGTGCAGGTACAGGACCGCGATGATCCTCTTGTCTCATTGAATCAGCAGTTTGATTTGAAGAACATTCTGGCTCAGAAAGCAATCATTCCCATCAGCCAGACTGCGGCACAGTTGATTGTACAGCAGGCTCCCGGGGATGCTTTTGCCTTACGCGTCAGGAACCCATATCTTATCTTCAAACCAGATGAAGAAATCAGGATTCAGGCATTCCCCCAGTTTCTCTTCGATGAGAAAGTCTCACCAGGCGGTGAATTAAACTGGAGTATTCAACGGGCACGTTCAGGAGACCCTGTTACTTCCGGGGTGCTCCCACTGCCAACACAGGATCTGGCAGTACTGTTGAAACAGGGAATCAGCCTGTCTGTTAAAGCACCTGAGACAGGTGAATATAATCTGGTGGTGAACTTCGGAAATCATCGCGCTGAAGTCCAGTTTGCCGTACTTTCACAAAAACAGTCTCCACTGCCTGTCAAAGCCCTGATTCCTGATTCCGGAATTCTGGTCGATGAATTTTCTCTGAGCGGCACTCTCGATCATCATGATCTGATAAAACGACGTCCAGGCAGTCGGTTCAGAAATTCATTGAAGTCATTTTTTAAAGCCAATCCAGCGATTGAGCAGGCTGCCACGCGGTCTCCCCCCTGGTCTGCCTGTCATTTGAAGATTAGAAATCGGCATCGTCCTCACAAGTTGCTGTTAACCTATCCGCGGCGTCCCGGCACCAGACTGGGGTTCAGTATTCTGGAGCCTGATGCAGCTGGCCAACTGGTTCCCGTCGGTATCGATTCAGGAGTTTACCAGGCGGGTACTGATATGACTGCGAAAGACCAGTCCGAAGAATCCCAGGTGGAAATACTTTTCTGGCCGAAAATAGATGATCCCATCCTGTTATTTCATAGCCTGGGATCCTCAGAGCCCGCAGAAGTGACAAAAGTCGAAGTTTATGAGCTTCCTGCACGCATGCATTCGCGCGCTGTGTCTGCAGGCGAAGTCAGCTCTCTTGTTGAAAAGAGTCGGCTGACCGGGCCTTATCTGCAGAAGCCATTGTTGCCGGAAATATTTGGTGCAACACAGGTCCTGGATAGTAAAAGTAATCGCAGTCTGGATGACTGGCAGACATTTCGGGAAGCGGGCGAGCGCCTGGCTTACTATTTAAATTATCACAGTTTCAATAGTATCCTGATGGCTGTTTCAGCGGATGGAAGTGCCATCTATCCTTCAGAGTTCCTCGCACCGACACCCCGCTACGATTCGGGAGTCTATCATTCCTCCGGTCAGGATGTGGTGCGAAAGGATGTTCTGGAGCTGTTGTTTCAGATCTTTAACCGGGAGAAGCTGACACTCGTTCCTGAGTTACAGTTTTCTTCCATGCTGAACTCACTGGAGCAGATGCTGCATGATGATTCCCGCAATTCCGCGGGAATTGAACTGGTCAATTCGGCCGGACAGACCTGGCGTGAAGCAAAAGGAACCTCGCGAGGGCAGGCTCCCTTTTATAATCCACTCGATCCGAGGGTTCAGGCTGAGATTGTCAAAATATTCCGTGAACTGGTAGTTCGCTATAAACGCCACCCTTCGTTTCAGGGGGTGGCCGTTCAATTGAGTCTGAATGGATACTTGCAGCTTCCTGGATTGGACTGGGGCTATGACGATCAGACTGTTCAGCAGTTCCAGAAAGAGACGGGAATCAAGATTCCCTTCAGTTCGGAAGCAAACAGGTATCAGGATCGGTATCGATTTCTGACGACAACAGCATTGCCGCAGTGGACGCAATGGCGTTGCCAGAAAATCCGGGAGCTGCATCAATTACTGGCGGATGTTCTCCAGGCAGAGTCACCAGATGCACAAATCGTTTTCTCTGCCCGTGAATTACTGCCTTCCCGCAGTCGAAATGGAGACGTGGTCACTGCCCTCAAAGGGGGAACCATGTTTCGGCCGATCTTAATGGAATTGGGCCTGGATTTTTCACACTACGATCAGATCGAAAATGCAGTTGTACTCCGGCCCGGTCAGTACAATTCACAGCAACAGGTTTCCTCGTTTGCGCACGTTCTGAATACGCACCCTTCAGTTGATGACGCATTTAAGTCTCGCGTCGGGGGCGCTTTATATTATCATGATCCCGTTGAAATCCGGATCGCCGAATTTGACAGGATTTCACCCTGGCAGCCGGCATTTACCTGGCTGGTTTCACAGGTGTCACCTGCTGACGAAAGTAATCGAAAACGGTATATTCATTCGATCGCCAGGCAGGATCCTTATTACATTTTTGATGGAGGCTGGACGATTCCATTTGGGCAGGAACGTGCGACCAAATCCATTCGCAGCCAGTTTCAGCAGCTTCCATCGCGTCCTTTTCAGACAGTCGATACAGCATCACAGCCTGTGGTGACCCGGCTGTCACGCGGTAAAGAAAAAGCATTTTTCTACTTCGTGAACGATTTCCCTTACCAGTGTCATGTTACGGTTGAAGCGACAGTTCCCTCGAAGGCGCCTGTGATTTCTCTCCAATCTGGTGATATTCTGGCCGCCTCGCGGTCCGGAGGTGAATCCAGGCAGTATTCGATCACACTCACACCATTTGATTTTCAGGCATTTCGAATTGATGATTCACAGATTCAGATTCAGTCGGTTCGCTGCGAGATTGCCAAACAGGATCTCATGCATCTGCAGGCGAAAATTGAACAGAAGAAACAAAGTCTGGTAAAGCTTCATCAGTCGATGGATGAGCTGACGGCGGTTGTCTTTCATGCCGATTTTGAAACTAAAAGTTCGCGGGATTATATCCTGGCTGGCTGGGAGTCGAAGGTTTCACAGGGGAATGCCTGGACGATCGATTCGACCGAATCGCATTCGGGAAAGACATCACTGGTTTTGGGAACCGCACCTGGAAATAATTTTCTTCGCACAAATCAAATTCCACTTCAGGATTCCCGCTATCTGAATATGAGCGTCTGGATGAAGTCAAATGCCAGTGACATGCAGGTTCGGATTGCATTGGAGGCAGAACAGAATGGAAGGCTGAAAGTTCAGTCAGCGATCATTTCTGTGGATCAGCAATGGCGCAAATATCTGTTTCGCGTGAAAGATATACCCGTCGATCAGATACGGAATGCCCACATTGTGGTTGAAAAGCTGGGATCAGAAAAATTGTGGATTGATGATGTTGATCTGCAGATCCATCAGATTTCGCCGGAAGATGATCGCCAGTTGACGAAGCTGGTATCGACACTTGCGCTTGCCTGGGACTCACAACGCTATCTCGACTGCTATCGACTCTTATGCAGCTACTGGGGTCAGTTTGGCGATACCGCTGAACTGCCTGCCACTCCCGCGGATGAGCAGACACCTGTAAAACATGCAGAGCGAAGAGGTATCAGAAAACTGCTCCAGCGGTGAGTATGTTAAATTCTGCCTGTCTGTCTTACACGGATTCATCGGGTCGTAAGTTCTTTTCTTAGAGACGCTTATGAGATTATCCCTTATTTGACCCCGCGCGCATGTTATAATCAGTTATAGATAGAACTATGATCACAATTTCCCTGATTGAATTACGGCGTATTACATTTCGCATAGCGTCTGCCGATCTATTCTAGTCGGTCCAAACGGTCTTGGAGACGCTAAAGCATAACTCGCCACAGTCCAGCATATCTGCAAGGAAGGAATTGAGATGTCAGCGCGAAAATCCACAACCGGTTCAAAGCCTGCTTCAACGAAATCACGCATTACCTCAAAGCAGGCTACCCGTTCCAAAGCAGCGAAACACAACGGAAAAGTACACACCATTGGCAGCTATCTGGTGCAGCGGTTGCAGGATTATGGTGTCACCGATCTGTTCGGCATCCCCGGCGATTTTGTACTGCAGTTCTATGGCATGCTGGAAGAGAGTCCGATCCGAGTTGTGGGTACAACCCGTGAAGATAATGCCGGCTATGCAGCCGATGGTTACGCGCGGGTGCATGGTCTGGGAGCCGTTTGTGTCACTTATTGCGTCGGCGGATTGAGTCTTTGTAATTCCATTGCGGGTGCCTATGCAGAAAAATCCCCGGTGATTGTTATCAGTGGAGCACCGGGCATGTCAGAGCGGGCCACCGATCCCCTGCTTCATCATCGTGTGAAAGATTTTCATACACAGCGCGATGTCTTTGAGAAAATTACAGTTGCAACAGCATTACTTGATGATCCCATGACGGCTTTCCTGGAGATCGATCGATGTCTGGAAGCTTGTGTCAGATTCAAGCGGCCGGTTTATCTGGAGTTGCCGCGTGACTGTGTTCACAAGCAGGCTGTGATTCCCCATGTGCCTGATGACAGTCAGCCAGTCAGTGACAGTAATGCACTGAGAGAATCGCTGGCAGAAGCGAAGGAATTAATCGAGGCCAGTAAAAAGCCTGTGATCATCGCAGGGGTTGAAGTCCATCGTTTTGGTTTACGGGAAGAGGTACTTGGTTTTGCGGAAAAATTTAAGATTCCGATGTGTGCCACGATTCTGGGAAAGTCGGTCGTGAGCGAATCTCACCCGCTTTACCTGGGAGTGTATGAAGGCGCGATGGGGCGAAGCGAAGTGCAGAAGTACGTCGAAGAGAGTGACTGTGTCATACTTCTGGGGACCTTTATGACAGACATCAATCTCGGGATTTATACAGCCCATCTGGACCCGGGCAAATGTATCTATGCTACCAGCGAAAAATTACGAATCAGTTATCATCACTTTCATGACGTGATTTTCTCGGACTTTGTTACTGCCCTGGAAAAACAGAAAATGAAAGTGGTCACTCGGAAAATCCCCGATAATGTCCGTCCGCAGCAGCTGGAGTTCAAAGTCAAACCGGCCCAGCCTGTCACGACAAAACATCTTTTTGAAAGCATCAACCAGATTCTGACAGATGAAACGGTGGTGGTAACGGATGTCGGTGACTGTCTGTTCGGAGCCGTCGATCTGATGATCAATACGCATACCAAGTTCCTCAGTCCTGCCTACTATACGTCGATGGGATTTGCGATTCCGGCTTCTCTGGGAGCGCAGGTTGCTAACCAGAACCTGAGGCCGATTGTTCTGGTAGGTGATGGCGCCTTTCAGATGACGTGCCTGGAGCTTTCGACGGCTCTCAAACTGGGGTTCAACCCGATTGTGATCGTGCTCAACAATAAGGGGTACACAACCGAACGTTTTCTGCAGGAAGGTCCGTTCAATGATATTCCCGACTGGAAATATCATAATATTACCGATCTGATCGGAGGAGGCTGGGGCTTTGAAGTCAGCACGGAAGGAGATCTGGAAAAAGCCATCAAGGCCGCACTGGCGAATAAAGACAGTTTGAGTGTCATCAATGTACATCTCAAACCCACTGATGTCAGTCCGGCACTGACACGCCTGGCAGATAAGATGTCCAAAACACTTTAAGCTGCAAAGTGTCTGGAAATCAAAAAAGAAAAAAGCCGGGCGAGAGTCCCGTTCTCTACGTCCGGCTAATATCCTTTCGCTGACAGTTCATAATTTAAGTGCATTGAACTGTCTTGAGACGCGAAAGGGTCCCCCCTGTTTGGAGTCGATGATGGTAAAAACAGCAGGCTGATCGAAACCATGCCTGCTGGTGTTTTTACTTAATATTTATTGATCCTGCTGGAGTTTGCGTTCCAGCTTATATTGCTCCAGTACTTCCCGCTGATTATAGAGCTGTTCTTCAGGTCCTGCCGGGTAGAACTGGACATCGTCATTCAGGTAATACGCTGAAGGCAATGTCTGGCCACCAATGCTGGATTGGCAACCGGTGCTGGTTAATCCGATTAATGCCAAACCCAGAACTCCAACACTTGACCAATTTTTTAGCTGGCGAATCACCATGATTTTCCTCGGAATGATAAAGTTGTCAAATGGCACCTGTTGGGGAGACGTGTAAACAGGGTAAGACAGGAGCCGGGAACACCTTGGGAACAGTCCGTCCATGTACTGAATCCAGTCACTTCGATGTAAAGTGATTGCAAGGCCACACAAAACTACAACGTGTGTACCTCTTTTATCGACACGTAAAACCGGAATCTTCGGTATATTCTGTTTAATCGGACAAGATTTTGTATAAAGAAAGTCTGCAGAGCATAGATGTGGCGGATTGTGAGTGTATGAACACTGTGCCTGGGGTCTGCTTTCAATTTCACTGTTTGAACGTCACCGGTTTCACACGCAATTGATTATCAGAAAGTCAGATCTGGGTCCTGAAGCACAGCAGAATTACTTCAGCTCAGAATGGGCAGACCGTCGAGCAGATTCTATTTTATATGCTTCCAGAAGAGTGCGCTGGTCAGCAAACTCACCATTAACATCAGCAGGGTAATACTGTACTGCATCTCTGCTGTAGAATTCAGTTAAAGCCGTTGGTTGAACTTCCCTGCGTTGTTCTGAAGTTGAAGTGGTAACAGAAAGAACGATGAATCCTGTAAGAAGAGCTAACAGCACAAGCATCGAAAGGCGTGTGATCATCGGTGACCTCGCGATAGTGGAGAGCGAACTTAAAAGACAGAATCGATGAGATGATCAGGGAGGATTCAGGAGATGCGTAACATATTATCGGCCTGGCCAGCCCGAAACTTTGCGCATTTCCCCTGATGTCAACTGCGCTCTCTGATTTCGATTCAGCTGGGGAAAATATCGTTTCTATTTATGATTTGAAAGCGCGCTGCAATTCATCCATTGAAACCTTACCTTCCGCAACCAGCCGGATGCCATCTTTCTGGAAGTTGGGCATTTTCTGTTTTTTGGCCAATGCTTTGATTTTCGCAGGTTCGGCCCCACTGATGATCAACTGTTTCATTTCATCAGTCATATCATACATTTCCAGCAGGAGTGTACGACCGTAATATCCCAGGCCATCACACTTTTCACAGGGCTCAATTTCATTTCCATCCTCATCCACGGTCTGGCGTGGCGGGCGGTACAGCATTTTCGTGGATTTAGGGAGTCCCATTTTCTCAATGAGCTTCGGGTTGGGGCGAAAGGCTTCTTTGCATTGATCACACAGGGTTCTGATCAGTTTGTGACCAATCACAGCCTTAAGGGAATTCACTCCTTTTTCCAGGCTGCCTGCCAGTTTGCAGTATTTGATAATTCCAGCGATTGCATCTTTAGCCGATAATTCCGCAATCATCGTAATTTCGTCAGCGACATTCAGGATACTGGCGACATATTGTTCATCCGTAATGGGATTCAGATAAATGATATCCGCTTCCATTCGGATGATGCGGCGCAATTCATCATCAAATGTGTCCCCTTCTTTTTTGTCCAGGGTCGCAATATGACTCAGTTCCCTATGTTCGGGGTCGGCTAATGCAAAGATCGTGTACTGGTAAGCATCCACTGAGCGAACTACGCCGACTGTCGTTGTGGTGGTTCCGGAATTGGGAGGACCACTGATCATGATCAACCCGTTGCGTCCCTGGCTCAATTCCCGGATCTTTTCTTTCACTTCTTCTGTTATGCCAATATCATCTGCGCGATCCAGAGGATATTTCATGTTGATGGCTTTGATGGAAAGACGCTCGCCGCCCGGTGTTGGTGCGGTTGCCACCCGTAACTGGTAGGAAACTTCTTCCAGTTCCGCAGCGACTCCCCCTGTCTGGGGACGTTTGCGTTCCTGGATATTTAATCCCGATAACAGCTTAATGACCTGCACCACAGCCATTCCCTGCTGCTTGGAAAGTTTCGGGCCAGCACTGGGGACACCGTCAACATAAAACAGAACCTGGTAGCGCTCACCCTTGGGTTCAAATCGTATATATTCTGAACGCAATGCCAATGCATCGGTAATGATATTTTTCGCGGGCATCAGGCCAGCTTTTACCAGTCGTGCGTTGTCTTTCAGATTAGCCGGCTGACCATTGAGGGCTCCTTGAAACGAGACCGGCTCAATTTCATCTTCCAGTTCATCGTCTTCCTCTTCCCGGGATTTTCCAAAGCCAAATATCACCAGAGATACCTCTTGAAACAGGTTAAGTGCCTAATTGAAAATTGTTCCTGGAGTCTCTTACCCGGAGCAACTGTTGATGCTGTTTAGTTTAGTGCAATTCTTAGAGCAGACCATAATCCTGCAGGGTTTTTTCCAGAACCTGCATGGAACTGCTGTCCAACTGAGTCATGGGCAGACGAACTTCGCCATTGTCACGTCCCAGTAACTGCATCGCCGCTTTGATGGGAATGGGATTGGTCGCCAGTCCCAGCAGATTGCGACATAGAGCAAACAGTTTGAAATGCCATTCACGGGCGAGTGCTAAATCTCCGGCATTGAAAGCGTTCAGCATGCTTTTTACATCGCCGGGAACAATATTCCCTACGACTGAAACCACACCTTTTCCACCCAATGCCATCAACGGCAGAGTCAGGCTGTCATCGCCTGATAGAACGGCCAGATCACAGGCAGACAGGATGTGCGATGCCTGATCCATGGAGCCGGTGGATTCTTTGACGGCAACGATATTCGGGATTTCCGCCAGTCGGATAATCGTTTCCGGCTCAATATTTTTTGCTGTCCGTCCGGGAATATTGTAGATGACGATGGGAATCTCGACCGATTCCGCAATTGCCTGATAGTGCTGGAAGAAGCCTTCCTGTGTCGGCTTATTGTAATAGGGGGCCACATGCAGGGCACCGTCTACGCCTGCTCCTTGTGCGTATTTTGTCAGCTCGATCGCTTCACGAGTGCTGTTCGATCCAGTACCCGCCATTACTTTAATCCGGCCAGCAGCCTGATTGCAGACAATTGAAATTACCTGTTTGTGTTCATCGTGGGAAAGTGTTGGTGATTCACCAGTTGTCCCGACAGGGCACAATGTGTCGGTTCCCTGTTCCACGTGATAATCAACCAGAGCGCGGAGCGCTGTTTCATCGATTTCACCATTCTCAAACGGGGTGATCATTGCTACCGCAAGACCTGCGAACAGGTCACTTTGATTCGCCATGCTTTTAGTACCTTAATACAAAATCTTCCAGCCAGTACAGACAGGCCGGATCAGTTTTTCTTTATAATCAGTTGAGTATGAGTTGCTGCTATGCTCGCTGTTCCCAGTCAACATTCGACAATGACGCCAGAGCGAGTTGCAATGCATGTGTTCCGTCACGTCCATGGCCTTGTGCCTGGACAGCCAGGTAAAGCTGATGTCCTAATGCCAGGCCGGGAAGACTCAGGTTCATCGCTTTGGCTTCTGCCAGAGCAATTCCCATATCTTTGATAAAGTGCTCTACAAAGAAACCAGGATCAAAATTGTTGTCCATAATCCTTGGTCCCAGGTTCGAAAGCGACCAGCTGCCGGCTGCCCCACTGCCGACGGATTCGAGTACCGTGGGGAGATCCAGTCCAGCCTTGTAGCCGTACAGCAACGCTTCACAGACCCCAATCATATTGGTCGCAATCAGAATCTGATTCACCATCTTGGTGTGCTGTCCTGATCCCGGTCCCCCCTGGTAAACGATCGTTTTTCCCATGGCATCCCAGCAGGGCTTGAGTGCATCTACAACGGCCTCTTCACCACCAATCATGATGGACAAGGTTCCGTTTTTGGCGCCGACATCTCCGCCGGAAACCGGAGCGTCGACACTATAGACTCCCTGAGCCTGGGCTGCTTCCGCCACTTCAACCGCCAGAGACGGGTCACTGGTGGTCATGTCAACCAGAATCTTACCTGCTGCCGCGCCAGCCAGAGCCCCCTGCTCTCCGAGGAGTACTTCCCGGACGTCTGCAGGAAAGCCAACGATCGAAAAGATGACATCTGAATTTTCGGCAACTGCTTTGGGGGAATCAGCCCAGTTTGCTCCTTTTTTGATGAGTGGGTCCGCTTTGGATTTACTGCGATTGTACACAGTCGCTGAAAAACCAGCATCCATCAGGTGCCCGACCATACTGGCTCCCATGACTCCCGTTCCAATCCAGCCAATTTTCGTCTGACCTGGTTGAATGGTTGGTATCGTCATCTTGTTCAATCCTTTTATCTGAATCAGTTTTGTCGAATTACTTAATCATCAAGGCAGTTACGTCCATTGAAATCGTAAAAAAATGATTGGTATATCTCAAGTTAGACCAATCATTCTCCTTCGAAGTATATCGAGGTCAGACTCAGAAGTCATACGACTGGTTCATTTTTTTGTCAACTATCACGCCAGCAGCCTCTTTTCTGACAGGAATTCGGCAACCGGGGCAAAAGAAACTTGCGATTGGATTGCCAAGTAGGGAAAATCGAACGAACGATCTGGTGCGCGCTTTTGAACAGTGCCAAGTGCAGGTTGACTTATTTTCAGATGCGGCTTCAGGTTATGTCATGAAATTGAAATTCGTAGTGTGGTGGATGTTCTGTATTGCCTGCATTTGCTCAGTAAGATCTGAATTGCAGGCGCAGACCTGCGGGAACGGATTTCCTTGCGGCCCAGATGGAGCCCCGCTGTTACAGATGTTGACTCCCCAGGGGTTTATGGGCGCGGATTTTCGAGGCAGTTGCACTCAGCATGACCGCTGTTACCAGGTTCCCGGAATTAATCGTCGGTATTGTGATTTACAGTTCCGCAATGAACTACATCGAAGGTGTGACAGTTCAGTCTTTCCTCTGGGATGCCGCATGCTCGCCAACACCATGTATTTACAGGTCCGATTATTTGGCAGGAGACCTTATTTGAATTCGCAATATCCCGCGACATATCCACCTCCCATGCCTTATCCTGTCTATTCGAATCCTGTTGTGTATTACGGATATTGATCAGTTTTAACGCGTTTTCCTCTCTCCTTGCTGAACGAATCTTTCTCCATGTCCGAAGCCCAGGCGTATTTGAATGGCGTTTTCATTCCTGACTCTGAAGCAAAGCTGGCAGTAACCGATCTGGGAATCGTGTATGGCGCGTCAGTCACAGAGATGGTGCGGACGTTTCAACATAAGTTGTTTATGCTGGATGATCATCTGCAGCGTCTGTTTATGGCGCTGGAGTATGTCGGCATTGAATCTCCTGTTTCTGCTTCCGAATTAAAACAGATCTGTGAAACACTGGTAAAGAAGAATGCAGCCCTGTTACCAGGCCAGCATGACCTGGGTTTGACCGTCTTTATCACAGCCGGTCACAATCTGCCTTACCTGGGACTGGCTGAACAGGAAGTCTGTCAGACACCGACCGTTTGCGTGCACACGTTCCCACTCGCATTTGAACTCTGGGACCGTAAATACGCTGGGGGACAACATCTGATGCGATCAGAAGTTCAGCCTCTCAATACTGCCATTTTTGATCCAGGTGTGAAATCACGCAGCCGAATTCATCTGTATCGCGCGGACAAACTGGTGCGGCGGAAGAATCCTGAGGCTTCGGCTTTATTGTTTGATCCGGCAGGCTACGTGGCAGAAACAACCATTGGTAACTTTTTTCTGGTGCAGGGAAATCAGATTTACTCTCCGCGTCCGGAATATGTTCTCGGTGGAATCAGTCAGAGAATGGTCATTCGGCTGGCAAAACAGTTGGGACTGGACTACCAGGAAACAGATATTTCTCCCAATATGATACTCGAAGCAGACGAAGCATTGACGTCCTCGACAGCATACTGTCTGATGCCTGTCACGCGTTTTGAGGATCACCAGATGTCACAGGGAAGTCCCGGTCCAGTCTTCCAGAAACTGATTGCTGCCTGGAGCCAGACGGTGGGAGTTGATATTTTACAGCAGGCACAGGAAATCGGCGCCGCGCGTCGTCAGGCCTGTTTATCGACGTCAGGTTGAAATTCAAACTCATCATATAGCGCATCGATCAGGAATTATTGTCTTGTCACATTATCTGGAATTCTTTCGTCAGTTTCGGACTACCTTCGAAACCACAGGTGCAATCGCTCCCAGTAGCCGTTTTCTGGCTGCGAATATGGCAGGGCCGATGAAGCAGCATCAGGGGCCCAAGAAAGTTCTGGAAATTGGTCCTGGTACCGGTGCCGTCACCCGACAGATCGTCAAACAGATTCGCCCTGGCGATCAACTCGATCTGGTTGAATTGAATGATAAGTTTGTTGAGATCCTGCATAAGCGCTTCGATACCGAACGAGGCTTCCAGGAAATCAAACATCAGACAGCGATCCATAATTGTCCCTTACAGGATTATGGCGCTGCTGAGGAATACGATTATATTGTCTCCGGTTTGCCTTTAAATAATTTCCCGACAGAACTGGTCAGCGATATATTTAAAGCCTATTTTCGCCTGCTGAAACCGGGAGGCGTGCTGTCCTATTTTGAATATATGTATGTTCGCCCTGTCCGGAAAGTTGTTTCCCGGGGGGATGAGAATTTGCGAATTCGTGAGATTGATCAGATCATGGGCGACTATACACGTCAATTCCGGGTTCGTCGAAGCTGGGTCTGGTGCAACCTGCCTCCGGCCTGGGTTCAACATCTGCAGAAAGAAAAAGGCAGTTCACCCGAGCTCGAGCAAACTGCCTCTCAAAATCAGACTTAAGCTCACGAGAAACTCGCGAGTCGGTGCCTGGATCGCATCATACTTAACCCTGGCGCGGGAAAGGCCAGGGTATATCTGGACACAGTCTAGGCAGCTGGTTTTTTCGATTCACTTTCCGGCTGTTTGTTTTCCGGTGAGTCAGTAGAGGGGCGACGCGGACGATTCATACGGTCCCGTTCCCGGCCCCGTGGATTAAACCCACCACGGTCTCCGCCCATCAATTCTCTCAGATCCAGCGAGCCATCTTCGTTACGGTCCAGCTTTTTCAATAGATCTTTCATCTGCTCCAGTTCACTGGAATCCAGTTTTCCGTCCTGATTGGTATCGAGTGATTTCATGAACGCAGGCTGAGGCATTCTTCCCTGATAGTCACCGCGTCTGCCTTGAGGACGATTACTCATTTCAGGGCGTTTCATTTCTGCGCCACGGTCACGATCTCCGGGTCTCCGGCCAGGGCGTGGCTGTTTTTTGATTGCTTCCAGGAATTCCTGTTTTGAGAGCGAACTGTCAGCTCCTTTATCCGCCTGTCTGTAAATCTGCTTCAGGATCTGCTTCCCTCTTTCCGGAGCTTCTTCAAGGGTCAATTTACCGTCTTTGTTAGTATCAAGAGACTGGAAAAAACGCTCGTATCGTTCCTGGTCCATCTTTTCGTCACCAGCGCGAGGACGTTCTTCACGGTTACCAACGGGTCTGCCGCGATTCATGCCGGCAATACGCTGAAAGGTTTCGAGGGGAATCTCGTCTGTATTCATTCGTTTAAAAAGCGGTTCCATGCGATCACGAAGAGGTTCCGGCAATTCGTCACGTGAAATCTTTTTGTCGCCGTTACGGTCCAGGCGATTCATGAATTCCTGCATACCACGTCGATTTCGCTGCTGGTCAGTACCTCCTGCAGCAGGGAATTTCTGGTCCTCTTTTTTCAGGCTTGATTCAAACTCGGTTTTCGTGAGTTTTCCATCTTTGTTTTCGTCGCCTGTTCGAATGAGATGGTCAAAAAAACGTTCTTTGTCCTGGGGGACCTCGTCGGCTGTCACAGTGCCATCTGAGTTTTTGTCGAGTTGTTGAAAAATATTCTGGGACGCGGATTCATCCTGTTCCAGAGCGGCTGAAACGCTGCCGGCAGAGAGGCTCAGAACTGCCAGTGCCGCCAGTGAAAAGAAAGAATTCTGCATTATAGCCCCTTTCATGGGTATGCTGGGATCAGACGCGGACTTAAACATTGAGTGTCCGTTGCTACTTATTTAACTCGGACCGGTCTGAAAAGTATTGCTGCTTTCTCAAAAACCGATGCCATCAATAAAAAAACCCGGCGAGCTGGCTCGCCGGGTTTTTGTTAAGAATTTGTCGAATTCAGTAACTTACCGAGACTTCTTGACAGAAAAAGTCGCGGTAAAGAATCCCTGATCATCAGGAACTGTATAACCGCCTGAAATGGGAAGATACTTCTGAAAGAAACTGTAGGGTGGCAGTTTTGACAGATCTATACCTTCAATATCGATCCCTGAATCATTCTTCTTGATGAAGTTATAGACGGCATGTACCTGGGCATCTGCATTCTGGTAGGTGATCATGGACGTCTTTTCAGGGAAGTTTTCGGCAATGAGTTTGTAGTTGGCGTCGTTAATCAAAGAACCTGCGCCGCGATCTTTTCTCAACACACCTTCGATCTGTTGTACATCGTTTGAGATGAACAGCTGGTTTTCTGCGATGCAGAAGGCTGCTGAGGTGGGAGAGTTAATGACCGCGCCGGGAATTTCATACAGAGTGGTTCCCTGGAATTCACGTGCCTGGCCGGGGAAATCATCACGGGCAGTCAGTGAGGCGATGATTTTCTGGAAGGCATCTGAATTCTTCAGTCCCAATGCGACAGTGAACTGACCTGTCATTTTTGTCAGATCCAGTTGTTCGCCCTCTTCGATCTGGGTCGCAACCTGAATGCGCCCACTAAGATTATCCACAATGTCTTTTTTGATGTGGATTTTGGGGCCATCCGGATTGTCAGCCATCGAATCGATTAAGGCAGACATTGCACCAGGACGCCCCTGGAAGCCATCGAACAGAGTTTCAATCGAATCATAAGCTCCGATGATACTCCAGTTGATGGAGTAGTAGGATGAGACTTTATCTGAAACCCAGACAGGGGGCTGTTGCGCCACGGCGGGGCATTTGAACATATCGATAATACCCGAGGTTGGCATCTCGACATAGGTGAATGTCTTTGAGATCGCATCGAATTCTTTGGTCGCCATGAAACTGGCTCCCCCGACGGCCTTCAGGTTGGTAATTCCCAACGCAGGCAGAAAACCCTGGACCATGCCAATTTGAGGATTGACGCGGCTGGCTACTCCCAGAATCGACTGTAATGCGCCAATCGGGTTCAGGTACCATTTAGCGACCGCCGGTGCTCCCGGATCGGTGCACTTACTCTGGATATACTGGTACTCTTTTTTGGCAGCCAGAGATCTTTGGTCCTGACCATCCCAGTTCGCCAGAACGGCTTCCAGAATTTTATCATCATTCGAAACGACAATCGTCTTGTCTTTAAGGAAGTAGGAAAACTGCTTGGCGAGAGGAACTTTGACAGGTTCGTCAGCAGCATCTTCCGCTTCAAAGGAAAAAATCACGATCTTTGTGCCGGAAATACTGCGAATCGAGCGACGGGCTCCTTCCTTGTCCATGGCGTCAGCCGTTTTTTCCAGAATCTTTTCCAGGGTCTCACCGCTCTCGCCATACTCCAGCGAGGCCAGTCCACCAAACTTACCTTCGCTGCTTTTCACGAAGGCGATGCAGAATTCGCCACTGGGAATACTCAGAACATTGCTTAATCCCAGTTTGGTTTCGTCTTCAAACTGTTTTGAATATTTCTCTACCAGTTTCACCAGATCTTCACGCATTCCTGCAAAAGCGGGATCACGAATCATTTCAGCCATTGAAGTCTGTGCCCACTTTTCTTCCATGACTTCGACGTCAGGGATGGAAAAATAAAACAGTGAATCCTCAGGCAGTCTCTGTGCTGCAGAAACACGATCTTGCGCAAAACTGTCCTGGGCAGTCTGCAGGAACATCGCCTGCATGAACATGAATGCAAGTAACAAAAGTGGCTTTCTCATAGGAGCCTTCATTCTTTCTCTTCCAGAGGGGATTTAAGGGAACCTCACGCTAGATCCGACTTTATGGCCCTGTCTAATACTTTTACGCGTGACGAAAATTATACTGTTTATTTGTAGCAATTCTTCTTTTTCTGACAACCCCAACCTGAGTTCCAACCTGGTCAGAGGCAAAAAACGATTTCAAGAACCGCTCTGTGGGGAATACCATGAAACTCGGACGCGGGTTGCAATAATTTTGATTTACTTTTCGGAAACGGCTGTTTTTCTGCGCGGTGCATCAAAATAGCGATACCCTGTATTCGGGCTGGTTTTATCGAAAGCAAATGCATCGCGGTTATCAAGAAAATGTTTGACGTAGGTGATGGGAATCGCAAACCCCAGTCCTTCACCCAGAATCAGCTTCATATTCGTGACGCCGATGACTTCACCTCGGGAATTAAACAGGGGGCCGCCACTGTTACCAGGGTTGATTTGAGTTGTCGTCTGAATATAGACAATTCCCTGCATGTTACGATTGCGTGTGCTGACGATCCCACGGGAAACGGATCGTTCCAGACCTAGCGGATTACCGATGGCAAAGACTTCCTCTCCTTCCCGCTGCTGATCATTTTCTGCGAGATAGACGGTTCGAAATGCGAAATCTTTCTGTTGCGGAATGCGAAGCAGTGCCAGATCAAAAAACGGATTTAAAGCGATGATTTCGACATCCTTGATCTGGCGTCTCTGGAACTCACCGTTGGCTGTACGATGAAAAATGGTAACGGCAATCCGGGTTTCTTTCTCAACGACGTGATAATTGGTGACACAGTACCCTCTGTCGTTGATAATAAAACCGGACCCGAGACCACTGGGGGTCTGCACGAGAGTCACGGCTTCTCCATAAAGCCGGGCCAGTTCCTTAATACTCTTGATCGGCAGTTCGGCTACGGAGTAAATTTTGTCCTTACTCTTGGATACAGGTATTTTACCATCAGCCGTTTTTTCCGATTTACTGCGAGACCGGATCTGTTCCAGGGGAATCCTCAGTACTTCAAACCCGATATCAACCAGAAGATGATCGTTACTCTGCTTGAGTACATCGCCTTCAATTTTATGACCACTGACCAGTTCAATCCAATCTGCCTGGGCAGGACTGATAAAGCCAGGAACGGTCAATAAAAAGCAAAGCAGTAGTCCGAGGTGCCATAAATTGCGAATCATTCCGTCGATTTCCTCTCTCACTGTGGGGGGCTGGTATTTGATGTCTGGCGCAGGCGTTGATTTCTGGAAATACTATTCTTTATATTCGCTGTGGCATTCAGTGCAGGCTTTGTAGACACGGGTTAACCCCTTGTCAAATTCAGGAAAGTTATCGTCTTTCGCTGCCTGGACCATCTGCAGGCTGGCCTCCTGCATAGGATTTGCATGTCCCAGAAACCCGTTGTCGTCGACATATCCATAACCTTCCGTCGTGATGACTTTGGCAATGGCTGCCAGTAAATGTGCTTCTTCAATGACTTTCTCTTTTTCCGATTTTAAAGCATCTGCATTGCCAACATTGGACTTCAGCCACTTGGAAGCAATATCAATCCGCTTCATCAGGTCCCCCATCGAGGCGACATCACTGAATGGTATTTTATCTTTGGAATCGGGAACCCCAGCGGGCAGACTGCCATTCATAATTACAATCATCTGCTCGTATGGAATCTGGATTTCCCGGTATGATTTGGCACCACGCATTAACTGCTTCGACGAAATCCCTGCTGACAGATCACGCAGGTATTTCGCATTTTTTTTCCAGCCAATCTCGTCCGGATGCTCTGATGCGATTCCGGCAAGTGTTGCCAGAGTAGAAGTAAACGTGGGCAGTTCCAGATAAGTCGTATTATAAGTTCCGACAGACTGCATATTCTTGGTCAGACGATTTCGAATATCCTTGACCAGCGAATCCAGAACCGGCATGGGAATGATGGTTTTCCAGTCGGCTCCACCTGATGCGGCAGCAGGAGTATCAGCTGTTTTCATTTCCGTTGCAGGAGCGGGATTCGTCGGAGTTGCTGCGACAGTGTTCCCTGGCAGCGCGACCGGGGTGACTGACTGCTGGTTCCCTGCGACAGCCAGAGGATTATCAAACCAGACATCGTAGGGGATGCCATCGATCATTTTACGGCCATCATCCTGCTGTTCTGTTTTTTTAACTGATGTAGTCTGTGTGTTCTGCGCTACCTGCGGAGGGGGCGCAGCAGGTGCAGGAGTTACGGGTTGGGGAGCTGGCTGTGTTGTGGCAGGTGCAGGTGCAGGTTCACTTCCTCCACATCCAGTGAAAATAGCGGATGACAGTGTGCCATACATCAATGCAAGCGTGTAATAGAACGGTTTCCCGTACCACCGGAAGGCCGGTCTGTTCATGAATGTCTCCCTCAAGTCCTTGAAATTAAACCAATTAGATTATGTGATATCTAAGCACGGCTTGCAACTGCATCTCTGAGGGATTGTAAAAATCTTCTTTCAATCTGTACAGGTTTCATAAGTCAGAATCGATCCTTTTCATATATCCCATGTGTCTACCGCAAATCGAAACCAGTCTGTTTCAAACGGGATATAGATATAATCTGACTGGCTGTAAAATTATTCCGATAAGTAAAAAGAGGGCCGTTTGGTTGATTACGCAAAAAATTATCGATCAACCCTTGTCATCTCAAACTCCACTTATTATCTCTGACCATTATCAGGTACGTAACTGATACCGGTTTTTCACCTGCTTTACTGATTAATTGGCGACTCGTGTTGACAGTAGAGTATAATTTGAGTGGTGGACAACCGCGAAAACGAACTGACTATTCACCTGCTTGATTACTTACATTCTGGAGAATGCCAACAAGCACGCTGTCGGGGGAAAACAAAAATTGATTTTTATCAATCAGCTGCCTTAATGGAGTTCACCAAGGTAGCAAAAGGAGTATTCAGAGATGAACAAGATTGTTTGTTACACTTTAGGTATGATTGCCTTGACCGTTTCAACCGCTCAAGCTCAGGGTCCCGCATTTAATCTGGGACAGGGGCAGTTGCTGAGCCAGACTACTGCAGTACCGCCAGCAGTGAGTCCTGTACCAATGCCTGAGTTGGCACCTCAACCGTATGAGCGGCATGTTGCTTCACAAGAGATTCCTGTATTTGACTGTGTCAAATACAAACGTCCTCGCAACATCGCTCCCTGTTCGAATCCGAAACTTGTATTGATTGTTGATCCATGTGCACCCAAACACAGCTGTTGCGAACCAGGATGTGTGGCTGTGGAAATTTGTGCTCCCACTTGTGCCTGCGAATGCGTTCGCTGCACTAAAGATGGTCGACGCAAAGTTTTTGATTACGGAAAATACAGCGTGGTCGTTGAATCCCACCGTGGAAAAGTCACTGTGACTTACCGTAGCTAAGAAGATAGAGTAGTAGCTTCATCACAATAATTAACAGCCGGAAACAGTTATGTTTTCGGCTGTTTTTTTACGCAGCTTTGGGATGGCCTCTCTCTGTTTTGGCACAAGCAGCATAAGGGTCAGGCGACTTTGGCCAGGAATTGTGTCAGGAAGATGATTGCAGCCACCGCACCCCATGCCAGTGCAAATCCGGCCAGATCCTGAAATGTGGGATAAGGGATTTCAATATCCTTCGAGTTGGGGAACAATTTTCGCCCCATGGGTTCCGGCTCTGCTGGCAGCGTACAGGGGGCATCGATCACTTCATTGAGCTTCACCGGGGTATGCATCAGCCTGAAGAAATGGTCCAGTTTCTGCTGTGGCTGTCGTGGCGTCAGGAAACTCACAAGAATGCCACTCAGTATCGCCAGGCTCATGAAACTGAACATCTGCCAGACATCTTTCATTTCCGTCGCCGATTTGAACATGCTCTCAGGCAACAGGCCCGAGTTATATAATGAGTCCGCATGAAACGCGACAACGCTCCAGACCACGATTCCCGTAATCGTCGAGACCCAGACGGAGATGACATTCCAGCGACGCCAGATGATTCCAAACCAGAGGCTGATCCCGATGCAGGCGGGAGTTTTCACAATGGTTTTTAAAGCGTCGATAATGTCTGTGAACGTGGTCTGAAGAATCAGTGCCAGGATCACAATCACCAGGCCTGCCAGCCGTCCGACCCAGAGATAATGCCGTTGCGACTTGTTTTTGGCGATGCATTTTCGGTAGATATTTTCCGTGAATAAGCCACTGGAAATAATCATCTGGGCATCACTGGTACTCATGACGGCCGCAAGCAGGGATGCCAGCAGCAGTCCAACCAGACCAGGTGCAATGCGTGGCAGAATATCATGTGCCGCCATACCAAACAGTTTGTCTGCGAAATTCTTGTCTGTCGTCTCAACTTTTGCTTTTTCCTCGTCTGAAAGCTGATCATATTCAGGACTGGCGCGAACCAGTAATGACTGGTAAATTGCCTGATCCGCCGGATCCGCTGATGTTTTCAGCGGACTGTTATCGCCCATATACCAGACAATGCAGGCCAGGCCGGTAAACGTCCAGGCGACAGTACAGAATCGTTTCAGAAAATTACCGACGGTGAAACCAAAGCGGCCTTCGTATTCGGTCTTCCCCGCTCCACAGACCCCCATGATATGCGGCTGAATCACGATGCCGGCCAGCGCAGTGATGGACAGCATGCAGACGTAAAACGGGGTAATCGGTTCTCCCATCGTGGCAGCCAGTTCCGGGCTGACGGTCAGATCCAGCATTCCTTTTTTGAGATCACTTTGCTCGTGGAGCATTCCAAACCCGCCTATCTCGTAAAACACGAACGGCAGTAGCAGGAATGAAAAGATAATCGTCAGGATTCCCTGAATAAAGTCGGTGATGATGGCGGCGCCCAGCCCCCCTGCCATCCCATATATAACGAACATGACCGTCACGGCCAGAATCGCGAATTCATACCCCTGCAATCGGCGCTCTGTGATATGAAATGTCTTTTCAGTGGTATCCCATTCTGCTGCTGGAACCATGATATTCACTTCAACGGAAAGCCGATCCAGTTCATTACCAGTTAATGCATCGACCATCTTTCCCGTACCAAACAGACCGCCGGCGATAAAGGTAATCGAGATGGCAATCCCGTAAAATGAATACATGACGGCTGTCGGCCCGTTGAAGCGGGTCTCAAAGAAATCGGCTGTCGTCAGGGCACGCATGCGGCGCATGAGTGGCGCAACAATCCAGTAAAATGGAGTGGCCCATAACCAGAGAAACTGCCACCAGATGCCCGCCAATCCTGCCCGCCAGGTACCAGCGACAACGCTGATAGCCTGCTCGCTGCTCGTTCCCGAGCCGAAGGCGAAGAACATCATGAAGACTTTACCGAATCGACGGCCCCCCATGAAGAAGTCTGCCATGTCTTTGACTTTTTTAACAGACCAGAGACCAATGGCGAGAATGACAACAAAGTACAGAGCCAGTATGATCCAGTCGGCTGTGTGCAGTCCCAACCAGGTATTCTTTTCAGCAGCAAACAGCATTGGCTGACCCTCAATTTGAATGGTTGATTTGTAACTTTTGTTTCGAAATCAGACTACCGCGGATTCATCAAATATGCAAACCTACTGATGCCTGAGTGATTTCCCATGATACCTTCGACGACTTTTCAGCATCGTTCTTTCCGACCAGTAATAAGAGCATAACGACTTTACATGAGCATTTTGCCCTATTTCATTCAGAACAATGACCTGGCCGGGAAGGATGTCACTGTCCTGGGACTCGGGAAATTTGGAGGAGGCGTGGCAACCGTCCGCTTTCTGACTGAACGCGGTGCGCGGGTTACCGTCATCGACGCCAAATCGGCAGAGGCACTACAGGAGTCATTGAGGCAACTGGAAAACTGTTCTGATGTAATATTTCAACTGGGAGACCAATCCGCTGAACTGCCCACTACGCAGTTACTGGTTGCAAACCCGGCGATCCCACCCGATCATGGCCTGTTAAGAAACGCCGCTCTACAACAGATTCCGATTACCAGTGAGATTGAGTTGTTCTGGCAACTCAATCCGGGACGCGTCATCGGGGTTACCGGGAGCAATGGAAAATCGACGACGACCGCCATGATCCACAGTATCCTGAAAGCAGCCGGTCACCGCTGCTGGTTGGGAGGGAATATAGGCATCAGTCTGTTACCTGAACTGGATCAGATTCAGTCCGAGGACTGGGTGGTTCTGGAATTAAGCAGTTTTCAACTGGAGGCACTGAACCGAATTCAAGCCAGCCCGCAGATCGCAGTCGTCACCAATTTCAGTCCCAATCACCTCGACTGGCATCAGAATCTGGAACATTACCGTCAATCCAAGCAGACGATTCTGCGCTGGCAGACGGAATCTGATGTGGCAGTTCTCAACCAGGATGATCCGGAATTACAAACCTGGCGAACCGCAGGAAGCATCCTCACTTTCGGCACGCACTCTGACCTTTCCCCTGATTTGCTGGTCGATCAGAATCGGTTTCTCTTGAAAGATCAGAGCGAAATACTAACCCCCGAGTTGCATGTTCCCGGCGCACATAATCGTTGCAATGCAGCAGCAGCAATACTGGCATGTCGGGCTGCAGGTATTGCTGTCCCTGAATTAAAACTGGGACTCGAGTCTTTCAGGGGATTACCGCATCGCCTGGAATTCGTGGGCGAATATCAGCAGCGCAAGTTTTACAATGATTCCCTGGCGACGACCCCGGAATCTGCCATCTGTGCATTGGATGCTTTCCAGGAGACTCCGGTGATCCTGCTGGCGGGAGGCTCTGATAAACAGGTGGACCTTTCGGAATTTGCGCATCGATTTCGAAGTCAAACCAAAGCCACGGCTTTGATGGGACAAACCGGTAAACTGATGTTTGATTCCCTGTCGGAACCGCAGGGTTCAGATCAAAAGTATGGGGCAGTGATTTCCCAACCTCACACCTCTTTTGAAAACGCATTTCGCTGGGCGTTTCAACAATCTTCACCAGGAGATGTGATCTTACTCTCACCGGGGTGTGCCAGCTATGACTGGTTTTCCAGCTTCGTCGCACGGGGGGAGCGTTTTCGAACCCTTTTTCAGCAGTTGTCTGAAAAAGACGGGGCAGACTAACCCAACAGCGACGTTTTATGTGGTTCTCCGGGGATCTCCCGGACGTACTGGGGAACTGCATAACCTGGCAGGCGGGTGCGAAGTTCTTCAATCAGCTTCCGCCCCTGTGCTTGGGGGACTTCAAAATGTGCTGCACCGGTCACACGATCCAACTGATGCAGGTAATAAGGAATGACCCCCAGGTTGACCAGTTTTTCTGATAATTCAATCAACGTCTCTGCGGTATCATTAATCCCTTTGAGTAAAACGGACTGATTCAGAACCGGGATACCTGCCTGGAGCATCTGCTTGATCGCAAGTTCGACATCAGGCGCAATTTCATTGGGATGATTTATGTGAATCACCATCCAGGGCATGGTGCCCTGCTCCGTCAGACCGTGTAGCATTTCCAGCAAACCAGCGTGGATTCGATCGGGTAGTACCACAGGCAGACGGCTGTGAATCCGGAGTCGCTTTACGTGAGGAATCGCAGCGATTCTTTCGCAGAGATCATTCAGGCGGAGATCTGTGAGTAAGAGTGGATCTCCGCCGCTCAAAATGATCTCCTGAACAGTGGAATCCGCCTGCAGCGACTGCCAGACGGGTTCCCAATCTGCTAATGTGCGGGGTTCATCGCCATAAGGATAATGCCTGCGGAAACAATAGCGACAGTGGATCGCACAGGCTCCACTGACCATCAATAATGCCCTGCCATGATATTTCTGCAGGATTCCCGGTGTGGCTCGCACATTTAAATCGCCAACCGCATCTGTCTCAAACCCTGGAATATCTGCGTTTTCCAGTTCGACGGGCAGGATTTGTTTCAGGAGCGGATCGTCGAGACTGCCGGGTTCTATTCGATTCAGATAACTCACTGGAACCATGAGTGGGAACAAATGGGCACTTCTCCGGGCTGGTTCCAGCAAGTCCTGAGGCAGATTCAGTCGGGAAATGAGTTCCTGAGGATCACGGATTGCCTGGGCAAGCGATTTCTGCCAGGTCGTTTCTGAAAGTGATGTTGCCATTATAGAGTGTGTAATCCAGTAAGTTAGCTCATGATTCCGGAGAAGGACGTTGTATGATCAGGGAGCAGAAATTGAATGACATTTCGGTTGCTCTCCGTTTGCAACGGTTCGAAGATATGTTATTCTCTCGCCCTTGGAAACAAAACTCAAATGACCTTTTCCCCACACTTTTATTGTCAGAGAAATTAAGCGATGCCACAAATCAGTACAGGCGATTTTCGCAAGGGTGTCAAAGTGATCGTCGACGGTGATCCTTATGAAATGATTGAAGTCAACTTTGTCAAACCGGGCAAAGGCCAGGCTTTGTACCGCACGAAATTACGGAATCTGCTCAAAGGGACGATCCTTGACCGCACCTATAAAAGTGGCGGTGAAAGTCTGGAACAGGCCGATATTCGTAAAGGTGACGGCCAATACATGTACAAAGATGCGACAGGTCTGCACTTCATGGATAATGAATCCTATGAGCAGTACACCATTGACGAATCGGTTTGTGGAGATGCAGCGGATTATCTGCTGGACGGTGCTATCTGTAATCTGCTGTTCTGGAATGATCAGCTGATCGGTATGGATCCTCCTCAGCAGGTCGTAGTGGAAGTCACTTATACCGAACCCGCAGCCAAAGGAAATACGGCCACCAATGTGACCAAACCGGCCACAATTGAAACCGGCGCAACGGTTCAGGTTCCCGCTTTCATCAATGTGGGCGAAAAAATCAAAGTGGATACGGCAACCGGTTCTTATATTGAACGAATTCGCGACTGAAAATAGATCAGGTCTCAGGGTGAATTCAGAGTTTTCTGCCTGATTTTTGCCTTGAGAACGAATAAGAGCCCCCAAACAGGCTCCAAATGCTTAGATTTTATGATTCTTTTGCGCAGGTTTCATGAATCAGGCATAAATGATATTGAATTATTCACTGGCGTCGCCAAAAATAGCTGAATCATCTTCGTATCAGTAACTGAGCGAAGAGTTTAAGGGAGTGATGAGTAGAGTCTCAAGGAATTCGCACTGAACGCCACCATGGATCTCAAGGAGGATTGACATGGATGTCTGGAATCTGATTTTGTATGTCGTCGCATCACTTTTGGCTTTGAAGTCGTTGGCTTCCCTGATGACGCATCATAAGAAAGTCGTTGTCCAGCAACTGGCACTTGAATATACCCAGGAAATCTCCCCACCAGGGAATCATGCGGCCGAGAACAATCCTACCGAGCAGCAGATGGAACGGAACTCTGCAGATCAAAAAGCTTCCGCAGCTTGAATACTGGCGTCGCTGATTCAGTACACGCCAGTAATTTCGTTTACGGCACGAACGTCGACCCATAAATTTAACCAGTAGTAAAAGCAGTCCATGTCTCACGTTGATCAAACCAGTGAATCCAATTCCGAACACACGTCGGTTGAAACTGCCGAATGCCAGCCAGATGTGGTGACAGATCACAACCATAAACTATATATCGAAACGGTTGGCTGCCAGATGAATATGCTGGATAGCGAACTCGTCGTAGCCGATCTACGGAAACGTGGCTATGAACTGACTCAGAATGTGAAAGAAGCGGAAACCATTCTGTTCAATACCTGTAGTGTCCGGGAGCATGCGGAACACAAGATTTACAGTTCTCTAGGCAGACTCCGTTACGGTGCCCGGAAAAATCCCAAAAAAGTGATCGGGGTCATGGGTTGCATGGCTCAGAAAGATCAGAAGCTGATTTTTCAAAAAGCCCCCCAGGTCGATTTCGTTGTGGGAACCGGGCAGTTGGCGCAAGTTGCCAGCCTTATTGATAAAGCACGTGTCAATCACAGTCAGAATGTGCGCAGTCGTGAACTGGCAGTCGGCCTGGGCCGCAAGGATGGTAAGCTCGCGGAGATTACCAACAGTTTTCAGAGTTATGATCCACTGCGCGATCCGGAAATGCGTCCCTCTCCTTACCAGGCATTCGTACGGATCATGATTGGCTGTGATAAGTTCTGTTCTTACTGCGTTGTGCCTTCGACCCGCGGTCCCGAGCAGAGCCGTTCTCCCCGTGAGATCCTTTCAGAAGTCAAAGTGCTTGCCGATCAGGGCGTCAAAGAAGTCACACTACTGGGGCAGACCGTCAACAGTTACAAACACACCCAGGACGGTAAGCTGTTTCGCCTCTCCGATCTGCTTTACCTGATCCACGATGTGGAAGGGATCAGCCGGATCAAGTTTGTCACCAGCTATCCCAAAGACATGACCACTGACTTACTGGAGGCGATTCGGGATCTGCCGAAAGCAACCCGTTATCTGCATGTTCCGCTTCAGCACGGTTGTAATGATGTTCTGAAAGTGATGAAACGGGGGTATACCGTTGAAGATTATCGGGAGATGATGCAGCGCGTGAATGAGATTCTCCCCGGTTGCTCTGTGTCGAGCGACTTTATCGTCGGTCACCCCGGTGAAACCGAAGAATCGCATCAACTCAGTCTGGAATCAATTCGCGAGTTTCGATTCAAAAACAGTTTCATTTTCAAATACAGCGAACGTCCCGGTACCAAAGCCGCAGAGCGTTTTAAAGATGAAATTCCAGATGCAGTCAAAAAACGACGCAACAATGAAATGCTGGCTGTGCAGAACCAGATCAGTGAAGAAGACAATGCGGAGTTCATAGGCAAACAGGTAGAAGTTCTGGTCGAAGGCCCCAGTAAGTCAGCTCAGAAGGCAATTGAGGAATCTCTGGCAGAGCAGTTGGTTGGTCGTTCCAACTGCGATCGCATTGTGGTCTTTGATGGAAACCCGCGATTAGCAGGCTCACTGGCGACGGTCGAAATCTTCGATGTGACCCCGACGACGCTGATTGGCGGAATTGTCACGAAAGAGTTTCAACACAATCCTGGTTCGTCACTCCCGATTCTGCAGTAACGCGGCCGATTATAACAGGCCTCGAAATGCCTCCTCGAGCTTGGGGTACGCGAATTCGTATCCCGCTGCCTGCAGCTTCTGGGGTGTCACCCGTGCACTGCACAACATCAGCGCCTGTCCCATTTCGCCAAAGATCGTATTAATAGCCCAGGCAGGAACCGGCAGGCACGTAGGTCGCGCAAGGACCTTTCCCAGGGTTTTGGTGAATTCCAGATTTGTGACTTCATCGGGGGCAACAAAATTAACAGGCCCCTGTATTTCAGAATGCTGCAGACAGAACAGAATCGCATTTACGACATCCGGTAATGCAATCCAGCTCCAGTACTGTGAGCCGCTTCCCAGTTTTCCACCGACGCCGAATTTGAACGGTGTCAGCATTTGCCCCAGTGCCCCTCCCTGCTTATCGAGAATCATCCCAAACCGCGTATTGACGACACGGACGCCCGCATCTCTGGCTGGTTGAGTTGCTGTTTCCCACCCTTCACAGACATCGGGCAGAAAACCTGTTCCACGAGGACTGTTTTCATCGAGCCGCTCATCACCGCGATCCCCATAGTAACCGATCGCGGAGGCACAGATAAAAGTCGCAGGAGGCTGCTCCAGTTGGGCCATGGAATTTGCCAGCAGACTGGTTGACTGCACACGACTGTTGTAGATTTTCTGTTTGATCTCAGGTGACCAGCGTTTATCAGCAATATTTACGCCGCCCAGATGTATGACAGCATCAATGCCTGCAAAGAGACTCAAGTCCATGCAGTCACTGCCGGGCTGCCACAAGACGGTCGTACCCTGCTTTTCTGCAGACTGCTTTCGAACCAGTCGCACAGTTTCATAAGCTGGATCAGCGTCCAGTTTCTGGCATAAGTGGGAACCAACGAGTCCGGAGCTGCCTGAAATCAACAGTTTCATTCGAGTGTCTTTTCCATGGTGAGGGTTCACGTTAGTATAAATTAAAGCAGACTTCTTACATGATCACAATCTGTCGTCTCGTCTATCTTTAATAATCATTATAGGCAACTGTCTGATATGGATCGCTTACAAATTCGAAATATGTTACTGCAGACGTTTGAAGATTTTCAGATGACACGCAGTGAACGTTCTGCGTTAAATCAGATTTTTTCTCATATCACCCTGACAGATCATAATCTCTCCTTAATTCGCAATGAAGCGTTCCAGATATTTCGCGAAAATAAACCAGCTGACGCTTCCGATACAGATGCACTTTCCTGGCTGGAAGATCTGATGAAAATCCTGGCGAATACCAATACCAGGGAAGCGACCCTCAGCTCGGAAGCGTTATTCAGTCCGCATGATGATTGCTCGCATCGAATCTGCCGTATGATCTCTTCCGCCAGAAAAAATATTGATATCTGTGTATTTACCATCACCGATGATCGCGTTACAGAAGCAATTCTCGACGCTCATGCACGGCAGGTTCGAGTCAGAATTATTACTGATAATGATAAGTCATTCGATCGAGGCTCCGACATTGAGCGCCTGGGGGAGTCGGGCATTCCGGTCCGAATTGACCAGAGCGAATTTCATATGCATCATAAATTTGCCCTGTTTGATTCCGAGTTTGTCTTAACGGGCAGTTACAACTGGACGCGCAGTGCTTCTTTTAATAATTCTGAAAATCTGGTGATCACCAATGATCCCGGACTGCTGGTACGTTTTGAGTCCGAATTTGAAAAACTCTGGAATGACTTCCTCGTATAATATCGGCTAAGTTAAAGATCGAATCCCTGGTTCCACTCAATCAGAAAGTAGTGCTGACGATGAAAAAAACGAACCTGTTGAGAGCCTCTTTATTCATTCTGCTGACACTGTTTTGGCAACCGTTTGCACAGGCAACGACTGCGCAACAGACTCGCCCGAATGTTCTGGTGATACTGGTGGATGATCTGGGATATGGAGATTTAAGCAGTTATGGTGCCACCGATTTAAAGTCACCTCATATTGACGAGTTGTTAAACCGGGGTATGAAGTTTAGTAATTTCTACGCAAACTGTCCTGTTTGCTCACCCACACGGGCCGCTTTATTAACTGGTCACTACCAGGATATGGTCGGGGTTCCGGGAGTGATTCGTACTCATCCCGAAAACAGTTGGGGTTATCTCAAACCATCTGCGGTTACGCTGGCTGATGTATTTCACAGTGCCGGATATCAGACGGCAATCATAGGCAAATGGCACCTGGGTCTGGAATCACCGAATACACCCAACGAACGGGGATTTGATCTCTTTCGTGGCTTTTTGGGAGATATGATGGACGATTACTATCTCCATCGCAGGCACGGTGTGAACTACATGCGGCGGAATCAGAAAACCGTTGATCCCCAGGGCCATGCGACTGATCTGTTTACCGACTGGACGTGTGAGTACTTAAAGCAGCAGGCGACCTCCGAAAGCCCCTTCTTTCTATACCTGGCGTATAACGCTCCACATACTCCCATTCAGCCTCCAGAGGACTGGCTGGGAAAAGTGAAACAGCGTGAAACCGGTATCGATCCCGACCGGGCCAGGCTGGTGGCATTGATCGAACACCTGGATGCAGGAATCGGCAAAGTGATTCAGACACTTGATGAAACAAAATTGAGTGACAACACTTTAATCGTCTTCAGTTCGGATAACGGAGGACAGTTAGGTGTAGGAGCCAATAACGGAGCCCTGCGTGATGGCAAACAGAGTATGTACGAAGGTGGGTTAAAAGTTCCCACGGGAGTGGTCTGGAAAAAGCATATCGCCCCGCATACCGAAACGGATTTCATGGCAATGAGTATGGATATATTTCCCACGGTTTGTGAAGCAGGTGGAATCAAGGTTCCCAGTGGATTAGATGCCGTCAGTTTTCTGCCAACCCTGCAAGGCAGACAGCAGAAACCTTTACGCGCTCACTGGTTCTTTCGACGTCGTGAGGGGGGAAATCGTTACGGAGGAAAAACGATCGAAGCAGTCCGCAGCGGACAATGGAAACTTCTCCAGAACAGCCCGTTTAAGCCACTGGAACTCTATGACCTGCAGACAGATCCTCTCGAACAGAAAAATCTGGCTGAGAGCAATCGCCAAAAATTTAATCAGCTCTCAGGATTGTTAAGAGCAGAGATTCAGCGGTATGGGAGTGTCCCCTGGCAAAAACCGCTTTCGCCATACTCAAAAGATTAAGAACTCCCCCTTCACGGTCATTTATAGATGATACAACCCTTTAGATTTGATTTCAGATCTTCAAGCGTCTGAGGCTTTGCCGGGGTTCCATACAGAAAGATTTTCCGCAGGCGCGGGAACCGTGTCAACTTACTGATCTCTGCGTCGGTGACGCGCGTATAGGCGATTTCCAGAGATTGCAGTTTCGGTAAATCCGTGATTAATGACAGTCCTTTATCGGTCAGATTCGTTCGATGCAGATTCAATGATTCGAGATAAGGTAGATTAGACAGCTTAACCAGATCAATATTTTTAAATTTTGCATTGGTCAGGTCAATCTCACGGATCGCAAAATTTCCCTCGGGAATTTTAGCTGCGGTATCGATCGGAAGCTCACTGTGTACCGGAATCACGGTTCCGCCCAGTTTGAGCACATATTCGGTGGCTTCTTTACTGTTCGGATCATGTGCTCTACCACAACCCGCAATCAGAACACAAACGCTTAACAGAAGTCCCCTCAGCCAGCGGTTTGATTTTGACATTTTGAGATTGGCTCGCATGCTGATTCCTGATGATCAAAGGTCAGGCTCTCAGAGTGAAAAAGGGCCGGTTTCATGATACCCGGGCATAACAACCACATTTCCCTGATTTCAATCAGACAGACCTGAGAGTCGAAATAATATATACCTGATGACAGGCTGGCGAAATCAATATAAAGCAGCCTATAATAACAGATCACTCGTGCATCATAATCCTTGACTGCTGATCTGTGAAGCACGCTGAAACAACTCCCTCTTTCTTTTATGAACTAAAACAAACTGTAAAAAACGAATGACGGTCTGAATTTCAATTCGACGTTATTTCATTACGAATTCAAGTGAGTGTGACCTATGATGGCGGCAATTGACTCGGAACGCGAACTTTCTGGAAGAACCCATCCCGCGTGTTGTAATCTGGATTTATTATTGAAAAATTGCCAGATTGAGCAGGTCAGGAGGTCTGGCCCGGGAGGCCAGCATCGCAATAAAGTCGAAACCGGCGTGGTCATCAAACATATCCCTACAAACTTTACCGGGGAAGCGTCTGAAAGACGTCAACAGGGGCGTAACCGCTCAATGGCCCTGTTTCGCTTGCGTGTAAATCTGGCGTTAGGCTATCGCATCTCAGAAATATCGGATGCTCCTTCTTTACTCTGGCAACGCAGAATCATGAAGGGAACTCTGAAAGTCAATTCAGAGCATGATGAGTTTCCGGCGCTGCTTGCTGAGGCACTCGATACAATTACCTGCTTTGAATTCGATGTGAAAGCCGCGAGTGAGTTTCTGAAATGTTCATCATCCCAGTTAATCAAGTTTTTAAAGAAAGAACCTCGAGCATTTGCAGCAGTCAATCAACGTCGACTCGAAGCGGGCCTGCATCTTCTGAAATAATTTCTTCAGTAGTGCAAATCAGGACTGACAGGAATCGAAACCTTCTTGAACTCGCTTGAATTCAGCGTAGATCTTTCTCCGGTTGCTGCTAGAATAAATGAATCAAGAGGAAGGTACTTTCTTGTGAATCTACAGTCTTCCAGGGTATTCCACAGTATTGACCATACATGATAAATAACCTGCTTGAGTTCTGGCACAAAAGAAGTGAGTGGCGCCCCTGGCTGATCTTAATGCTGGTGGGCATCTTCATCTTTACTTACACCTTCCAGTTCCCGCTGACTCTGAAAGAAATACACCACAATCTCCCCCTGATCCTGAGATTTGCCAGCGCTGGATTATTCTTGTGGGGCCTGGCTAACATCTTGCTGGTCTTCTTCCCGGATTTAGAACGTTTTCAGGTAAAACGGATCGGGAGAAATCGAGTTTCACTGCCCCGCGATGGTGTTGTCTATCTTTTGATGATGACCGTGCTGTTTATCGGTTCGGTTCTGTCTCGTGAAAATATGCTGATGCTGGTGTTCGCCATGATGACCGGCCCTTTTGTGTTGAATGGTTGGATTACATACAGCATGCTGAAGAACATCCAGTTGAAACGGATTATTCCTCAACGCGTAATGGTAGGAGAAACGTTTACTGCAGAGATTCTGATGGAGAACAATAAACGGGTCATCGCAGCCTACCTGATGGAGGTCAACGACACGTTTAAAAATCAGAATGAGAATCTGGAAGCCTCAGTCGTGTTTCGACGGGTCGGACCGCGGCAGAAACTCTCTGCGCATTATTATGTCAAATTAATGCATCGGGGTATTTATCAGTTTGGACCACTTCACGTTTCAACGCGTTATCCACTGGGGCTGGTCAAACGCGGGGCCATTTTTCACGAACAAAATGAAATTATAGTACACCCACAGATTGGTCGTTTAAGTTCACACTGGGCGGAAGATTTTTTTTCCATCGCAGAGATGGCCCAACAGAACCGCAGTCGTCGTGGTGTATTTGATGACGAATTTAATCATATTCGCGAGTATCGAACAGGCGACAGTCAACGTGCGATCCACTGGCGCAGTTCTGCGCGACAGGGAGAACTGATGGTTCAGGAATATCATCAGACTCGAAACTATGATCTGGTGATTGGCCTGGATTTGTGGCAGCCGGGAAATGCAAACCAAATGCAGCGGGAACGTGTGGAGTGGGCCATCTCGTTTGTTGGGACATTGTGTCGGGAGCATCTCAAGAACAGCCGTGATACTAAATTAACACTTGTTTCACAGGCAGCGACTTTGGAAGTATTAGAAGTCGGCATTGGTTCACAGGGGCTGGAATATCTGCTGGATTTTCTGGCGACGCTGGATCCGGGTAAACAATCCGCGTTAGGGGAATTTGCCAAAATTGTCTCCGAAACGGCCTCGGCGCGTACACGAACAGTTCTCGTTACAACACGGGAAGAAGAAAGTTCTTCAAATCGATTCAGTTTCAGTTCTCTGCTGGGGTCCCGCGGAAAAGAGATCGCCGGTTCCTGCAAAACGATTGAGGCCGATCCGGAAATTCTCAGTCGCTGGCTGGTACTGGAATCGGACTGATAGTAACCACATTATTTTTGAGAGCCTGACAGGTGAATTTAACTCTCACATTTCAGATCAGCATATACCTGCTTGTTTCTTTATCCAGCATCATGTTTATGATGGCAGAGGGGGGAGTGTTTCCACAGCTGATAACAATTCCTCTCGGTCTGATCACTCTTTTTTTTACAGACCGCTGGGAAAAATTCAGTCTCAGCCCCCTCTGGGCAAATATTCTGGGGCTTCTGGCATTTCTGGTTGTGTGTGCGGAATTTACTTCCGATATCGAAAGCCGGTTACTCTCTGGAGCACATTTTCTGGTTTATCTGACCTGGATCATTCTCCTGCAGAAAAAAAGTGATACTCAGTACTGGTGGTTATGCGCGCTGGGTTTTCTGCAGATTGCTGTGGGAGCCGTGTTGACCGAATCTGGTTACTATGGTTTCTTGCTTGTGATTTACCTGTTCCTGTCGATCTGGACGCTTTCCGTCTTCTCGTTGCAACGGACACGCAATTCCTTTCTGCAATATGATTCGTCATCCCCGTTTCCGAAATCCGGAACTGTCAGGCAAGATCCCGGGTATTCACCTTTTAATCAGAAGAGTTATGTTCGCGGTGGTATTCAAACAGATCTTTCCAGGCAATGGCTGTCCATAGAATTTATTGGGGTCTGTTTTGGATATTTTGCCAGTGCCTTGCTGATTTCCATGTGTTTCTTTTTATTGATTCCCCGCTTATGGGTGAACCGCTCAATCTTTGATAATGAATCCCTGGCCGCGAGTGAAAAACCGATGGTTGGATTTACAGAAAAAGTCCAACTGGGAGAAATGGGAGAAATTCTGGAAAGCACGGAACGCGTACTGCAACTTTCCATTTACGACAACGAAACCGATGAGCCCGTATCCGTCTCCGATTTTGTAGCGCGATTCGGCACGGAAGAACCCCTGTTCAGGGGGGCCGTACTTTCAAGTTACAAGAACGGGAGCTGGAGTAAAATACGACGCCGGTCGCGCTGGAGGCTCTATAACTCGAAAGAACTTGACACCAGGCAGCTTTATCGACAGGAAATGGTATTGGATTCCATCGGTACCGAAGTCCTGTTTATCATGCAGCCTTTTGTCGGTATGGATATGTTGAGTAAAACCGAAAACAGTTTAAATCTGGAAACACTGGAAATTCGTCAGACACAACCTCCTGATGGCGAAGGAGAGACCAGGTACAACGTCTTTACTGCGAAAAAACAGTCTGACAATATCGTGATGGATCAGTTGGATAATGAAGCAATTTATCTTGAATTACCGGAAGAGGATCTGAAACGACTGATTTCATTTACTAAGAAACTGATGGCTGATCAACCGGAGTTGAAGACCGATCTTGAAAAAGCGAAGTTCATTGAATCATATCTTCGGGATTCCGGGGAGTTCAGTTACACGCTGAATATGTCAATTCAGGATCCGAAAATCGATCCGGTCGAGGATTTTCTCTTTAACCGTAAATCGGGGCACTGTGAATATTACGCATCTGCCCTGTCATTAATGTTACGTGCCATCGACATTCCCACACGCGTGATCAGCGGTTTTAAGGGAGGCGAAGAGGGGTATATTTCGAATCAATTTGAAGTACAGCAGCGTTATGCCCATTCCTGGGTTGAAGCTTTTATTGACGACCGCTGGCAGACTCTGGACGCCACACCCAGTCTGCAGCGTGCGGAAAGCGTTGCGCAGAACGCGGCTCCATTAGGCAGCTGGAAAAGTATCTCCAATGCCCTCACACAATTCTGGAATGATTATGTCATTGGTGTCTCGTTTCAACGTCAGAAAGCTGCCTTCTACGATCCGATGCTGCGTGCTGGTAAGAGATTAAAAAATCGACTGTATGATTTTCGTGTAACGGTAGTTGGTATAGTTAAGTCGATCAGGGCTTTTCTTTCATCCCCGCGACGCTGGTTCAGCTGGGAGGGGGCTGCTGCCGTTTTCATCATTGCTGGCCTGTTCTTTGGGATAAAGTGGCTGTTGGCAGTAACCATTCGGCTGTTTAGAAAACTACTCCAGAGGCAGGGAGAGCAGACGCGACAACTGCGTGCGGGAAATGTAGTATTCTATGAAAAGTTCCAGGCTTTGCTGGCAAACCGTGGCCTGGTGCGAAATCCTGTCGAAACGCAGAAAGAGTTCACCAATCATGTCAAAACGGATTTGAGTACCGAACTCACTCAGGCACACCTGAATGAGACCCCAGATCTGTTCACACAATTATTTTACCAGGTTCGCTATGGAGATCATCCACTCAATCCAGAGCAGTCAGAAGAACTGCAGCAGAAGCTCGCAGCACTTGAGATTGCTCTGACCAGAACCGAGGATCATCAGAAAGCCTGAGGATCAGGCGTCACGCAAACGCGGGTCTGATGCTTCCTGCAGGCCTTCTCCTATCAGGTTGTAAGCCAGGACTGCCAGGAAGATCGCCATCCCGGGGAAGAAAATCAGCCACCACATCTGCAGGTTCTGACGCCCGAGGTTCAGCAAAGTTCCCCAACTGGGATTAGGCGGTGGTGCGCCAAAGCCCAGAAAGCTGAGCCCGCTTTCAATCAGGATCGCAGCTGCAATTCCAAACGTGATCGGTACCAGCACGGGAGCCAGTGAGTTGGGAAGAATATACCGGAAGATAATGCGAAACTGGCCGACACCGGTCGTTTTGGCAGCAAGCACAAAGTCACTTTCACGAAGTCTCATGAATTCCGCCCGCGCCAGCCGCGCAATCCCGGTCCAGCCGGTCAGCCCGATAATCGCCATCATATGCCAGATCGTGGGCGAATCAATAATGGCAATGATGGCGAGAATTAAAATCAGAGTGGGAATACACATCACGACTTCAATCATTCGACTGAGCCCCATATCGATCCATTTGCCATAGAATCCGGCCAAAGCGCCGACCAGAATCCCAATCACTCCCGCAATTCCCATCGAAACAAAGCCCACCAGCAATGCAATTGTGGTGCCATGTACCATCTGCGCAAACACATCGACACCACGCTGATCTGTACCAAACCAGTTGCGCAGACTGGGGGCCCCGTTATCCTGTGTCGGATTTCCGGGTTGACCTTTCCACTCATCGTCATAAACGCGGCGATAAGGGTCCTGGTAAACCAGAGGCCAGATCGCCCAGCTGTCAGGATCTTTCTGTTTGAGATTTTCCGGATAGCGGTTACGAAAGCGGTCTTTGTAAAAGACCGGGTTTTCCCACTGCCTCCGGAAGTATCCCAGCGCCGGGAAATAGATATGACCTTTGTATTTACAAATGATCGGTTTGGTTCCCGCAATCGCGGGAGCAAAGATTGCGACAAAACAGAGGAAACCGATATAGATCAAGGCCATCATTGCCATTTTACGTCCCTTGAAACGCTGCCAGGTTTCTGCCCAGAAGCTGGGGGACTTTTTAAGGGTTTTCAGCTCTGCTGAAGTTTCCGTCTTGTTTTCTGATTGTTCTTGCATAGTGACTTAGTGATTCAAAAAAGATCTGCAATAAACACGTGAATTCGAGATGCATGGATTTCAGTGATCTGAAATCTTAACCCGGGGGTCTGCTAATGCATAAAAAATGTCCGCCAGCAGCTGGCCGGCCAGCGTCAGGATCGAAAACATCAAAGTCAAACCCATGATGGTCGGATAGTCTCGTTCCAGAATCGACTCGAAATATAGCTGCCCCATGCCAGGCCAGCTGAAGATTCGTTCGATGATCACGGAACCGCCCAGCAGCGAAGGTAACGTTAATCCGATCAAGGTGACCAGGGGGATAAACGTATTTCGAAAGGCATGCTTTACCAGCACGTTAATCGGTCCCAGGCCTTTGGCACGAGCGGTGCGGATATAATCCTGCCGCAGTACTTCGTGCATGTTCGCTCGGATGAAACGGCTGTAATATGCAAGACTGCCATACGTATAACAGATGACCGGCATCAGTGCATGCTGGAAAATATCCCAGACCTGCTGACTGCTGCTCATCGAACTATAGTTATCGCTCTTCATGCCATACAGGGGGAGCCAGCCCAGCTTGTTGGCAAAATAGATTTGTAAAAACAACGCCGCGACAAAGCTGGGAAACGAATAGAGCATATACAGGATCGTTCCCATCGTACGCTCATCCAGTTTTCCCTGGCGTGCTGAGGAATACAGACCAAATGGAATTGCCAGCAGATAGGTCAGAAACAGGGATGTAATGGATAAAATCAGCGTCGGCCCTATGCGTTCATAAATCAGCCTGGTGACAGGCTGTTTCCGGGAAATAGAACGTCCCAGGTCCAGTCGGCAGACATTCCCCACCCAGAGTACATAGGCTTCAGGCCAGGGTTTATCCAGACCATAAGCTTTACGCATCCGTTCGATATCAGCTGGGTTCAATTCTTTTCCCGGGTCAATCATCGCCATGTTGACGGAGATCGGAGATCCCGGCATGTTTCTGATCAGACCAAAAATGATGAAGGTGATCAATAACAGGGTAATTAACCCGATGAATAGCCTTCGCACGAGATAGCTGAACATGCTTCGTAATCAATCCGTAATGAGTAACAGCATTCTTCCCGAGACCCGTCAGGCATTTCTGCATGAGAACAGAAATGCCTGATGATCAGTTTGGTGAGTCAGTAACAGACTAGTTTTCGGCTGGTTTCCAGAGACTGGAAAAGCCCGGCCCATACCCATAAGGGCCGCGCGGGCTGAATACATAGCCTCTCAGATCTTTGTTGAAGCCATAGAAGGAATTACGGAAGTAGAGCCAGGTATAAGGCTGATCCTCATACAGCAGCTCATGGATTTTGCCGTAGATCTTTGCTCTTTTTTCGACATCGAATTCACGACGACCTTCTTCGAAAAGCTTGTCCACTTCGGGATTGGAGTAATTGACATAATTGCGAGCCGCTTCTGTCTTCCAGAGATTGATCGAAGTGTCCGGATCCGTACCTGTTCCCCACCCTCCGAACATGGCCTGAAACTGATGATTTCGTGCCTTCTCCTGCATGACGGTGAATTCCGTGGGTTTCACTTCACAGATAACCCCGATCTGGGCCAGATTCTCTTTCAGTAGAGTACAGATCGAGAGGGACAAAGGCTGGCTGGATGTCATGATACTGAAGCGGAATGGAATGACCTTGCCATCAAATTCTTTATCGCGAATTCCATCACCATCGTGATCAATCCAGCCGGCGTCATCCAGCAGTTTCTCTGCTTTCGCCAGATTCTGCGTGTAAGGTTTGCTCATGGGTTTAGGGGCCATCCAGGCTGTCTCATGATAAATGCCGGTACAAGGCTGATAGAGCCCGTAGCACAGTTCATCCAGCATCTCTTTATGATTGAAAGCGTAGGACATTGCCTGTCGCACTTCTTTATCCTTGAAGAACAGGGTTTCACAGTTCCAGCCAAAGTAGAAATATACCCATTCCAGACCGTTCGCTTTGGTACAGGTCTTGTAGAAATCATCATCCTCGGTCTGTGTTTTCCACAGCTCGGGATTGAGTGCCATCTCGTCGATTTTCCCATTCTTCAAGGCAAGTAACGCAGTATTGGGATCTTCAATGATGCGCAGACGCACCCTTTCAAAGTACGGTTTTGTGCGGACCTGCTTGCCATCCTGCATGTACCAGCTTTCGCGGCGTTTCAGCAGAATCTCCTGTCCCCGTTCCCGTTTTTCAATTTCATACGGCCCCCCTGTGACGGGTGCATTTTCGAATTTGACATGGTAGGGACTGTCCTGTAGTGTTGGATCTGATTCCAGTTCTTTTTCATAGATATGTTTGGGGATAATCGGAAAGTTCAGATTCCAGACGTTGGTCGGAAGAGACTCTTTGTGAAAGAATACCAGTGTCTGGTCATCATAAGCTTCAATCCAGCGAATCTGGTCTGTTCCAGAACGAACTGCAGGAACAGGTACCTCCGGGTTCATGATCGTCTTGAAAGTAAACACGATATCATGTGCAGTGATGGGAGTGCCGTCAGACCAGGTCAGGTCATCCCGCAGAACCACTTTGTCATAAAGTTTATCTTTACTGGACTGCCAGGAAACCACAGTGTCTGAAACAGCGAATGGTTTGAAATTCCAGTCGAAACTGAATAGACCAAAACCCGTAAGAGAAGAGACTTCAAATTCAACTGCCGAACTTCCCATAATCGGGTTGGTACTTTTCAGGTCGGCCCCCACGTGTCGATTGATGGTTGCCCCCCAGTCTACTTCTTCGTCGTTTTTGGGTAATCTTCCCAGAGCACTCAGGATTTTTTCATTGATTTCCTGATTGGTGTTTTTCAGCTTGAGAGCTTCGTCCACACTCACCAGCGGTTTTTCCTGACTCTGGCGTTCCCGTAAAAGCTCCAGACTGTCCAGAACAGGTTGTTCTTCCCATTCCACCTGCGCATCTAAATCAGCAAGTTTGGGAGCGTCGAAGGGCTCCAATAGAACTTCTTTCGTTTCTGCTTCTTTTTCAGTATCTTCGGCCTCCTCAGTGGCAGGGCCGGGGCAGCCTGTCAGGGCAAACATCAGGAAGAGGGACAGGAAGAACAGGTTGAAACGGGGATATTGATGCATGGATATTCCTTCAATTACTCCATTGAAAAGTCGGAAAAATCACGGGAGGTCAATTGGTTTGTTTGATCCAGAACCAGAGTGTGAGACGCTATCCGTAGATTGTGGCAGACTCATCCATATAGAACAAGGCTGATTCTGGTTTAAAGGTAAGTTACATTTAGACTTACCGTCAACCAAAATCAGCCTTGTTTTTTTAAATCTGTGCCGACTGCTTTTGAATCGGCTTATTCACGGGTGTGCTTATTTGAAGACTCCCACCCAGTAATAGTTACCATTTAAAACCATGAACCCGAATCCGGCCTGGGTCCCCGTCAACATGATGGAGTGATGAGCGGGTGAAGCGATCCAGCCATTCACAGCAGCGGCGGCTGAAGTGGGGCCCTGAAAAATAATTTCTGGCCAGGGCAAATTACTGTGCTGATAGTAGCCAGTCTGAGCCATCCAGTTAGCATGTTCCTGAGCCTGAAGACACATCTTCGTGTTCAATGTCAAGGCTGGCATTCCATTGCGTGCGCGTTCTGCGTTATGCAGTTTCAACAGCTTTTGAATGGTGGGGTTTTTCAGTAACCAGTCGTGTTCGCCTTCCTTCTTTTCTTCTTCTGAAAAAACAGGCTGAATGAACAGCAGACAAAACAGACCAGTTAAAACGACTTTCCATGATGGTTTTATAGTCATTACCACTTTCCTAATCTTTCCGTACCTAGGATGTTAAAATATTTCACCGGCATAAACCTTGCCGGTTCCGTAGACTGCACGGCAAGGTTAGCAATGGCAATTCCGGTGGTCTACTGTACGGAAAGCAGAAATGGGAGACCTCTAATCATATAGACAAATCCACATATATTTTCTTATTTGTGCATTGTTGCCTGTTCTTTTCTATGTGCAACCCGTGCCTTAATTTGTGACAAATCATCAACCGGTACAGATTCAATCAACTTTCGAGTATATTCCTGTTGCGGGTTCTGATAGATGGCTTCGGACGGGCCAAGTTCTACCAGTTTTCCCGCATTCATTACCGCCATCATATCGGACATAAACTTCACCACACTCAGATCATGGCTGATAAAAATGTATGTCAGGTTATGTTGTTCCTGCAGATCTTTGAGCAGGTTCAAGACCTGTGCCTGCACTGAAACGTCGAGTGCAGATACCGATTCATCGCAGATGATAAATTCTGGTTCGACAGCCAGCGCGCGGGCAATCGAAATTCTCTGACGTTGCCCACCGGAAAACTCATGGGGATATCGATCCAGATAATCAACAGGCAGACCGACCTCTTTCAGAAGTGAGGCTGCCCGATCGCGTCGGTCTGACTTCGATTTACCCAGTTGATGTGCAATCATGGATTCAGTGATAATCGTGGAGACCATCATGCGCGGATTCAAAGAACTATATGGGTCCTGGAATATGATCTGCACTTTTCGCCGAAACGGTTTTCTTTCGGAACGCGTCATATGTGCCAGATCGTTTCCTTCCAGCAGAATTCTACCATCGGTCACCGGAGCCAGCCCGACAATCGCCTTACCGGTTGTCGTTTTACCACACCCGGATTCTCCCACCAGTCCGATCGTCTGTCCCCGATAAATATTCAAAGAGATGCCATCGACGGCTTTCACATGGTCGACGGTTCGTTTGATAATGCCACTCTTGATCGGGTAGTAGACCTGAAGCTGATCCAGTCTTAAAATCGGCTTCTCTCCCGCTTCGATAAATCGGGATTCGGGTAGATTATGAACATCATCCCAGTGGTACCCGAGTGACTCCAGTTCTGAACGGGGATGCAGGATCCGGGGGCGCCCATGCGCTGTGGTGTCCTTGAATTTAGCTTCGTCAAAAAGCTTTTCCTGAATCAGGTATTCGCCGGAACTGGTTTCCTGAAAATCCATAAAATCTGAGACAGTCGGCAGCCGCTTAAATTTGGAATCCAATGACGGTCGACAGGCCAGCAGGCCTTTGGTATAGGGGTGTTCCGGGTTTTCAAAGATCTCGACGACCGGTTTATATTCCACCAGTTTACCCCGAAACATGACGGCCACATCGTCGGCTATTTCTGCAATGACACCTAAATCATGCGTAATAAACAACACAGACATCCCGCGCTCATCACGTAACTTGCGGATCAGGTTCAGGATCTGGGCCTGGATCGTTACATCAAGTGCCGTTGTGGGTTCATCGGCGATTAATAATTCCGGGTTACAACTCAATGCCATCGCGATCATCACGCGTTGTTTCTGACCACCGGACATCTCATGGGGATAACTTGAGAATCGTCTTTCTGGATCGAGAATCCCTACTTCATGAAACAGGTCGATTGTTCGCTTTTTCGCTTCCTCAGCCGTCACCTTCTGGTGCAGCATGATTGCTTCCATCACCTGCTTTCCGACACGGAACACGGGGTTCAGAGAAGTTCCCGGTTCCTGAAAAATCATGCTGATTTCACGTCCCCGGATGTTGCGCATTTCCGGATCGGACAATTTCACGAGATCTTTACCGAGGAACGAGATCGATCCGGCATCAATTTTTGCAGCGGCGTCAGGCAGCAGTTTCATGATGGAAAGCGAAGTCACGGATTTGCCGGAACCCGATTCACCCACCAGTCCCAGGGTCTTCCCTTTTTCGATGGTGACAGTTAAATCTTCTACTGCTTTGACCACTCCGCGACTGGTATGAAAGTAGGTTTTCAGTCCCTGAATATCGAGTAACGCTGCTGTCTCTGGCATGATAAATCCTTTTGGTTCTGATTTCAAAATGACCTGTCTCGCAGGTGCACTCAGAATTCATCTCTGACACTTTGAATTTCGGAAAGTGATCTGCGTATAATAACGAAACTTCAATGAGATGGCAGTGGAAACACATGAAACCTGATGATTGTTATAAAATGAACGGACCCACGGTGAAATTCTACACATATTTACAATGTTCCTTACGACTCGTAATCACGGTACTGTTCTGCGGGATCTCTTCGACGCTTGTTGCTGAAGAAATCCGTTTTCCGGAGGAATTAACCAGATTTCAACCCTATGCTTCCAACCCGATCTTTGAGGCCCAGGGGCCCGGTCACTGGGACGTAAAAATCCGAGAGCGTGGCTGGATTCTCAAAGAAGGTGATTTCTATCACCTCTGGTTTACCGGCTACGATGGAACCCGCGAAGGAATAAAAAAACTCGGTTATGCCTGGTCCTGCGATGGCATTCACTGGACGCGTTCTCCCTGTAATCCCATCTACCAGCAACACTGGGTCGAAGACATGATGGTGATCAAACACGGTGAAACCTACCACATGTTTGCCGAAGGTAAGGATGACATTGCCCAGCATCTGACTTCCACTGATGCGGTAAACTGGACCCGCGTTGGTGCACTGGATGTTCGCATGTCGGACGGGAAACCCATTGCCGCCGGTCCCTATGGAACACCTGTCGTCTGGTATGAAAAAGGAACCTGGTATCTGTTTTATGAAAGACGGGATGCAGGGATCTGGCTGGCGACTTCACCGGATATGAAAGTCTGGACAAATATAAACAACGACCAGCCAGTTATGCTGCCCGGCCCTGAATCTTATGATCAAAAAATGATTGCCATGAATCAGCTGATCAAGTACCAGGGAACCTATTACATGATATTTCACGGTACAGACGCTGCGCAAAAACCATCATTATGGACAACAAATATCGCTGCTTCCAAAAATATGATTGACTGGGTTAAATATTCCGGAAACCCGTTGACCAGGCCCGAAGTCAATCAGTCAAGCGGATTATTGATTCCTGATGCGAATCGATTTCGTTTTTATACAATGCACAATCAGGTTGATTTAAATCTACCCGTAGTCCCTTGAAATCGCCGGGGTTCCAGTTTTGATGAACGAATCCCCTGACCAGACTGACCAGAGACCAGGCTCGGGGGATCAGGTTCTGCCTGTTCCTCAACGATTTCCAGCCTTAAGTGTGTTGATCTGTTTTGCTGTGGGGATTCTGCTGGATGCCTGGTTGCATCTGACGATTTATTTCTGGTTCCTGCCAGCTCTCGCTGCCTTAACCTGCTGGCTACTGACGTACCGGTTTCACTGGCGAAAAGTATCCACACTCATGTTGCTGGCGATGGTCGTCTGCCTGGGTGCTTTGAGGCATCACGAATTCTGGTATTGTCGAAGTTCAGAAGATGTCACCCGACTGCTCCCCTCTGTCAAACAGCATCCGGCTCCAAAATGTATTGTCAGACTGACTGGTCTCATTTCATCTAAACCGGAAATACGCGAGTTAGGCGAAGGCGAATTACTGAATCCGGAACAGCCTCAGCGGCGGATTCAGTTTACATTTACCTGTCAGAAACTCCTGGTCAAAAACTCCGAGATTCCTGTTGCGGGAAAAGTGCGTGTTTTCATAACGGAAAATCGAAAACCATCCGCGCCAGGGCTTTCAGATCAGCTGGCAGCAGGAGATTTGATCAATCTTTGTGGTGAGTTGAAGCATTGTACAGAACCTGACAACCCCGCAGATTATGATTTTTCGACCTATTATCGCAGACAGAAAATTGATGCGATACTCTCTGTCAAAATACCTGAAGCGGTAACACTGATCCAGAAATCAAATGACTATTCCTGGAACCGATTACGGACGTCAGTTCATGAATGGTTCAAAACACTCATCATTAAGAATACATCAGAGTCTGTTCAGCCAGTCGCTCTGGCACTACTGCTGGGTGAGCGTAAAGATTTGAGCCCCAAAGTACGTCAGGAATTCAGCAAGTCCGGATTGATCCATTTTTTAGCGATCTCCGGGTTGCATATTGGATTTTTCAGCGCGTTTGTCTGGAGTCTTTGCCATATCCTGAACCTGCCACGGACAGTGACGGTCACTTTTTTGACCCTGGCGATTCTGTTCTACCTCTCGATCATTGAGATCCGTCCGCCGATTTTAAGAGCCGCTTCATTTTGTGTGCTTGTTACGTGGGGGCTGGTCAATTGGCGCACCATTACCACTCTGAATCTGGTATGTCTGTCTGGACTGATTATCCTGCTGATTAATCCAACAGACCTGTTTGATGTGGGAACACAGCTTTCGTTTCTGGCCGTTGCAGCAATCCTCTGGACGGTTAATCAGGACTTTTATCAGAACCTGTACCAGCAAACCTGGCTGCCGTTACGCTGGCGACTGAAAGCCAGTGATCCACTTCTGCAGACACCTTTACAGCGGTTCTGCTTTCAGTATTTTCGCATGCTTTACACTGTTTTTCTGGTTACCTTCTTCATCTGGATCACAACAGCCCCCCTGGTTCTTTGTCACTTTCAACTGCTGGCCCCAGCCGGACTGATTGTGAATAGTCTGATCTTCCCGTTTCTGTTTCTGATTCTCCTGCTGGGCTATCTGCTGATGTTTGTCGGCTCCCTGCTCCCGTTCACTGCTGGTATTTTTGGATTTTGTTTTGACCAGAGTCTGCGGTTTCTGCTTTGGGTCGTGGAGTGGACTTCTAATCTGCCGTTGTCCCATTTCGAATTATCTGCCCCTGCCCCCTGGTGGATACTGGTGTATTATATCTTGCTGCTGTTATCCGTTTTGCCAGGTATCTGGAAGCTTAATTGGGCCTCCGGCAGAGTTGTCAATAAATTGAAGCTTTCGCTGCTACCGGTCTGGATCTTGACGGGGCTGTTGGTTCCGCTGTTGATTCCACAGGAGCCGTGCCTGCGATGTACTTTTATTGCCGTGAATCATGGAGTATCAATTTTGATTGAGGCACCGGATGGAGAGACCATTCTCTATGATGCAGGGTCAATGTCGCCTGTGGAACAAACTTATTCAAAAATTAAGAAAACCTTACTCGCGCGTGGAATTCGCAGGGTTGATCTGCTGTTGATTTCACACGCAGATCGTGATCACTTTAATTCTGCAGAAGAATTGATTGCAAACGGTTATGTGCGCGAACTTGCTTTTCCCCAATCTTTTCTGACGCGATCACAACGGGGAACGATCGAATTATGTGATACGGCACTGGCGTTTCGTGTGCCCATTCAATTCATCGGTAAAGGTGACCACATTACCCTGGGAGAAAAAACGGAAATTGAAGTCCTGCATCCCGAATATGGTGATCTCTATCAGGAAGACAATCCATCCAGCCTGACCCTGAGAGTCAGTTATGGCGGGCGTCAGATTCTACTCACTGGAGATTTAGAAGGCGCGGGACTCAAAAAACTGTTAAGCGAACCGACAACTGATAGGGTGGATGTGCTCCTGTCTCCACATCATGGCAGTCGATCTGCGAATACCCGGGATTTGAATGAGTGGGCGAAGCCTGTCTATGTGATTGTCAGTGGAGGACAGAAGCAGACGATTCCGGAGTTGAAAAAGATCTATTCAGAAAACGTACAAATTTACTCGACTCGCCAGCACGGAGCGATTACCTGTCTGATAGACAAGGCTGGTCACCTGAAGGTAACTCCATTTCGGGGGGATCGTTCCTGTTCAGATTCACCAGGTCAGGAATCTGAATTCAATCTCTACCGATTGAATTGATTAATTCTTCATGACTCTTCAACTCGAGCATACGATGATTCAGCAGCTTTCTCATCTCAGCCAGCGATTTCACTTTCTTCTGGAATGTCGCATAAACTTCATCCAGTTCAGAATAGTGCTTTTCACCCTGAGAGATACATCGATTCAGGTTCAACAGGCCCGGATTCACACCTTTCTTTAAATCTTCAACAATGGTATGACTGATCTCAGTGATATCATCACAGAGTTTATGAATGACACGGCGGTCATTCTCACGCTCTTCGATACTGAGATCGCAAGTGGAAACACTGGTGCCTTTTTTGCGGAGTGTCGATTCATCAACCAGGCGTCCAAATGGGCTCAGTTTTTCTTTCTCCTTTACGGTTTCAGCATCCAGAATTTTCATTGCATTTCTGGCCTTTTTGAAACCAGGTGAGATTTCCAGCGCCCGTGTGAAGCTGGAATGTGCCTGTGAATGATTTTTCATTTCCAGATACACATTACCCAGATTGAAATAAGCATCGACCATTTGACCATTAATGACGATTGCCTGTTTATAGGCTGTAACCGCCATGCTCAACTGATTTAAACCCTTGTGAGCTATTCCCATGTTGTAAAATGCGTCTGCTGATTTTTTGTCTTTCTGAACGGCCTTTCTTAGTACGTCCAGCGCCGTTTTGTATTCACCCATACGGTTATAGATGGCGCCCATATTGATATACGGTGAAGCATCCATGGGGGCCAGGCGAGTCATTTCCTCAAAATGCTTTATCGCCTCAGGGTATTGCTGTAACTGAAAGTAAGCTGTCGCAATGGAGACATGCGCCTTTTTTTCTGCTGGTTTGATACTCAGAATCCGCTCGTAAATCTCGATCGCTTTTACAATTTCTCGAGATTTCTGAAGAGTACGTGCCTGTTGATACAGTTCACTGATTTTTGAGTCACTCAACGCTGTGACCTCCTCAGGGCAGATGGCGGGAAAGATAACGCCGCTCTCTTCTGCAAAAATGTGCCCCGTATTTTGCAGTCAGAGGAGCAATAGAAATCCTCGTAATTATTCATTCACCAGTGAGATCAGTTTGCTGCGAGATCCCTGATGAAATTCAATCTTACCTTCTCGGCCTAACCACCCGACTGCCTGCATGACCAGATCACGGGGGGCTTCGATTTCACGCGACAGTTTACTCAGCGTCACAGGTTCATGTTCACTTAAGTATTGCCAGACAACTCCTGCAACAACGCCGATGCTCTCAACCTGATGTGATTCAATTTCCGCTGACATCAAAATGCTCCTGAACGATAAACCTGCAGTTTTCGGTAACAGTACGGTTGCGGCTTCCACTGCCAATACGTTGCATCGGTGTCATACCGTTGAATGCCAGTTAATAACTGTTTTGTCTCAGTATTATAATTCCGGTCGTCTTAAGTAAGCAATCATTGATTTTCGGAGTTTTGTTCATTCACAGGACTTAAACTTAAACTATATCCAGATATCCGTCAAATTCATTATCAAAAATATCCAGACTTAGAGAAATCGCTTCCAGATCTTTCAGAGAATTCTGTAAATCCTGGTCTGTTCCCTGATACAGGATAAATGCGGTGAACAGGCTGGTTTTCAAGACTCGCAGGAAGGCACTGTTGATCAATTCAGAACAGACAAATTCGAGATCGTAACCAGAACACTCCTTGCCAGCCAGTCTGACATGAGCTTCATACACATCCAGTTCCTCATATTCTTCCTGAAAGACTTCCAGCGACTTTTTCAGTAATTCTTCTGCTGGAATATCAACCAGAAACAGAGAAATCATCCAGAACGAAGAGTCAGCTGCAGCGACACTGATTTGAATTTCTCCGTTTTTTTCATTTACTTCTTTTGTCAGTTCCCAATCATCAGGATATTCAAACGAAACGCCATACTCATTAAATAGTTTCATGATTCGTGCAGCTTAATTTTTCTTAAACAATCGGGGATCTTGACGGACATTCAGGTGGCTGTTGATAAACCTGAGATCAGTATAATGAATGTGTAGAGATTCTGCAGGAGTTACTTTCGGTTGACTTATGAAAAAAACTCAATCGTCTACAGAATCGCCAATCAGTTCGTACAGCATTCTTCCCGTCGCTCCCCGCCGGTTGGCAGCAATCAATGCCGGTGGACCTTCATCGATGAGGTAACCTCCCGCATTACCAGCTTCAGGACCAAGGTCAATCAACCATTCCGCGGCACACATCACTTGAGGATGATGTTCTATCACCAGTACCGAATTTCCTGCATCGATCAATCTGTTTAATGTCTGCAGTAAGCACTCAATATCATGTGAATGCAACCCGCGTGTTGGTTCATCAAGAACAAACAGCGTCATGCCATTTAAGGGAGCGAACAGTTCTGAGGCGAGCCTGAGCCTCTGCGCTTCACCACCCGATAACAGATTAGCGGGCTGCCCCAGAGCCAGATATCCCAGGCCAAGATCCAGTAATACCTGCAGGATCCTTTTGATGCGAGGGATCGACTCAAAAAACTCGCCGGCTTCAGCAATAGACATTTCCAGAACGTCACTGACTGTTTTGCCTCGATAGGTAACCGATAAAGTCCCCCTGTTGAATCGTTTTGAATGACATTTTTCGCAGGGAAGAAATACGGGTGGGAGAAATTTCAGATCGATTCGTTTCACACCAGTCCCACGGCATGCTCCGCAACGGCCCTCAGCGGAATTAAAACTGAATCGTCGTGCCGTATAACCTCGCAGTCGTGCAGTTTTTGTTTTCGAAAACAGTTTTCGGACTTCGTCCCAGATACCACAATACGTCGCGGGATTGGAACGCCCGTTCTTTCCCAAAGCAGATTGATCTATGATTTTAATCTGCTGCAGATATTCCACCCCCTGCAAAGAATCATACTGCAGAGCAGGATTCGGCCGTCGGTTCAATTCCGATTTGATAGCAGGAACCAGTGTTTCCATGATAAGAGAACTTTTTCCGGAGCCACTGACACCGGTAACACAGACCAGCTGCTGCAGAGGAACTTTAACTGAGATCTCTTTCAGATTATTGGTTCGTGCTCCCGTAAGTTGTACAAACTGCTCATGGCTGGTTTTCGAGCGATGGGCCTGTGGCGAATTCTGAAATCGGGCCGTTAAGCCTTGAGCGGTCATGGATTCCGGATGCTGAATGAATGCGTCATAGTCGCCGGAGAAAACAAGTTTTCCCCCTTCTGCACCGGCTTGCGGACCAATATCCACCAGATAATCTGCGGCTTTAATGACATCGTGATCATGCTCAACAACAATGATTGTATTCCCGGCCTGCTTCAGACGCTGTAAAATCCTCAGCAGTTTCTGAGTCTCATTCGCGTGCAAACCCGCCGTTGGTTCGTCCAGAATGTAGCAGGCACCTGTTGTCCCCGCTCCCAGACAGGCAGTCAGTCTGGCACGCTGTAATTCACCACCCGATAAAGTTTTGGAAGGACGTGATAACTGAATATAACCTAATCCGATCTCAGTCAGATACTCCAGTCTTTTTCGTATGGATGGCTCGATCTGATCTGCGATGACCTGGTCCTGGAGGCTCATTCCCTGAGCCTCCCCTGCCTTCCATTGATCAAGCCAGTTGATGATTTCGGGAGCGGTAAACTGTACGACCTGGTCAATTGACTGCTGGTTTAGCAGGATCGAGCGTCCATACTGACTGATGCGGGCGCCCTGGCAATCTGGACAAATCTGACCTGACTCAGATTCTGATGGTTCGATGATTCCCAGACCTTCACAGGTGGGACAGGCACCATGGGGACTGTTAAAGCTGAATGTGACCGGTTCGGGATCGGGAAAACTGAGATTACATTCTCCACAGGCCAGGCGTGTACTCACATAACGGTCAGACCAGCCTGATTCAATCTGATGGCTGATCAGACAGGTACCACCTCCCTGTTTTAAAGCGAGGTCTACCGATTCCTTCAGACGTGACTGGATTCCCTCTTTCACAATGATGCGATCAATCACGATTTCGATATCATGCGGAACATCTTCCGGTAATTCGTGCGGTTGAGTGATATCAATGACTGCCCCATCAATTCTGGCGCGAACAAACCCTTCCCTGGCAACCTGATTTAACAGTGCAGAATGATTTCCTTTTCTGGCTGAGACAACCGGGGCCAGAATCATGACTTTTTTACGATCTTCGAGTGCCAGTACCAGATCGACGATTTGCTCTGGAGTCTGTTGATGCAATGCCCGGCCGCAATTCACACAATGAACGATTCCCAGTTTTGCATAGAGTAGTCGAAATAAATCGTACAACTCAGTCAGGGTTGCCAGTGTGCTGCGCTTTGACTGCACTCTTTGTGTCTGATCAAAACAGATGGTGGGGGGCAAACCCAGAATCTGGTCAACGGCAACCGGCTGGGCCTGGCTAAACAGTTGTCTGGTACCCGATGACAGGTTTTCCAGAAATCGCCGCTGACCTTCCTGATGCAGAGTGTCAAAGACCAGACTGCTCTTCCCGCTCCCGCTGACTCCAGTCACGATAGAGATCTGGTTATGAGGCAGATCGACATCGATATTTTTCAGATTATGACAGCGTGCGCCCCTGATTCGAATCATCTGAGTGTTCTGATATCGCATGGAGAGCCTTAGGGAGAAAGCGTAAATCAGCTGCTGAATACGGTGAAGTAAAATAATCGGGAATAGAATATCTGGAACGGGAATGCTATGATTCTACATCGTGAGGATTAAATTTAAAGATCACGTCAATCCGAGAGTCTGAATTACCATGTCAATCATTCCCTGTTCATTTTTGTTTCGGCATTCAATCACGCTGCCGCAGATACAGGATATCCCCCGTAAGCGGGGGCGATTATTGAACCTCCCGGGGTCTGCACTGCTCCCCGATCTGACGTACGACAAGTCAAATAAATGGGGGGAACTCAAAGTCGCCTGGAATGCAGAAGGCCTGGCGATCAGCCTGCAGGTCAATCAAAAAAAACATCCAGTCACACCAGCAGAGTCGCTTGAGGTCTGGATCGATACCCGCGATACCAAGACAATCCATCGTGCCAGCCGCTACTGTCATTCTTTTGAATTTCAACCAGTGGGTCTTTCAGGGAAACCGGTTTGTCTACAACAGACGGTTCATCGTGCCCAGGAAGATGCTCCCCGATGTGATCTGAAAAAGGTTGGTCTCTGGTCAAAGATCAGTAAAACAGGCTACGCTCTGGACGTATGGCTGCCTGCTTCTGAACTCTATGGTTTCGATCCCGCTTCTTATCCACAGACAGGATTCTACTACAAAATCACAGATTCCGAACTGGGAGAGCAGTTCATGATTGTGGATCATGAGTTCCCTTTCGCCCAGGATCCAAGTTTGTGGGCGACATTAAGGTTTGAACAATAAAAAACCGCGAGGAGCGGCAATCGCTCCTCACGGTAATTGATTCTGCAAGTAGATCTGTTTTACGACCGTTTTTTAGGTAATGCAGCTGCGTAGAGCATTGTGACGGCACCAATTGACATGAGGCTGAAAGCAGCCCAGTCAGGTGGGTTTAATTCTTCCTGCTGCTCTTCATTCAGCGTTGTCATCCCCAGAAATCCGCGAAATTCAGGCTCGCGTACTGGTTCCGGTTCTTCTTCCACGGCTACTTTGTGGGTGAGAACCATCTTGTCGACAAATAAGAATGAAGTACCAGTCAGTAAGACGAATAAACCGGCAGCAAAAAATGAAGAGCGAAACATGCGATGTCCCTGTCCTGTAGCTTACATCGATTTCTATTTCGCTTGCTCCTCCTGAGCGTAAGCCCTTGTCTCAAAGTATCTTCCTGAAGTCATTTCAGGGCTGTGAATGCGAATCGACGACAATTTTGAATGTTTAACCTGCTATGGCAAGACACATAATCCATAGCGGGATCTAATCTTTCTTATCGGACCGTAGAGCGAAACTCTTGATTTTGCCGATAAAATTAAGTGTTTACACATATTTTTCGAGTCCGGTTATGCAGTTTTTAAGGATCATGTGTTTGTGCTGTACAAACTTCAGATTTGATTTAAATCTCGGTCTGACACAGTTTGTCAGTTCCCCTCCGCAAAAATCATGTCGGCGCCGGCTGGAGTTTTGGATGTACAGTCGCTAAATTAACTCTTTCGTATAGGAAATCACCTGAATCATCACGTTGATAAGTACAAATGAGGAAATGATTGTGGAAGCGCGGATAACATTATTGCCCGGCGATGGAATTGGTCCCGAAATCGTAGCACAGGCCAAACGGGTTCTCGATACAATCGCACAGAAATATGATCATCAGTTTGAAACTCCCAGCTGTCCGATGGGTGGCAATGCCATTGATGAATTTGGCGACCCGCTTCCTGCTGAAACTCTGGAAACCTGCAAAGCATCCAATGCCATCCTGCTGGGAGCCGTGGGGGGACCCAAATGGGATGATCCTTCGGCCAAAACTCGTCCCGAAGCAGGGCTCCTCAAAATCCGTAAAGAACTGGGCCTGTTTGCGAACCTGCGTCCCATTAAACCTTACAGTGAGCTGCTCGATGCATCGCCTTTAAAGCGGGAAATCATAGAAGGAACCGATATTCTGTTCTTCCGAGAATTGACCGGTGGGATTTACTTCGGCGAATCCGGCAGAATGGAACATCCAGACGGCGAAAAAGCATTCAGCGTCATGACCTACACCACGAAAGAGATTGCCCGCATTGTGAGACTGGCAGCCGAAGCGGCTCGTAATCGTCGTGGTAAATTGACCTCGGTTGATAAAGCCAATGTGCTGGAAGTCTCACGACTCTGGCGTCAGGTCGCCGCTGATGTAATCAAAAATGAATTTCCCGATATCGAGTACGAGGTGGTCCTCGTTGATGCGATGGCAATGCACCTGATTTCCCGCCCGTCGGATTTCGACGTCGTTGTCACAGGAAATATGTTTGGTGATATTCTGACTGACGAAGGTTCGATGCTGCCTGGCTCCCTGGGATTACTTCCCTCTGCTTCTTTAGGCGCTGATGGACCGGGACTGTATGAACCAATTCATGGTTCTGCCCCGGATATCGCCGGGAAAGGGATCGCCAATCCCCTGGCGACAATTCTGGCAACAGCTATGCTGCTCAGGCATTCCTTAAACCTGGAAACAGAAGCGACTGCCGTCGAAGAAGCGGTCGCCCGGGTTCTGGCAGCCGGTCATCGTACTGCTGATATCGCTGCGGGAGGCAAGAGTATTTCCACAACAGAAATGGGTGACTGTGTCATTCAGGAACTTTCTTCCTGAATCGTTGCCTGAATTCAATAGATAAAAAGCGGCGGAGAATCAATCAGTTCTCCGCCGCTTTTATTTTATAGACAGTTTGAGTTTAAACATCACATAGCAGGACTGCCTGCTGTAAGCCCTCGTAAGGGTCGCGCGTGGGAATAAATTCCTGCCCGACATAGCCTTTGTAGCCGATCTCCTGTAATGCCTGCATGATTGCGGGATAGTTGATTTCCTGCTTCTGATCCAGTTCACCTCGCCCGGGATTACCGGCTGTGTGGACGTGACCGATATAATCTTTATGCTCGCGGATGCGTCGAATGACGTCCCCATCCATAATTTGCACATGATAGATGTCAAACAGGAGTTTCATCCGATCAGAGCCGACCTGCTTGATGATATCAATGCAGTACTCGGTATGGTCTCCCTGGTAACCGGGATGCCCTTTCATCGGATGGCTGGCATCACGGGAATTAAGCATTTCCAGGCAGAGGTTCACATTGTTCTTCTCCGCGTAGCCGATGATCTTTTTGAAACCGGCAACGCAGTTTTTCACCCCGGTCTCATCATCGATGCCGTCACGCATTCCGGTAAAAGTGATGACATTTTTTACCCCGCCGGCAGCACACTCATCGATCCGTTTACGTAAAATCTGAATGCATTCATCCCAATGGGCCGGGTTATTAAAACCGGATTTAAAACCATGGCTGGATGCGATCGCACAGGTTAAACCGTATTTTTTCAGGGTGTCCCAGTTCTCTGCAGGTGTCAGTTCGACGCTTTTAATTCCCAGCTGACTGGCAATCTGCGCGGTTTTTTCAATATCCCAGTACTTTTTGAAACACCAGTGCACGACTGATTGATTAATATTTCCCTTCAGCGGCTGAGGCGAAACCTGCGGTTGCTTTTCGCCGGCGGTTGACTGCTGTAAATCCAGCCCGAGCGCGGAAGCAGCTAAAATACTTGATGACTGTAACAGTCTTCTTCGACTTACTTTAGATTCCATTGCAACTCCAGTGCTCTGCACCAATTCAATGCCCCCGCTTATTGGGAAGCCAGGAAAGTCAGACGTTCATTAATGACAAAATGTGATCCTACAATACCGGCTGAAAGAAACAAAGTAAACAGGATAATGATCGCTTCAAAGACTTCCGGCCCACTCCCACCGCTTCCAAAAGCGATCATGCTCATGCCCATAAAGAAGATCATATTGCCAACCCACATCAGGACGAATGCCAGTGGTAATGCCCCCCATTTGATAAACGTCGATAACAGGGCCGTCAGGTGCCAGAAAAAGATAACTTCAATACAGGTCAGCCAGAAACTAGGTTCTGCGAGCACCATACCCAGATCCTGCGTCATTTCTTCGATCCCGATTAACCCTCCAATGATCAGATAAAAGAAGGCAGGTATGACAGCCAACATTGATCCAAATAGCTTGGCGTAGGCAATCTGCGCCATTGATTGCGGAAGCATTGCTGTCGAAACCAGAGTTTTCCACTGAATCTCCACATGAAATACCCTGGAAGAAATCAGGCTGATTTCAATCAGCACCACAATCAGCATGGTCCAGAATACAGTCAGTCCCATTTCACGCAGAGAATAACTCTGAGATGAAAAATTGATATAGGCACACAGAGAAAACAGCGCGGCTCCGTAACAGGCATGTTTGATTAACGCCATCCCCAGGCCACCATTCACAAAATAGAAATCTTTCCATGCTAATGCCTGCATCCAGGCGCGACCTGGGGAAAAAATCCGGTTCCGTTTTTTGGAAATCAGCCCGCGGCCGGGATCTGTGGAGATCTCAGTCAGCGCATACCGATTGAAGAACAAACAGGCCAACAGGAAGAACACAGCACCTGCAATCAGGTTGGTCCAGAACTGGAATCCCCAGGCACTTTCACTAAATCCGGAAGCGAGGATCAGGTTGAGCTGTCTCAAGACAGAGGATTCATAACAGTTCTCTACAAATGCCATTGCTCCTCGGGCAATTAGTGAGTTGGATGCAATCCATCTCGCAGAAACGGCCCCATCAATGCACAAGCCCAGTAAGGGAGGCCCCAGGAAATACAGGACCAGGGAGATGAGCACCAGAGCTGAGGCAGTCCGCGACCTTGCACAGACCACCGAGCAGACCAGTCCCAGGTTGGATAATCCAATCAGAAATGCTGACAGAGTCGCATATGTCGCGATTACCTGTGAGAAAGTGACTCCCCCCAGAGTAATCGCCAGCAGCGTAAAGGGAAACTGGATCGAGAGCAGTATGAGAGCAGAAACCAGTCGCGGCAGGGATTTTCCCAGTAACAGTGAAATGGGATTTACGCCCGCCATCAATAGCAAACCGATCGTCTGTTCTTCTTTTTCTTCTGTGATGGCGCTGGCAAAAAAACTGAGACCCGCCATCAGAATAAACACAAAATTCAGATAAATGATATTGGAAAATAAAGCAAGTCCGGCAGCTCCCATGAAACGGCTGCTGGAATGCGCAACAATCAGGCAAAACAGAATCAGGACGGCGAACAAAAATCGTAATAAATGGGTTCGCGTCAGCCGGAAGTCGACGCATAACGCACGGTGAAATAGTGCAAACGTTCCCTGTAACATTAACGCACTCCCTGCTCTGTCAGGTCCAGGAATGCCTGGTTCAGGTGTTTCTTGTCACGCTGGAACGAATGAATGGTTCCGTTTAGCTCGATGATTTTTGATAACAGTATTCCTGTATTTGTGAGCGAAGCATCGAACGTGATGCGAAATTCATGCAGTTTTTCTGTTGGTTCTACTTTCATAATTCCAGGTTCGGCTAACAGCGAATCGCTCAGTCCTGCCACTTCTGATTCCAGCATGACTTTGTAGATCGGATGTTCCTGTTCGTGTGTCAGCAGTCCGTCCATCGTACCACTGTACTTGACCAGTCCCCGATCAATAATTGTCACACTGTCACACAATTCTGCCAGTTCACTCAGAATATGCGAACTGATGAAAATAGTTTTCCCCATACGTTTCAGTTCCTGCAGGATTTCCATCAGTTCAATTCGTGCACGGGGGTCCAGGCCGGAAGCCGGCTCATCCAGTAAGAGCAGATCAGGGTCGTTGACCAGCACACGCGCCAGGCTGACGCGCTGCTGCATCCCCCGCGACAATCCACTGATGAGGGAATCTTTACGGCCGTCCATATCAGTCAATGTCAAAACATCATTGATCACCTGGTTCCGCTGTTCGAGTCCCAGACCATAAGCAGCCCCAAAAAAGTCGAGATACTCAAATACGGTCATCTGACGATAAGTACTGAAATGATCGGGCATGAATCCGATTCGTTTTCGGATCTCTTTCACAGACGATCGTACATCATGTCCGAAGACTTCAACTTTACCGCCCTGGGGACGCAGTAGCGTACAGATGATTTTCAGCGTGGTGGTTTTACCTGCCCCGTTCGGACCCACAAATCCATGCAGCGATTGAGGCTGGACCTGGAAACTGATCCCCTGCAATGCGCGATGTCCTTTGAAGGAATGAGACACATTCTGAATATCGATGACTGGTTGACTATTGATCGGATGATTCATTATTTTCCGCAATCTGTTTCTCAGGTAAGGCGAAATCATAGACGAACAGGATGCGCCCCTGCTGTGCTCCCCGTACATCTGTCTTGAGCTTAAATTCGTCTGGAATATCACAATAATAAAATAATTTAAAACGAGACTGATGGCCTTGGAATTGAACAACCTCCTCCTCTGATGTCAGATCTAATGATTTAATGACAAGGGTTTCGTAGAGTTTGTTGTAAACTTCGGAGATGTTTTTGGTTTGATTGCGGTATGGATAGGACGTACTGAGACCGAAATTATCATGAAGTTTTGCCCTCCAGGTCGCGAGAGGAATCACCCCTCCCTGGTTGAGCTTGAAAGTAGATCCGTCTTTCTCTTTTGTCTGCCTGGCCGAATACAGTTTTTCGCGAAACAGGATCTGGATTCGAGAATTCGCGGTCGGTAAGCCTGGCTGAAATTTGAGTATAAGATCTTCCAGGTTCCCGTCACGATTGAGTTGATAATCAACAATTTCGCATTCCGGTTTTGGAAAAAGCACTTTAGCTCGAAACATGAACGGGCGGCTGGTAAACGCCGGGATGTCTGCCTGAATCTTTCCATCAATCCCATTAGCAATAAAACCTTTGACACGTTCCATGTCCTGCGCGGTGGTGAAGATGGAGCTTTCTGCTGTCGTTTGAAATTGATACAAGCCACCATCTGTCACAAAGGAGTTAATCCAGCAGGTCGTGTCGAAATAGTTTCCCGGTAAGGGGGTCGCGACCAGTAAACTGTTCATTGTTGTTTTTTCACCGTAACCCCGTTTTCCGATACTCCAGAAAATGGTGCTGAAACAGACTATGGTAAACAGAACGAATAACAGGGTATTACGGTAACGTGAGTTTTTCTGACGTTTATGAAACAGGAAACATCCGGGATATATCATGAACAGATATAGCAGCGACATCAGATAGATGAGAGGCCAGTTGTGATCAGGATGTGTCAGCTCCGTCAGTTCATGTAATAAATTATAATTGATATCGCCATATCCGTTATTATTGTATTGGCTGTTGACGGTTATACTCTGCTTGACTTCAGGTGGATGATTCAGGATGTTTTCCGCTTCCCGTTCATGAATTTTATTGACCGCCGTAATCAGCACATTATCAGTCATCTGAGACAATTTAAGATTGTGGCGTATCACCAGCCCTTCACCTATCCGAAAAAACTCCAGTGGTGAATTTAGTTCGACCATGCTGGTTGTGAAAATCAGATTTTCGCCTGTCGTATCATCGGTCAACAGATGCACGATCCCCCCCTGATAAAGCCAGTCCATAAAGGAGACCTTACGGGCTGCATCCCAACGGGGAACGTGTCCTATGATGATTTCGTCCAGTGAATCAGTTGCTGTAACGGAGGGGGGAAATAACTCTTCCGGAAATTGCTTGAAGTGTCCCACTTTCCTGATGATTCCGTCAGAGCGGCTTAAAATAATGCGCGATCGCACATCGGAAAGATCTGAGTTGGGATTGCTGTTATTTTCAGCCCTGGTCAGTTTCTTTCCGGATAGAAATCCGGGCCCCCAGTTCAATGACCAGTCTGTCTGGTATGAATTGCTGATATATGGATAGAATTGAACCCATTGGGAAGTGAACGGAGCCAGAAACACTTTTCGCACCAACGGTGCCCCCACTCTGCTGCCATCGAATTGCAGTCGGTTCAGATGAAGCGGTTCATCAAAAGCCTCAGGGGTGTTATTACGAAGGAGAATCGAAACGGGAATACATTGATTCCGGGTTTGCTGGTTATTAAATCCCCAGACTACTTCCTCGATATCAATTGCGAAAACGGAGCCGGGCAGGAGCAATAACAGGATTATTCCCATTATGAAACGCAAGTTGATATTCCCTGTAATGGAATGCAGGATACTTGTGAAGCGGTATTTCATAGATCAGAGCTCAACGGAGACTGTTGATCAAAAGAGATGCCATCAATTGAATCAAAATCGGGACGATAGTAGCTACTGTTATTATAACCCAGACGCCCCAGATTTTCATCAATATGATTACGGCAGAGCGTACGAAACAACAAAAGGCATCCCCCATAGATGATGGCATTGACGACCAGTGGAGGCCACGCCGAACCAAAAGCATGAAATTCGGCGACTTCATTCATCACCAGATAGGAAGCCGGTCCCAGAAACAGACCGTAAAGCACAGAATCTTCTTTCAGGTTGGGAATCAGGATGAACAGCGGGAATGCCAGGATAAACGGCAGCAGACACCACACAAGAATACTTCCCAGGGCTGTCAGAATCGCCTTGGTTTGAGATTTGATTTTCATACCAATCCAGCAGAACAGGTAAACGAGCATTGGCAGATAAATCCCCAGGGTCAGTAGGGAGCCGACTAAATACGGCAGCCACTGAGTCTCATATTGATGTCCCCGGTTCATCTGAAAATTTTCCCATTTCCACCATGTTTCAAACAGGACAATCGTCAACAGCGGGATCAGTAAGACCAGGCATAAGCGTTTTACCCCGGCAATCTTCTGGTCCAGTAATTCGGCACCTGAAATGGGAGTCGTCAGCAATACGTCAAGCGTTTCATGAGACCGCTCCCCGGCAATCAGGCTGGTGGCGGAGACGGCCAGAAACAACGCGGTGATCCCCCAGATCAACCACAGTAACATGACCGCGCCCGGAACAATTGGCTGCGGATCACCGGTGGCAATAATAATACACAAAAACAGAATCGGGACTTCCATAAGGACCAGGATACGAAACAGGTATCGAAATGTACCAAGCGACTTCTTGGACGTTTCACGCCAGGCAATCGGCTTAGTTTCCGGGAGGCGAACATTGTCTTTCACCAGCACGATTCCACGTGTCACACGATTATTATTGATCTTGGAAAACAGAAGATCCAGCTTTTTGAAAACTTTCAGCAGAAAGTTGTTGGAAGGTAAAAATGCACGTCGAACCAGATAGAAATGCGCAAATATTAAAAACACAAATGTACTCAGCAGAATGGGAATGCTGAAGATAACGGTTCTTACGACAGAAGTTCCGCCGGCTGTCCAGGAGAACCGATCAAACCAGTGGGGAGCATAAAACAAAAAGTTAATTTCCTGGTTTGGACGATTCCCGGGTGGTAATAATTCTCCCATGTACGGTATACGCTGTATCACATCGACGATCAGATCGGCTGCATTCTGATAATACAGCAGATTCAATTCATAAGCGATCGGAAGACCAAACAACATGAGAAAACCAATCAGGTAGGTTGCGATGAAGGCCGCAACCGTTGTTCGGAAATAGCTGGAACATAGCACCCCCAAAGCCGCGACTTGAAGCATGGCCAGCAGAAGCAACCAGAGACCGTTGACAAACATGGCAGGAGAAACTCCCCCCAGTGAATAGGCAAAAGCCAGAATCGGGAGTCCCAGCATGAGAAACGTCAGCATGGAAATCAGTCGCCCCAGATATTTTTCCAGAATAATGGTAGCCGGGCTTAACCTGGTGATCAGTAACAGCCCCAGACTGTTACGCTCTTTTTCCTGTGTAATCACGCCACAGGTGATAGCCGGCAGCAGGATGTAGATAGCGGCAAACTGCAGAGAGACCATAGCTTTAAAGATATCTCGCCCCCGCCCCAGCATCGCCAGAGGATTAGTCATTAAAGGCGCCAGATTGTCCATATAAATAAAACCCACACATCCCAGAAACAGCAGGGCATAGACCGTGCGAATAATGTAGGTGCGACGGCGGTTGGCCATTTCGATCAGTTCTTTCGAGAGCAGTGGCAGACCAGTTGGAAGAAAATGCTTTTTCATGCCGTCTTCCCTTCCGTCAATTTCATAAAGACGGTTTCCATATCCATGGCTTCTGCCTGAAACTTGCGGATTTTGGCACCCGTGGCAGCCAGCCTGGCATGTAAATCTTCCACCGACAGTTGATCTTCCTGAAGTTGGATCGCCAGGCGGTCTGCTTGAACACTGACAGATATGACGCCCTCGAAGGATTCAATTGTCTGACAGATGCCGTTCATTTCACCGACAACCTGCACATGAATGACGCGACTGAGTTCCAGCCGTTTGTAGATATGGTCTAATGATCCTTGGGTGACGAACTGCCCCGCTTCAATAATTCCGATACTGGTACATAGCTGCGAAAGTTCATGTAATATGTGGCTGGAGATGATTATGGTTTTTCCCATCTCTTTGAGCGCGACGAGCAGTTCCCGTACTTCGATACGGGCACGCGGGTCCAGACCACTGGCGGGTTCATCCAGTAACAGCAGGTCTGGATCATGAAGTAAGACTCGCGCCAGTGCCAGACGTTGTTTCATGCCGCGGGAAAGCGAATCCACAGGTGCGTCGATTTTTTCAGTCAGATCGGTCAGTTCCAGAACATCATTCACAATTGCCTTTCTGCGATTGCGATTGATACGATAAGCGGCTGCAAAAAAATGCAGGTACTCCCGGGCTGTCAGATCTTCATACACGCCGAAAAAATCAGGCATGTAACCGATCATTTCTCTGATCAGATGGGGCGCTTTCTTAACAGAGATCCCGTTAATCTTGACCGCATCACACTCATACTCGCGTTGCAGCGTTGCCAGAACTTTGATTGTTGAAGATTTCCCTGCTCCATTCGGCCCAATAAAACCAAAGACTTCTCCCTTTGGTATGGAAAAGGAAATACCTTTGACGGCTTCATACTTCCCATAGCGGACCCAGAGATTTTTAACTTCCACCATTGCAGGTTGCGTGCTCATAGAATTTGTAACGTTCTAACTGGAGAATGGGTTGTCATCTTAAGTGTCTGACACGATGAATTGACGATAAATAGTATCCCGCTCATTGCCCGGAACATAAACGACTACCAGCCACTGCCGGGAATCAGAGGAGTCCAGAATACTTAAGTCCTCGAAATCACTTCCGCCTGCAGGAGACGTTTGGGAAACGATCTGAAATATACCCTGCTGTTGCCGGACACACAGATCATCCATAAAACAGACCTGTTCCTGCGACTGAACCTGATATTGCGTATGCGGCCTGTGGATGGGGGTTAATAATGCTGTGATCCTACCGGGCCGTAGTGGGGTTCCCGCGAGTCGCTCATTCAGATAAAGAGTAAATCGCTTTGGTTTTCCTTCGGTCGTTCCTTGATAGATCAATAGGATAGCATTCTCACCAAATGTCTGTTTAACCTGGGATTTCAGTTTCGTGCGACTTTCATCAGAATTCAGTTGATCGACAGTGATCGACGACCAGTCAAATCCAGCCTGTTCTTTTTGAGGGTAATTATTGACAATCCGGTTCAACTGAGGTGTCCATTGAGGCATTCGTTGATAGACAGAGTATTGTGTGGGAATGGATCCCTGGAAGAAGGGAGCCCCTACCATCCCGGGTGCAGTATTCCGGGGAGAATTAAAGCGATCATACCCCCTGCCCAACTCCGACTGATTGAGTGGACTGAATAATCCCGACTTAATTCTGGTTTCGATAGTCTGATAGGAACCTGTGAAAAGCAACTCGATCTCATTCTCCCTGACTGGTGACCCTTTGCTGTCCAGATCGACAATCGACAGCGTTTTCCGCTCGTGAGAAGCCTGCATGTAATAGTCAGAGATGATAAAAGCAAACAGAGCGACACAAATTGAAATGAATGGAAACGTGATCCAGGTGAACCGTCGTATTTTAAAGTATCCCAGCAGATAATATTCTCCTGGACCTATCATCAATACATATCCCAGCAAAATGGTTCCAATCACCCAGGTGGGAACAATCTGCAATTCTGCCGGCATGAGATCATTAATTAACATCCCGCCCGTAAAGAGAGGCTGGTATTTCAGGCTGAGCAATTCTGAAGTGGCATACGAATTATAGTTTCGGTAATTTGCCTGCCTTTCCCGCTCAAAGTAATTCTGAATCAGCTTCTTGTCATCCCAGTGATGCTGTTGATCATAATATTCCTTTTGTGACTGTTTCAGTTTCCATAAAAAAAACGGAATCCGGGCCTGTTGATCAGAAGAGAGTGATTTGTTTTCCAGTGCCTGCTGGCGCAGGATAATCGACCGTCCCCAACCGGTCCGGGTAAACAGGATCTGATTCATCTCTGAAAAGACAATTTGTCCCTTGGAATTCACTAACAGCGGAGCGCTCTCGCGGCTTTCCTGCAATGCATTGAGAAAGGCCAGTCGACTGGAGTCCGTCGACTCACCAGGGAGCACACATAAACTGCCTCCCGAACGGACCCACTGCAGAATGGCTTTCATATGACGCGATTCTAATGCATCCAGCCCCCGGGCTGTAATCACAAGAATGTCATACTGATGACAGTCAATGGGAAGCTGTGGAAAATCATCCGGATGCACGTGTATCGAATGGGTTTTCAGGTTCATCGTCAGCGGTTGCGCATCTATAATACCCTGTTTTGCGATCTCGGATGGGATCTCAATCTGTCGATTACCGAGCTGAACCAGCTCTTTGGGGCTGATCGCTTCAAATTTCAATTGATCCAGGAAGGTCTTCAGAACAGGTGGTAAATTTTCGATAAACGGATCACAGACTCCGACAGCCAGTGTTCTTTGGTGTTTGCGACCGACTTTCAGTGTATACGCATCTTTGAAATCATAACGAGTTTCAGGTGTGATAAAACTGAGGCGTAATTTTACTTCGGAAAAGGGGTTATCTACCTTCATTGAAGGCAGCATCATGGGAACTTCATGGAATCCTGAATGCAATGCCACATCATGCGACTGAAACTGTCCAAACTGCTCATTTCCATCATAGGCTGTGACCAGAAAATGCCCTTCGAGCAGATCCGGAGTAGAGACAGTACATTCCCAGACTAACGAAAGCGGTCCATTACCTTTGGGAAACTGAGTCGCCTGATGAATATCAACTGTGATCGGGTTTGACTGTGCTGCCGCCAGATGCGCTGTAAAGGCACAAGCCAGCCAGACCAGTTGCAGGACTTTCCAATTCATACGTTTCCAACCTGTTTTAATCAATCGGGTTTATGACATTGTTCCTGCCGGCCGTTTCTGGAAATACCACCATTCGCCTAACAGCAGCAAAAATGCAATAAAGGCAAACTCCCCCCAGAGGGGCTTGTCACTGTCGACTTGCGTTTGAGTCGCGGTGACAGGCACTTCACTGAATTGGATCTCATCTTCTGAAACGAGTGAAGTCTCTAAAGGGTTTAAAAGACTTACACTGATTTTGACATTCTTTGCTCCTGCACCGTTAACGGTATATTGACCAGTATGTAAAGCGGCAACTCCAGATATCCGCCCATTTTGGTCGCTTTCTGCGCGCAATTCATTTCCGGCTGGTGTCAGGATTTCATACTGAGTATCAGGCTGTAACTCCAAGGGAGGGAGAATGGGGGTCGCTGCTGCCTGGGTCTCGGAAATCCCCGCTTCCTGTAAAGTCAACTGAACCAGGTTCGATACCATAATCGGGAAGCCGACACGATAAGGCATCGTGGAGCGATCAGTATTAAACAGATAATAGTATTCCAGTTCGCCTGCATCCCGTTTCTGTAATAACAGGGGGCCGAGTCGTCCATGGATGAGGGCTTCGTATCCCAGTGCTTCCAGATCTTCCACGTTGGCATTTTCAGCCCAGACCGGTTGCTGAGAAATCTGCACATCCGCCAGCTCGACATGACGCAATAAGGATGAGCTGCGATTCCAGTCAACCACATCCGTTAGATTACTCTCCAAAGAGATCAGTTTTGTTAAATCTTCGGGAACAAAACCGACCCCCACTTTCACCAGCGCTGATCTGTTAAGATCTTTTTCTGAGGTACCAATAATCAGATCGTATTCCAGGGGAGCCGTCGAGCTTTTTTCCTGTGGATAGAGAAGCAGTTCCGGATTGTCAGCCAGCGCGTATCGATAGCTGGCCAATTCCGGATCAATATAGACCAGTAATTGTCTGGATTGTGGTATGGTGAGAAACGCATGGTTATCCGCAGCCAGACTGTCGGGTGATCGAGGTGTTAATTTCGCTTCCAATCTGGATTCCTTATCTGCAGCGATTGAAAATTCCAGTCGCTGAGAATCACCACTCCCCAGTACGATCTCTTCTCTGGCCACACTGTTGCCGTCCTGAATCAGTTCGACCTCAGCGGGGCTGTCCGCCTGTTTGGAGTTTTCAATTCGAATAAACACATCCCAGTTCCCGGACTGGTTTTTTCGTGCATTTAACGATGTGATTCCCATGTTGCCCCCTGCCGCCGGGAGTAACTGAAAATTCAGGTCAAAGGGTAAATCAAAATTCACTTCGCGGGGAAAGTTGCCATCCGAGTAAAAGAGAACCGTTTTGATGGGAGCGGTACGCGACAGAGCCTGTGTCATTCGTAACGCATCTTCAAGTTGACTCGGGACATCATCGACAGTCAAATCAGCAAGTGCTTTCTTTAAGACACGCTGGTTGTCAGTAAATGCCGTGAGTCGACGGGCTGTCGAGCTGACGGCGATCAGTGAGAACTGCTGGTCAGGTAGCATATTGTCAATCAGGTCAGTCACACGTTCTTTCGCCAGGTCCAGTCGTGTTTTGCCCGATTCAGAATCTGTTGCAGCCATGCTCGCAGAACAGTCGATCAAAATCGGTAGATATTCGGCACGCTCCGCGCCACTTTGCATGTAGGGTTGCATTAAAGCTAATACCAGAAACAGCAGCAGCAGAATCTGCAGTAGCAATAAGATACTGCGTTTAAATCTCTGGAACGGCGAATTCACCCGACGATCGTTGATCACCTGACTCCAGAGGGCCAGTGAAGGGACTCGCTGATGTGGTCGTTTTAATTTGAGAAAATAAAAGATGACCAGTGGTACCAGCAGGAACAGAAACCAGGCGCTTTGCAGAGCGTAAAAGCCAGGCCAGAAATTCATACGACCCACCCTTTCCGTCTCAACTGATCGAACAGGACATATTCCAGATTGTCGCCGCTGTTCACCATCAGAAACTTACCAGAACGCTGACGACACAGGGTCGCCAGATGCTCTTCCAGCAAGCATCTATGTTCATGATACAGGCCTAACAGGTCTCCGGCGGAGGAAATATCGAGGGTCTGACCACTTTCGCTGTCCACGAGTCGCAAATCGCCATTGATTTCCGGATTTATTTCAGAAGGTGCCAGGATCTGTACGCCAAATATTTCCAGCCCGGAACTGTAAAGCAGATTCATTGGACGTTGCAGATCGCCGAAAGATTCAAAATCTGACAGTAGAATCGCGATCCCACGACCGCGATGTGACCTGAGTACATCGTCAACCGCACTCTCGACGGGGGAATCGCCACCGGGCTCTATGTTGCTCAGAAAATCAAACAGTCTCTTCATGCTGCCACGACCGGTTGTCGGCAGGAACTGTTGGGGACGCTCTCCCCTGTTATGGCAAACATAGGCGCTGACCTTTTCAAAATTGAGTAGCCCCATTACACCAAACGCAGCAGCCAACTGTTGGCAGCGCAGAAATTTATTCTCATAATCCATGGAAGATGACGCGTCCAGAATTAATACCACATGCATTTCTTCTTCATGCTGATACTGTTTCATGAAGGGGCGGTTCAAGCGTGAGAAGATGTTCCAGTCGATGTAGCGGACATCATCGCCGGGAACGTAATTACGGTAATCGGAAAATTCAGTGCTTGTTCCTCCTTTTCCGGAGAGGTGCTCTCCACGACTGCGATTTGTCAGTCGCCGCGTGGGATTCAAGCGCATACGTTCCAGTATCGATAATGTTTTATTATCAAATAACGTTGTGAACTGTGTGAGTGGAGATCCCTGCGACACCTGTGATTATTCCTTTTCCGGTAATTCCTGACAAATTCGTTCAACCAGATCTTTCACGCTGACATTTTCCGCCTGCCCGTCATAGTTTAAAAGAACGCGGTGCTGTAATACTTCGTTGGCAAAATAGCGCACATCCTCGTAGGCCACATGGGCTCGTCCCTCACTGAGCGCCCGGACCCGGGCTGCTTTAATTAACGATTGGGCGGCACGAGGACTGGCTCCCCAATGCACAAAACGCCGAATATCATCTACGGCAAAATCGGTTCCGGGATGAGTCGAAAGGACCAGGCGAATGGCATAATCCCGGATCGGTTCGACAACGACCACCTTATCCAGAATACCTCGCAATTCTATAATTTGCTGACTGTTAAGTAGTTTCTTCAGTTCGACTGGTTGCTTCAGAATCGTCTGCTGTACGATCGTATTGAGTTCACTTCGGCTGGGAAACGGAACATTAATCTTGAACATGAAACGATCCAGCTGTGCTTCAGGAAGTGGATACGTTCCTTCCTGTTCAATCGGGTTCTGAGTTGCCATCACGAAAAAAGGTTGGTCAAGTCGAAAATGAGTGCCTGCCGCGGTTACCGTGCCTTCCTGCATCGTTTCCAGAAGCGCTGACTGCGTTTTAGGAGAAGCACGGTTGATTTCGTCAGCCAGCAGTAACTGCGTGAATATAGGACCTTTTCGAAATTCAAAACGATAAGTACCCGTCTCATCGGTACTCATGATATTCGTTCCGATGATATCTGCGGGCATCAGGTCCGGAGTAAACTGAATTCGCTGAAAGTTCAGGTCCAGCACGCGTGATAAGGCTTTGACCAGTTCGGTTTTTCCCAGTCCCGGTACTCCTTCCAGCAGAACATTTCCGCCGCAAAACAAGGCATAGAGAGTTGATTCCACCACCCGCTCCTGTCCGACAATCATCCGTGCGATTTCGGATCTGGCTTCATTGAAATTCTTTTTGAAATGGTCGGCTTCCGCCTGCAGAACAATCGGTTCTTCAGTGGTTTCTGGCTGATTCATCTTCATATCTCCACGATGTTAAACGGTCTTATTTATCTTTATCTTCGTCGGAATTTCTGCGGCGTTTTAAATCGAGCAGTCGGCCTGTTGTGCTTTGATTTCCCTCCGCACCACCTGCTGGTGGCGCGGGAGGTTTATTTGTTTTCTTGTCGGGCGGCCTGGTTTCTGTTTTACCGGGTTCAGGTGTCCTGGTTGTCTGCTGCCGCTGCTCCTGCAGTTTTGCAATGGTAGATTGCTGATTCAGCGGGTCTGGCTGACCTCTGCGTGAATCCATCTCCTCGGTAATATCCTGTTTTCGTTGCAGCAGGGCGCCCATGGTGGCTGTACTGTTTTTGTCATCTTTTCCAAATTGAAACCAGCCCTTGATGATGTACCAGTCAATTTGAATGCGTCTGATTCCCACATCCAGAGGCACCAGAATCGCTAATGCGATCAGGAACCAGTCAAAAATGGGATTGGAACTCATTTTAGGATCCCGTCGACCGTAAATATCATCGGACGTATCTTCCAGTGAGAGTCGCTTACCGCCTGTCCGTTCTGCAATCTCATCCAGCACGATCGGATTTGATCGGAACCGTAAAAACTCGGGAGAATAGGAAACGATAAATCCGCCGTTTGCGTGATCTTCCCGATCTCCTGACTTCCCGACCGATATCACCTGGTAACGGCCTTTTCCCCATAACGGAACTGTCGCCTGATAACGACGGGGGCTGACCTGCTTAAGCACAACTGTTTCCTGACGATCATGCGGACCCGAGATACGGGCTGCCACATTTAAGAACGACTCTTCTGGATGAAAGTCTTCAACCATGATTGTGGCTTTATTACCCGAAGTATGGCTCCACATCTTCAGGTGATCCTGTTTCTGTACTCGGGAGATTTTAATCATCAGCTGTTTAACGAATGCACGGTACTGATCCCAGTTGACCCAGTCGGCTCCCCAGTTGGGTGAGAGATCTGATGTGAAAGCGGCTGTGGTTCCCAGTCCGTATCGCCAGAATGACAAAATCGGGTCGATCTCACCTTCCGCTTCTTCCTTTTCAGGAGCATTCAGCACCCCCTCTGCCCGCGGTTTAATCGTCGTGAGCACATACCCATGCAATTGCGGAATAGCAGCAATCCCTTTTAAAACCGGTGAGATCATGCCCACTTCTGGGGTGATGGTTTCGTTCTGAATCATGCTCCGCTTCAGGGTTTTTGACTCTTTAATAAAAATGGAAGGCAGCTGATTGGGATCAGAAGGAAAATAGTAACGTCCTCCCGTCACTCCGGCGATATCACGCATTTTGGAGATATCCTCGCCGCCGTGCGGGAAGATGGCAACCATGGAGACACTGACTTTGTTCTTTAGAAACTGACCAATCAACTGCGGTGTGGGGGGCTGAGGATCGCCATCTGAAATGATAATCATATGCTTGGTGGAAGCATCACTTTTAATTAAGCCATTCAATCCCAGTTGCATCGTATTGGCAAAGCTGGGCATATCACCAATCTGCGCACCATTAATCTTGGGAACCATTTTTTCATAGTCGCCTGCGGGCATCAGTTTAAACAGCCATTTTTCGCCATCCATAAAATCATAGACCAGCACACCCACTTCATCCTGTGCGCCCAGCACTTTGATGGCCTGTTTGGTGATCCGTTTTCCCCAGGTATTTCCTTCCGGAAATTCGCAGGTATGCAAAATGATCGCCAGTGCCCCTTTCGGCAGGACTTTCTTTTTCGTAATGTCCATCGTAACCGGGAGCGCATCCTCGATCACGGTACGATGATAACCACCCGGACCAAAACTGTTTTCTCCCCCGACCATCATGAAGCCGATCCCCTGGTTGAAGATGGCGTCGTGAACTGCCTTCAGTTGAATGACATTGAACGCGTCCGCAGGAACATTGACAAATACAATCGCATCATAAGGCATCAGTGAGAGTGAGTCGCTGGGAAATTCATAGGCAGAGATTGTCTCTACATTTCGTTCCCCTTCACGGATGGCATTCTCCAGAGATTGCCAGTCTTTTTTTGTATTGGCAGCCTCGTCACCAGGAGTGGCAGGGTTAGTGACAATCAGAACTTTGCCTTCCCCTTCGACATAAATATAATTCAAGACTGTATTGTTTTCAGTAAGGTGGTCTTCCCCACGTTCGGTTTCGATGGTGGCAGAATATTCGTAAAAACCGGGGGTTCTTAAGTAGATCGGAATCACGTAACGGTTTTTACCCGCTTTAAATGTCACTTCCTGGGGATTACCAACTACTTTGCCGTTTTCGCGTAAAACCAGCTTGCCTTTACCTGGTTTCAGCGAAGAAAGCACAATCGCTGCTTCATAGTTTTCTCCCAGCTTGACAAACCGCGGCAGTTCCAGGTTCTCCAGCCAGATTTCTTTGTCGTATTCATAGTGCAGCGGTAGCACATCAACGGCAATATCTCGTGACTTTAACTCATCCAGTACTCGTGAAATGGAACCTTCCGTTTCAGTACCATCACTGATCAGAACGATCCTCCCCCGATTTTCTTCGGGCAGCATCGCAGCAGCCAGAGAAAGCGTCTGCTGCAGGTTTGTGGCATCACGGTCAATCCGAGAATTTAAAGCCTCATAGGGAAAGGAGACGCGGGGCGGGAGTTCGACGGCTGAGTTTCTACCAAACACAACCAGACCCGCTTCATCAGTCTGGGGTTTCCCATTCACTGTATTTATCACGAAATCTAATGCGGTTTCGACCGAAGTTTCACCGATCGAATCGGAATGATCCACGGCGTAGACGACTGAGATGACATCGCGCACGCGGACCGACCGGGGTTCTGCAATCAGCATCACAAACAGCCCCAGCATCACCAGACGAGAGATCAAGGCGGCCAGCGCCCGGCCTTTGCTCAAGCCACCATAGCCTGCTACGGACAGCCACCACACCCAGACGGAAAACAGGATTAATACAAAAGCCCACGGTCTGGCAAACAGTAAAACTCCCGACTGTTCCAGCACGATACACAAGACGGCATAAAGAACCAGAAAGGAAATCAAAGGAACCGCCCGCATCCACGTCACCGGGGTGCGTGGTCGAGGAACTAACTGGCGATAAAGTTCTTTGATTTTCATGGTATCAATTTTACGATCAATCGATTTCCCGTGTCAGCCACATATACCTGATCTTTGGAATTTACTGTAAGTCCCCAGGGAGTCAGAAATTCCCCTTGATTCATTCCTGTCTTTCCATATACCCCTAAGATTCGACCGGATAGTTCTGTTTTGGTGATGCGTCCGGCCCCATACTCGACGATATAAAGCTGATTGTGATGGCGATCGATGGCTATGTCGTACGGGTAATAGAGAGGCAAACCTCCGGTTTTCGTGCCCAGAATCTCGAGAAACTGTCCTTCATCAGAAAAAACCTGAATCCGGTTGTTTACTGCATCGCATATGTAGATCTTCCCATCATGCCAGATCATCCCGGCAGCGCGTTGAAATTCACCCGGACCGGTGCCAACACTACCAAATTCCAGCAGGAAATCCCCCTGCTCCGAAATTTTCTGGACACGGTCATTGTCACCATATTCGCTGACATACATATTACCAGACGGATCCTGAACGACAGACACCGGATAAATAAACTGGCCGGGGCCTTCTCCCAATTCCCCCAGATATTTAAGAACCTTTCCGTGTTGATCAAAGAATACAACCCGGTGGTAGTGTGTATCGGCTACGGCGATCTGGCCATTCTTCAACAGACAGATCCCCTCAGGTTTGCCAATTTCAAAATCAGGCATCTCCCATTGTCGAAACAGCTCATTTTCCGAATTATAGACCAGGACGCGCCCCGCATTATCCAGTACATAGAGTTCATCACCGGGCCCCACATTCAAACTGCGCGGCGCAGGAACCTTCAGGCCTTCCGCGGGTACGGGCCATTGGACCGTCTCGGAAAACGTCAGCTGCGGCGTTTTATCATTACAGCTGGTTTGAAAAAGGATGCATAAAAAAAGCAGCAGCAGTCGAATTGAAACACGCTCCCCTTTCAGCAAACTGGCTCGTGCAGGTCGATGATACAATGTCGGACTGGTTTGCGTATTTACACCACCGCTCAAAGTGACTTCCTCAACCGAACCGCAGAACTTCACATCCTGTACTTCATAGACCCCCTGATCGTCGCTGACAATCGACAGCTGCTCAGGGCGGGTAAAACGGGGAGGCTTCTCGTTTTCTGCAATCGCTTGACGATCGACCATGCTCAGGTCATTGACAGGCCCCAGATAACTGGCGAGCTGGCGAGATGGTGGATCATAATATAACTCATTCACATCTCCCGCAAAGACGGTCCGCCCCTGTTCCAGGCACACGAGATATGTTGCCTCCCGTAAAACCAGTTCTGGGGAATGACTCGAAAAGACGAGTGAGATCTGACGTTCCTGACAAAACTGGCGAATCACATCCCAGTAGGCAGGCCAGTGTGCCTGATCCACGTGTACCAGAGGCTCGTCCAGCACAATGACCCGCGCATGGCTCGCCAGGGCGCGGGCAACTGCCAGTCGGGAAGCTTCTCCCTGCGAGAGTTGACCTGGATATTTTGAAGCCAGAGGTTTCAAATTAAAATCATCCAGCAGTGATTCCGGTGAAAAATGCTCCAACTCGATTTGAGGGCAGACTAATGTCAAATGTTCTAATACGGTGTATTGCGGCCAGAGCCCCAGCGTATGAGGAACCCAGAACAGGTCCAGGCAGTTCGCCTGTGACGGCAATGTTTCAGTCCGTGTCACAGTCCCGCGATCAGGGCGTTCAAACTGAACGAGTAAATTCAGGAGAGACGTTTTGCCGGCTCCGGAATATCCCATGACGGCAGTCACACCTGCAGGAATCTCAAGATTAATCTCAGTCAACCGCGTACCCTTGGCCCAGTTGAGACTGACATCAGTCAGTGACCATAACAGCGATTCTGATTGTGGACTGAGTGTGGACATTATTATGGCACGAAATGATTAAATTCAGACTGGTGATTGAATTGAATCCAGATTCTTCGGACGACAGGAAACAGTATGATCGCCAGTAAAACAGGAATACAGCAGCAGATCAAACTAATTGCTGATAAAACGGATGTCTGGCCATAATGCATCAGCCCATACAGACGAACTGCTGAAGTCATACCACTGTTCGGAGCGAGGATTGAACTGATCGTCACATCCCAGTAGACCCAGAAAGCCAGGACCGCAACGGCCCAGTATTGCATGCGTCCTCTGGTCACCCACAACAGACGACCGCCGTTCACTGATTGATGAGAACAAACAGCTTGTTTCAGTAAATGTGCCAGGAATATGGACTCGTTTTGTTCCTGTTTTTGAAATATCAGCTTGATGAACACCGCCCGGGGAAACAGGTACAGCACAAAACCCAGTAAAACCGGGACTGGGGTTCCATAGAGCCAGTTCCCTGCCCGCGTCAAAAAAACAGATGCAATGATCAGCGCCAGGGGCAATGATCCAGACAAGCCCGGCACACAACATATCAAGCCGATTACCTTGATGAAACGGGATTGCGTTCGGTTAATAAAGCAGGTTGCCAATCCCCAAGCAGCAATCCCGGATGTCGTCGCATATAAGACTCCCCAGGCACATTCCTGAATGGTTCCCATGATTTGTAATTGATTTTGCAGCACAATTTTCAGAGAAAGAAATCCACCCCAGCCCAGCATTGCCAGGGGAATCAGGACTACGCAGCATGTTGCGACCGCCAGATAGCTGACAGCCGTAAATCGCTGCATTCGGTTTACTTTTGAGTGACGATGCTGTTGCAGATAGCTTGGTCGCTGTTCCAGACTTCTTAACAGATACAACACTCCCGCTATCAGTAGTACTTCAATGATCAGCGGGATCACCAGATAGACCAGCGTTTCTCTGACTGGTACCCCACCCGCCTGGGCATCAAAGATCCATACCGTCCAGGAATTCAGATAGAGTAAGGAGGCCATTTCAAATTCCTGAAAAGCCAGCAGAAACAGCAGGCACCACACAGGTACCGTGCGTACTAATGTTTTTCTGAGAAAGAAACTCCACTTTACGGGTAGACGGGAAATCGCATTTCCAGCTCTCGAAGCAGCCTTGCGGATGAAATCGGCTTCGACTGAAATTTGCGTTCCTGCAGTCATGTGATAACAGAGGAGTCCCACTGGAACGACTCTCAGTAATACCAGAATCGAATAAACAGCTTCTCCAAGAACCGGGAAATGAATCAGATGTGTCGTCAACAGCGACCAGGTATAGCCGACAATCAGCTCCGGAACCAATATCGGAGCCAGTGCCACTAGCCATACAAAAATGGTGTAGCGAGTTTCAGTTCGATCAATCAGAGACGACAGTCGCTGACAGAGGTAGACTCCAATCAGTGAAATGATGAGACTGCGTAACACGGTCACACCACAGACGGTGGTCAGGCTCATTTCAAGTACTCCGACTTGAGCCAGTCCAAGGTCCGCTTTCTCTGATTGACGAGATCAGACAGGGGGTATGCCTGTTTGATATAGGGGCGAAACTTCTGAACTTCTTCCGGTACCTGATCCCAGTTGACCTTTCCTAAGGGAATCTGACGCGACTGCGATTGCGATAACTCCAGTTCAACCTCCGCCGAAAGCAGGTAATCAACCAGTGCTTCGGCCTGCTTTCGGCGTTTTGTACCTTTGATGATGGCAACACTGTTGGGAATCAGCAGGGCTTTTTCTTCAACTAATACCGGTATTGCAGCAACAGGCTGCCCTGCATCAACGGCCACAAAATAATCATCGGTGTCCGTTAATCCGAGGATACATGCACCGGTAGCAACCAGATTTTTTACACTGGAGTTGCCGGATGTAACCTGTATTCCCTGTTCCTGTAGTGCACGATACCACTCCTGCAGTCGGGCTAATCCCCAGGCGTCACAGAGAACCGTAAAATGTGAAAGTGTCGTACCATAGAGAGGTTTTGCGATCGCGACCTGGTTCAAAGGCCCTGTGAATGTACTCGCTACATTTTCATAGGAAAGTTCATAAGAATCTGTATTGGCAATATAAACTCTCAGGCGAGCCGCAAACCCCGTCCAGTGCCCCTCGGGATCTTTGAAGGCAGCTGGAATTCTCTGGTAGCCTGGTCCCTGGTAGGGAGCCAGCAAATCCTGCTCTTTTAAAGCGGCTGTACCCAGAGCCTGGTTATTCCAGAATACATCACACCGTGGATGATCTTTTTCCCTGATGATTAAATTTGTCAGGCCCAGCGATTTAGTGGCTTCCGTATCAAAACGCGGCTCGACTTTGATGCCCGTCTGCTGCTCGAACTGTTTGAGAATCTTCTCTGAGAAAACAGCATCATGGGCGCAGTAGACAACAAGAGCTTCCTCCCGGTTCTGGTAATAAAAGACCAGTCCGATCATGACGATGGCAGCGATCTCAACAAACGCCAGCATCAACCATCCCGACCAGGTCCTGCGTCCTCTGGTTTGATTCATTTGCCGGTTGCGTTCTCTTCAGTTTTTTTCTCAAGCGAATTGAAATATTTCTTGATGCCTTCGTGGTATCCGGGAGGAATCTGTTCCTGCATGATTGCTTCACTCATTCCCTGTTTCAAATCGCCGAACAGTTTCTTGTAATCCTTACGGGCTTCTCCCCGGTCACTGAGTCCTTTTGTCTTAAAAGAGAGCAGTACTTTACCAGCTGTAATGGCAGACTTTGATTTTTCTGTTTTGAAACCTTTGTCACCCGTATCATCTTCATCGACTTTGCCTCCGCTACCCTGCCCTTCACCGCCGGTCCCTTCTCCCTGCATATCTCCCATCAACCTCGCATACAATTCCTCATAGTCTTCCAGGGTCAGGCAGTTTTCGCACGCTTCTCCATCGAGACCTGATTTATCATTTACCTTTTTCGCCTTCGACAAAGCGCTTAATGCTTCTTCCAGCTTTTTCAGATCTTTCGCCGACTGTGCAACCTCTTTTAATTCCATTTTTGCCAGATCCATTGACTGCATGGCTTCCCGAAGCGCTTCTTCCTGTGGGATTCCCTTGGATTGAGCCATCTGCATCTGCTTCATGGCCCGTTTTAACGCTGCTGCCATTGCTTTGGAATTGGTCTGCTCACGGGCAAACGATTCCATCTCTTTCATTTTTTTCTGAATTTCATTTTTCAGTTGTTCCCGTTTTACCGGGTCTGTCTCCTTTTGTAATCTCTGCAGTTTCTCTTTGAGTTCTTCCATTTCTTTCATGAGAGACTGAGTTGAGCCTTCCTGCAGTTCCTTACTCCATTTCTGCATCCCCTCTTCTTTTGACATTCCACCAAACTTTTGCGCCTGGTCTGTTTTCATCATCATGCTTTTCATGTTCTCTTCAGCCCGTTTTCGCCACTGGCTGCCGAGAGATTTCTGATGAGCCGCGAGAGTCTCTGCATTTTCCAGTTTTTTTCCGGGCACCATCTTGCGAAAATCCGATTTCAGGTTTTCGACAGCCAGTTTGACTTCTTTTGATTCTTCGTCACTGTCGCCGTCATCTTTGTTTTTCAATTCCGCGAGCCGGGCTTGCGTTGCCTTTTTCGTATTCTGAAACTCTTTGACTTTCTCCTGTTCGACTTCCGCTGCCTGAACTTTGCCAAACGGGTCAAACTGGGGGGTGTATTCCAGTAACAGGAACAGCACCAGCCCGGCAGAGCAGCAGATCGCAAAACGCCTGGCCCATACAAAAGGAACCACTTGAGTCGGTTGTATTTTCACTGCCTGCTGTTCGGCATCCTGAATCACCAGTGGTTTATAGTTCCCAATGGCTTCTTCCAGCATTGTGACTGTCAGGAACAGATCCTTGGTTTTCTGATTCTGGTCAATCAGTCGCGCTGCCTGTTCATTGTCCGGTTTGCGGAACAGTATGATCGACAGAACAACCGTCCCGACTGCAACGACTCCCAGTGACGGTAGCGTAAACCAGTCCGACAGGTACCCTGAGAATCGGCTGAAAAGCATGAGAGCCAGATACACCCCCAGTGTGATACAGAAGGATACGAAAATCTTTTGCCCCCACACGGCCAGAGCCATCCGCTGTTGAACGCGATTGATTAATCGAGTCGATTTTGTGATCTGTTCCATTGGTCTCACCTCAAAACAGGGATGAATAATGCCGGCTTCAGTTTTGGTTTGCAGACGTTCCGATAGCTTCTGCTTCTGCAGGACTGATCAGACGATCCTGGTTAGTATCATATTTTTGAAACAGAGCCTGATCAAACAGGAATTCCCGTGGCGACAGGTCTCCATCCCGGTTGCGATCCATACGCTGAAACCAGCGAGGACCATTAGCCGTTCGCGGGATCGTCATATTCTGTTGCATCGACATGGCACCTGAACGCGGTGCGAATACAAACAGTTCCGGCTTACCCAGTTCAAACGTAATTTTAAAATGACCTTTCAACTCGCTGTGATCGAGTGCCTGGTCACGATTACCATCATATTCTTTAACACGTTGCCTACTGTTTCGCAATTCCCGTGGGCTTAATCGACGATCCAGATCTGAATCAAGGATTTCAAACAGGGATTTTCCATCATTGGCTACTGTCATGACAACCTGATTCTGAACTTCGGCAGTATCTTTGATTAAAAAATCGGTTAATTCCTCGACAAACAGCATCCCGTCCTTATTTAAATCGACTTTTTGATATTCAGAGCCCGGTAAATTCAGTTGTCTGAATTCCGCTTCAGTCAGATATCCGCTTTTATCACCGTCGACCACGCGAAATCTTGTCTGATAAAATCTCACATTATCTGCCAGCAGATGACGGGTACTTTTAACCCGTAATTCCAGTAACAGCCCATCGATGTGAAATTCAATTCTGGAACTTGAAACCGTCTGAACTTCACTGACGCGATTTGTTGTTTTATTGAGAAACTTGAGTTGCGGTCGAAATGTTTGCTGTCGCGGAATATGGATCTGTAATTGAACATCTACTAAGGGACTCTGCAGGTACTCAAACAGCTCTTTGCGATTTAAAAAGCCATCTGCGTTCTGGTCTGAATCCTGAAGTCGTGCAGTATCCTGTCGAGCCTGTTGAAAGCAACTGACAGAGATTGCATCTTTTTCAGGATTGGTATATTCAATGTACTTCTTTAAGATCTCATCAATGGCTTTGTTGACCGAGCGATCATGATCCAGCCGCAGAAAAGGAGTTTCTACTTCTGCCTGACGGAATGGGCTCTGGGACACCGTATTCGATCGGTTAGAGTTAAACGGGCGTAATTCAGCCAGATTAAGGACTTCGTCTTCATCGCGATCGAACAGAAACAGTGTCTGATGACTGCTTTGCAGTTCTGTATCGCTGAGAGTGCCATTCTGATCCTGATCCAGTTTACGAAACAACTCGATCACCTGGGAGCTTCGTGATGGAACGCCGGCAATCCGAAATGCAGTGCCCTGACCGCTATGAAGATAGACCGCAATTTCGCTCAGACTGAGGCGCTGGTCGAGATCTGAATCAAGCTGTTGAAGGCGTGTCTGCGGTTTTCCTTTATCGAAACGCTGAATACCAAATGCCGGCAGAGACTTCAATTCTTTTAAATCGAGAAAACCATCTTCATCTTGATCGAGTGATGCAAATATCCTGTCAATGTAATCGTTGCTGATCGATCGGAAGTCTGACTGATCAACCAGCAGATCGAGTTCCAGAATGATCGGAGCAGTAGGTGCCAGCAAAATGACCCTCTGGGCAGAATTGTGATTGGACGAAACAGGGGGTACCTCTCCCGCCTGAATATCGGACTTTAAAAAGGGGCCAGATATTCCCATCACAAATAACACAATAATGGTTTTCGACACAGGATTCATCATCAATGATTCAATAAAAATTCGCTGCTGTTTAACAGCGCCCAGAACAGATTGGAATAAGCATGTGTTTTCTCATCTTCTGTGTTGGCAGATGAAATATAGTCGGTCAGTTTGTTCGTTTCTGATGTCGTTGGAAAACGTGATAAGGTACTCAGATAAAAAGCTTCAATTCTTTCTGCGATTGTCAGTTGGGGAAATTCTACGATCGCCGTAAAGACGTCTGACTGTTCAAGACTGGTGGCGTTTGTCATAAAAGTGCCATTCATCAGGGCCAAGGCCTGCAAAATTGTTGACCGCGGGTCCAGTTGATTTTCAGCATCCTGCTGAAACAGGTCACCAATTTCTGTCTCGGGACTGTTATTCCCTTGAGAAATGAGAAATGGATCGACCTCAGTTGTTTGCCTGAAGAATCCTGTCGCCTGTACCAGATTGGCGAAGATCTGCTCCGCCGTCAGCCCCCGGACAGGCATTTTACCATACCATTCAACCCGAGATTGGCTGGAGTCAGTCTGACGACTGGTAAGCTGATAGGCTTGGCTGTTCACGATTTCGCTTATCAGGAATTTTAAGTTGTAATCATGCTCACGCAGAGAATCTGCCAGCAACTCCAGAAGAAGCGGATGAGTGGCACGGTTCGTAGAAGAAAAATCATCGACCGGATCAACAATTCCCCGTCCGAAGAAGAGGCTCCAGACACGATTTGCTGTTGCTTTGGCAAAATAGGGGTTATCTTTTGCTGTGATCCACTCAGCCAGCCTTAAGCGTGGAGTCACCTCCCCCGGCTCCCATTCCGGGCGAAGTCCATCCAGAAAGGTGGCATCAACCAGCCGATTTGTATCGGGAATTTTAATCTGGGGAGCACGCCCCGATTGAATCAGGGGTAATCCAGCGGAAACCTGACTTGAAACTGACTGATCGATATTCGAAAAGAATGCCGTATATTCCCAGAACTGCTGCTGTTTCCAGCTGTCAAAGGGATGGTCATGGCATTGAGCACATTCAATTCGTACCCCCAGAAAGGCCCGGGAGGTTCCCGCGGCCAGATTCTCGGGCTTGAACTGTTTTACAAGATAATAAGCACGGGGTGTCAGTTCCTGAATGACTTCACTGGGCTGTCTTCGTGAGTTGGCTCTCAGTGATGTGCTGATGATTTGACGGGCGATTTCGTCATAGGGAACATTTGCCTGAAATTGTAATCGCAACCAGGCTTCAAATTCCGGAATCTCTCCTCTGGCCTGGAGATTCGTATTCAGTTCCGGCAACAGCATGTCGCGCCAGACGTTCGTGAAATGCACCACAAAACCAGGGCTCGCCAAGAGACGCTCTACCAGCTGTTCCCGTTTTTGCGATGAGTGATCTGCAATAAAACTTCTTAGTTCTGCGACGGGTGGTATTTTCCCGGCCAGATCGAGAGAAACGCGACGCATGAATTCTGCATCTGTCGAACGAGGCGCTGGAATCACTCCTTCACGTTTTTGTGCCTCTTGAATCAATCGATCAATTTCAGCGGATAACGAACCGGTTTTCTGCGGAACTTCTGAGCGTGCGGTTGCAGGAGAGACCGAGATCATTGTCTGAGTAATCAGTAATACGAGTAATCCAGACAGTCCTGCTGTCTTACGTAGTGGATCGAAACGCATTATGAGTTCTCGCAACACTTCTCGACTATCCTCAATGGCGTTGATTTTGCCTGATTTAAGGTACGCTTTATCCCAGACGGGACTTTGAAATGAAGACTCTGTATTATATAGTCAATTGTACAATGCCAGATTGTGAATACAAGGGCGATTTGACCTGTCACACTGCTGTCACAGGTCGATAAAATCGTCTGGGGTGTCAAAGCCGGCTTTCATGATGGTGAACGGCCATTTTGTCGGTTCGGTTCAACAGTGAGACCGCTTTTATCCTGCTTTTTGCGTAACTATTTCTCAATTGTCACCTCATTTCTAAAAGAAATCAGATCCAAGAATGCTGACTCATGTGAAGCTGTTCATCAAAAGGTATAAAGATGATCTTTTTGTCATCGCCGCCGGAGCAGGCATGCTCTACTTTGCGACTCTTGATAGAGATCTGGGCTGGTTCTGGAATACTGCCGGATTTATTATTCTGATCTGGGGAATCGCTACCTTATGTATGAATTTACGTTCTGGAGAAAACCAGAAACAAAATGGTAGCAACGCGGACGCTTAATCCACTAAAATCAACAGGAAAGTATGTACGAATACCGTCTCACCAACCTCCTCCCTGCCGATCCATAGAAACGCACATGTCTTTAATAAAATTGTACATTCGAAACTGGTTCTGTCTGCTTTGCCTGGTCCCTGTGCTTCAGAATTCTCTCTTAGCGGGCGACTGGCCTATGTGGCGCTATGATGCAGGTCACACCGCATCCTCTCCCGACGAACTGCCTGAAGAGCTGGCTCCGATCTGGTCCCGCTCGTTTGGTGCACGCGAACAGGTATGGGATGATACGCTCAATAATGACCTGATGACGTATGACAAAATTCTGGAGCCGGTGGTGTTCGGCAAACAGATGTATGTCGGCTTTAATGATGCGGATAAACTGCTTGCATTGGATACAGAGACCGGTAAGACAATCTGGACGTTTTTCGCAGAAGGCCCCATCCGGTTTTCACCTGTTGCGACAGAATCGCGAGTCTACCTGGTCAGTGATGATGGTTTTTTATACTGCCTGGATTCCGGAACAGGTCAACTGGTCTGGAAGTTCCGGGGGGCACCAGGGGCACAAAAGGCCCTGGGCAACAAACGAGTCATTTCAGCCTGGCCAGCGCGAGGGGGGCCTGTTCTCTATGATGACACGGTCTACTTTGCGGCAAGTATCTGGCCTTTTATGGGCACGTTTATCTACGCACTGGATGCAGAGACCGGAAATGTCAACTGGGTGAATGATTCAACCAGCGCCGATTATATCAAACAACCTCACAGTGCGCCTTCCTTCGCTGGCGTTGCTCCCCAGGGGACTCTGGTGGCAACAGAAGATCTACTGCTGGTTCCCGGCGGTCGATCTGTTCCCGCTGCGTTGGATCGTAAAACAGGAACACTCAAATATTTTCATCTGGGCGGCAAAGGCAACGGAGGCTCATTTGTGATCGCCGGCCAGAAAGAGTTCTTTGTGCATACCCGTTACCGCGGCGTGCGTGCGTACAACCTGGAAACGGGTTTACCAAATCTGTTTGTTTATAATGAACCGGTACTGCACGACGGGCTGATCTATTCAGCAATGGTGAAAGACAAAAAAAAACTGATTCAAGCCAGCAAAGCCACTCACCAGCCACTCTGGTCCATCTCCGCCGATGGTCAGGGAGATCTCATCCGCGCCGGCAAACGACTCTATGCAGCCGGAGAAAATAAATTATCAGCAATCCAGCTTCCCGCTGATCCTGACAAAAAACCAGAAGTTGCCTGGGAACAATCGGTTCCCCAGGGAATCCTGCGTTTACTGGCGGCTGATGATAAGTTGTTTGCTGTCACTTTAAACGGAGACATCCTGGCATTTGGTTCTTCCGGCAAGAGTAAGAAACAGGATCATTCGGAACCGTTAGTGCTGTCTGAGCCTGATCCTCAGGCGTTGCAACTGGCCAATGCACTCCTTGCTGAGGCACAATCGAATCAAGGATATGCGATGTGCTATGGAGCAGAGAATCAGGCATTGATTGATGCCCTGTTGTTGAACTCAAAACTACAACTGATTGTGATTGAAGAAAACAGCGACAAAATTGCCCGTTTAAGAGCCAGGTATGATGCTTTGAGATTCTACGGCTCGCGAATTTCTATTCATGAGGGAACTCCCGTTTCTTACCAGGCGCCTCAGTATATTGCACGCTTGACTTTGCTCAGTAACGACTTTGCCCAAGCTTTGAATGCGGAACAATTACAGCAGATTTATCGTTCCGTTCGTCCCTACGGCGGTGTGATCTGGATCCCTGATGCCGACCAGGAGCTGGCTGAAAAGCTCAATCGTCTGTTGCAGGAATCCGATCTGGCACAGGCACAGCTGAAAACGACTGCCAACGGTCACTTGATTTCTCGAGAGGGAGCCCTGCCCGATTCTGCGGACTGGACCCACCAGTATGGCGACATCGCCAATACAGTCAAATCGAATGACAAGCGTGTGAAGCTTCCACTGGGAGTTCTCTGGTTTGGTGGAAATTCACACGAGGACATCTTACCCCGCCACGGTCACGGCCCTCCCGAACAGGTGATCGGCGGACGAACCTTCCTGGAAGGGATGAACAGTCTTAGTGCCCGTGATGTCTACACGGGTCAGGTTCTCTGGCGGAGAGAATTCGAAGATCTGGGAACATTTGGGATTTACTTCAACTCTACCTATGAAGACACTCCTCTCAGTACTCAATACAACCAGCGCCACATTCCGGGGGCGAATGCCCGGGGAACAAATTACATTGCAACTGCCGATGAAGTCTATCTGGCGATGCAGCACGAATGTCATGTATTAGATACGAGAGATGGCGCTACAAAACGCATTATCAAGCTGCCTGATTCTCGCAAGGAATGGGCCTTCATCGCCGTCTACGATGACATCCTTTTGGCCGGAAACGGGTTCGGTCATTTTGGAAAACAGGTTGATGAAAAACCGGGAAAAGATGGACCAGTTGCGGCAGACCTTTCCGCCAGCCAGGGATTAATCGCCTATGATCGTCATTCCGGTGAGATCCTCTGGCAGGCAGATGCGATTCATTCTTTTCTGCATAACGCCATCGTGGCAGGCAAAAACCGGATCTACTGCCTGGATAAATTACCTGCCAGCGCCGAGAAAAAACTATCGCGGCGCGGGCTCGTTGATCCTTCAAAATATCGTATTGTCTGTTTCGATATACGATCCGGTAAAGAGCTCTGGTCGACCCGTCAAAGTATATTTGGTTCCTGGCTCGGATATTCCGAAAAACACGACCTGCTGTTGCAGGCAGGAGCACGGGCGAAAGACCGGCTCAGTGATGAAATCGGACAGGGAATGATTGCCTACAATGCGAATGATGGCTCCATCCGCTGGCAAAATCAGAAACGGAAATATACCGGTCCCTGTGTCCTGCATAACGACCTGATTATCACTTCGGCAAATTCTTATGAAGTCTCAGGAGGCGCATTCAATATTCTGGATGGCTCTCCCTATACCATTACCAATCCGATTACTCAGCAACAAGAAACGCTTAAATTCACACGCAGCTATGGCTGCAATTATGTGATTGCCAGTGAAAACCTGTTGACATTTCGTTCTGGGGCTGCCGGTTTTTATGACCTGCAATCCCAGAGTGGAACCGGAAACTTCGGAGGATTCAAATCAAGCTGCACGTCGAATCTGGTTGTAGCAAACGGCGTACTGAACGCCCCTGATTACACACGCACCTGTAGCTGTTCCTATCAGAACCAGACCTCGCTTGCATTAATTCATATGCCGGAGATTGAATTCTGGACGACCAGCCAGTTAGGCAGCGATGCAAAGTCTGCAGGGATAGTCAAACAGGCCGGTATCAATTTTGGAGCACCCGGTGATCGAAGTTCAGAAAACGGTACTCTCTGGCTGGACTACCCCAGCGTCGGCGGACGGTCACCTGATTTGAAAGTAACTGTTTCCAACAAAAAACATGAGTTGTTTCGCCATCACGCTTTGAAAGTTCAGAGTTCTTCAGGAAGCGATGGGATGAACTGGGTCGCTGCCTCCGGAATCATTAATCCACAGAAAATCACAATCGCAATTCAACAGGAGACCAATGCCCCCCCACTCCCTGGCATTCCCATCGCCGGTGTAGAGGATGATGCGGAAGAAGATTCTAAAGGACAGGTCAAACTTCATAGCAGCGATCTGGAACTGGGACTGGATGCGGGTGATCCTCAAGTCGTCGGACTGCGTTTTTCGGAGATTCCCCTCTCAGCCAGCGATCAGCTGGAGTCGGCCTGGATTCAGTTTACCGTGGATGAGACTGGAAAATCGCCATCACAATTAAAAATCGAAGCAGAAGCATCAGCGAATCCACAACCGTTTGTAGAATCAAAGCGGAACCTCTCTTCCCGCAAGCGGACCAAAACAAATATCACATGGTCTCCCCCTGCCTGGACCAAATTGGATGCGCATGGAGCAGGTCAGGCCACCCCCGATCTGAAAAAGCTGCTTCAGGAAGTGCTGTCTCAGCCAGGCTGGTCCAAAGGAGGATCTGTCTGTTTTCTGATCACAGGAACGGGGACCCGCATTGCCCGCTCCTATAAGGGGGCCTCATCTGGCTCCGCACGCCTTGTATTAAAGATGAAGGCAGATACCTCCGAGCAAAAAGATCTGGAATCTAAACAGTCTCCTGCAGCTGATACAAAACATTACACAGTCAAACTGACTTTTACGGAGCCAGACGAAAAAGTAGCAGCCGGCCAAAGATTGTTTCACATCAATCTACAGGGAAAGCACGTGCAGAACTCATTGGATATCCGAAAACAGACTGAGCGGGCCATGCGGAGCCTGGTTTTGCAATTCGATGAAGTGGCGGTTCAGGATCGAATCGAACTGGAACTGGTACCGGCTGACAACTCAAGATATTTACCGGTCATTTCCGGAATTGAACTGATCAATGAAAACTGAGTCCGTACGAAGAGTCAGGATGGAATAGAGGCTTCTGACTTTTCCGAAACCCAGTCTTTCAACTGAAGCTGCACACTTTCGAAACCGCGAAAACGATTAATGCCAGGGGCAAAGCTGATTGAAAACGGCCCGCCATCTTCATCCATTTGAGTGGCCCATTCCCCTTTTCCGAAGGCAATGGCACGTATTTTGGTATTATGCTGCTGGAAGACGAGTGAAAGATGGCGGCCGCCTTCCCCCATCGTACGTGGCGGTTCAGCCAGTTGCACGCGTGTTGCCACAAATTGAGGTCGCGGGTTCTCCTGGCCAAAGGGACCCAGGCAATCCAGTTCACGTACCGCCTGTTTGGTAATTTCATTCAGACAGACTTCCGCATCAATGCGGACGAGCAGTTCGTCTTCGGAAGGCTTAGGCGCATCGGCCGCATATTCTGCAAATGCCTGCCGAAAATTTTCGATTTTATCTTCTTCAATTTTGAGGCCTGCTGCAGCCTGGTGACCACCATAGCGGACCAGATGTGCCGAACACGAGGAAAAACCTGCATGGAGATCAAATCCGGCAAAAGATCGTGCGGAACCTTGCCCGGTGCGTGTGGTCGCATCCAGGGCTATCAATACTGTCGGTTTTTCAAAATGCTCCGAAACCCGATTCGCAACAATACCAATGACTCCGGGATGCCAGTCTGCATGCGCAAGTACCAGCGTGTGATGCTCTTCCCATTCCGCATTTTCTTCGACCATTTCCTTGGCCTGTTTGAAAATGCGTCGTTCTACCGTCCGGCGATTTTTATTGAGTTCATCAAGATACGCAGCCAACTGAGAGGCACGATCCTGGTTACTGGTGGTCAACAGTTCGACTGCCAGGCGGGCCTGTCCCAGGCGACCGGCGGCATTCAGACGAGGTGCGATCGCGAACCCGATGTCTTCTGTATCCAGCATCTGCCCCGCTTTGATTTCTGCAACTTTCATCAATTCCTGTAATCCCAGCGGCGCCCGTTCTGCCAGTGCACTCAGCCCGTAGCGGACCAGGATCCGGTTCTCGCCCACCAAAGGCACGACATCAGCGATCGTACCGATGGCCGCCAGTCCGACGGCACACTTGAGATATTCTCGCATCTGCGGCGATGCTTTCTGACCATCTCCCAGTTTCTGACAGACCGCCCACGCCAGTTTTAAAGCCACACCAGCTCCGCAAAGATGGGGGAACTCGTAATCACTGTCAGGAAGTCGCGGATGGACCAGGCAGTCTGCTGCCGGTAATTCATCCGCCATCTGATGGTGATCGGTAATAATCAGTTCCAGGCCCAGTTCCCGAGCCAGAGCAGCTTCCTGCACACTGGTAATTCCACAGTCGACCGTGATCAGCAATCGCTGCGGGTCTTCCTCGTGCAACTGTCGAATCGCGTCACAGTTTAAGCCATATCCATCATCGAGTCGGTTGGGAATGAAGTAGTCACACTTTCCATTTGCCAGCGTGATGCATTGCAGAAGAATGCTGGTTGCCGTCATTCCGTCTACATCATAATCGCCATAGATGGTGATGCGACGTTTGTCTTTGAGCGCGGCGACAATTCGATCCGAGGCGGTTTCGACGCCAGGCATGGAACCGGGTTCCAGCAACTCGGTCATCCGGGCATCAATAAAGCTTCGCGCAGCGGCAGCGTCCTGAAGTCCTCGGGCAATCAAGACCTGCGCCAGTAAGGGCGAGATTCGCATTTCAGAACTGAGGCGGCGTACCTGTGATTCATCATGGGGGGCAAAACGCCAGTTTTGAGTCATCCCTGCTCTCGATTCAATGCTTAAAGTTCAAAATCAGAAGTACAGCGCTTATCAATTAAAACAGAGTCGTGTCCGCCTGTCAAAACAGCAGGTTTCTCTAAAAGTACAAAAAGTGAGACTGTTTGTTTGGATTCAGAGAGATCGAACCTGAATTGCCCGAACTTTGTCTGTGCAGAAAGCAGGATAGCAGCATAATCGGCTCAATCGAACTGATCATCAAGGTAGAAATCGGAGATAACAGTGACCTGACTTGTCGGGACCCTGCTTCCTGACTAAACTGTGGGCTGCTATCGATTTCACGATACTTCTGTAACTGATTGAAATACGAATTAAGGTTTTGGGATGAAACACGTTCTTTCTGCTCTTGTAATGAATCAACCGGGTGTACTGGCCCATATTTCGGGGATGCTCGCCTCGCGCGCCTTCAATATCGAGAGCCTGGCCGTCGGCGAAACTGAAGAACCTGAATTTTCCCGAATTACTTTTGTCGTAGGTGATTACAGCAAGCTCGATCAGGTCCGAAAACAACTGGAAAAGCTGGTCACTGTTGTGAAAGTGGTTGACTTTTCCGGTCAGGATTTTGTGGAACGTGACCTGATGTTGATGAAAGTCTCGGCACCTGGCAAAACACGATCAGAAATTCGTGAATTAGTCGAAATTTTCCGTGCGAAAATCGTTGACGTGAGCACTGAAAACGTGATGATCGAAATCTCCGGTCAGGAATCTAAAATCAATGCATTCATTGATGTTATGCGACCGTTTGGAATACTGGAGATCGTACGTACAGGACGAATTGCCCTGTTACGTTCAGAAACAGTGAAAGCAGATGTGGATTCAGAGACTGTGGAAACAGTTTAAATCGTCCACCAGAACAAACTACGCAAGCTGTAAATGACGGTTGCATTGTTCTCTCCGGGCAGGATGTTGTTTCTCAAAAAGCAACAACTGATGGCCCAAGTTCCCATAGAAGTAGATCTGGTTCTGCTTCTCTCAGCCTTACATGAAAATAACAAGAGATCAGGATTATGGCAGTAACAATTTATTACGATGACGACGCAGATTTGTCTTTGTTGAAAGACAAGACGATTGCCATTCTTGGCTACGGAAGCCAGGGACATGCACAGGCGCAAAACCTTCGCGACAGTGGCTGCAATGTCATTATTGGGCAGCGCAAAGGGAGCGAAAACTACGATCTGGCCGTCAGCCATGGTTTCGAACCAGTCTCGATCGCAGAAGCAACAAAACAAGGCGATCTGATTAACATCCTGCTGCCAGACGAAGTTCAAGGCGACCTCTACAAAACAGAAATTCTGCCGAACCTCAGCAAGGGGAACCTCCTGCTCTGCTCACATGGTTTCAACATTCATTTTAATCAGGTTGTTCCACCAGTTGGTGTTGATGCTGCTCTGGTTGCTCCTAAAGGACCTGGCCATCTGGTACGCAGCGAATACGTCAAAGGGGGCGGTGTTCCCTCTCTGATTGCTCTGGTTGATGGCGCCGCTGAAAGTACCCGCCAGCTCGCTTTAGCTTACGCCAAAGGTATTGGTGGTACACGTGGTGGTGTGATTGAAACCTCATTCGCGGAAGAAACAGAAACAGACCTCTTCGGTGAGCAGGTTGTACTCTGCGGTGGTGTCAGTGAACTGGTCAAAGCCGGCTTTGACACTCTGGTGGAAGCCGGATATCAGCCAGAAATGGCTTACTTCGAATGTATGCATGAGCTGAAACTGATCGTGGACCTGTTCTACGAAGGTGGTTTGAACTACATGCGGTACAGTGTTTCCAATACAGCCGAGTACGGCGACTACTCCAGTGGCCCCCGGATTATCACCGATGAAACTCGCCAGGAAATGAAGAAGATCCTGACTGAGATCCAGACTGGTGAATTCGCGAAGAACTGGTTGCTGGAAAACAAAGCAAATCAGGCTTCATTCAAAGCCATTCGACGCCTGAATCGACAACATCCGATTGAAACCGTTGGAAAAGAACTTCGCCGCATGATGAGCTGGATTGATTCCAAAGAAGTTTAATCCATTCAGTAGATAACACATAACTGGAAACGTGGTAGAAGCTTATGAAGTTTCTATCACGTTTTTTTATGGATTAAATCATCCACATGATTGTGATAACATTTCCAGCACGACTTGTCTTTACCATTGCTGAGTCATATAAAAAAAGAGAACCACTTTTCATTCACCGGGAAACAGAACATGTCTTCATCACTGCCTCTGCACTCGCAGCATCAGCGAACTTATCATGACAATAAGTTTGTCTATCCGGTGCTTTCCCGCCGCAGTAAGGGGATTTCGATTGGAATCAATCTGAATCCCGATAAGATCTGCAACTTCGACTGCATCTACTGTCAGGTAGATCGCCGTGAAGAATCAGAAACCCGCTTTGTCGGCACCGAACAGTTGATGCAGGAACTGGATCACATGCTGAAGTTTGTGCTCAGTGGTGAAATTTATCAGGACCCGAAGTTTTCGGAAGTTCCAGCAGAATTACGGCGTTTGAATGACATCGCCTTTTCAGGTGACGGAGAACCGACCACTTACCGCAACTTCGATCAGATCGTCAAACAAGTGGCAGCGTTGAAACGGAAGCACTCTGCGTCTGAAGTGAAAATGGTGCTGATCAGCAATGCCAGTATGTTTCATCGTGCGAGTACGCAGGCAGCCCTGGCGATTTTTGATGAAAACCAGGGAGAAATCTGGGCCAAACTCGATGCGGGGACGGAAGACTATTTCAAGACGATTGATCGCACGAAAATCCGCTTCTCCCAGGTTCTTGATAACCTGCATCTGGCAGCAGAGCAGCGTCCCATTGTGATTCAGAGCCTGTTTATGCTGGTGAATCAGCAGCCACCATCAAACGAGGAAATTGACGCGTACTGTTCCCGACTGAATGATATTGTTCAAGCTGGCGGGCAAATCAAGCTGGTGCAGGTTTATACTATCGCCAGGCGTACTGCTGAAGAGTATGTTGCTTCGCTCAGTACCACACAAGTTGATGAAATCGCACACAAAGTGGCTGAGCAGACAAAGCTACCTGTCGAAGTCTATTACGGAAACGCCGACTGACAGAGAAGCGCTCTCTGTCAGTCATCTGGCGATGCGAGCGCAAATTCGTTACTCGTCCAGTTGGACTGGCTCGAGATCTTTCGTGTTCCGTTCAATTGCCAGCACAATCGTCTGCTGACGACGCTTGTTGGACGACGTGTTTACGGCTGGAATCACTTGTCTGCCATTAGGCAGGCTCAACCGCAGTGCGAAGCGTCCTTCTTTACTGACCGGGATCTTTTCGCCCAGCAAAGTGACTTCTGCGTGTGGATCCGAAGTACCATGGATCAGCAGTTCCGTTTCAACGTGGAACTCTTTTTTGGCTTTCTTACTCTTCGAACCGTTTGAATCGCCATTCGAATCCAGTGTTAATGGCAGAGATAATCGGGAAATCGGAGTCCCGTTGTTCTCATTCCGTGAAGTATAACGACGCGAACGTGTTGCAGAATAATTACTGTCGAGAGCACGTTTGGTTTTACTTCCTTTCTCACAGACTTCGGGCATTGGTGGGGTCAGTTTATGCGAGTAAACCAGCCCGAAGAATTTATTCTGGGGAGTGACAAAACCCAGCTGCAGTTTGTATGAACGAGCCGGCTGATCGATCTGAACATACCACAAACCGGAATCGATCTTGATCTCAACATCTTTAACATAAGCTTTACTGGTGCGGCTGTTTTCATTCGTTGTGATATCGTACACACGGATCACAGGAACCGCCTGGTACCAGTAGGCACCCAATGCTGCTTTTGCCCGGTCTAGACTTCCCTGGGTAATCGTCCAGTTGGCCAGTAACCAGTGGGAATCTTTGACTTGTGCATTGAGCTTCGTTTCAACTGATTCAGAAGTCGGATGCATTTTGTCGCTGAGAGATGTATGACCGTTCGACTTGAGCAGTTTTTGAATGCGAGCCTGATGCTCCGAGGGAGTCTGGCTGGATGCACTTTGAGAAGGGAAAGCAGGAACAGAAGCAGGTCTGGTAGCCTCTGCAGGCGGGGATTTTGGTGTTGTGGTAGTTGCTTTGGGTTTGGATTTTGATTTTGCCAGCTTTATTTTGGCAATGGCCTTAACCAACTCCTGCTTTCGCATGCCATGCCAACCGGCGATACCATGAGATTTTGCAGTGGCAGCTAAATCACGACGAGTTTGACTCTCGAGGGACTTTAGAATCGTTGGGGACATTAGGAATGACTCCCAAATATCAATCAAAACACTGGTCGGTGTCTTAATTTTGCTTCAGTCATCCATGACACTCGGGTTCAAGTTTTAGCACATCTGCCCCGTTCCAGCACATTCAGCCAGTCGTCTGAGATGAAAAGTCCTTTATTTCCGACGACCGGAATGCGATGAACAATATGTAAACGTCAAATCTAAATTTCGACCAGGACGCTACTCTCCTCAGAACAGAAAGCCACTAGGTAGTTATTCTCATTTTCAGGAACTATAAGCAGTTAAGTAATAGCTGTTAAAGTAATCCTGGTGCCACAACAATGGACGTCTAAACAGGTTGCAAACTCGGTTTAATGCTCTGAAAACCAATTTTACAGGTGAATGTCTGCCACAGATCCAATGCCACCTACGACAGGCTGACGTATGAATCATTATTGAAACATGAGCCTAGTTTTACCACGAGAGACTATAAAAAGCAACTATCGGAGCATTCTGATTTGTGAAGATTCATTCAGCATGGCGCTGTATCACACTGCTATCATTGTATTTATAATTTTAGCCTCATCAAAAATTCATCGACCTCACTTCCAGGGAATCTGCAGCGGCTCGCACTGTCCTTCTGACACCAACACTTAGATAACCCCACAGAAAGGCGGGCAGAATATAGGAATCGAATTGAACAGTAGGGCAGAAACCTCAAACGGAATCACTTACTTTGACCTTTAAGTCTGATTTTGATTCCTATGACTAATAGGTCCTGATCGGCGTCGATGTCAATAATGAGAAAAATGGTTTTCAAGTAATTCCAATGGTGAGTTCTTTGACTATCCGGGACATTGCCTTTAGAGTCTGTTTCTAATCTGTTTGTTTAACATGAACTGACAGATGCTCTGTAACGTATTTCGCGTTAATGCTTCATTTCTGAAAGCAGCTACCATGCCGCGACCAGATCGGCAGACTCGCTCGTCATTAGCGGAAGCCCATCAGTGGGTCAGTAAATTGACATCAGTGAGTCTCGAAATGGCACTGCCTGCTTTTCTGGGACATTGGCTCGATGGAAAATGGGATACTACCCCATGGCTGACAGCAGTGGGTGCCCTGCTCGGTTTTGTTACCGGCATGACACATTTACTGCATATGGCTAAAGAAGCGGAGCGTAAAGAACGAAAGAGTAAAGATCGATCAAAGGATGAAGCCGATGAAACGATCACAAACAACTGATATCAATGACTGTGAACGACCAGATCCAATCAGCCCCACGGTTCTCATTGATCTACACTAAAACACAACGATATTAATTTCGTCAAATGCAATCAACGCCAGATACGCCAACCAGAAACCCGCTCAAACAGTGCAGCATTCTTGCTGTCAGTCTGCTGGGTCTCTATGCTCTTCTGAGTGTGCCCGCTTATACGATTGTGGGGGCACGTGCTGTTGAAGGCCTGACATACGCTGTTGTTTTGTGTCTGGTGCCCGGAATACTGGTGTTTCTCATATCGGGTTTTCTTTATCGCGATGCGGCACCGGTTGCTGTAATGGGTGTTTCTACGCTGCTCCGATTAATGATTGTCGGTATCGGTACGTTAATCATTATCAAGTTGCGAACTGATTTTGGTTCCGCCGAGTTTTTGAATTTTCTGATTTGGTTACTGATTTGTTACTTTGCTTCTCTATTGGTTGAAACCTTGTTGATCATTCGGTAACCTGCCGAAGCTGTTTTCAGTTAACAATGTTTTAAACAGAAATAATTTTGAATCGAGCTTAAACAATGGCCGCCGGTCACGATGATAAATTCCATCACGTTCGCGACATTTCGCACTTCGAACTCCCCTGGGAAATGCATATTGATTTGCCCCAGATTTTCGGTTTGCAGCTCACAAAGTTCATGCTCCTGCAATTAGTTGCTGTTACGTTCCTGTTTTTTGTGTTTCGAGGCCTGGCAAAACGGGCTGCAGGGGGACAGGTGGTAACCGGACGCTGGTGGAACTTCTGGGAATCGATTGTCATCTATATGCGTGACGAAGTCGTACGTCCCACCATTGGTGAAGGACACCATGATGATGACCACGGACATGGACATCACCACGGCCCGAAAGTAGGACATCCTGCTGATAAATATCTGCCTTTTGTGCTTTCCTGCTTCTTTTATGTACTCATCTGCAATCTCTTGGGGGTCTTTCCCTGGATGGGGTCTGCGACCGGTGAGTTGAATGTGACAATAGCATTAGCATTTACTACATTCTGTGCTGTTGTTATCTACGGTTCGCGGGAACAGGGACCCATTCAGTTCTGGTTGTCACTGGCTCCTTCAATGGAATTACCCATTGGTTTAAAAGTGATTTTACTGCCGATGATCTGGGTGATTGAGCTGGCTGGTTTCTTGATCAAACATGCGGTGTTGGCAATTCGATTGTTTGCCAACATCATGGCCGGACATACTGTGATTGCTGTGTTTCTGGGTTTTATTGCCATGACCGCTGATACCGGTATGTGGGCAATTGTGATGCCATCCAGCATCATCGCCCAGATTTTAGTTGGCCTGCTGGAACTGTTCGTTGCGTTCCTGCAAGCATATGTTTTTGCGTTTCTTGCAACTCTGTTTATTAGTGCTGCTGTCAATCCTCACTAGAGAATCGTCAGCCTGCCCGCAGACTTGCTTAGTATATTTCGTTTGAGTGTTCCTCGTTGAGAAAGGTCAGGGGATAAAAACAATGATCCAGGCTTTACGGATTATGTACATGACATGCGTTGTTGTATTGGCCACAGCTGTTCCTGCAATGGCGCAAGAAGCTGGTGGCGGAATTTCACTGGGTGCTCTCGGTGCAGGCATTACCATTATCGGTGCCGGTTTCGGTATTGGTAAAATTGGTGCTTCTGCTGTAGAAGCCATCGCTCGCCAGCCCGAAGCTGGTGGTAAAATTCAAACTGCAATGATTATTGCTGCAGCGTTGATCGAAGGTGCTACATTCTTCGCACTTATCATCTGCATGTCTTAATTGTACTTTAAACAGTATTACGAACTTACAGGACTAGCCGCGTTCTTTGTGAACGCGCGAGTTCCCAACTGTTACTTTCGACTTCAATGTGAGAAATTCTGATCATGTTAAAAAGTCTTTTTACAAGCCGGTGTCTCATCATGCTGATGATAGTCAGTGGCGTGATCCTGGGCAGTGGATTGCTTGGCTTAGATGCATCATTGTATGCGGCTGAAGGAGCTGAGCATCCATCAGGACCACCTCTGCACTGGAAAACAGACTTGGCACTGTGGTCACTCATCGTGTTTGTCGTCTTTATCTTTGTCCTCAGGGCATTTGCCTGGGGACCATTGATTCAGGCATTGGACGAACGGGAATTGCGAGTGATTACTGCCATCAATACGGCAGAATCCAAGCAGAAAGAGTCTGAAGAATTAGTTAAGGAGCACGCACGTAAGATCGAGGCGGCTCAGGATGAGATCCAGGCAATGATGGTCGAAGCTCGTTCAGATGCAGATCGCATTAAGCAGGACGTACTCGCACAGGCTCGTCAGGAAGCGGAGTCCATTAAAACTCACGCTGTTGACGAAATTGAACGAGCTCGTGAACTGGCTTTGAAAGATCTGTTCGACCAGATCAATGGACGTGTGATTGATGCTACGGAGCAGGTCCTCGGACGTGCTTTGAATGAATCAGATCGTGATCGGCTGATTAACGAGGCGTTGTCTCAGATATCCGGCAGTTCTAACTGATTTGCAGTAGAAGCGACTTATTCAAACTTAATTGTTTTGTTTGAATTATTTTATCCTTTAGTTGTGAGTTATGATCCGCGTGAACGATCAGAAAAAAATTAAAACTCATATTCCCAGTGTAATGGAAGACCCCAGTGCAACATCAATTGCCAAGGTGTATGCCAAAGCTTTTCTGGGAACGATTCAGGAGTCTGATAAGGATTCAGCGATCGAAGAGGTTTCTGAATTTCTGAACGCGGTGACCACTCAGTTTCCGGATTTTGGTCAGATTCTGACATCTCATTCTTTGAATAAAGATGAACGGTTAAATCTGATTGATCGTGTGATTGCCCCGCATGCTTCTGAACTGCTGACTAATTTCCTCAGAGTTCTGGCACGGCATGACCGGCTCGAACTGTTCGAGCAGATCATGTCTCAGATCATTACGATGCGTGATACGGAATCCGGTAAAAAAATGGTTCTCGTTCGCTCTGCTTTTGAGCTGACCGATGAAACATTATCGAGTATTAAACAACGCTTGAGTGATACACTGGGTTTTTCTCCAGTACTACAAACATCTATAGACCAGTCTGTTATCGGTGGTCTGGTGATTCAGGTTGATGACACAGTATATGATGGTTCTCTTCGTACGCGTCTCAAACAGTTACGCGGGCGGTTGAGCAATAGGAGCATTCATGAAATTCAAAGCGGACGAGATCGCTTCAGTTATCCAGAAGGAAATTGAAGACTTTCGCGGCGAAATTGAGACCAGTGAAGTAGGGCGAGTCCTGGAAGTGGGCGATGGTATCGCACGCGTTTACGGTCTTTCTTCTGCGATGTCTGGCGAAATGGTAGAGTTTTCAAACGGGGTGCGGGGACAGGTCTTCAACCTCGAAGAAAACTCGGTTGGTATTATTATCTTTGGTGATTATCTGGCAATCGCGGAAGGTGATGAAGTCCGTAGTACAGGCACCCTGCTGTCCATCCCCGTTGGAGATGAACTGCTGGGACGGGTTGTTGACCCACTGGGAATTCCACTTGATGGAAAAGGTCCCATTGTGGCGACAGAATCCCGTCCCCTGGAATATGCAGCTCCTGGTGTTGCTGCCAGGCAGCCTGTGAAGCAGCCCATGGCTACCGGGATCAAGGCGATTGACGCCATGACCCCCGTCGGTCGAGGTCAACGTGAGTTGATTATTGGTGACCGCAAAACAGGGAAAACCGCCATTGCCATCGATACCATTCTGAACCAGAAAGGTAAAGATGTCATCTGCGTTTATGTTGGCTGTGGTCAGCGCGCTGCGACGATCGCCGGCATTGTTAATCAGCTGCAGGAACACGGCGCAATGGATTATACCGTTGTCGTCAGTGCATCTTCCAGTGACCCTGCTCCTTTGCAGTACATTGCCCCTTACGCTGGTGCTGCGATTGCAGAACACTATATGTATCAGGGTAAACATACTCTGGTTGTGTATGACGACCTGTCCAAACAGGCCCAGGCATACCGCCAGCTGTCACTGCTGATGCGACGTCCTCCCGGGCGTGAAGCATATCCTGGTGACGTATTTTACTGTCACAGCCGTCTGCTGGAACGATCCGCTCGACTGAGTGATGAACTGGGTGGCGGTTCCATGACTGCCCTGCCCATCATTGAAACTCTGGAAGGGGAAGTTTCGGCTTACATCCCGACCAACGTGATTTCAATTACCGATGGTCAGATTTACCTGGAACCAGACCTGTTCTTCGCCGGGATTCGTCCTGCGATTAACGTGGGGATCAGTGTTTCTCGCGTGGGTGGTAATGCCCAGACCAAAGCAACGAAAAGTGTATCCGGTAGTCTGCGTCTGGACCTGGCTGCTTTCCGCGAACTGGAAGCATTCGCCCAGATGGGTACAGAGCTGGATAAAGCAACTCAGGCACAACTGGATCGTGGATATCGAATGGTAGAACTGCTGAAACAGCCGCAGTTCAATCCGATGTCAATGGCCGATCAGGTTGTCAGTCTGTATGCTGGTACGAAAGGATTCTTCGATGCGGTACCAATTAACCAGGTACAGCAGGCAGAATCAGAAATGCTGCAGTTTATCCACGATCAGTATCCGGAAATCACCGATAAGATCACTGAAACCGGGAAACTGGAAGACGACACGATCGAACAGTTGAAGACGGTATTGAAGACTTTCGTAGAACAGTTTCTACGTAAGAACGCCTGATCAACTTTTGAATTCTTTGTTTGAACAGATAATCTAAAACGGGTTCAGAATCAAATGGCCAAAGCACGTGCCATCGTTAAACGATTAAAAGCGGTAAAAAACATCCGTAAGATCACACGGACCATGGAATTGATCGCCACCGCGCGATTCAAGAAAGCCATGGACCGTGCATCGGAGGCTGCTGCTTACACCAAAAAGATCTCTGAACTTGTTTCAGATCTGTCTCAGGCAAATCTGGAATTTCATCATCCACTTCTGGAGAAACATGAGACAGAAAAAAACTCTGTACTGCTTGTTTTAACTTCCAATCGTGGTTTGTGTGGCGGTTACAATTCAGGTGTTTTGAAGGCGGCATTAAAACGCCATAAAGAACTGACAGCCAGTGGTCAGAATGTGAGACTGGAAATTTCCGGTAAGCGTGGGATCAGTTTTCTGAAGTTTCAGGGAATTGAACCTTCCCATTCCTATACTCACTTTGAAGATCGTCCGACATTCGAAGAAGTTGACGAACTTGCCGGTCGATATATTACTGAATACATCGAAGGCAAGATTGACCGACTCGATGTCGCTTATACGGAATTTATTTCGTCTTCTCGACAGCAGCCTGCCGTACACTCCCTGCTGCCAATTGGAGCACTGGATACTGCGGAAGAGTCAACTGCCACTCAAAAATATGACTACGAATTTCTGCCCTCTGCCCAGGAAATCCTGGAAGAGATTGTCCCGACAGCATTTAAAGCACGTTTGTTTAAATGTTTCCTGGATGCAGCAGTCAGCGAACAGATTGCCCGTATGGTGGCGATGAAAGGAGCAACAGAGAACGCCAACGAAATGGTCGGCTCACTCTCTGCTCAATACAACCGGGCACGACAGTCACAGATCACCTCGGAAATCCTCGAAATTATTGGTGGTGCCGCTGCCCTGGAGTAATTTCCGTCACGCCTTACGTGGGCACTTTATGGTTTTTTACAGATTGATCAATATCAGAAAGCAGAGACATATCAATGGCGACAACCGAAGCCAGCACAACACAGACCGTTGGCAAAATCACTCAGATCATTGGCTCTACATTTGATGCTGAATTTCCTGAGAAACAGCTGCCGGAAATTTACAATGCCTTGACTGTGAAGACAAACAACAAAGGTGTTGAGATCAACGTCACCGGAGAAGTTCAGCAGCATCTGGGCGGTGGACGTGTCCGGTGCGTGGCATTGGCATCGACTGATGGTATGGTCCGCGGCATGGACGTTATCGATACTGGAGCTCCGGTATCGGTTCCAGTCGGTAAAGGAACTCTGGGACGGGTATTCAACCTGCTGGGCGATCCCGTCGATGGTCGCGGTGAAGTTTCAACAGACGAGCGCTGGCCCATTCACCGCAAGCCACCATTGCTGGAAAACCTGAGTGCAAAAACCGAACTCTTCGAAACCGGGATCAAAGTGGTTGACCTGCTGACCCCCTTCGTTCGTGGTGGTAAAGCCGGTCTGTTCGGTGGAGCTGGACTTGGTAAGACCGTGATTCTGACCGAGTTAATTGCCCGTATCGCCAGTGCACACGGTGGTTACTCCGTATTCGCCGGTGTAGGTGAACGGACCCGTGAAGGAAACGATCTCTGGCTCGAAATGCAGGAAACTAAAATCGGTCAGACTGACCGGTCCGTGATTGAACAGACCTGTATGGTGTTCGGTCAGATGAACGAGCCTCCAGGCGCTCGTCTGCGTGTCGCTCTGTCCGCATTGACGATGGCGGAATGGTTCCGTGATACTACCGGTACTGACACCCTGCTCTTCGTCGACAATATCTTCCGGTTCTCACAGGCTGGTAGTGAAGTGTCTGCGTTGCTGGGACGTATGCCATCAGCTGTAGGTTATCAGCCTACCCTGGGTACCGAACTGGGGGAACTTCAGGAACGTATTACATCTACCAAAAACGGTGCGATCACCAGTGTGCAGGCTGTTTATGTACCTGCAGACGACCCGACCGACCCCGCCCCTGCAACTGCATTTTCCCACCTGGACGCATTCATTTATCTGGAACGAAAGATTTCAGAAAAAGGGATTTATCCGGCGATCGATCCACTGGCTTCTTCCAGTCGTATTCTCGATCCACAATATGTGGGTGAGCGTCACTACCGGGTGGCCCGCGAAGTTCAGCAGACTCTACAGCGATATCGTGAATTGCAGGACATCATCGCAATTCTGGGTGTTGATGAATTGAGTGAAGAAGACAAACTGATCGTGCATCGTGCCCGTCGTATCGAACGCTTCCTGTCACAGCCATTCCTCGTGGCAGAAGTCTTCACAGGTAAGGCTGGTAAAATTACACCACTGGAAGATACTATTCGCAGCTTTGAAGAAATCTGTGCGGGTAAGTGGGATCATCTTCCTGAATCTGCCTTCATGTATGTCGGTTCTGTTGAAGAAGCGGAAGAACAAGCCAAGAGAATGGCTGAATAGTTTTCGGTCATATCGTTATTCGAAATCTCTGTGACTGTGAATTCATTTCCTGTCACAGAGTTTATCTGCAATCCTGTTTTAGATGTGGTTAGAGCACCAATGGCTCAAGATTTTCGCCTGTTGTTAGTCACTCCGGAAACGACTCTGCTGGATCAGCCAGTGCAGAGTTTGCGCTGTACCCTGTTCGACGGACAAATCGGAATTCTGCCCGGGCGCATGCCGATGGTCGGCCGCCTGGGATATGGTGAACTTTCCTTTGAGTCAATTGATGGCACCGAAAGCAGGTACTTTGTCGATGGTGGCTTTCTGCAAGTACAAGGCACTGTCATATCGATACTGACAGAATCGGCCGTCCCGCTCAGTAAGCTGGATGCTGCCGAGGCTGAAAAAATGCTTGACGAAGCTTTGAACCGAACTGCCGTGGGTGATGAGCAATGTAATGCTCGTGATAAAGATCAAACCCGGGCCCGCGCCATGCTGGCTCTGGCACACCAGAAGTAATCAATTTGAGATTTTAAAAACTCACCTTGATCTGCAACGTTGAATTTCATAAAGAAGCTGAAACTGCCTCGCGCGTTTCAGCTTCTTTTTGTATCGGGAGTCACGGGATGACGGATCAGAGCCCCACGCCTCACCAGCCTCGCCCCACCGTCGGGGTGCATTTCAAATGCTGTAATGTCTATGTCAATATTTACCAGAATCATGCGGGAACAGCCTACGCAGGCCATTGCCCCCGTTGTACAGCACGGATTGAAATTCCCATCGTTAAGCAGGGTGGCTCTGCAAGCCGCTTCTTTACAGGCTCCTAGATCGCATTACATTTAACGATAGCGTCTCTCGATCGATGATACTCGGTCCAAAAGGACCTGGAAACGCTCCCTTAATATGCGACGCACCGTAAACCTCTACCTGTCATGTCTTTATCACCCATATTATTTTGAATATCACAGCAGGAATCGCGTCTTTCTCCGCAGAATCATCTTGAGGTAAATTCACGATTACTCTAGGATTCGCCGTGTGTACAAATACATTCGGCGTGAAATGGAAATCTGATCTGAATCTACGGAACAAGCATTTTAAATGGACTATCATTTAAAACCATTAGGAAAAACCTGCTCTTCAACGGGCAAAGATTTTGTGCCTGGTGAACTGGTACATTCTGTGATAGTTGAAAAAAATGGACAACTGATCAGAATGGATTTTTCGGAAGAAGCCTGGTCCGGTCCGCCTGAAGGGGCTGTAGGTGAATGGAAACTGCAGGTACCGGAGGCAGTGGCGACCGGCCCGAAAAAAATTGACCCGGATGCCTTGATGCAGTATTTCGAGCAACTGTATGAAACTCCCAACCAGGTACAGGAAAAATTTCTCTACGTACTGGCTTTATTTCTCGTGCAAAAACGACGATTAAAACTGGAAGGCTCTCGGTCGGAAGATCAGACATCATATCTGCAACTGTCAGGGACTCATGGGGAAGGAAATTTTGATATTCGTGATCAGAATCTCGAAGAAGCAGAGATCGAAGCATTACAACAGCAACTGAATACACAATTTCTCGAAGAGTGGGAATAAGGGGTACGCCCCGCTGATGGATTAAACTTATGTCACATGTTCAAGGAAGAACAGAGATCAGCAGACCTACGCAACTGATGCGCACTTACTTTCTGGCTCTAAAGTTTGTACTTCTGCTCTGCATAGGCATGTTCCTTCCCGCTTGTGCTTCCGTGCGTACTTTCCTGCCTCAGCAGGCTCCCGTTTGTGTGCTACCTCCCAATGCAACTTACACCCAAATCGTAAATCATTTGAATAACCAGACGGCGGGCGTATATGGCTGGCAGTCTTCTTCTGTCAAAATCAAAGCGCGTCAAAAAGGCGGTCTGCCGATGCCGGCGTTAAACGCCATGTTGATCGTCGAACAGCCCAAACGCTTCCGTTTACGTGCCAGTTCTCCCCTGGGGGCTGAAGTCGACTTTGGCTCAAATGATGAACGCTTCTGGTTCTGGGTCAAACGGAACGAGCCCAAACAGGTCTTTACTCTCAGGCATGATCACTATGAATCGATGGGCTCCCAGTTGAATATTCCCTTCGAACCGGACTGGTTGCTCGAAGCCTTGCGTGTCGTACCGCTGAATGAAAAAGAGCTTTCAATTCAAAAAGAGGGACAGAATTCACCCAATGTCAAATTGATTTCAGATCGCCTGTTGCCCAATGGCAAACTTGTTCAGAAAATTCTTGTGGTCAATCTCTGTACCGGTTACATCATTGAACAGTCCCTGTATGACAGTCAGGGGCAGCGGATCGCCACTGCGACCTTTGGTGAATACCGGAACTGCAGCAATACCAATGCGATCCTGCCTCATGTCATTAAACTTGACTGGCCTCAAACGGGGATCGTCTTGACAATGACGATGTCAAATATCGACGTCAATCCGGCTAACGTACCTGGTGAAGTATGGGAAGTCCCACAATATCCGGGCTATCCGGTTCTTGACCTGGGAGCACATCTGCCATCAGAGCAGGCGTCTCTGCAAGACACACGCCCCATGCGAATTGATTCCCGTATTGCAGAACGGACAGAACCCAACTGGTCCGTCCCGGCGGAATCAGTGCCACAATGGAAGCCAGCGAACGTCGGCTTCGAAGAGGCAGAAACATTTCCTGCGAATGACTCGACTCCTCTGCCCGACCAGAATCCATTTCGCCCTCCCACTTCATTCGATGAAGAAACAGAGGAAGCACCGGGACGTGTTAAACTCTAGAACCTATCACATTTAAGCGTAGCGTCTCTCAATCTGACGTACTCGGTCTGAATGGCTCTGGGGACGCTTCAGTAAAGCTGGACACTGTCTAATCGATCTGAATCACCTGGAAAAACCGTTCGCACTGACAGGCTTTAATGTGCTTCACTTTAACGCCGATCACCTCAGTGCAATGTAGCGGAAAATGCAATAAGAGATTAGATTACTTCCCGCATCGGTTCTATTCCCTGGTCCACCAGATATTGTGGCGTCCCACTTGTGTCGAAGATTCGCGTTCCGTTTAGATCCAGACCCGCCTTCTGATAGAGAGTCGCAAAGACTTCCTGAAATTTTAAGGGGCGATCACTCGCGTATTCGCCTTTACGGTTGGTTTTACCAATGACCTGTCCGGTCTGCATACCTCCACCGGCAAGCATGGCGCAAGAGACTTTGGGCCAATGGTCGCGGCTGTTGTTCTGATTGATCTTAGGCGTTCGTCCAAATTCGCCCCAGACCACGACGGAGACATCTTTGTCGAGCCCACGTTCATGCAGGTCAGTCACCAGGGCAGATAATCCCTGGTCCAGCAGTGGAAACTCTTCGCGTGATTTGGGGAAGTTCATTCCATCCGGCCCATGCCAGTCCCAGCGACTGTAATTCAGCGAAACAAAACGGGCACCCGCTTCAACCAGACGACGCGCCAGGCAGAAGTTTTCGATCATGGGAGGCGCTCCATCGCGCTGGAATGTCTCAACACTTTTGCCATACCGGGCCAGAATTTGTGGATCCTCTTTCGAAAGATCCAGCGCATCTGCCAGCTTCGAAGTGGTCAGAATATTCATAGCCTGCTCAGAATAGACATCCATGCTCTCCATCAGACCGGAAGTGTCTGCATCGCGACGAAACGTGTCAAATGCCTGCTGTAATTTGACGCGATCACGCAATCGTTCCAGGGTAATTCCCTGTAGAATCATATTCTCAGGCGAACTGCGGGCCTTGCGACCTACGAGATTGAACGGGGAATGCTGAACGCCAAGGAAACCACCCGTGCCGGGTTCTCCCCATGTCCCGTTTCCCGTCTTATACATCAAGGCAACATTCGCCGGGACAGCAGAATTGACGGGGCCCTGCAGTTTAGAAACAAATGCACCAGCAGCCGGCCAACCGCCGGGGGGCTGGCGACTGCCAAATTTGCGACCCGTCATACATTGATAGGCATCATGCCTGCCATCTGCGTCTGAAATTGTCCGGACTGGGATAAACTTATCCATCATCGTAGCCATGCGCGGAAACAACTCACAGATTTCGATGCCGGGTACATTGGTTTTGATCGGGCTGAATTCGCCTCGAATTTCCTTCGGAGCGTCCGGCTTAGGATCCCACAAGTCAATATGCGACGGACCGCCGGGCAGATAGATATTGATGATAGCTTTGTGATTACTGCCTGACTGGTTCTCTGTTTCCGCTCTCAGCACATCGGGCAGTGAGATCCCCCCCAGTGCCATGCCACCAATTTTCAAAAAGCTGCGGCGGGAAACGCCATCACAGAAATGGCCGTTCTTTCTGGTCGGTTTGCCAAGAATCGTCAGCATAGTATCTCTTCCCTGGGAACTCTGATCCGCAGCACCATCGAATCAACATAAACTGTCGTTGATATGATAGCGGAGTTAGCCCAGCGAAGCAAACCGAAAACCTGTCTTTTCAGTCACCTGACTCTTTGCCCCTTCCCCTTCCCGATTTTCAGCTTGATGTGCTGAGGTATCTGCTTATTCTTCTGGTTATGCGTCGCGCGCGGCTGTTTTTTCTGCTACTGTCAAATCGTAGTCACTGTTGAATGATTCCCCATAAATATCACTTGAAATTCAACAAAACGATCACTGACACTCTTCATATACTGCTTCCCGTTCACCACATTTCCATGCGTAACAGAGGCATTCAGACACAAACAGGTCACCAAAAACGGCCATTTTCTGCACTCTGTGCACAAGTTCGCGACAGTCTTGGACCAGTTGTGGTCATACACTACCGCTGGAGACTTCATTGTATTTCTGCCGCAAGATCAGCTCACACTGGCAGCAGAACATTTTCAATTGACAGCATATTCAGGCCAGCCTGAAGTGATAGTTCATTCTCTTCAGTAGTAACTCAGCCGAAGTCAGGGAAATTCAACAAGATTGCCATCATTGATCAGAAACAGATGCTTCAACGTCTTCGGGTCAAGCTGATTCGGCAAAAACCGCGCAGAACCGTCACAGAGGGCGACGTTGAAGCCCCCTGCATAAAACCCACCGAGTTCCGGCAGTTTTTCTCCATCGAAGGGTATATCTTCTGGCCTTGTCCAGGGGATTTCGCGTCTGGCTTCGACGATTGCAATCGTATTCGATGTTCCATCGGTAATATCGCTGAGCTTGACGCCTGCTGAGGGCTCTGGTTTTGCAGGGGGACTGCTGCCTCCTCCAGACCCTCCGGCCATTGCGCCGCCAGTAGTACGCATTGATTTGCCTAAGACTGTATTCGGGCCCACGACTGCGAGGTAGGATGTGTAATAATCGGACCGGTTGTCATTCGGATTTTTAAAGACAGCCGGCATTTTCTTTAATACTTTTTTGTTGTGCTCGCTGTCCCAGGGCTCGTTGAGTCGATATTCCTTATAGAGTTCATTCTCGTCCAGGAACGGCAGCAGTGCCACACGCCAGCTGTGAGGAGTTTTACCATCCGGTCCGATCACGACAGCGGGCGGAAAATGTTTGTGTTTACCGGCATAATAATGCATGGCTAAGATTATATGTTTCAGATTACGTAAGGATTCCAACCGCAGCGCCGCCTGGCGGGCCTCCACCATAGCGGGTACAAAAATTGCCGTGCTATCGGTCAATTCACTGAGATCTGACATGACAGCAGTCAATATCACATCTTTTCCCTGCTGCTCCAACTGGATTGACTTGACCAGTTGAAGAGCTAGTTTTACGAGGGGAAGTTTCACAAGTTGCTCCCTCTGTTTTTGAAGGAGAATCTGCTGCTCATACTGCTGCAGCATGTTGGCCCCCAGAATCTGCGCAGCATCCAGAGTTTTAAATACCTGGTCGCCGTTCTGTTGCTGATAAAAGGTTGCCTGCAACGCGGTCTTGTAACTGACATTGGCACCCAGAGTAATCACATCGGTATGTTCCCAGACCGGTGCGATAGATGCTTTCCAGACCGATTCATTAAAATCTATTTTACACTGATTCTTCCAGATCAGTTCGCGCAGGTGCCTCAGGTTGAACAGTGCTGCAATGGAATCCTTCTCGATCGGCTTCCATTGCTCTGCCCAGCGACTCGGTTGATCTGTCTTACGTACTTCGAGGATTTGACGAAAAGGTCCTGCTCGTCGCGCATAAATCATCTCACGGTTGTTTACGATTGCCAGTTGTGCCCCGGAGTTATTTTTATCTTGCAGGTGGTGGATTCCCTCCTGAGTGAACAGCTTTCCGCCGCTGAAAGCGACTGCCACCTGCTTCAGATCGATCTCCTTTGTGGTCTCTATCACAGTCACATAATCCAAAAGCTGGCTGCACGGATCGTCCGGCTCGGGAGCCAGAAAAATCACGGTCAATGTTTTGATTTCGGTAAGTGGTATCCCCAGTGGATAGAGGCGGGGATTTTCTTTTTCTGCCTGCAACATCAGAGCCTTGGCATATTGCAGTGCCTGCAGCGACAGCAGTTCGGCCGGCCGGAGTGCCAGTACTCCCAGCGCATCATTGGGGACGGTATTAATCTTGAATGCCTCATGTTTTTGCCGCAAGCTTTCATTAAAATCAACAGGCCCCGCCGCAGGCTGTGCGACGAGCTCTGCTGCAGTCTGTTGTGCCAGACTGCTCTGTTGCCCCCGAAGTCCTGCCGCCAGGAGACCGGTTGCCAGCATGGAACAGATTACCATCGCACGCACTGGGTGTGAGATGACTGTTTTCAGGGATCGCTTCTGTTTGAGCATCTCGATTCTCCTCATAAATGTGGAATGAGTCGGTAAGAAAGCACGCGCCGGACCTGAGAGCCGATGAGGAGACTGTGAAACAGCCATTTCAGCCAGAACGATCAGGTACGAGTCTGCGCCACCGCTGGTTTCCGCTGCTGCTTCATCAGCTGTCAGTTCCTGTTCCAGGCGCAAGCGTGAGACGAGCCAGTGAATCAGCGGGTGATAGAAATAAAGCGACCGACTGAGTTCTGCTCCCAGGATCGTCAGGTAATCGTGCTGTTGCACATGAGCCAGTTCATGTGCCAAAACCGCACGAAGTTGCTCCCTGCTCCATTGAGACCAGCCCTTTGGCAGGAGAATCGTCGGTCGCCACCAGCCAATCACAGCAGCCGTTGTCAGCTGATCATGTTCCAGTAAAGTCAAGGGACGAGTCAGCTGTTGTTCCGCTGCCAGAATATCCAGAGTTTCTTCAGCTGTAGAACCATTCAGAGGGATTGCCAGACGAACCATTCGTTTCACTGACACATAACCGATAAAGAGTCGGCTCATCGCAACCAGAAATCCACCTGCAATCACCCAACCCGCTATGCCGGCCGGGGTAGGCATGGACCTCGGTTGGTCGACGGCCGGTTCCTGTTTTAAACCTTTTAGAAAACCGTCCCAGACGGTCCCCCACTCCGATTCCAGACGTGGCTTTTCAAGGAGTGTAGATTCTGAATCCTGGCTGGAATTAACAGGGGGTGGCGACTTCTGATTGGCCCGTTCTGATTCTACCACGGAAGATGCTGCTTTCCAGCTTGCCTGCCAGCGTGGCCAGGGGCAGAAAGCGAGCAGCGCCAGCAGCAGTGTCATGCCGATTGAACACGAGAGGACAAAGGATCGCGTGCGTGGTCCCAGACGTTTTGTGCTCCAGTAGACTATCGTTGCAACCAAGGCCACAATACTTACCTGAAGGCCCAACCAGAGCAGACTGATTCCAATTGCATGCATCAGGACTCCTCCTTCAGGATTTCCTTGATTTTCTTCAGTTCCTGAGGATTCAGCTGACGTTCTTCGAGCAGGCGCAGCAACAGTTTTTCTCGGGACCCGCCAAATACTTTCTGGATCATGTCCCCCAGCATACTGCCGGAAACATCTTCAAAAGACCGGATTGAGCAATACAGGAATGGGCGTTCTTCATTCGTCTGTTTCAGAAATGACTTCTCTACGAGGATCCGTACCAGAGTCGCGACTGTAGTATAAGCCAACTCTCTACCGGCCTGTTCTAAATCATCACGCACTTCCGCTACAGTTAATTCTTTCGGTGTGTCAGAATCACTGCGTTCCCAGAAAACGTGCATGATTTCCAATTCACGTGCGGTGAGTTCTTTGGCTTTCGGTCGAGCCATCCCCTGCTCCTTTGCATGATATCAGGTCAATGCACCCTGTTTTGGTTATTTAGATTTGGTTTTATAGTAATCCAAAAAGTAAAGATGTCAACTTGAATCTGAAAATTATTTATTTACACAGTATTCAGGACTGCATGGCAGGTGATCAAGGCTAACCATCATTGAAGATCAGCAGACTTTTGAGCGTCTCTGGATCAATTCGGCTGGAAATGAAATGGACTGATCCATCACAGAAACCTGTGTGATACCCCCCGTCATGAAAACCGCCGAAGTCAGGTATCTTCTTACCGTCGAAAGAGATGTCCTCGGGTTTCGTCCAGGGGATATCTTGTTTGGCTTCAACGATGGCAATGATGTTGGAAGTGCCATCTGTCATCTCGGCAAAAGAGACTCCCTTTTTTGTACCAAAGGGAGTGTCCTTCCCCACTACTACAAAGTAAGAAGCGTTTTTCGGAGTCTCTGAATTCGGATTGTGGTAGACGGGCACCAGGGTCTCCGCAATCTTTTTATTGTGTTCACTGTCCCAGGGCTCATTCATTTTGTAGGAATCGTACAACGCCTGCTGGTCCAGGAAGGGAAGTAGCTCGACTCGCCAGCTATGTGGCGTTTTTCCATCGGGCCCCAGCACAACAGCCGGTGGAAAGTGCTTGTGAACCTGATGGTAATTATGCAGCGCCAGCATGATCAGTTTGATGTTATTTTTAGACATCGAACGCCGGGCCGCCTCCCGGGCCTGTTTTATTCCCGGCACCAGACTGGCAAGCAGCCGGGTACTTTCATTATCATTCAGGGAAGTTGCTAATGTGACCTGGTCTACTTTCTGAGTTACCCGGCCAGCCTGCAATGCAGATTCAATGACTTTCATTTTTTCCAGATCGCCTTTTTGAACGCGCTGGGGATTTTTCCTGGCAGTTTCCTGTATCTGGGCGAACATATTTTGTCCCAGTGAGAGGACTCCTTCCAGCGCCTGTTTGACTTGCTCACTGTTTTCCTTCTGTTCAAAAATCAATTTGGCTGAAAGTTCGCGATCCAGTTTCAGACTGAAAAAAGCGACATCGGAATTGTCCCAGAGGGGAGAAAGCACAGGCCAGAATGGTATTCTTTCTGCAAGCGTGTGCATCTGCTGGCCGATGGCAAGTTCCCGAACTATGCGCATATCAATAGCAGCAGCAACGGAGGACTGTTCTACAGTTTGCAGTCTTTGACTCCACGATTTACCTGCTGTGCTTTGCAACTGCTCGATAATCTGCAGGACCGCACTAATATTGTCTGAAACGATCATCGTTTTGTCATCAAAGAAACATAAACCATCCCCATCAATGGCTCCAGTCGTTAGAATCTGCTTTCCTTTAAAGTCAGCTTGTTTCAGCTCCAGTTTGCTGAACATCTTTTTCGCCAGCTGACGATCAATCAACTTACCTGATTTGATCACCATGCCATACTTGATAAAGGTAGGAGTTAGGTGTTCCCCCTTCACGGAAGGGAGATAGATCAATACAACGCTTTCCAGTTGAGCAGGATCGAGACCAAATAAATCAAAGGTTTGATTTTTCTGTTTTTCCTGCTGTATCAGTTCCCGAACGGGCTGCATTGATTTTTCTGCCAGAATCTGGGCAGGACGTACGGCTATTACTCCGAATGCTGTATCAGGCACCGCATTAAACGGAAATGCTGGTATCGGGGTTTGCTTCTGAGTTTCAGGCTCAGATCTGTCCTGCGCAAAAACCGCGCCCCCATCACAGACAACAGTAAAAAAACAGATCGTCAAAAAAAGCGACAGAGAACGGTTACATCTGCCACGACTTGAATTGATTCGCATTGAAAACCCCTGACGATTAACCGGTCGAAACTGTGATTGTAATTCCATTACAGCCAGACGCATGGATTGCGAGAGACTACTGCCCCGTCTGAAACGGCGGCAGATACGCGGGTTCCACAAGGATGTGAACAGCGTATAGTGTTATTCGCCGGTACCGGGAAAGTCAAGGGGGGCGAATCCAGAGGCTCGGAATACTCTCAAGCTTCAAAAGATGGAACAGGAGCCTGCAGTGGGACTAATTCGTTAGATTAAGCGCTTCTGCTTCTTCGTCAGCTGCCTCTTCAGAGAGCGCTGGCAATTGAAACAATTCCCGGTCGCTGATTGTGTAATGCGGAGCACCAACGCCTTCTCTGGAAGGAGTCGGTAATGGCTTATCTGTATCTTTTGACCCAAACAACGTCAAGGAAGCCACTTTCAGGAATCCTTTCCAGGATGAGAAAGTCTGATCGACGGCTGTCGGCTCGTGCCCGCAGTGGACCATACAGTCCCGGCACTTCGGGTTGCCACTCTTTTTGCCGTACTGTTCCCAGCGAGTGGACGACATCAGCTCTGCAAAGGTTTCGGCATAACCTTCTTCCAGCAGATAGCAGGGTTTCTGCCAGCCGAAGATGTTATAGGTGGGATTGCCCCAGGGAGTACATTCCAGTTCCCAGTTCCCTTTCAGAAACTCCAGAAACAGTGGGGAATGATTGAACTTCCAGGCTTTTTTCGGGGCAGACAGGATCTGGCGGAACTTCTGAATGGTCTGATTCCGCTTCAGGAAATGTTCCTGGTCAGGGGCTTTCTCATACTGATATCCGGGAGAGAGCATCATGCTTTCGATTCCCAGTTCGGCCAGTTCGTCGAACATCTGACGTACCCGCTCTGGTTCGGCATGCTCAAACAGCGTGGAGTTGGTTGTCACGCGATGTCCGGCTTTGACGGCTGCTTTGATCGCGCTGATTGCTTTATCGTAGATCCCTTCCCGGCAGACGGCTGCATCATGGTCTTCGCGAATGCCATCCAGGTGAATCGAAAATGTAAGATATTTTGAGGGGGGATAGTTCTCTAAATGCTTTTCCAGTAAGATCGCGTTGGTACACAGATAAATGAATTTTTTGCGTTGGACCAGTCCTGCCACGATTTCCGGCATCTGGGGGTGCAGCAAAGGCTCGCCGCCGGGAATGGAAACAATGGGGGCACCACATTCGTCAACCGCTTTAAAACACTGCTCAGGACTCAGATTCTGTTTTAAAATGTGCGCGGGAAACTGGATCTTACCACAGCCGGCGCAGGCCAGATTACAGCGGAATAAAGGCTCCAGCATCAGGACCAGGGGATAGCGTTCGACACCTTTTATACGCTGTGTCAGTACATACTTAGCTACAGTCCACATTTGAGAAAGGGGAACACCCACGATCGCCTCCATGTTGCGAATAATTCGAAATCCATTCAGAATAAGCCAATCCTAGTGCTTTCTGAAATTCCTGTCACCCCCAATTTGCACCTATGTCTCAATAGTGTATAGAGTTAATGAAGGTTTAACGCCACCCACATGAGAATCAGCCGACTTACCGCGTATCAGGTTTCAGTCCCTTTAAAGCGAAAAATCAAGCACGCCTTGTTCAGTCGCTCGGAATCCACCTCGATTATCGTGAAATGTCAGTTGGCAGACGGAACCACAGGCTGGGGAGAATCAGTACCGCGAACATACGTTACAGGAGAATCAGCGGAATCGGTTTTTGACCAGTTTGCAGCAACCGATTTCCGTTTCCTCATTGAAAACCATCTGGATACGATCGAAGACGTCGTACAAGTCTGCTCTGAGTTTAAGCTGTCTGAACCGACCGAAGCGCCCGTTCAATATCGGGAACGAGGCTGCTTCGGCAATGCAGCCCGTTGTGCGGTTGAACTCAGTCTGCTGGACGCCGCAGCCCGTAGTTGGAATATTTCGATTTCGGAATTGATTCCTTCTCTTCCCGGAGCCGCTGAACTGTGTGAAAGCCGGGATAATGTTCATTACAGTGCAGTCCTCACATCGATGAAACCGCTGAAACAGGCCAGCCTGGCATTGCTCTACCGACTGACAGGCTTTCAGAGTTGCAAAGTCAAAGTGGGATTACCAGGGATCGATGATTTTGCCCTGCTTCGAAAAATCAGAATGCTCACCGGACGAAAGATGGGATTGCGCGTTGATGCCAATGAAGCCTGGACGCGGCAACTCCTGGATGAACATGCTTCTGATTTCTCTGAACTGGCGATTCAATCAATTGAACAACCGGTGTCCCATAAATATCTCAGCACCCTCCATCAGATTCGAGGACAACTTACAACTCAGATTATGCTTGATGAGTCGCTGTGTTCTTATCGGGATGCTGAAGTGGCTATCGCAGAGGGATATTGTGATGCATTCAATCTCCGCATCTCGAAGCTCGGCGGATTGATTCCCACGGTCAGACTGGCTCACCTGGCCCGGCAGGCAGGAATTGGGTATCAGCTGGGATGCCAGGTGGGTGAAACAGGGATCCTGTCTGCTGCAGGCCGGCACTTCGCGACATCCATTCAAGGGATTGACTTTCTGGAAGGAAGCTTTGATCGTTATCTACTGCAACAGAACATCATCAAAGAAGACCTTTCGTTTCAGTGGGGAGGGCGTGCTCCTGCATTAATGGGCCCCGGATTAAGTATCACGGTCGATGAGGAACAAATCCAGAAGTTCAAAGAGCATGAGCTGATTCTGATCTGAATCCAGAGCGTCTCACGATCTATTATACTCGATCCAAATAGCCTTGAAACGGTATGGAGAAACTGGACACAGTCTCGCTTAAGGAATCAGGAAAATCAGTCCGGTCACGGTCAGACTCTCAAACAAGGCACCGCGTGCACTGAAGGGTAACCGCTCCACCTGATAGGGAGGGCAGTCACCAGGACGTTCGTAGCCCAGATCATATTGGCACTCATGAATCGGATACGCACCAATCATGTAAGGCAGAGCTGGTACACGTCCAAAGAAACGACCTGCAGAAATGAAAGGCTGAATGGCGGGTCCGTAATTATATCCGTAACGTTCCAGGTAAGGTTCTTCGAAGTATAAAGGATTGTAAGGAATCGCCGGGGCTTCCCATTCTTTAGTCGTCAAAGACCAGTCACGCGTCGTTCCCATGACAACCTGTTGCACGGGAATCTTTTCCAGTTGCGCGCCGGCTGTATTTGCTGGTAAATCGCCGGTTGGTGGTTTCGTATTTAACGTCAACTCTGTTAAGGGTTTCAGTCCCAATTCGACCAGGTGAGGTGAAACGGATTTCTGTTTTTCCTGTTTCGATCCAGGAAGCGCGGCCCCCGATGCGGGAGCAGGTGGTACTGTCGGTAAAGTCATTGGCCTGGGATCAAGAACAAACTCCATCTCCGGCTTCTCTAGAACCGGTTTTTGAGCTTCGACAGGTTCCTCAATTGTTGCAAAACTGGCTTCGACCAGTTCAATCGAATGAAATTGAGAAGCTTCGTCAAATTCAAGATCTTGAACTACGGGTTTATCTGCCTGAATCGACTCAGCTGAGAGACTCTGATCCAACGGTTTCGCTGGATAATTGAATTTATTAAATCCCGTAACCCTGAAACTGTTTGATTTTACGTCGTAGATCGTCCTTTGAGGTGAATCCTGGCTTCTGGCTTCCATTGCTTTTGAAATGGCAGAGAACCTGGCGTGATCATACTCTGGCGCCACCGAAAAATGAGCACCTTGATTCACAGCACAGCCACTGATTAACAGGCAGCAGACGCATGTCAAAACAATTGGATGATTAGCTAGCAACCTCATTGAATCAGGCGCTCCACGTGAAAGTATGCTGTCTCCGTTTGAAAACAACAGTAAAATGACTCGATTTCGAGATCTGGGAGTACTCTTTTCAATTATCGGCTTTGTAGTTCAGACTGGAGCATCACCACCTTGTATAGCAGTAAGGTCTATGCAAGACCCCTAACCTGCCTGATGCATTATGCCTCTACATCAACGGCAAAGTGTACACAACAGCACTTCCTGGCTGTCTGCAGCTGCTAAAAGCGGGGAATTATGAGTCATTCATGAAATCTAAGCGAACAGGTTTCGTAGTTTATCAGTTACAATACGTACAACACTTGAACCGGTTATAAAATGAGTGGTTGAAAACAGGACGGAATACCGCGACGAGATGACTGATTAGGATGCATATAACGTTTGTGCAGACATCTGCTTTTGATTTTTAGCAGATCAATCTGCTCCATTAAAAATCGTTGACATAACATTTAGTGAGTAAAGATAATATGGGGGAGATATTCTGCTATGACACACGCAACCTCCTGAGTGCACGGGAAACACTGCGGTATCAAAATTAAGCCAGGATTTCAGGGCCGTTCCTGCTGACTCCATCCCTGAAAAAGATCCCCCTCTAAATGAAGAGACCCAATGGTACCTCTCAAACAGGATACCATATTTATATATAAACTATTTTAGAGCGCGATCTATTTAACCAGAGTGTTTTCAGATCTCTCCCCTGCAGGGCAAATTTTCCTGATGACACTGAAATGAACCTGGACACAGGCAAATACTCTAAGGAGCATCTTAAACGTGCGATTTATTAAATGGCTGAATCGATGCCTGGGCAAATCTCACCCTACTCCCAACCTTGAGTTTAACAGTCTGAGACAGGACCGAAACGCAGATCTGGAACTGGTCCGGCTTGAAGATCGAATTGTTCTCAATGTCTCTGCAGTCGTTGGTGGTGTCTCCAGCGATGTACTTGAGTTGAATCTGACGCAGGCAAACGATGAAGCCACTGTTTCTGTTGTCGATGGCGGCGCAACTCTTCAGGTTGACGACGGACAGGCAATGCCTGGTAGCATTCTGCAGTTTGACATGACGCAGATCTCATCGATTCTGGTAACAGGCACGGATCCTTCACAGACAGTCCAGTTTCTGGGACAGGAACCACTTGTCTTAACGGGTTCCATCGATCTCACAGGATTCACGGGTGACGTGAATATTGGAATTCAACTGCAGGTCGATCCCGGTACGCCCCCCCAGTTCAGCACGGATTCGACGGTCACTTACCTCGCACAATTTGAGCTCACGAACGATCAATTAAATGTGATTCTACCGAATCAACTGGATGCTGATGACGCATTCGTGGTTCAGATCAATGGTTCGAATCTGGAAATTCTGGACCCCGACCAGACGACTCCCCTGCTCTTCTCGACTCCGGCAGCAGGCGTGGCTTCAATCCATTTCTTTGGTTCAGATGGAGAATCGGATCTGCTGACACTGGATTACAGCAACCAGGAACTGACTGAGATCGCCATCATATTCGATGGGGGAACGGGGGGTAACGATGCGCTGGAATTCATGGGCGGTACCTTTGCGACTGTGACGCACAATCTGACCGGTCCCGGTTCTGGATCCATTGACATCAGTGGGAACGGGATTACCGAAATCAGTTATACCGGTCTGGAACCCGTTTTCGGCGGTGACAGTACTGCTGACAACATTGTCATCAATCTTCCTGCAGGCACGTTAGATGCCGTTCTGGAAGATTCCGTCATTCCCGGTGAGATGCAGATTCGCAGTGTATCTTCTGCATTTGAGCTGACGACGTTTGCGGTCCCTTCAGGCTCATTGACAATCAATACATCCGGTGGTAATTCAATCGTCACCTTGGATTCCTTTGACACAGACTTTGCCCCCACCAGTCTGATTCTCTCCGGCAACACTGGGGATACGTACCAGTTGACTGCCAGTGATCTGCTGGCAGATACCGTTTCCCTGACACTCGCTGGCGGAGCGACTCTGGATCTGGACAGCTATGATGAAACCGTCAACAATTTCATCCTGGAAGAAGGGACCGTCATCGCAACCACAGGTGTGCTGACTGCTCAGTCCAATCTGGACCTTCGCTCTGGAACAGTTCAGGCACAGTTGAGTGGAATCGATCTGGTCAAAAATGGTCCCGGAACTGTGATTCTGGATGCTTTAAATGGCTATACCGGCCAGACCATTATTAATGATGGGACCTTGCAGTTAGCACAGTCATATGCGATTCCCGGCTCTTCAGGTGTGAACCTCACCTCGATCACCAGTGTGCTGGATCTGGATGGATTGGAACTTTCAATCACTTCTCTGACAGGGACAGGCAGTGTTTTGTTGGGAGGAGCATCAGGAACCCTCACCGTTCATTCTCCTGCAGTCACTTCTGCAACGTATGCTGGAGATATCTCAGGCAATGGCAGTCTGATCAAAACGGGTGAAGGTGAATTGATCCTGTCCGGAACCAGTTCATATACCGGTTCCACAAGTGTAATCAACGGAACATTAATAATTGATGGCTCACTCACCACTGCTGAAGTGACGGTGGATGCAAATGCAGTGCTTGGTGGTTCTGGTGTTATCAACGCCGATGTGACTGTTCACAGCGATGGAAGCTTTACGCCTGGATCAAGCCCTGGATTCATCAGCACTGAGTATCTGACACTGGAAGCCGGTTCTGCACTGGATGTCGAAATCAACGGAACCACTGCTGGTTCAGAATACGATCAGGTACAGGTTACGGGCGAAGTCAACCTCACCGGTGCGAAGCTCAATATCTCCAGTACATTTACCGCGGCAGCGGGAACAGAATTTCTGCTGATTGATAACGATGATGTTGATTCTGTGACAGGCGAATTTGTCGATCGTGCGGAAGGAACCCTGTTTAGTTTTAACGGTAACCAGGTTTACATAACATACCAGGGAGGTGACGGGAACGATGTGGTCCTGATTGTGAACAGCCCTCCGGTTGCCGACAACCAGGCATTCTCCATTGATGAAAACACCAGCAATACCACATCGGTTGGAACGATTGTCGCTACGGATGTGGATGTGCCACCGGACAGCCTGACTTTCAGCCTTACGGGGGGAAGCGGTCAGACGGCATTTGACGTCAGTTCCACGGGTGAGATCACAGTTCTGGATCAAACACAACTCGACTACGAAACAGCGACTTCATATGAGTTGGAAATTCTGGTCACCGACAGTGCGGGTGCGACCGATACCGCCACTATTACCATTAATCTCAATCCACTGAATGACAACTCTCCGGTCATTGTCAATCAGATTCGCAATGTCGATGAAAATTCTGTCAATGGTACCAGTGTCGGTGCTGTGATCGTCGCCACGGATGAGGATCTTCCCGGTGATACGCTCACATTTACAGAATCCGGAGGCACTGGATCTGCCGCATTTGATATCACTTCCGATGGTCAGATTATCGTTGCTGACCAGAGCCTGTTGAACTTCGAAACCAATCCCACATACACACTGAATGTCATTGTTGATGATAATGCTGGTTCAACGGCAACCGCGACGATTACCATCAACCTGAACGACCTGGCTGAGACGCTGGTCGTCAATCCAACCGACTGGGCTGTGGACGATATTACCATCATCAGAGACGGCAGTCAGATTCAAATTCTGGAAACCGGAACTTCGAACGAAATTGTACCATCTCATGCGTTTGACAAAGTGACCGATGTGCAGATTACGGGAAATGGTAGCAATAATATTCTGCGAATCGAGTTGAGTGAAGCCGATATCGTCGCCACTGGTGGCATCAACTTTAATGGTGGTGCTGGCTCAAATACCATCGTGGCTCCCAACCAGGACAATGACTGGGAAATCGACGGCATCAATACCGGCAGCCTGCTTTCCGGAGCCGTTGTCTTCTCGAATGTGGAAAACCTGACTGGAAATGATGCCGCAGATACCTTTGCCATTCTTGATAGTGGGCAGATTGACGGGACGATTGCTGGTGGCGTCGGTTCTGACAGCATTGATTTTTCAGCGGTAACAGCAGCGGTGACGGTCAATCTCAATGATGGCAGCGCGACAGGAATTAATTTTGCGACCGGAATCGAAAAATACATCGGTGATGGTGCGCTCGACAAACTGACCGGTATTACCGCCGGAACGACCTACCTGATCGATGGCGTCAACCAGGGGAGCGTTGCAGGCATCGCGTTCGAAGCGTTCAATCACCTGGTGGGAGCTGCCGGGGTAGATACGTTTCAGTTCAGTGGATCGGGACAGATCACAGGCAGTATTGATGGTCTGGCAGAAAATGACATCCTCGACTATTCGAGTTCCTGGTTCGCATTAAATCTGGTTCTGTCTGCAACGGGTTCATCTAACGGGTTCTCCGGTTCAGAATCTTCCTCGTTAACTTCGTTTGATAATATCAATTCGATTACAGGCAGTACGGATACCGACAGCCTCACAGGCATTGATGCGACTGCTGCCTGGTCGATTGATGGAACCAACGAGTATACATCAACCAATACACTCAGCTTCAGCGGATTTGAGAATCTCTCTGGAGGCACACAGGTCGATACCTTCACGATCACGGGCAGTCAGTCACACAATCTGGCCGGTAATTCCGGGAACGATGTCTTTGCCTTTGCTGATGGAGCTACTCTGACAGGAACCATCGATGGCCAGGCCGGTTCAGACCGCCTCGATTATTCACTCTATACATCTTCTATTAATGTCACATTGACAGTTCTGGGATCGTTTGACGGTCATCAGGGAACTGAATCATCCATATCCGGTGGATTCGATAATATCAATCAGGTCATCGCTGGATCAGGAACCGCAGACCAGTTAACCGGTCGTAATGCAGCCGCCACCTGGTCGATAGGGACATCTAATAATTATGGCAGTACGAATTCCCTTGGCTTCTCCAGTTTTGAGCAGTTACAGGGAGGCAGTGAGTCGGACCTCTTCACTATCACAGGAAATCAGACGGTTGATATTAAAGCCGGTGCAGGGAATGACACGCTGCAGTTCAGCAATAATGGTTCAACTCTGAACGGGACATTTGATGGCCAGGACGGGACTGATCACCTCAACCTTTCCAGCTATACCGTGGATCTGGACGTCACGTTATCTGCACTCGGAGGTACAGATGGTTTTGACGGTACGGAAGCAAACAAATCTGTCACATTTGCGAATATTGACGAGATCACCGGCGGCTCAGGTACGAACTCGCTGACGGGTATCAACGGCGATGCGACCTGGACCCTGACCGGGGCCAATACTTACCAGAGTATCAATGCACTCGACTTCAGCAGTTTTATCAACCTGACTGGTGGAAGTGCTGCTGATATTTTTAATGTCACGCCGGATACGGAAGCCTACACAATTGCAGGCGGTGACCCCACCAGCAACCCACTCGGCGATCAACTCAATATTGATACATCGACAGTTGGTACCGCCGTGGTTTCCTCAAATGGGGATGGCTCTGGTTCGGTTACTGGAACTTTCCCCACAGTCGCTTACAGCGAAATCGAAAACTTTGCGATTTCCGGTGAAGTGGATATTCAACTGGATGGCAGTACCAACAACGATCAGATTGAAATTCTGGTTTCAGGTACCAATATTGAATACTACAACGGTGGCATTCTGATCGGTACCAGTACACTGACAGCCACTAACATCATCAACTTCAATGGTGGAGACGGTGATGACAGCCTGACGGTCGACACCGCCCTGGCAGCCGAAGGCATTGTGATCAATTATGATGGACAGGGGCAGATTACAAGTAGTCCTGGTGATGTTTTGAACCTCGTGGGTACCGCTGCATCCGTTGAATACTACTTCGCCGACAGTAGTTCCGGCAGTATTCAAGTCAACGGTTCCATGTCAGATTTTCTTATCTACAGCGGTCTCGAACCCATTACTTCCACCGTGATTACAACCAATGTCACTCTCAACTACAGTGGTGTTGACGAAACGATTACCGTTACAGACGCGGGCGGCGGACAGACTACGGTAGACTCGACAGCCGGCGAAATCATCACTTTTGCCAATCCGACGGGAACACTGACGATCAACACCGGTGCCGGCGAAGACATTATTGATCTCGATTCTTTATCCGCAAACTTTACTGCGAACCTTATTATCAACGGCGAGGGAGATGCTGATACACTCAACGCAAATGGTAGTATTTCACTGGATACAGGCAAGAACCTGGAATTCAACGTGGAAGACATTACCGTCGCCAACGGAATCACGCTGGCCGCCTCGTCCATTGCATTCAATGCGACTTCAGTCGAACTGGACGGCGATTTAGTCTCAACGAATGTTTCCGGTGATGCAGCAACGATCAATGTATCAGGGTCGGCTGGCGGAGCGGACCTGCAGGACGCAGTCGATATCGCCGGTGCAGGTGGTATTATCAATATTGCTGCCGGCAGTTACCTGACGAATGGAACTCTGGAAGTTGACGAATCGGTATCTTTGCTGGGCGCTGGGAAAGATGTTGTTGAAATTCGCAAAGCAGGTGCCCCTACAGGAACGTACGACATCGCTGTAAATGTTTCTGCGGATAACGTTACCATCTCAGGCGCGCAACTGGGCTGGGAAGTTCACACGTCCGCTACTGATTATCGGGGATATGTCCTGTATACATCAGCTGACTTCACGACACTGAATAATCTGCTGTTCGGCGATAATTACCGGAGTGCTGTCGTTTTTGAGGGTGCAGATAATCTGGAAGTCTCGGACTCGATCTTTGAAGGCATCTACGGACGCGCTGCAATTAGAGATGGAAATAGCGGCAGTGGCGAAAACTTCCTTATTACCCGCAATGAATTCCGTGAAGACCATTTCCGCTGGGGGCCGATCTCGATTGGACCACAGGGAACATTTGGAGATCCTTATAACAACGCATTCAGCGGTGTCATATCCTATAACTACTTTGGTAATGGCTTGATTGCCGGTGATTTCCAGGAAGCTGGAGACCAGAACTACACACTGACAATCACCAATGGTTCCATGACCGCAGATGGGATTGATATCGTCCATAACACGTTTGACTGGCAGGACTCCGCCGTTACCAATGGTAATGGTATCTATGCTCAACCAGGCGGCATTTATTTTGATCCTGCCCTGGCTGTGGCTGTGAATACGGTAAACATAACAGACAATATTTTTAATGGTTTCTCCTACGATGGACCGCAGCCGACAACCGACCCACTCTGGAATCCCGCAGGCGGCAAGTTTGGTGGTGCTCTGGAATTTGACGGCGTCGATGATTTTGGTCTGTTTCAGGATGCCAGTTTTGATGTTGGTACCGCGGGAACTCTCAGCTTCTGGGTTAATATGGATGACCAGGGCCGTCGCAACCAGTTCTTTGAAGGTCCCAACAATGGTGGTATGGAATTCCAGTACCGGTCCAACAGCGGAGGTCAGTTCTTCGGCAGCCCGAATCGCAACGACGGCAATGGAAACACGTATGTCATTCAAAATGGTGGTGCCGGAGGAACAACGGGAGTCTGGCAGAATATCCAGTATACCTGGGATTTCAATGGTGTTTCCGGCCCTGAAATGCACCTTTACATTGATGGCACAGAGGTCGGCTATCTCAGCGGAACTTACGATGCCGATCTGAGTCAGTGGACAGCCACCGTCAGTACGGTTAATGAGTTGATGAATGTGGGCCGTGACCCGGGTGACGTCACTCGCTTCTTTGATGGTCTGATGGATGATGTCGCCTGGTTCAATGAAGCTTTAGATCAGGCCGACCTCGATACCATCCGCACCAGTATTAATGGTGCAGCGGCACTCTCAGGTGATGGTCGTATGGTAGCGCACTGGGATTTTGATGAGACGACAGGCAATATTGCCACTGATAACGTCAGTGGTATCGAAATGCTGATATCCACCAATGGAATCGTGCCCTTTGGTCCGGAGTTCAAACCTGGAGAAGGTCAGTTTGACGGGGCCCTGGAGTTCGATGGTATCGACGATTTTGCAACTTTCCAGGATGCCAGTTTCGATGTCGGTTACCAGGGAACGCTCAACTTCTGGGTCAAAATGGATGATACCGGAAGACGGAACCAGCTCTTCGAAGGTCCCGAAAATGGTGGGATGGAATTCCAGTATCGTAACAATAGTGGCGGACAGTTTTATGGACGCACACAGGATGGCTCCGATTTCACAATCCAGAATGGTGGGCAGGGGAGTGCAGCGGGCGTCTGGACCAATATTCAATATACGTGGGACGCCGATACCGGCGAAATGCATATTTATATTGATGGTGTTGAGGATCCTTATCTTTCCGGCTTTGACGAAAACCTGTCTGGCTTTGACAGCACTCATTTCACAGATACGATCAACGGCCTGATGAATGTGGGACGGGATCCTGGAGACCCGGCACGTGCTTTCGATGGTCTGATGGACGACATCGGCTGGTTCAACGACGTTTTGTCAGAAACAGAACGCCTTGATATTATGAACAACAGCATTGGAGGCTCTGCTCTGAATGGTGATCCACGCCTGGTTGCTTACTGGAATCTGGATGATACCGCCGGTACTACCATCGCTGCTGGAAATGGTGGCACGACGATTCAACTCTATATTCAAGCAGAGCCTCCCCTGCCCCCGATTCAAGGCTTCGGAGTATTAGCTCCCCTGAATGCAAATGTCACTTACAACACATTCAATGGGAACGATCTGGATTCTAACGTCACCCTGGATGGGACTAATACCTTCGGTGACCCGCTGTTTGCCTATGCCAACGATCCGAACTACGTGCCAACCGATTCACTGGAAGAACAATTCACCATCGGCTTTGGCTCCGCGGCCGCCTATGGTTCTTCTGAATTTGACGCAGACACTAACACTACGACACCGCATATCGGAGCGTACCAGAATCCGCCGACACTGTACCCTGGAATTTACGGAACCGGTGATATCGTCGTCTACGGAACCGGTCAGGATGACCTGCTCGAAATTACTTTCACCAGTGAAAATGAAGCGACCTTTGTTTTAACCCGCGATGTTACGGGAACGCCAGTAATTCTGGACACGGTCGTTCTGAAAGATATTACTTCGATTACATTCAATGGGCTTGATGGGGACGATGTATTAGTCCTGAACCAGCCCGACAATGGATTTGCAAATCCATCAGGCGGTATTTTCTTTAATGGTGGTTCTCAGAATAATGACGGCAATTATCTGAATAATGCCACTGGAGGAGATACGCTGGTGCTCAATCATGCGGTTCCTCTGGAAGCGGATTCCGTCGCCTACGTCTTCACGCCAGATACCGTCCCGGCGGAGGGAGAAGATGGTGTTATCACAATTTCAGATGTCACCCTGAGCGATCTCACTACCACGATCAGTTTCACCGGCCTGGAACCGATTATAGATAACCTGCTGGTCTCTGATCGTGACTTTGACTTTACTGATGCTGATGAAATCATTTCTCTATCGGATGATGGTAACGCTGGAGATAACTATTCTTATATCGATTCCACACATAGTGAATCTGTACGGTTCTTGAACCCGACCACTTCCATCACGATTCGCACCGACAGTCTGGGAACTCCCGTCGGCGTTGACACCATTCAGGTAGACACACTTGACAGTATGTTCGACGCCAGCCTGACAATTCTGGCAGGTGCTGACGACTCAGTAACATTTCAGACAACCACGAACCTGGTAACCGGGAATCTGCTCATTTCAGCTGAGAGTGTCGACATACTCGCAGACATCTCTGCCGCATCTGTTGACATCAGCACCTCGGGGGTGACCAGCACAACATTCAATGGCGGTACCGTATCGACCACTGGTTCACAACTTTATAACAACGCAGTCAACTTCGTAACAAATTCTACCTTGACCAGTTCCAACGGGGAGACCATTGAATTTGTTTCAACCGTTGACGGCAGTATCGATCTGGTCATCAACTCCACCGGCTCTACGATCTTTGGGGACGTCGTTGGAAATATTCAGGCCCTCACCACGTTGACGACCAACACTGGCGGTATCACATACCTCAATGGTGGGATTGTAAATACGACCGGCAGCCAGATTTATAATGACGATGTCATCCTGGGAGAAAATACCGTTCTCACGAGTACTGCGACTGCAGATATCATCTTCAACATGACCCTCAATGGAACTTTCGCTCTCGAAATCAATACGGACAGTGATACCACATTTAATGGCACAGTTGGCAATGACAATGCACTCACCAGTCTGATAACGGATGCAAATGGCATCACGAATATCAATGGGGGGAGTATTGATACCATCGGGAGTCAAACCTTTAATGACGAGGTTCTGCTGGGTGATGATACGCGACTGGAGAGTTCTTCCAGTGGTAATATCACTTTCAATTCACTTTTAGATGGTTCATTTAATCTCGTTGTCAATACAGTAGGCAATACGAACTTTGAAGACATCGTCGGAAATACTGCTGCACTGACCAGTCTGACAACGAATACCGGTGGTACCACAAATATTGATGGCGGTATTGTCAGAACCACGGGATCGCAAACTTATCATGATGATATGGTATTGGGAGTTTCAACGGTTTTCACTTCTAACACCACAGGCGATATCACATATAATGCCTCAGTAACTGGCGGCGCTGGCATTACCGTGGATATCAGTTCAACCAATGACATCAACATCAACGGGGCCTTCACGACCGATGAATACATCTCAGCAACTGCCGGGAATGACATACTGATCACCGCCCTGGTTTCCAGTACTAATGGCCCCCTGACGTTCCTCGCCGACAATGATATTCATCTGACTTCAACTGGCAGTATTGTCGCCCAGTCCAGCAGCCTGATTACTCTGACGGCTGACAATGACAATTCCAGTGCAGGTGCAATTACACTCGACTCCGGAAGTTCCATCGAATCGCAGGGCGGACAGATTCTCATGTCTGCTTACGACGATGTCGCCTTGTCATCCATGACGACCACAGGAGGGCTCGTTGATATTACCTCCACGAACGGAGGCATCACTGACAATGACAGCACAGGCGTCGACAATGTTACCGCCAGTCAGTTGATCATGAATTCAAATCTAAGCATCGGGCAACTGTCTGATGCGATTGACACTTCCGTATCATTCCTTGAAGCCGATGCGGGGACAGGTGGCCTGTTCCTTGACAATAACGGAAATCTGACCATCGGGGGAATCAGTTCCCAGGTGGGGCTGGACGCCGACGTTGATATGCTCGTCAATGTCACGGGCACTCTGCACATCATAGAAGACACACAATCAACAACGGGCTCGGTCACCTTCAATGCGTCTGACACCCTGACCGTCGATGTAACGACGACCGTCTCGACCTTCAGTGCGGGTGTTTTATTACTGACGTCAACCCGCAATATTCAACTTAACAGCGGCAGTAATCTGAAGACGGTAAATGGTGGCATCACACTTCAAGCCAATACTGCAGGAACAACTTCTGGGGATTTTACCGGCATTGAAGCTGAAAATGCCAGTATTACAACATCAGGATCCGGTAGTATCAACCTGACTGGCTTTGGCGGGCTGGATGCTGGTACCAGTAATCACTACGGCGTGCATTTACATTCGGGAACAACTGTCAGTTCTACAGACATCGGCGTCTCAGCAGGGATCATTAACATCAATGGAACTGGTGGAACGGGTATCGACCAGAATTCAGGAGTCTATATTGAAGACGCAGGAACGACTGTAAAATCTGTAGACGGAACTATAGAGGTCACTGGTAACGCCAGTTCTGGAGTCGGCTTCCTGCTGGTGGATCAGGCGGAAATTGTCTCCAGTGGCACTGGTGTGAACGCAGCAGATGTCATCATCAACGGCACCACCTCTGCTAACCTGTCGGGGGTAGAGATCAACAGCAATATTCAGTCAACCGACGGAGCAGTGAGTATTACCGGAATCTCTACAGGCGCCGGTTCTGCATCTGAGGGAGTTTTAGTTCAGACGGCCGCAGGACAGATCATTTCTGTAAACGGAACAATCACGGTCGACGGATCTGCAAATGGAGATGACGGCATCGAAATCTCGGACAATGCTGTAATCTCCGCTTCGGGAACGGGTGACATTGAACTCCTGGGGAATTCCACCGGAACGGGTAATGGCATTGACTTTGATGCAACAATCAAAAGTAACACGGGTTTTGTAACCCTGACCGCCGAAGACGATATTCTTTTCGGCAGTGTCGCTTTGATTGATTCGACTTCAGGTACAGTGAAACTGATTGCCGATAATGCCGCCGGAAACAACGGAGACGTAATCTCCATGACCGATGGGGCTTTGATTGATGCCGGTACTGGAGACATCAGTCTGACCACAGACGGAAACGTGTTGCTGGCAGGTTTACTCACTACAGGCACGGTTAAGATTGATTCGCTTTCGGCCTCGATCCTCGATAATGGTGATACACACACCGACATTACTTCATCCATCGCCGTGCTTAACGCGGTAACAGGCATTGGAACCGGCAATCCACTGGAGACCGCCATCAGTACACTTTCTGCAACGGTGTCCGAAGCAGGAAGCCTGTTAATTGATAACAGTATCGCCATTGTACTGCTGGACCTGTCCACGTTTGACGGTGAAATCGTCATCAATTCGACAGACACGATCACGGCTACTTCTGTTGTCTCAACCAATGATTCAGACAACGACAATAATGATATCACCTTAACTGCCACAGGCAGCAGCAGCGATATTCTCGTCACCGCAATTACAGCGGTCGGAAATGCTGACGTAATACTAACTGCCGATGATGGAATTCTCGACACAGCGACTGATGGTAACCGGATTACTGCAGACGATCTGCAGTTAACTTCCAGCAGTGCAGGATTGACAGCCGACGGAATTGAAGTCGATACCGACGTCAACAGCATTACCGCAGAAGTAAATACCAACGCAGGAGGAATCCACATCGATGAAGTGGATAGCGTGACCTTGACTCAGCTCACCACTTTTGATGGATTTATTACTGTCAATGCAGCCGGAACCATCAATGCAGTCAATATAAACTCAGTCAATAGTTCTGCTTCAGACATCAACAATGGGATTGCACTGACGGCAACGGGCGTGGACAGTGATATTCTAGTCACCACATTAAATGCACAAAACACGGCCGACATCAGCCTGACTTCCGATCGGGATGTATTGGATTCAGACAGCAGCGACAGTAACCTGACGACAGGCGATCTGTTGACGATTGTCGCGGGTCGCAATGTGGGCGGAGTTACCAACGTCTTTACAGAAGCAGGCTTTGATCCTCTTCAGACGACTGTTGACCACATGGATATTACGAGTGGTAACTTCATCACTCTCCACAACCTGAATACCACACCAGAACTGCTCAACCTGGATGCGGACACCGTATCAGCCGGAACCACTTTCATTAAAGTAACTGGTGGAGCGATTGATGTCTCAACAACCACTGGCATCAGCAATACACAGGATACGATTGCGTTGGTCTCGGATGACTCTATTACCGTGCCAACGGGTTTGCAAACCGGAAATCTGCGACTGGATGCACCTGATATCATCGACGCCGGTGGTGGCGACATTGATATCAATGCCGTGGACGCAATCTTATTCCAGTCACAGTCAGCAGAAACAGTTAAGATCACTGCTCAAAGATTTGATGGCACAACAACCGGCAGCGAATTGATCATCAACAATGACTCCCCTGCCCTCGAACTGGTAGATATCAATTCCGATTCGATTGCCCTGCTCGGGGGAAGCGACACAAACGTTTCTCTCACATCAGTTGGCACTATCACGATCTCGAATCTGGTTCAGACCCAGGGAGCGGGTACTCTGTTCCTCAAAACTACAGATACTGCTGCAGATCTGGTTCTCGATGCGAACATTCAGAGTGAGACTGGCTTCGTCACCATTGAAACCGCAGATGATATCATTCTCAACGGCACAACAAATCTGACCAGTACATCAGGTAGTGTCTCCCTAACAGCCGATGCAGACGCTGGTGCGGGTGGTGGAATTACAATGAACGATGGTACGTTCATCAACGCTGGCGATGGAACCGTCAGCCTGGATGCCACCGACGACATTGATTTAAGCCAGATTACGACCTTAAACGCAACGGCTTCTGCAATTCGCATCGAAACGGATTCCAGCCTGATCGACTCGGGTGACAGCATGGGAGAAGACCTGATCGCCAATGAATCCGGCGCACTGGTTACCATTATTGCAACTCAGGGAGTCGGTAAAGTTGCAGATGCCAATCAGCATATTGAAATGAATGTTGACCAGATTAACATCGTCAACGCGACGGCAGGTGAAATCCAGATCATCGAAACCGATGCCCTGATCGTACATGACATAATCCAGTCGACAGCCGGCGATATCCGAATCCTCGCTGGCGGCGATGTAACCCTCACCGGATTTATCGAAACGGTTTCAAACGATGTGCTCATCGATTCTCAAGCGGCCATCATTGATCAGAACGATGGGCTGCCCGACCCGCTCAATATCCGTGCCGCCAGCCTTGATCTCAACGCAGCTACGGGAATCGGCATAGGTGACACACTTGAATTCAGTGTTATGACATTTTCGGCTGATACAACGACAGGCGATATCCTGCTGCATAACACGGCATACACAGCCGCTACGGCAACAAGTCTTTCGACGGCGGCAGGGAACTTAGAACTGGAACAGATCGGGAATGAGTCTCTGACAATAGACTTTGCGTCTACCCTTGATGGCAACATAATCGTTTCCAATACCGGTGATGCGCAGACAGATCTGCTGACACTGACTTCGATAGCAGCCGGCGGCACGACTCCGGAAATCACAATTTCAACGGTGGGATTGGGTCATATTCTGTTGGGTTCAGTTACTGGTCTGGACGGGGTCATTGCGATCACTTCAGCTGGTGAAATCAATGATGCGGTTGATGATCAGGGGGCTCCAGAAATCGATGTCGATGCCACCGGCGGATCAATCACCCTGCAAGCGGAAAATGGAATTGGTAATGCAGATCCCGTTGAAATTTCCGGCGGTACACTCTCTGTTAACACTACAACGGGTAACATTGATCTTAGTAACACTTCTTCGACCGAAACTGGCGATGTCAGCTTTACCCGCCTTACCACAGGTTTGGGAACCATCGATTTCCAGCAAACTGGCGGCAGGCAGGCGACATTTGAAGAAGTAGCAACAACCGATTCCGCAATCACGATTATCAGTGACGGATCAATGCTGTTTGAAAATCCGGGAATTCTGACAAATGTTGTATCAACGGACGGGTCAGGCACCATCGCTGTTACTGCAACTGGTTTAAATTCCTCAATACAAGTTAACGATGGGTTCAGCACCGTCGGGGGAACGATTGACCTGACAGCACAGAACAGCTTGAATTTCGGTGATGAAGGCGATATCAGCTCCGTCAATGGCCAGATCACATTACTGGCCGATTCTGCCAGTCTGGGAGCGGGCGGCGGTGGCATCAGTCTGTCTGACGGCACTGTCTTTGATGCAGGAACCGGTACCCTGGATTTACATGCCGGTGATAACATCGACGTCGGTCAGTTAATCACAACCACCTTTACCCGGCTCACGAGTACAAACGGTGGCGTAACCGATTCCGGCGATACAGGCGGCAGAGATATCACTTCCAGCCAGTTAGTGATCAGAACTGCAACAGGCGCCGGGTCAGCTAATTCTATTGAGACCGCCGTATCTCTCCTGGCAGGAATTAATACAGATGCAGGCAGCATTCAGATCAATAACAATCTGGGAGGCGGATTATTAACCATTGGCACCGTGGATGGTGTTGCTGGAATCACAAACTCAGCCGATACACCGGGTGATATTATCATCTCGAACGCGAGCCCGCTGACCGTCGATTCGCCAGTTACCAACAGTTCTGGTGGAAATATTGATCTGGAATCAACAGGGCCCGGTGATTTAACGCTGAATTCACCTGTCCGGGCCTTCGGCGGAAATGGGAACATTAATGTCGAGGCTGGTGACGGTATCCTGGATATCAACGATACGGGAAATACGTCCGACTACAGCGTAGCAGGTACCGGGATCTTTTCCGGGCATGGAACCAGTGGCGTTTCTATTGATTCGAACACGACTCTGAATTCACAGACCGGTGCCATCGCAGGCTTACCTCCTGACTTACGGAATATCATGACCCCACAGATTCTGCCAACGGGTGTAGGCACCGTGACGGGTGACTTTGGGCGTTTCTCAGAACAGAACTTCTACATCACCATCGACTGGGGTGATGGTACCATTGAAACGTTCAACTTTGATAACCCCGGTTCATTCGAATTTCAGCATACTTATGCCGGAAATCCGAACTCACAAAACCCGGCAGCAGATATTCCTATTCTGGTCACGATGCAAGGCGATAAGCAGTTTACCTTCTCTGACGGAAACAACAGCCTGGATTTCACTGTCGAATCCGGGTTGCTGGAAACTCCCGGTGAAGGACTCGCGACTGTTGCGATTGACACGACTCCGCAAGTGCCACTCCTGATCTTCCCTCAGCAGGAAGTGATTCTCGATTCCACATCAAATTTCCAGAGTATCTTCACAAACAAAGATACACAGCTGATCGATGCCGCAATTAACGAAGCAAATAAAAATGCGGAACGCCTGGTCTTTTTGAGAATCCTGGCACCCAATGGGGATCTGATCGAAGATGTTGCTCTGCAGGAATCGGATCTGGACAATCTGCCGAAATTGTTCCAAACCCTGCCCGACGGGCGCTATCAGATCTATCTGAAAGAAGCGGGAGAAGAACGGGTTCGTCTGCTGATGGATGTCGATATTCGTAACGGCAAAGCCAGTGATGTTACAGAGGAACAGTCTGCTCCTCCAACCGAACCAGATCCCGGCAATGACACTGATCAGCAGGGCATGAGTCAACTGAATACGGAAGATCCCCTTTCTGAGGCACTGCGACAGATTGAGGAAATGGTGACCGTCATCCGTGCCGACAGTGAAATTTCCGATTTCATGCAGAACTGGTTCCCCTCTGAATCAACTTACCTGGAGGGAGCAGCTGAGTTTCCTCGTCTGGATTCGAGCGAAGTTATGCGGGAATTCAACAAACTGAACACTCGGGCCGATCAGCAGCAGACAATCGGCAGCGAGCAGGCCTGGAGTAGCGCGGCCCTGCTTTCAGGTTATTTTCATGGAAAATCATTATTAAAGAAGCCGGCAACAACCAATGAGCGAGATACAGCGCTCGAGAAATATGGTAACCGCCTGCTGAATCGTCGCTACAATATTTATCGTAATAATCCCTGACGTCAGCATTTGCTGAATTCGTTCCTGTTATAGAGAAATCAGAAATCCGATCACACTCATTATTCTCAATTAAAAAAGAGAGCAACGTTACAATCATAGTCGACTGTAACGGCAAAACGCGGGTAACATTATGAATGACAATCCAGAGAAAAAAGAAGAAAACGAAGAATCGTCTGATGAGCTGAATGCTCAAAACGATCAGACTCAATCTGATTCGGAATTTGACTCTGATGACCGAAGCAGTGAAATTGATCAGACAATTATTTCTGATCAATGGGACTCTGAAACGATCAACAGTGATACCTTTGACACGTCTGAATCGGAAGAACTGTTCCAGACCAGTGATGCCCCTGAATCGGAACAGGATACGAATGCAAATCTGCCATCGAATGATCAGACGATCGATGAGAGTGTTCCCGAGGATGATATTTATGCGACGATCGTCGATCCGGAATCAGTTGATCTGGACCAGACCATGGAATCGGATGAACAAGGTGACTGGGCGGGCATGCAGACGATCAACGAAAACCCGGATGAGCAACCTGAAGACAGAAATGACCAGACGTTAATTCTGAATGATCCCGTTGAGAATTCCGATATCGGTGCCACATTTGTCGAAGACGGGAACTCGCCATCCGATATCGAAGCCACCCTGGTTTCCGATGATGTCCCTCCCGAACTGATGGCCACAATGAATTCTGCCTGGGGGGACGATATGGCGACAATGGCAGATCGCCCTGACATGACGATCAAGGCTCCCGATCTGCCAGGGGAATTGATCAGCAATCAGACCTCACTGGTGATCAAAAAACGTGATTTCAGTGATACCACAACTTCAGAATTTAATGACAATGCAGAGTACGAACTTCTGGAAATCCTGGGCCAGGGAGGGATGGGGGTTGTCTATACAGCGCGACAGACCTCCATCGACAGACAGGTCGCTGTCAAAATGTTGAAGACCAAAACCGCGCAAAGCAGTGAGCAACGTCATAAGTTTCTCGCAGAAGCGGTGGTCACCGGTGAATTAGATCACCCGAATATTGTTCCCATTTACGATGTGGGCAGCAACAACTCCGGCGCTCTGTTCTACTCAATGAAAAAAGTCGAAGGACGTCCCTGGCTCAAAACCGTTCGTAAAAACACCCTGGCGGAAAACCTTAATATTCTGATGAAAGTTGCTGACGCAGTCGCGTTTGCTCATTCCCGCAGCGTGGTACACCGCGATCTGAAGCCGGAAAACGTCATGCTCGGTGAATTTGGTGAAGTACTGGTCATGGACTGGGGACTGGCACAATCCACATCCGGCTTCCGCAAATCGAGCAGCATCATCACGACCTCCAGCATGGGGGGGACCCCTGCTTACATGGCGCCGGAAATGGCAACTGGCCCCGTTACGAAAATTTCGCCTCTCTCGGATATTTACCTGCTGGGAGCCATTCTGTATGAAATTCTGACAGGACGTCCACCGCATACCGGCAAGACCGCCATGAAATGTCTGATGGCGGCTGCGAAGAATAAAATTGTTGCGACTGAGAAAAAAGGCGAACTCGTCGACATCGCCATGAAAGCAATGGCTCTGCGCCCAGAGGATCGCTTTCCCAGTGTGCAGGCTTTTCAGCAGGCGATTCTGGCTTATCAGTCTCATTCGGAAAGTATCTCACTGGCAACACGTGCCGAATCTGATTTGAACAAAGCGATTGAGTCAGAAAATTACGAACTCTTTTCCCGTGCCCTGTTTGGGTTTCAGGAAGCCCTTTCGCTCTGGCCGGAAAACAGTACAGCGCAGGCCGGCGTCGAAAAGGCAACGCTCAGTTATGCGGGACTGGCCTATGGCAAAGGTGACTACGACCTCGGACTCTCACTGTTAAATTCAGAGGATCCCGCCCACCAGGAGCTCATCGATAAAATTCGTGATGCCCAGGCAGAACGCGATGCCCGCCAACAGCGGCTCCGCACTGCAAAACGCGTTTTTGTAGGCATGCTGGCAACCGTGATGTTTGTGGTTACGGGTGCCTTCTTTTGGATCCGCGCTGAGGCCAATCGCGCATTAGCGGCAGAGAAAGTCGCAGAGACAGAACGCGACACGGCAGTCCAGGAACGCAAAAAAGCAGATGCTGCCCGTGCACAAGAGGAAGTAGAACGTAAAAAAGCGATCGCTGCTCGTGATGAAGCGATTGAAGCAAAACGGAAAGAAGAGATCGCTCTTCTGGAATCACAGAAATCGGAAAAGAAAGCCATTGCTCAGAAAGAAATTGCAGAAGAAGCAAAAAGGCAGGAGGAATACGAAGCTTACATCGCCCGCATTGGTCTGGCCGCTGCCAAAATTGATGAAAATGCATTCGAAAGCGCGGTAGAATTACTTAATCAATGCCCCCCCGATCTGCGCAACTGGGAGTGGGGCCGTTTAATGCACCTCTGCTCTCAGAGCAGCCGGACTTTTGATGCGCAGGCTCCCATAGACGCGCTGGCAATTTCCAACGATGGCTCCCAGTTTGCGACGGGTGGTAAAGATGGCATCGCCCGCATCTGGGATCGTACGACCGGACGAGTCCTCGCTGCCTTCGATCACCAGAAATATCCGGTTCTCGCCGTCGCCATCAGTCCTGACGGGAAAACTCTGGCAACCGGTAGTGAAGATCCGACCGGCTTCATCAAACTCTGGAATCTGGAATCGAATGCACCGATTCCAACCAAATTCAAAGACACCTCGAAAAAAACACCCTTCGATCAGGGACATACCGAAGGTGTGTTAAGCATTTCGTTTTCGAAAGACGGTAAACGTCTTTTAACCAGTTCCTATGACAAAACCGCTCGACTCTGGGATGTGAAAACAGGCGATCAACTGAATCGATACTGGGGGCACAACTGGTGGGTCTGGGATGCGAACTTCTCTACCGATGAAAAACGGATTGTCACAGCCAGCCAGGATGGAACCGCGGTCATCTGGAATACAGAAACAGGAGAAAAAGGAGCCCCTTTTACCGGTCACCAGGGACCCGTTTATTCAGCACACTTCTCACTTGATGCAGACAGCACGCATGTCGTTACCAGTGGTTATGACCGCCGCATACTTTTATGGCGACCGGAAGACATCGTCCCTTACGATTTCTCAAAACTGGTTTCCGGCAAAGAAAATGAACCACCAGCCTATGTCGCTTTTGAAGGTCATCAGGAGAGCGTTCAGTCTGTCGAATTTACTAATGATGGAAAAATGCTGATCTCTGCCAGTCATGACAATACTGTCAAACTCTGGGATATCGAGACGACAAAAGCGCTGAAAACATTTCGTGGCCATGACAGCTGGGTGCAGTCTGCCATGATCCTGAACGATGGGAAATGGATTCTTTCTGCCAGCCACGACGCACAGCTGAAATTGTGGAACATTGCTAATTATGCTGAAATCCGGACGCTCAAGGGACGCGTTCTGGCACAACACGTCGATGCCATTCTTGATGTCTCTTTCTCGCATGATGGGAAACAGCTGGTCACCGCCAGTCGTGATAAAACAGCTATTTCCTGGGATGTCTCCACCGGAAATCCCAACAAAGAGTTTACCGAAGGGCACGCGTTTCTGGCTTCGAGTGCGGTCTTCCTGCCTGATGGCAAACGACTTGCCACGGCAGCCGTTGATAATTCCGTCCGCATCTGGGATATCCAGACAGGAACCGAACACAAACGGTTTGAGCACACCGGTCGCAGTGCTGCCATTGATGTTTCGTTTGATTCAAAACTGCTGGTTACAGGCAGTGATGAAAAAACGGTTCGTATCTGGGATATCGCGACAGGAGAACTTTTGAAAGAACTTTCCGGGCATCATTCTGAAGTGAGTGCTGTCGCCATTTCACCTGACAAAAAATACTGCGTCAGTGGAGATGCACGCGGGCACTGCATGCTCTGGGATGTGGAAGCTGGTAAATTATTACATAAACTGTCTGGGCATACGCGACGAATCACAGCATTAGACTTTTTGCCTGATGGTAAAACGGTACTTTCAGCCAGCGGCGACAACACGGTCGGCAGTTGGGATGTTGCGTCAGGTAAAGAAAATCAGGCTCAGATTCTGAAACATCCCGATGCCATCCTGTCCATGGCCATTTTTGACCAGGGTAAACAGGCCGCGACAAGTTGTGCTGACGGACTGGTACGAATCTGGGACCTTGCGAGTTCGAAAGTCACGCGGACCATTCAACCTGTGAATGGCTTGATTAACTCAGTCAGTGTCTCACAGGATAACAAACGACTTCTGACCGCCAACGTGCAGCAGCGGGTGATTCAGCTTTGGGCTCTGGAAACCGGTGCAGAACTGCGAATCCCCGGAAAGAATGGTCAACTGAAGCCGTTTCTGGATTTTCGTACCAGGGGAGGCATGCTGTGGACTGCCATCTTTTCACCTTATCATAATTCGATTCTGACAGTCGGCGGACGTGATGCGCGGCTCTGGAACGATGTGACTGCGCAGCAGGTGATGGCATTTCACCCACATGGTGTCGTTGCTTCCGCAGCCTTTTCACCTGATGGGAAATGGCTCGTGACTGGCAGCTGGGACAATTCTGCTAAAATCTGGAATACTCAGACAGGCCAGGCGGAAAAGAAACTGGAACAGAAACATAATGGTTATGTCAACACGGTCCGCTACTCCCCGGATGGAAAACGCATCCTCACTTCAAGTGAGGATGGTACATCAAAAATCTGGAATGCCGAAAGTGGGGCCATGCTGCGGAGCCTGGATCAATCAGGTACCCATGTGAAAAGTGCGATTTTCTCACCCGATGGCTCACAGATCGTAACCGCTTCAGACGATAAAACCCTGGTCATGTGGGATGCAGAAACCGGTAAGAAAATCAAAACATTCAAAGGACATGAATGGCCTGTGCGTGAGGTTGCTTACTCCCATGATGGCAAACGTCTGATCTCCGGTTCCGAGGATAATACAGCGATCATCTGGGATATTGATACCGCGAAGAAAACAGTCCTCTCCGGTCATACTGCACCGGTGGCATCGGTGGTATTTTCACCTGATGACAGCCGCGCCTTTACTGCCAGTGATGATGGCACGGCCAAACTCTGGGATACCGATACAGGAAAAGAGATCCTGACACTCAGTAGCCATGCACAGGGTGTCACTTCAGTCGATTTCTCTCCGAATGGACGATTTGTAGCAACAGGCAGCCAGGATGGGCAGGCGATTTTGTGGCTTACCGTGGACTGGAAGAATAAAGCCCCGCAGGTCGTGAAGCTAAACCGTTAAAAATGAAAGTGACTGTGGACGCCATAACGTGGTCGAACATAACGTGGCCGCGGACGTGGTCGCACGAAAACGACAGATGGCGAACTGACAACCGCTGGCGCCTGTTTGACCACCACAGGCTGTGTTGAACTCACATAGTTGTGCTGCTGCATGAATTCGATCAGCGGGTCGCTGAGCCCCTGCTGTTTAAGAGCAATAATGCTCTGGGGGCTCAAATCGAAGGCACCGCCCCGACTGCGAATGGCGCCCATGATGACCGAGTCACTTACCCCGCTGTGAACCATCTGCAGTACATCGTTATTATGAATCGCTGCACGGGCCATCCGTTCGTGATTGGCCTGGGCAATGGCTACGTCACGTTCTTCTCGAGCATCTTCTGCATTTCCGATCAGGCTGCCCGCCAGTCCTCCCGTTGCAGCACCAATCAGGGCACCTGCCCCGGCGTTACCGGAAGAATTCCCGATAATCGCACCGGTGATGGCACCAATTCCCGCACCATGAGCGGCCCCTGCTTCGGTATGGTTCATCGAAGCGCATCCAACCTGGGACACTAACCCCAGAACCAGCAGAGCAACCCCTGATTTACGTGACAGACAGTTCATTGTGTGAATCCTTCCACCCTTCGCTTGCACTTTTTACAATCCTGGCGCTATCTAAATTGTAAGAGAGTCCGTCCTACAGTCCCTCTCTAAATATTATCGGGATTACAGACATGCATTATCAGATATTTTAAATGTTGTATAGACAATTTTTGTAACCAGTTTATATACCTGGCTGCAACAGATTTCCTAAGCTGTTTTGTATTGATCTTTTACCGTTTTATTTTTTGAAACCCCAATGAACCTGTGATGTGACTGCTATAATAATGGCGAATTAACCGTGCTCTGATGGCATAAACGAAAACGCGTTTGATCAGATAACAAAAGTAGCAATTTACATTCCATGAAAGCCATATTTCGATGCGCGCACCCAATTCTGATCCTGTAACGATGGTCGTGTCAGCGCAACCTGCTCCCGGAAATCAAAAAGAGTGGGAAGAAACTCTGACAAATACGATTCAGGCTTCACTCAAATTCCCCGGCCATATGGGAACCACGGTCCTGAAACAGGAATCCATCCGGAAACCCACTTATCAGATTGTATTGCGTTTCGATCAACTGGAGAATCTGGAACGCTGGAAGAATTCGCCGGAACGTGAGTACTGGATTTCCAGGCTGCATGCACTGGAACACTGCCCTCCCGCAATCACACATAATACAGGACTGGAAACCTGGTTTGAACTGACACATCATGACGAACAACAGCAGGTCGACCATCCTCCCAAATATAAAATCGCGATCATCGTGTGGATTTCCGTATATGTTACCGTCATCCCCATTATCAATCTCATCCGCCCTTACATGAGCGAACTGCATTTTCTGCTCGCCTCTGCGATTACCACTACCATCACAGTCCCTCTGATGACCTGGGTTATGATTCCCCTATTAAGCTGGATACTGAAAGGCTGGCTGTATCCCGGCTCAAATCAACCAGTGGCAAAAAACGACTGACTTCTTCCCGTTGCTTCATCATTAATGAACTCAATCTGCTGATCATACCTGCTTCGAAGGCTTAGAACGCAGCACCTGCGACCTGATTATTATTTCTGCCAGTCATACGTTCCCATTCGTTCCACAGCCGGCAAATGCTCCTGAAGCAGAAATCGAGGCCGTTCATGCGAATTTACATAAGCGGCAATATCCAGCGCATCCTGCTCCGAGAGATTTGTATCATCAGGGGGCATCGCGACTTTCAGCCAGGAGGCCAGTTTATCATTACGACTCAATCCCGCTCCCGTGTTATACGATTTCTCACCCCAGACGGGCGGTCCCTCTTCCGTTCCGGCTCCCTCGTTTCCATGACAGTCGGCACACTGATTCGCATATAAAGTCGCCCCGCGTTGCGTATCAGCCAGTTCAGGTTGAATCCTGAGAGGCTTGACATGATTAGGGCCCAACGGTTTTTCATGATTCATTTTGATCGCATTACCTGTCGAAAGCCACGTGATGTAAGCGGTAATCGCAATAGATACTTTACTTCCCAGAGGAGGCCGTATTCCATTCTGACTGCGCATGAAACAGTTCAACACGCGGTCTTCCAGAGTGATCACCCGGTTTTCACGAGGAGACCAGGCAGGATATGCAGTGGCAATTCCCAGAAAAGTAGCTGCACGCGGGTCAGTGCCTGCCTTAAGATGACAGGAACTGCAGGTCAGGGAATTACCAACATAGTCTTTCGAGAGCGGATGCACGTTCGTCTGCTCGACGAGCGCTCGCCCAAGCCTGATGATCTCACCCAGTTCACGGGGAGGATATGCGTCGGGTACTTTATACTCGTCAGTTAATCTTTCTTGTGTATCTGCCGACAACGCCGTCAGCAGATAAAAGCCTGTGAAAAGAATAAAGAGAATAACACCTCCACTACGACGCATGACAATCTCGCTTTATATTAACCCGAAAATCATAACCGAAACAAAATGCTATGGGCTGCCGCATCCTGCACGCTTCATCTCGCGATTATATACACAGGGAATTTCACGATCTGTAAGAATTAATACAATACGTTATTTCAATAAAGGGACATATGCATATCCGTCTGCCTGTAGATTGACCAGTGATGTTAACGCAGAAACCGCAACATCCGCAAACACAACCACCTCTTCCGGCTGACTTCCCTTTCCGATCAGTGATTGACCACAGACATAAATCGAAACCCCTGCCTCGTGGAGTTCGTGTAAACAGTCAAGGTTTGGATTGCTTTCTGTTTTGAACCGTTTTGCATAAGCGTCATCGTTTAAGGCACACAAGGTGGCATCTCCATGCAGAACGACGGCGATTTGAACTGAGGCCGGTGATTTACCCGCTCCTTCATAAATATTGACATACCGCGCGATTTTCTCAATGGATGGATTCAACTGGTCGGTTGCCCCTCCTCTGGTCAGATCGACACAGAGTTTACTTTCAGCCCGCGGTTGCTGAGCAGCGTGAGGTAATTGAACCACTTTCCCGTACCGTTGAATGTTCGGATGAATGTATTCCGGTTTTTTCGCTTCCTTCTGCGTCGTGGGTACAGGATGATTTTTCATCGCTTCGGGAAAACCACGTTTTACAAATTGGGAAACCGTTTTCGCATGCTCCTGAATCAACTTCACAACATAGGGATCCTCAGAAGTCTCCACTACCCGAACTCCATTAGGAGTATTCTCGGTGACCATTTTGATTTGCGCGGCATGTTTGAATAATTCTGCAAACAGTGGATCCCGCATCCGAATGGGCTGTTTCTTTTCAATGCGTTCTTTCATCCAGTAGACATGTTCCCTGATTTTTGCAGCAACCTGTGGATCTTCCGATTCCGTTAACGTCTGAACGCCGTTAGGCAGTTCTTGTACATTACGTTTGATTTTCTGATGATTGGTCAGCAGATAACGAAAGTCAACATGATCGCGGTCATGCCCTTGCCCGTGACCTCCTTTACCTCGACCAGGCCCGCGTCCGCCTGGTCCTCGCTGAGCCAGAGCCGAACCGGCTATCACACAGACCAGGATCACTAACATTCCATTTCGCAGCAGTGGTGTCTTCATTTGTTTCTTCCCTATTATCATTTCAGTTCTCGTGCAATTATCAGTCAGCTCAAAGGTTTCAAACCCGCCCTTTGAGCATGCCTCTCCAGTACAATAATGGCAGCAGATATTTTTTCAGCAGCCACATACTCCAGCGTTCCTTAGCCTGATTGAACGGAAACGTTTCGTCGGGAAGCTTGTCATAATCAAACTCAGCCAGAACCAGTTTTCCGTAGCCGGTGACCAGTGGGCAGGATGTGTAACCGTTATACCTGGCCGTCAGCGGTTTACCCGCGATTAGTGACTTCAGATTTCTGGTTACCACAGGAGCCTGCTTGCGAATGGCAGCAGCTGTTTTTGATGTCGGCAGATTACTGCTGTCTCCCAACGCAAATACATTGGGAAACCGCACGTGCTGCAACGTGTATTGATCGACGTCGACCCAGCCCTTCTCATCAGCAAGAGAACTTTCCGAGATAAACGCCGGCGGTCCCATGGGAGGAGTGACATGAATCATATCATAACTGATCGAACTCTCCTCTCCTGTTTCCGTGTCTCGAAAGATCGCTTCTTTCGTGTCAGCTGAAACTGCGACCAGATTTTGGTTGAAGCGGGTCTCAATATTCTTGCGTTGAACAACCTGTTCCAGAACCTTCCGGTATTTCTCGACGGCGAACAGACTACTGGTTCCAGAGACAAAGATGATATCTGTCTTCTCCCTCACTCCCTGCTGACGAAAATAATCGTCTGCCAGGTAACAGATCTTTTGCGGAGCACCACCACATTTAATACCAGTGACGGGCTGCGTAAAGATTGCCGTTCCTCCCTTGAAATGACTGATGTTATCCCAGGTACTGCCGACAGACTCGAAGGAATAGTTACTGCAGATTCCTGCGTGACCCAGATTTTCTTTTAATCCCTTGACGTCATCCCATTGAATCTGAATGCCAGCACAAACCACAAGGTAATCGTATTGAATGGTTTTTCCATCACGAGTTCGCAGACAGTTCTGTTGTGGTTCAAATTTGATCACCGCATCACGAATCCATTTCGCCTTGCGGGGTATGACAGACGCTTCGTCACGTCGTGTTTTTTCCCTGCGAAAGGTGCCCCCGCCGACGAGTGTCCACGCGGGCTGGTAATAGTGACTGTCAGAAGGGTCCACGATGACCACATCAAGTTGGTTCGACCAGCCGCGGGTAAGTTGGGCAGCAACACTGATGCCTGCTGTCCCTCCTCCAACAATTACAACCTGGTGGTGAATCACCTGATCAGAGTCATTTATTGCCTGGTCAGGTTTCTGGATATTTTCACTGATGTGGGAAATCATATTTGTTCTCCGCTAGACGTCGACAGGAAACAGGGTTCAGTCATCGCAGTGGTCAGTCTTCGACTGATTCCGCCTTCTGTCCCCGGACTTTTCTGCCGGAGATGGGACCGGTCTGCGACAGCATTGGAATAGACATGTTTTGACTCCGAAACGAGGCAGGAGATACATATGAAACACAATCCATATTGCGATGATTGTCAGTAAAACCAGGAACGAATTCATTCTTATTTCTCCAGAGAACAGGCTTTCTTGCTGCCGGGACTGCAGGTAACTTGATCCTGCCCCATCGAAGTGGAAGAGTAACCGGCTGCCAGCCATGCCTGGAATCCTCCTGACAGATTGATGACATCCATTCCAGCTGCCTGCAGAATACTGGCGGCAATCGCCGATCGCGCAGAACTTTGACATTGCACGACAACCGGTTTGGAATGTTCAATTTCAGTCAAATGTTCTGGAAGACGACCCAGAAAACGATGTTCTGCCTGAGGAATATGGCTGAGATTCCATTCCGCGTCGGTACGCACATCGATCAAGTGGACTTCATTCGCCTCGATACGTGGAGCCAGCTCAGCAGGGGAAGCAACGGGATAGTTTTCAGTCGCCAACCCGTCAGCCAGGATCTCAGCACGCCGAAATGCGCCCTGCAACTGTTCATCAATACCAATTTTCTGTAAGACACGTACCGCCTCTGCTAATTCATCAGGTTCCGTGATGACATACACAGGCCTCGAGTAGTCTACAAGCCAGCCGGCCCAGCCTGCGAGCATCGAAAGCGGAATATTCATTGTGCCCGGCACATGAGCTTGAGAAAATTCTTTTGAAGGGGAAAGATCAAGTATCGTCGCCTGATTCTGAATTTTCCCAATGCGATCTGAGTCCAGAAACTCAAACAGACCGGCCTTCCCGATGATGCCGGGGCCTTCCTTGTTTACACGCTTCATGACAGCAAAATATTTCGGTGCTTCCGGTTGATCAGACAAAATATATTGTACGAAAGCTACCTCGTCATCATACTGAAGTGCTGGATTAAATCGTTTTTCATAGCCCACCGTAGAAGAAGGAATTGCCCCCAGCCCTTTCCCGCAGGCACTCCCTGCACCATGAGCCGGCCAGACCTGCAGATAATCCGGCAGGTGTTTGAACCGTTCCGCAGAATGATATAACTGGTGCGCTCCTGCTTCTGCACTCCCTTTAATTCCAGCTGCTTCTTCCAGCAGGTCAGGTCGACCAATTGAACCCACGAATACAAAGTCACCGGTAAAGATCCCCATTGGCTCACTGGCTCCGCCCCCCTGGTCTGTCAGCAGGAACGAGATACTTTCGGGAGTATGTCCCGGTGTATGCAACACCTGAAATTGAATATTTCCGATCAGGAACGTATCGCCGTCTTTCAGCAATTGCGATTTATACTGACTTGCATATTCATACTTCCATTCTGCGGGGCCTTCATCTGATACATACAACTTCGCCCCCACACGATCAGCCAGTTCACGCGCTCCGGATACATAATCAGCGTGAATATGTGTTTCCGCGACCGCCGTCAGTTTGACTCCTTCGCGTCGGGCTGTTTCCAGGTACTGATCGATATCTCTACCCGGATCAACGACAACTGCTTCTTTAGTTTTTTGACACCCTACCAGATAAGAAGCATGGGCAAGTTTCGGATCATAGAAATATTTCAGTAACATCACTCTTCTCCTATATTATTGTAAACTGATGTGAGACTTGTAGTTTGAATCATCTTCGTATGAATTTGCCCAGAAGGGGCTGAGTCAGTCACTGAAGCCTGCAGATACTTACCACCTTCATGAACTATGACGAACCCTCCCAGTAAAAGCAGAAAACCAGCAAATACCGATTTCAGCTTTTGCTGGTTCAGACGGGTGTTAATGTGGCGGCCGATGATACTGCCAATGATGCCCACGACAGTGAAAATCAGAATTGTCTGCCAGTCGACCGACATATGATTTGCCACCAGATAGAACTCGTATTTTGTAAAACCGACCGCGGCCTGGAAAGCAATGATGACAAGACTGGTACCGATCGCCAGACGCATGGGAAGTTTTCCGAGGATCACCAAAGCCGGCACGATCAGAAAACCGCCTCCGACTCCGACAAAACCTGTCACGATCCCCGCAACGATGCCTTCCAGTCCAATTTTCCACGCCGGGGACCGTTGAGAGGAAGAGTCACTATTCGCTTCTGTATTTCCTGGTTTTCTGAGCATGATCAGAGCGGCCGCAAGTAAGACACCACCAAAAACGACCAGTTGAAGGGCTTCTGCAGCCACTCCACCAAGCCAGGCCCCTGCCAATGTTCCCAGCATCCCGGGAAGCCCGAAAAAGAGAACACTACGCCAGTCTATTTGCTTTGAACTGGCATAGGGTACTGCTGCTGCAACTGCAATCAGCCCCACTATTGCCATTGACTCCGTGATAGATTCTTTAGTCCCATGGCCCACCAGATAAATCAATACCGGAACAGTGATCGCGGACCCTCCTGCCCCTAGCAGACCTAAGGTCAATCCAATCAGCAGAGAACCAGCCAGAATATACACCATGACAGTGTTCCGATTTATCCAGATTGTCTGTTTCGCAGGCAACAGACGAATGGTTTGTCATTACTTTCTTTCCTGCTGCATTATTATATCGTAATGTTGCGACATAACAATATGTCATCGGAATAACTTAGGATTTTGCTCGAAGAGAGTCGCTGTCAGGAAAATCGCGTTTCTGTTTGATTCTTAGAAATAGATCCTATGTTCAAAAACGCTGACCACACCGATTTATCATAAGTGCATATTAAGATGTATTTTACACACCCCAGACAGTTCAGTTTCAGAGCGGTTTTCTAATGTGATTCGGACACGGGAATGGTGATCTCGCTTACATCCTCTCCCCTCCGATGAGAACTCCGATTGAACTGGACACTCAACGAGGACTCAAAAAAAACGCTCTGGAACTCCATTTTTGCAAAGCAATAACTCAATATTCTGCTTTCAGGGATTAACTTACGAATTACGAAGAAGGTTTTTCTGAAGTATGATGCTCTGTCTTGGAGTATGTTTTTTATCAGGGTAGCATGTACCAGTTCACACGTCGGTCAATCAGTATGTAACTGATCTTGCTCGCCCTGGGATCGTTCTCACTGATTGAGAGGGAAGATTGTATGAATCGCCGCGGCAGGATCTATGGCGTTTTATTGATTCTGATAATATTTTCTTTGTCGGACAGACTGTTTGCCGACGAAGACAACACTCCACGTTTACGAAAACTCGACTTCACGCCTTTTCAAAAATCGTTGGATCAATTTTCGGAGACTCGCGCCGCAGAAATCGAGGAACAACTGAGGGACGCAACCATTCTGGATCTTCAGGCAGCGCTGCAAACGGGCAAACTGACTTCGGAAGAACTCACGCTCTTTTTTCTCGATCGAATTCAGCGTTATGACGAGAAACTGCGGAGCTATATCGAGCTGAATCCCAATGCATTATCAGAAGCCCGAGCAGCAGATGCCTTGAGAGCTAAAGGCATCATACATAGTCAACTGCACGGCATCCCCATCAATCTCAAAGATAATATCGATACAAAGTCGCCCCTTCATACGACAGGTGGTGCAGAAATCCTGCTCCATCACAGTCCGGAACAGGATGCAGAGCTTGTGACCAGCCTGCGTTCTGCCGGTGCTGTCATATTGGGAAAAGCCAGTCTGTCTGAATTCGCAGGTGCTTTGACAATGGATCCGACGGGCGCCAATGCTGTCAGTGGTGCCGGCGTCAATCCTTACCATCCAGGTCTGGAAGTCTCCGGTTCCAGCAGCGGATCCGCAATTTCGACCACTGCTTATCTGACGGCGGCCAGTATCGGCACCGAAACTTCAGGCTCATTGATTTCACCCGCTTCCCAGAATGGATGCGTCAGCATGAAACCCAGCCTGGGAATGGTCAGTGGCAGAGGTATCATCCCGCTGGTCCGCTTCCAGGATTCCGCCGGCCCCATTACAAGAAATGTCACTGATGCCGCGATCATGCTGGAAATAATCGATACAAAAGCCGTTGCATATCTGCCACTGTTAAACAGAGATGCGCTGCAAGACGTGTCAGTCGGCGTTCTGCGGGATGAGATCCTCTGGTCTTCTCCCCCTCCTCTTCCTTGGGAATTCTTATCTGAACAATACACAATCATGCAGCGGATTGATCGGGGACTGCAGAAATCGCACGCCAGTCCCCGGGCAATCCAACTGCCATCGGAGGAGCTCAAATCATTAAGCCGACTGATCTTTATTGGTCTTGCTCAAGACACTGTTGGCTATCTCGTCAATGCAGGAGCACCGGTGACCTCGCTCTCGGATCTACGGATTTACAATGAACAACAGCCCGAAACACGTGTCCCGTTCGGTCAGCTGCTGGTCACCTATGCCTGTAGCATGACTGGTGAATTCGCAGATCAAGTCGGTTCAGAAGAAAACGATCTGCCCAGACAGTATGAACAACTGGCGCTGCAAGTTCGCAGGCAGGCCGCTGACATACTCGACCGGATCTTCGCTGACAATCAAATCGATCTGATCGTCAGTCTGGCAAATGACCAGTCCCCTCTCTACGCCACAGCCGGTTATCCGGCGATTACGATTCCCCTGGGTCTGGATAAGGCCGGCTCCCCCATCGGCGTCACATTGATCGGCAAACAGGGAGAAGATGCAAAATTACTGGCCCGGGCATTTGCCTTCGAACAGGCGACAAAGTATCGAATCAATCCAGGTAAACCATACAGGCAGATTCATCGATTCCAGGGAGTTACCTTTGATCTGCAGTCGCCCAACATCCATTTCGGAAATACGCTCGTACTGAAATCAGCGAAAAAACAGACCAAATCAAAACCGATCCGCCAGGAAATTAAAGGTTCAGTCCTTGGAATGCAGGCCAGAGATCTCAATCAGGACAGTATCCCGGAAGCTTATATTTTCGTGCGCGATGCAGAAGACGCCGACTCCCTGCTCATCTATACGTTCAATAATCAAGATGCTTTAACCAGAATCGATTTCCCCCACCTGACTGACACGGTGGGATATTACGGCAATGATCACTTTTCGGTAAATGCAACGACGATCGAGCGAATCTATCCGCTCTATACCAGCGATACCAGCGATCCCGGCGACATCCGCCCCACGGGGAAAAGCCGACAGATCACCTACCAGCTGAAACAGAATACCGAAGGCGTACATCTGGAGCAGATCCAAAGCAACGAACGCGACAGCCCTGTAATTGAATAAGACGGCAACCGCCGATTGTTGTGTTTCAAATTCGAAGCGATGCGGATTCATTCGCTTCCCTCCCCTTCATACTTGAGTAATCAAAAAGCGTCTGAAGAAAACGCATCAGTGTCATTCAGCTCACGTCTGCTCATATTTCTTCCCACTGAGAAAATTCGACTTAACCCCGCCGCGCCGCTGGCGATAAACGCTAAACTGCGTCGCGCGCAATCCAGTATTTCTTCAGCGAAACAGCGCGCATCACTGAAAACATCGGCACTATAAAACAGCCTTGTATCAGCACGATTCATGAAAAACCTGCTCAAACATGCTCTGTGGGTCGACACACATCGCCCCTTGATCGCCCCGGCGTCGCAGTTGGTCGTTCCTATATCGGACCGGTATCAACCTGTATCGCCACCTGACATTGTCCAGTTCCCCTTGACGCCCCCACGCCTCTACAGAAAATCCAGTCTTATCAGACAGCAGAGAATCAATATTCATCATCCCGCATACCCTTAAGTTAAAATAGAACGATTTTTGAGAACCGCCATGAATGATCTCTTTTCAAACCGGGTGCCATCTGTCGGCTCGCCCGACAGTGCCCGAGTAACCAGTCTAATACAAATAAAAAAGGGTAGTCCTGGATGCACATCCGGGACGAGCGCAGCGAGCAGGAAACTGACAGATCGGCTCACAGACTTGGAACGACTCCCCCAACTAAACGAAGTCCACTAACAACTCGCGGACAGTACACTGTTATAAATACGGTACGCCCTGTATTCTACTAAATCAGGGCAGACAGCCTGCAGATGAACAACCAGAACCAGCAGATGCCTGATGAACCCGAACCGTTCTATCTTGTCTGATCAGAAACCCTTTACTGCTCACTTTTCATCATTTTAAAGTTACTTTCATGGAAACACGTTTACTGGACTACCTGCAGAGAATTCTCAACTCCCGCGTCTACGATGTCGCCATTGAGTCGCCGCTGGAACTGGCAGAAAAACTGTCAAACCGCCTGGCTAACAAGGTCTGGCTCAAGCGCGAAGACAAACAGCCCGTTCACAGTTTCAAGCTCCGCGGTGCCTATAACAAAATGTCACGTCTGACGCCCGCCGAACTCGAGCGTGGCGTCGTCTGTTCCTCCGCAGGAAATCATGCCCAGGGGGTCGCCCTCAGTGCCCGTCAGCTCGGCTGCCAGGCGCATATTGTCATGCCCGTGACCACTCCCGAACTCAAATCCGACGCGGTCCGCGCCCTGGGAGCCCAGGTCATCCTCTGCGGGGACAGCTATTCCGATGCCTACCTGCACGCACTCGAACTTCAGAAAAAGCATCAGTACGTCTTCGTCCATCCCTTTGATGATCCCGATGTCATCGCCGGCCAGGGAACCGTCGGCATGGAAATCCTCCGCCAGCACCAGCATCCCATTCACGCCGTCTTTGTCGCCATCGGCGGGGGTGGTCTCATCTCGGGAGTGGCCGCTTACATCAAAGCCGTGCGTCCTGAAATCAAAGTCATCGGCGTTCAGATGGCTGACTCCAACGCCATGCTGCAGTCCATTGAATCGGGTCACCCCGTCACCCTGCCCGATGTCGGACTCTTCTCCGATGGCACCGCCGTCAAACTGGTGGGCACGGAAACCTTCCGCCTGACACAAGAACTGGTTGACGACTTTGTGACCGTCGATACCGACGCCGTCTGTGCCGCCATCAAAGATGCCTTTGAAGATACACGCAGCATCCTCGAACCCGCCGGTGCCATGGGCATTGCCGGGATGAAACAGTATGTCGCACAGCAGCAACTGCAGGGACAGGACCTGGTCGCCATCACCTGCGGCGCTAATATGAATTTTGACCGCCTGCGGTTTGTCGCCGAACGGGCCGAGGTCGGGGAAGAACGCGAGGCTCTGTTTGCCGTCACCATCCCCGAAGAACGGGGCAGTTTCAAACAGTTCTGTGAAATTGTCGGCCAGCGCAGCGTCACCGAATTCAGTTACCGCATCAGCGATGATCGGGAAGCGCATGTGCTCGTCGGCCTGTCGATCCGCAATCGCAGCGAAGTCCCCGAAATCACACAGGACTTCGCTTCTCGCGGATTTGGCGTGCTGGATCTGGTCGACGATGATCTGGTCAAAGACCATCTCCGCTACATGGTGGGCGGCAGAAGTCCCCTCGTCGGCAATGAACGGCTCTACCGGTTCGAGTTCCCCGAGCGCCCCGGCGCCCTCATGCGATTTCTCTCACGCATGCATCCCAGCTGGAACATCAGCCTGTTCCATTACCGCAACCAGGGCTCCGACTTCGGTCGTATCCTGGTCGGCATTCAGGTCCCCGATGCGGAACTGCCTGACTTCCAGAACTTCCTGGCAACATTAGGTTACCGCCACGTCGATGAATCCGATAACCCCGTCTATCAACTGTTTCTGCGTTAAGATTGTTGATATGACGGCAGAATCCTTTCGCTTTTCAAGTGAGAATTCGTAAAATCAATCAACACGTTCGCAATGACAGGGTGTTTAATAGACGGAACCCTTTGCGCCCGTCTCTGTTCCTTTCGCCATCAATCATGTTCTCAGTCAACATCACGTCATGCACTTGAGAGAGTGTAGAACAGGATAAACCCATGAAACTTCTGTCCCTCTGTCTGTTTCTGACCGCCAGTCTACTCCTGCTCGACCTGAATTCCGCACTGGCAGAACCATACAATCCCCTGAAAACGACAGAAAACAGCTCCTCGAAACCGATCGACATTACAATGCGGGACAAAAACCGGGATCGCAACATTCCCCTGCGGATTTACCTCCCCGCACAGAAACAGGCGGCTCCGGTCGTTCTGTTCAGCCACGGACTGGGTGGTTCGCGAACCGGCTGCCAGTACCTGGGAGAACACTGGTCGGCCCGCGGCTATGTGGTCGTCTACATGCAGCACGCCGGCAGCGATGAAACGGTCTGGAAAGGAGTCCCCCTCCTCGAACGACTCAAAGCACTGAAATCGGCAACCACGCTGCAGAATACTGTCGACCGCTACCAGGATGTCTCGGCTGTACTCGATCAACTGTCACTGTGGAAGAACGATGCGACCAGCCAGTTTCACAAAAAACTCGATCTGAGGCACATCGGCATGTCCGGTCATTCCTACGGTGCTGTCACGACACAGGGGGTCAGCGGCCAGGCCTGGCGACTGGTTGGCCAGCGGTTTACTGATCCCCGCATTGAAGCCGCCGTCATGTTCAGCCCCAGCACGCAAGGCAAAACCGATCCCGCGCTCTCCTTTGGCGAGGTGAAGATTCCCTGGCTGCTGCTGACCGGCACGAAAGACACTTCCCCCATCAATGACACGACCGTCGAAGACCGCCGCAAAGTCTTTCAGGGTCTGCCCGACTCAATCGACAGATACGAACTCGTCCTCATCGACGCGCCGCACTCCGCGTTTTCCGACGGCACGGAACGCCCGGGCCGCTTCCGCCGCAACCCTAAATATCATGAGGAAATCCTGGCCGTCACGACCGCCTTCTGGGACACCTACCTTCGCCAGAACGAACAGGCCCGCGTCTGGTTACAGGGCAAACCCTGCCAGCAGCAACTCGACCCCAAAGACGAATGGCAGTTCCAGACCCGGTCCGGGAAGAAAGCGAAAGAATAGAAATAAGCAACACGCAAATATCTCTTCAGGAAAAAATATCCCAGACACCACGTGTGAAGATCAGATAAAGTGACATCATGGTTCATGCTTCTCCGTCGAACCTTCACTGCTGAGAGGCGATGTTTCTGAAGATTCATTGAGTGGCGGGATTCGTCCGAATAGATAAAAGACTCCACTTATTGTTCCGGAGATCAACAGTGCGGCCGCTGCGAAGTAAGCTGCCTGATTCCAGTTCACCAGGGAGGTCAAACCAAGTTGCAGTCGCGCACTGGCAATGCCCCCCATCACGCCCACAATCAGTCCGGCATCCATTGCTACAACGCCGGTGAATTTTCCCCGCAGACCGAAGTGATAAACGATCCAGGGGGCCAGAGCAAAGCCCAGGAACAGAACCAGGGCCGAGCCATAAGGCAGTACTATGATGATGAAACCCAGCAGAATGCCGAACAGAAAAAGCCCCAGTGTGGTTCTCAGATAAGTCATGCTTGAATTCGACCACATATCAATAGAAGTTCTATTAAATGTTTACAACGGAATAGCATACCGTAAGTTGCCGGAAAGCTCACGGCAGGATCGCAAACACCCGTGCCGGAAAACCCGAACCTCCCTTGGGCTTGGGAAATGTCACCACAGCCAGGGCTCCTGCCTCGGGAAGTTGATCCAGGTTCGTGAGCAGTTCAATCTGATAATGGTTCTGACTCAGGATGTAGGTCTCCAGGGAATAGTCGTCTTCGGTGGTCGCGCTGCCAGGGTCGGTGTCGGTCGTTTCGTGACCGGAAGCGGTGATGCCGCGCACTTCGTAGAGATACTTGAGCACTTCCAGACTCCAGCCCGGATAATGGGCCACACCGTTTTTGTCTTTATTATGCATGGCACTTTGATCGGGCCAGCGTTTGGACCAGTCGGTCCGCATCACAGCAAATGCATTTTTGGGAACCGGGCCGTGCTGCGCCTCCCACTGGCGGACATCATCCATCGTGATCGTGTAGTCCGGATTCTTTTCGACCGCTGCATGCACATCAAAAACGACCAGAGGCATGATCATTTCCCTGACGTCAATCTCATCCAGCGTGCGGCCCCCTTTGACAAAATGCGCAGGCGGATCGGCGTGTGTCCCCCACTGACCGACATGACAGTACATCTGCGCGAAAAAGCCCGATCCGAGCGTATCGGGCCGTTTGTCGTACCAGTAAATGGTCTTCACACTCTCATCGGGAAAACCAGGCCAGTGCGGAATCCCCGGCTCAAAGGCATGCGTCAGGTCAACGAACTTCTTCTGCTGCAGAACCTCATACACCTGCGCCAGAGTGATCTCTCCCGTCCTGTTCTGAGTCGCCTCCGTCGCAACGACTTCTGAGACCGGCGACGGAGTTTCCTGGCTGCAACCGCTGATCCCCGGAAGCAGCAGGCAGAGAAATGTCAAAGCAGCGATACGTTGATGGCAGGTGGTGTGAATCTGAATCATCTCTGGTCTCGAATGTTTAAGTGGAATTGCAGCCAGCTGAAAATAAATTTGCTCTCCGTTGATTTTCCTGTAATGATGAGCTCTCTACAAGCATTATATGCTCCCCGATTCCGCCGAGGGCTCCCTGATGACAAACTCACCACTTCGCAAGAAAATCGGTTACACAATGCTGATGCTCCTGGTTCTGGTTGTGGCATTTGATCAGTTCTTGCGCTATTGTCAGACTCGACTTGAACCTTATAACGGCACTCCCCCGCTCAAAAACACGATGAAATTGCTGGGGCTGGCGCTCCATAATTATCAAGAGCGACATGGGTCACTGCCAGATGACATCAGGGACACATCAACGGGCGAGAACCTGCTCAGCTGGCGTGTGCTTCTACCTGAAGAAGTGAGTGAGACGCTGCCTGGTTATCAAAATTCGGAACCGTGGGACGCCCCCGGCAACCGCGCCCTGACGGGCTCTCTTCCCGATCTGTATGAACATGCGGACAATGGCTTGCCGGTCACACTGAGTGACCAGCGTGAGGCAGGCCTGACAAGTGCCCTGGGGGTGAAAAATCCCAGCGGTAACTGGAACGGCACCGACCCGGACAGCGAGCCAGTCCTATATATTAACAACAAACCGGTCCTTTGCGTCGGCGTCGCTGCAGCGGGACGAGTCCCCTGGACCAGACCGGTCGATTATTCGATCTCCGAGGTAATCGATAAACTAGAGCAGGACCAGACCAGTCCCTCACCCACAATCCTGTTCGCCCTCTTCGCAGACGGCTACGTCGTCCCGCCCCCGTTCACCTGGAAGCTGAGCGCGCCTGAGTAATCGATGACAACATGCTGAATGATGTCTCTTCAGTTCATTTTTCGGTTCTTGACCTCTTTTATGTACACTTAGATTAGATTCAAACTGACACATAATTACCGAATTACGACCGCATCCTTTTTCGGTGAGCCAACCGATAACATGTTCGCCAACTCATGGTTGGAAACAGCGAGTGAAGCTGAAAACATGTTGGTCCCGTGAGCTTGTCAAACGAATTGCGAACTGACTCGACTGCTTTCGGGTACGCATTCAGGAGCAGTTGATAGTCCTGCAAACAGATCAAATAATTCTGAGGAAGGTGTCTTTCAAAATGAGTTCGTTCATCATTGCCGTATTGGGCCTGGATCATGAACAGTTCAAAATACGTTGCAAAACCTTCTTCAAGCCCGCTTGCGTTTCCGCGGGTGCCATCGGTAACGTGCAAGTGTGCAGACTCATGGGCGAGATTTGCGAAGAAGGTCGGTTCGTATTGCATTGCATTTGGGCCGACATAAACAGTGGCATTATCTCCGTGTAAATCAAATGTGGGGCCCTCATTCGATAGGAGAACACCATTCAATTGATATTCATGCAGTGGTTCCCCAATCAAATTATTCAATACATCGCGAAATTCTGTCAGAAGAGCAGTTCCACGTTCCACCATCTCATCAGGCAGGTTTATACGCTTCATTTTATTGAAACTCAATCAACAGCCATAAAGGCCGAGTTTGAAGGGGTCAGACGCCGGTGTCTCATTTTCGCCCCCCCCTTTGTCTTGCCTCAATTCTCTTAAATTAGGAGACGGTAAGGGGCCTCACTGTTTTCTGTCACTATACCAGTCGTTTTCTCTGACAGTTTCCTGCTCGCTGCGCTCGGCCCGAATTACATTCGGGCCTATCTATTCGATTCACTAACTCTGTTGATTGATCGTGTGGTTCATGGTCCGCAGCCAAATCACTCACCATGCCAGCCGCGCCAGGTCCAGATCAGGGTGTCGGCGAGTGTCTGTTCGAAGACTTTGCGGTCGCAGTGTCGGGTGCCTTTACTGAAGACGTAGCGGTAGTCGTAACCTTTGGCCTTGAGGGCAGCGGCAGTCCGTTTGTTGGCCATCACCCAGTTATGATAGGTGGACTCAGGATCTTTTGCGCGGAGGTCGTTTTCGGCGACGTGCGTGAAAATTCGCAGCGGCTTCTTGTCGCTGTTTTCGATCAGCTTCATGTTCGAATGGTATTCCCAGGCACCCAGGGGGTACTTTGCTTCTTCAGGGGCGTCGTCGTCCTGTTGATCGACGAACGTGCCGGAATAGGTAATCAGGCGACGGAACAAATCGGGACGGAACCAGCCCATTGTCAGCGCCGCCGCTCCGCCCGAACTGCAGCCCATGGTAGCCCGGCCCCAGGGATTGTCGGTAAATGCAATATGGGGGTAAGCAGCTTTGATCTCTTTGTTGTTAAGAACCGCTGGCAGGATTTCGTCATTGATGAAGCGGGCATAGCGGTCGGACATCGTATCGTACTCCAGCCCCCGCTCACTCCCCTTGCCGTCGTTACCGCCATTCTGGACGCCAATCACGATAAACGCCGGCAGTCGACGTGCGGGGTCTTTGGAGATCGTCAGGTTGTCCAACGCATTGCAGACCAGGTCCATACGGCTCGGCCCATCATGCGTCACCAGAATCGGTGCTTTCGTACCATCTTTGTATTCCGCGGGAGCGTAGACGAATATCTTGCGAGTTTTTCGTACCTCTTTTTTAGGGTCGAGAGTCTTATCAGTTCCGGGAAAGATCTTACTGTCTGCCAGAGGCATCTCAAATTCAAAATGTTTTCCTTTGGGATTTCCCAGATCAGTCAGATCGGGAGCAATCTGATATTTCGGCCCGATAACAAAATTGCCATTCCCTTTTTTTCCCGGATCCTCCGTATATTTCTCTGCAGATAACAGCAAACTGGAGGTAAAACCAGCCACAGCGACTGTGAGAAAATAACAGAGATATTGAGAACGGAGCCGATAATTGAGCAGCATAAGTGATTCCACCGATTACAGGATGAATTTAAATTGAAAGCGTTTACCTATATATGAGCCTACACGATCTGTGGATAACGTGCAATTTTCAAGCTGCAATTGGCGGGACGAGTACAAAGGTGTGTCGCATTGAAATAATATAAAATCGGGTAAAATCAGGTACACGATCATAGAATGAGAAGAGAGACTGGCATGTATTATCGAATCTTAAAAGCACCGCCGGGATATTCCTCCGATCAGAGTTTTATGCTCGTTCAATACCGCGATCTCGATTATGCTTCCCGCTGCGGAAGTGTGAAGAACAGCCTTGGCACTGAGTTTTTTGGGACCATTGAGGAAGCGAGACATTATTTACCAGTGACTGCCCGAAAGCTCCCATTTGAATCAGAGCACCAGTTCCTGGAACTGTGGGAAGAAGAAAGTTAATGGGATTCTTTTCTAATCTGCTGAAATGGTTTCAGCCTGAAGAGTATGACGATGCCGACTTAGGCCGATTGATCTCAGTCGGCAGTGGGGGCTGGGATGGCACATGGACCCTGCTACCTGGAGAAAGGGTAATCCCATTTACGATTTGCGGCCGGCCAGAGACTATTTCCAGCGAACATCGCAGCTTCATGCTTCAGGTAAAAGACCGCTTCACCGAAATCGAGCAGGAACTCGCGCGGACCATGTTCCGGGGGATCGATCCCCTCGACAATGGTTCCACACCGGAAGAAGTATTCTCACATATGAAACTCACCAGTGTCTACTTTACAGATCTCGACGCATCCCCCAGGGAATGGCAAATCTGGTATGTGAATGATTTAGACCCCGCAGGCCATGCCATTGGCGTTGAAATGAAGGACTGGCAATACGACGGCTTCTCAATGAACGGTTAACAGCTGACTTCCTGGATCACTCGTTGACCGTACTACGGTAAGTTAACGAAGAAACGAGCGGTTCCGGAAAAGTCACCTTCGAATCAGTCTACTTCTTGCTGGCAGCAGTCGCCGGGACATCGAAATCGAGGGTGGTTTCAGACTGTTCGGGGTCGATTTCTGCCGTCGCCTGATAATCTTCAAACAGCGGCGGGCGGATTTCATTGGATCCGGTTGCGGTGAAATCATAGCCGGTGATCAGGATCTGAATGGCTCCCGCGACTGTCCCCTTCCCGCCGGATGCGCCCGTATCATACTTGCCCCCTTTGATCATGGCATAGCCTACAGGACCTTCGTTCCCTTTTTCCGCATCAGGCACGAACGTGATACGCCCACTTTCCAGGGGCGCCCCTTGATAGTTGATGGAGCCACTGACATCGTAACGTTCAGGGCCGTCATTTTTGCTTCCACAACCTGACAGACCGGTCAGCCAGAGAAACACACTCATCAATACAGCAAACGACAGACGGTTCATCCAGTTATCTCCACATCAGACTCAAAAAGAAAATATGAAACAGTGAGAACAGACAGACGCTCAGGCAAACGATCGACTTAGAATTCGCCCAGAACTTTACCGTCCGCCCGGTCGCCCAGGTTCCCATAGATGGCGATGCTGACGTTTTCGCTGATGAACCGCACGCTGCCATCGCAGAGTGTGAAATGCGCCCCGCCCGTGTGCAGACTGCCAAAGCCGTCACTGTCGACGACAAAGGGATAGACGCCGTCATCGTCGGGCGTACTGCGATTGATGGGACGCGTCGAATTTGTATTGCGGGAGACCAGTGTGTAGCGTTTGTGAATCCCGATTCCGCCCCAGGCACCGCCTGTTTCGTAGATGGAACTGCTGTCGACTTCGGTGTATTGATTGTTACTGACTTCGCCTAATGCAATGGTATTACTCGTGCCATCGATGATATCACGAAAGCGAGTGGCTGAATTTGTGTAAAACACCCCGGGCATCGGGTTCATTGAGGTCGCTTGTCCATAATTATTGATGTTACCTCGACAGCTGACATAACTGGAGCGGCCGTAACCGTTGATCGTTGTACCTTTATTGAACTGTGTGTCAGACGGACAGGAAAACACCGCTAGTGTGATGCCCAGTTGGTTGGTACTGTTTGGTGCCCGTAACAGACCATGGCCTGACACGAATGAGCCCCCGTGGGCATACGACTGGTAATCGCTGTTGTCAAAACTCTGCAGGTTATACAGCGGCGCCTGATCCAGAAACGGAAGCAGGTAGATCCCCCAGGCGGGGTTATGGCCCACATAACGATGATCATTACTGGGAACCGGAGTCCCTCCCGAAGACATAAACTGTGGAACAGTCCAGCCGGGAGGAAACACCGAGTGGGCTTCATGATAATTATGCAGAGCGATACCCAGTTGTTTCAGATTGTTTTTGCAACTGGAGCGACGAGCCGCTTCCCTCGCCTGCTGGACCGCAGGGAGTAAAAGCGCAATTAAAACAGCAATGATGGCTATGACCACCAACAATTCGATCAGCGTAAATCCACGACGTTGCATCATGAAATCCTGCTATTTAATGAAGAGGTAGGAAGGCAATAAAATACCGTAAATGCGAGCTCTGCATTTTTTAGCTGGAGGAAGGCTGAAAGCGATTCGTCATACGTGCACGCAAGCGGGATCGTGCTTTCACTCCATCTGTCTTCACCAAAGGAGTTGATTCTAGCTGACGAGACGAATCAATGTCTCTCGAAGTAGATTCTTACGTACACTCAGTTCTTTGTCAATTTTTTAATGAACAAATTATTAAGTTTCCGGGGAAGAATCAGTAAAGACTTATCTGAACGCGCATCCCCCTCCTGAGTAAGTGACTGACTCTCAGGTCCGTTCCTGCTTCACCAGCCGTCTTGTCAATCAGAATCAGCCGGTTGCATCGCCCCCGGTGCAGACTCATTATTATGTTCATCCTGTTTACAACGACTGGCCAGCGTTCCCAGGATCGGTGAAATCAGTGCCGTCCAGCCAGTCTGGTGGCTGGCACCTAAACCGCGTCCTGTTTCCGCATCGAAATATTCGTAGAACAGAACCAGGTCCCGCCAGTGCGGATCGTTCAACAAGCTATCGGTCCGCGCGTAGCTGGGACGTCCCCCATCTTCTTTCGAAAGGAACAGATTCGACAGCCGCTTGCGGATTTCGTCGGCCACTTCCTGCAGATCCATGTAATTCCCCGAACGTGTCGGACATTCCACCCGCAACGATTTGCCGTAAAACAGATGATAGCGTTCCAGTGCTTCAATCAACAGATAGTTGAGCGGAAACCAGATCGGCCCCCGCCAGTTGGAATTACCGCCGAACAGCCCGCTGTCCGACTCTGCCGGCATATACTGCACCCGCAGTCGCTCCCCGTTCAGGTCGTATTCGAATGGATGCTCTTCGTGAAATTTCGAAAGTGACCGGATCCCGTAGTTGGATAAAAATTCGTCTTCGTCCAGCAGATAACGCAACATGCGCAACAGACGCTCGCGGGTAGGGATCGCCAGCAGACGGCGGCCGCAGTTTTCTGTCTCCTGATCGCGTTCCATGTACGTCATGAACCTGGTCAGATCGGGACGGCTTTTAAGGAACCAGTCCATTCGTTTGCGAAAGCCGGGCAGTTTGTCGATGGTCTCATCAAACAGCACATCGACCGTAAACAGTGGTATCAACCCGACTATCGATCGGATTTTCAGAGGAATACTCCGGCCATCCAGGTGCAGATGATCGTAATAAAAACCATCCTCTTCATCCCACAGACCGGTACCGTCCAACGAATTCATCGCCTCGGCAATAGACACGTAATGCTCGAAGAATTTCGACGCCATATCTTCATAAGCGGGGTTTCCATCTGCCAGCTCAAAGGCAATTGACAGCATGCTGGAACAGTAGAATGCCATCCAGGCGGTCCCGTCGGCCTGTTCCAGGTGTCCCCCCGTCGGCAGTGGTTTGGAGCGATCGAATATTCCAATATTATCCAGACCGAGGAAGCCACCACTGAAAACGTGTTTGCCGCGAATGTCTTTGCGGTTCACCCACCAGGTAAAATTCAACAGCAGTTTCTGAAACACGCGTTCCAGAAAATTGCGATCGCGGTCACCGTTGGACGCAGTCATCTGATAGACGCGCCAGCAGGCCCAGGCGTGCACAGGCGGATTCACATCGCTGAAGTTCCATTCGTAAGCGGGCAGTTGACCGTTGGGATGCATGTACCATTCGCGTAAAAACAGAATCGCCTGCTCTTTCGCGAAATAGGGATCGATTTTCGAAAACGGAACCAGGTGAAAAGCCGAATCCCAGGCGGCATACCACGGATATTCCCACTTGTCAGGCATCGAAATAATATTCCGATTGTACAAGTGCCCCCAGTCCGCATTACGCGGGCTCGGCAGCCCCGGCGAGGGAGTCTCATCTTCCCCTTTGCGTGGATTCTTCAACCAGCGGGGAATCACGTAGTGGTAGAACTGTTTCGTCCATAACAGGCCGGCGTTGGCCTGTCGCATGATCTGCTCTTCGTCCGCCGAAAGTCCCGGGGCGACCAGTGATCTGGCATAGCGGTCTGCTTCATCAATCCGCTGTGCGAATACATCATCAAATCCAGAACCAAATGCTTCGGTCGGCAGCTTATCAACCGCTGCCATGCGAAAGCGAAATTCGACAGACTCGCCAGCGGGAACCATACACTGATAATGGGCGGCAGATTTCGTTCCCCTGGGTCGAGTGTTCAACACACCTTCGATGCCTTCCACTACCGCCAGATGGAACGCATCTTTGCAGGAAGGACGCTTGCTGTCAGGGTCATCGAACCGCCAGGTATTTGTTTCGTTTTCAGTAAACATCCACTGTGGGAGTTCTCCGTCCGGTCCGGCATCAGCAATCAACTGAAAATCGCCCAGTGATTCATGCTTCGCCAGCAACCGGTCCGCTTCGAGCTTCGCCAGGCTCGGCTTTTGTCTGGGCCGCTCCAGAGTTTCTCCCCAGCTCCACGTATTACGAAACCACCAGGTTGGCAGCAAATGCAGCGGTGCCGCTTCCGGCCCGCGGTTAAATACGGTAATGCGAATCAGGATATCTTCGTCAGCCGCCTTGGCGTATTCAATCTCAACATCAAAGTAACGTGCTTCGTCAAAGATACCGGTATTGGTTAATTCGTATTCTTGTTCCTGGCGAGAACGCTTCGCATTTTCTTCGCGGAGCTTCGCATAAGGAAATTCCGCCTGGGGATATTTATAGAGGGCTTTCAGATATGAATGCGAAGGTGTTGAATCCAGGTAGTAATAGGCCTCTTTGACGTCTTCCCCATGGTTGCCTTCCGGCCCGGTGAGCCCGAACAGCCGCTCTTTCAGAATCGGGTCTTTTCCATTCCACAAAGTCAGGCTGAAACAGAGGCGACATTGCCGGTCACAGATTCCCAGCAGACCATCTTCCCCCCAGCGATACGTCCGCCAGGTTGCTCCTTCATGGGTAAAATTCAGCCAGGGGTCACCATCGGCGGTGCTTTCCCTTACTGTTCCCCACTGACGCTCTGCCAGGTAAGGCCCCCAGCGTTTCCAGTTGGCACCAGGCTCACGCTCCGATTCGGTGACAAGACGATCCCATTCTACTTCAGACATAAATGTACATACTTTTTTTAACGGTCAGGCAGAGGCAGGCGTGCCCGAATATTTTGCAGGATGTGCGCAAGAATATTGCTTTCCTGCACAGGAATCAATATCTCGACACCAGAATTACGCTTCTGACCCTCTAATTGCGAATTTCGTTCCCATCACTCAGGTCTAATGGGAATTGCCTTGAAACGCAACCGACAGACCAGCTCTTAATGAAATCAGGTTTGTCTGGCCTGATCTGGCGAAGGATTATCTATCATCGATGTGTAAAAACCGATAGGATGTCAAAGTTCAGTGCAGTAGGGTTCCCTGCCCGACCAGAACAGCAAAATTGCTTCTACAGTTCTTTCCAGCTCGGAACCACTTGTTTTACATATCGTTGTTCGTGTGCCCGTTGCTCCTGCGCACTGCAGGCCGGCGCAAACGGATCCGTGATTTTTACTGTTACCTGCTCCACGAGTAAGCCACGCGGGTCCGTTTCCTTTGCGGTCGATCGGAAGCGAACATAGGACAGACCATTTAACGTCGGATGTCGCACGCGGAGTTCGACCGGCTGTTGATCGTCAATTTTCAAAGAACAGAGTCGGTTGGAGAGATCCCAGTCAAATCGTAAGGTATGCCATTGATCGGGCGTCAGGTTCAGATCGCTCAACGATACCCGAAAGACAGCAAGCTCTTCGCCGAAGTCATTCGTCGGATCAAACATCCGATCATTTAATGCAATGCTCGATCCCTGTGACCCGGAAGGGACTTTAATTCGAGCTTCCAACGATCCCTTCCATCCATTGGGAAAATTCCAGGTAGCTCCATCCGCGGGGAGATCGGGTTGTTTGCGAACATGCAGACACTTCCTGGTTTTGTCATCCGGATGGTCGATCAGTACCGCCCCGGCCGCTCGTGCGCGCCACCAGCGCCTGGCAGGACCATGATGAGTATAGGTCGACCACTGCTTCAATCCGTCAGTGAAATCGGTGCTCGCTGTGGTTTCTACGATCCATTCCGGATCAATCAGGATCGGATTGCGTCCCCCTTTTCCCTGGCCAGCTAATACCACGATGTGACCATCGCTGGTGCAGGCACCTAACGGATAAGCCGTCCCCCGATCACCATTTTCAGCAGGATTGTCATTGCGCCGATGATCCAGGTAGATCTCCCGAAATCCGCGCCAGGTCTTACCTTCATCGTCAGAGACCGCAATGTGCAGCGCGTCGCGGCCGCCATATACCCCTTCTCCCTCAGCGCGTGCTGGCATCTCACAGTTATTCCAACACACGACCAGCCATCCGTTGCTGTGACGCATAATGTTCGGCGGTCCGGTAGAAGTATTGAACCGGCTCGCCCGTGCAGGACTCCAGGTCGTTCCCCCGTCGGAAGAAAACGATTCATAAAGAAAGCCGGCTGTCGTTCGCATCATCATCCAGATTGGTCCGTCTTTCAGTTCTTCAAAAGACGGTTCGCAGGCACCTTCGTTTGATCCGTTAAAGCCCGGATAACAGGGAGCGATCAACCTGCTCTCGCTCAACTTCCAGCTCTTACCACCATCATCAGAGTACTGAATCACTGTCTCATGCCGCCCCGTTGGCGGAGCAGCTCGCGAATGGGGGATCAGACTGCCATGAGGAACCAGAAGCCGGCCAGTACTCAACTCCTGGTACTCCATCAGGGAACCGTTGTAACCACGCCAGGTCATGAGTGGTTTGCTCGCTCCAGCAGGTCCTGCACGATCAATCCAGGTATTCAGATAACGAGGCAGTCCTGCTTTTTTCGCAGACTCCTTGTCCAGTGACTCGTTCTGAACCCGAACACTTTTGATTTGACCATCCTGCGATAGAACAACCTGAGTATTATTGAGTACTCCGCTCTGCATGATCGTTTCACTCGCCAGTATTTCTTCTGGCAGGTGAGGCAGTAGTGCGTGAATCTTCCCTTCTGCATCTGGCAGTGAGAGCGGACCTTTCGCAGGTGCATATCGATCATAAAACGCAAAACGCCCGTCGGGCAGGCGCATGATGGCGAAAGCCGTTCTCGCCCCACCAGCTGCTTCTGCATCATGAATACCTTCCCCCTGGAAGAGCATTTGTGGCGGTTCCGCGGCCTGGGATTGAACGGCCAGAGTCAGCAGGAACATAATCATGAATCGGGTGAGCATCGCGAAAACCTCTTCATCAAACTACTGATTGAATACGCCGAAAGTCCTGAAGTGAGTCCACTCGAAGATTGAGCGAGAATTCATTATAAACCCCCAACCAATTAAAAGTCATTTCATTATTTAATAATTGCCATCTGGTTGAGCAATGATGAGCTTGAATCATACTCTCCGGTTCTGTTGCTTCCGGGGTCTGTAACCGTCTCCTGATTCAGGTAGAATGGGAAAAGAGACGCTGTCTTGTGTTCGTGAAACAGGATCAGAGCGATAAGGCGCATACACAACCTGGAGGGGGAATTCACTTTTCCTGTGCAGCAGCCGATGTTTTTTTGATAAATCTCAAATATTCATCGAAATTGCCGTGGAATAATCCAGGATGAATCCATTTCTCTACAGACGGGGTAATTAATATGAATAACGATGACAATCAAACAACAGAAACGGCATCCGAAGAACATGTCCGGTTAATCGCTCAGGCACAACGCCGGATTTACGCATTCATTTTCTCACTCGTGGGGCATGCGACGGATGCCGATGATATTCTGCAGGAAACGAACGTAGTTCTATGGCGAAAACGGGAGACGTACGAACCGGGCACCAATTACCTGGCCTGGGCGTTTGCGATAGCCCGTCTGCAGGTCCTGTCACATCGATCAGAGAAGGCCCGCAAAGGTCTTAAATTTGATGACAATTTACTGGAGAAGATTGCGAAGGTTGCCAGTACAGAAACCGAGCAATACGACCGCCGCAGTGCCGCACTGCAGAATTGTCTGCAGAAAATCACTGCGACTCAGCGAGAGTTGATCGCGCGGCGTTATCAACCAAACGGCACTGTCATTTCTTTGGCAGCCGATATTGGGAAAACGTCCAAGGCGGTCTCGGAATCGTTGCGGCGGGTTCGGGAGAAACTACGTCTGTGCATTGAACGAACCCTGGCAGCTGAGGCGCGTTTATGAGCTCGATTTCACCGCCGGAAGAACGGTCGATCCTGCTCAACGCAATGGCAGATGACGTATTGAACGCAGAACAGGAACTCCGGCTGATCGAACTTTTGCAGGCTGATGCAGATTTTCGTTTAGAGTACGTTCGCTTCTGCCAGCTACTGACTCAGTTACGCTGGCAATATGAGAGCGAACCCGACGAACGACTCGCTCCCGACCGTCGGGTTTCTCCAGTCCGTTCCGTTTCCCACACGAAGAGACGACGGCTCACCGCGTTTACGGTGGTCATGCTGCTGATGGTCGTTGTCAGCTGGCTGAGCTGGAATGGTTCGACAGAAGATCCAGCGGGAAAATTAGTGAGCGTCTCCGGTCGGGTGGAGATGATTCGTAATCAGCAACATCCTTTGTGGATTTCTCCCGATCAACTCAACAGCCATCCTCGCACACTGCAACAGGGAGACCGTTTGCTAACCAGCCGTGGCAGTTCGGCGACTTTACAGCTGGCAGATCAGACCATGATTCGAATTCAGCCGGAAACAGAGATTACCGTTTATCCCCAATCCAAAGACGGAATCAGTGTTCCGTCAGGCAGCATCAAAGCGAAAGTGACGCCCCAAAGTCCTCGTAATCCGCTCACGTTCATGCTCCCCCACGCGGAAGTGCAGGTCCTGGGAACGGAGCTGGAGTTGCTCACACTCCCCGGGCAGAGCGAGGTGGCGGTGCTGGAAGGCAAAGTTCAGGTTACCCGAAACTCTGACGGAGCCAGGCAGTTGGTATCAACTGGCCAGTTCCTGCCGGTTACAGATGCAGAACCATTTTCCATTGTCAACTGGCCGCGCCCCCCCGATGAATGGAGCATCGATTTTGAACATGGCCTCCCGGCCGGCTGGGAGGGGCAACGGGTGAGACATGCACTGCCGAACCATTCGCGGGGAGCCATCAGATCCATCCCCGTTCAGCAGGATATGCAGACGGTTCAGAAAATCCAGTCACCACAGGTCCCGTCCGGCCTGTTTTTCTGGCATGAAGATTCGCAGCTCCAGTTGAGATTCAAAATACAACCTCCAGGTTGGTTTCACATCTATCTGCACGCCCGAACCTATCAGAACCCCCGGCCAGTTTTGACTTACTGCTACGTTGATTTACGTCTCTGGCAGACTCAGCCCGGTGCATGGAAAACCATCAGCATTCCTCTGTCTGAATTTCGTTTGCAGACCTATGTGAAAGAGAACCCGGGGCTTGGTTGTATCCCCTTGCAAATCTCTTTCCGTGGTGAAAGCGAAACGGATGGGTTCATGATCGATCGCATCTGGGTCACGCGTGGAAACAGCACGCCCCCCCAAATCCAGAATGATGTTCCAACAGTAAATGACATGAGGTGAGCATGAGAGACTATCTTTGTAATCGAAATCTGTTTGTCTCCCTGTTCCTCTGGCTATTGACCCTGCAGGGATGTAACCGTACCGACAGTAACACGGCCACGCCAGTTCCCGGATCCAGTGTGGCGGCCAGTCCCAGTGAAGAACCACTTCAAACAGAGGTGATATCCAGACCACCGGCCACTGTCTCCGCAGCGGCCGCGGAAACGACTGCAACTCCAACAGTAAAAGCACAGTCGTCGCCACCCCCGGTTGCAGTTGCTCAGACTGATATTTCCCCCCGTATCGGTCCCGGCTACTTTGCTGGAAAACAGGATGCTGTTATTTACTCTACTCCACGTGTCGAAAAACTCAGTGTCTCACCGGATGGTCGATATGCTGTCGTCAGTCGTCATATCAATGCCGAGGGATCTTTGTTACAAATCTGGGATCTGCAGTCAGGACAGGTGGTTAAGGAGTGCCACGAACCGTTGGGCGTGACTGCCGTCGCGTTTTCGCCTGACAGTCAGAGCCTGGCTTATGGAGCGAAAGATCGAGCTGTGGTGCTGCAACCGTTATCGGGAGGGCCAGCCAGACGCTGGGTGCACCACCGATTGTCTATCGGAGGGCTCGACTTCGCGCCTGACGGAAAACAACTGGCCAGTCTGGGGCACGATAATCAACTTTTCATCTGGGATGTCGCAACCGGAAAGTTGATTTCCCAGGCCATTGACGGCGAAGGCCGCTTTGCCACTCAGGTCAGATTTGTCGCGCCGGATCGACTGTGGACACTGGGAACGGACGGTAAACTCCGCTGGTATAATCTCAAAAACAATGCGCTTGTTTTCAAGAATGAAATAAAACTCCCGGTAAACACGTCGTATCAGACTGCTGACGATGACAGTCTTTTTGGTCGGTTCCTGGATCACAGTCTGCATGTCATCTCTGCCTCCACGGGAAAAGATGCGATGCCTCCGCCTTTTCAGCCGACGCTCTCTGAAAACAACGTCCTGAAGCCGTCGCAAAGAATGACTACCGTCGCGGTCGCCTCGCAGTCAGGCGAATTTGCGTTTGCGACTGCGGATGGAACACTGACATTCGGGAACAAAACGAAACCCAAACAAACAGAACAAGTGAAAATCGAAGCGCTGGTGACCGACCTGGCGACCGATCAGGAAGGACGGACCTGGGTTGCCGCGACAGGAACAGGGGATTTGCTGGTGATCAGCCGCAATCCATCGACAGCCCCCCGGTGGTTAGAAAAACAGGAAACTGAAGGGCCCCTGGTTGCTCCACAATTCAGTTCCGACGGCAAGACGCTCGTCACTGTGAAAGGTCCAGGCAATGTCATCTGCATGGACATCGGAACCGGCCTGGTACAGCAGCGATTCACTTTGCCTGAATCGAAGTCGATGAACGAGAAGAACCATATAACCATGGTTGTGACTGATTCCAGCCAGATTTATTGTGGAACGAGTACAGGCAAAGTTGAGGTATTGGATTTGAAGACATCCACCTTGACAAAGACCATTCCCGTATCCAGATCGGGATCTGCAATCACATCACTGTCACTGGCACCAGATGGAAAACAGTTACTGGCAGGCGACGCAGTCGGGAACACAGTCTGGATCAATCCGTTGAATGATTCTCCTTCGGTGTCTCGGCAAGCGCATAAAGGCCGGGTCAGAGCGGCGACGTTCTCACCCGATGGACGCTGGGCTGCCACTGCCGGCGAAGGTCGCACTGTTGTGATCTGGGATGTCACCCGGCAATCCAGACGCTCGACCCTGAATGGCCATGAGGATGTCGTCCAGGCACTTGCTTTCAGCCCGGACAGCCGATTGCTGATCAGCGGTGATCGACAGGGAGAACTCAGGCTCTGGGATCCCCAGACCGGTAAACAGGTCTGGAGATCGCCGATGCGCTCCGCTGAGTTGCCACTGCAAGATCGTCCCATAATAGCCAAGATGCTAAAATGGCCGGACGCCTTTCCGGACGAGGGGATTACATCGCTTGCATTCAATCAGGAACAAAGTGTACTGGCAGTCGGTACGGTCAACGGATATCTGCAGACCTTTGATCTCGTGAGGTTTCATGAACTGTCCACGGTCTTCACAGGAGGCCCCATCAGTGACTTGATGTTTACCGACGATAGTTCGTCGCTACTGGTTTCGATCGTTCCGGGAGAGGTGGTCAGATGCTGGCAGTCACCAAGGCCGCCGAAGATGTTATCCGGCCACGATGGCTATATCCGGTTTGCGGCCCTTGATGAATCAGGGAAACGGGCCGTCACCGGTGGTCATGACAAACAACTCTGTGTCTGGGATGTCGATAACGGTAAGTTAATTCAATCGCTGGACAACGAAGAAGTCGTCTCAGCGGGTGCCATTTCACCGGATGGACTACACGCTGTCACAGTTGGTTTCGGGACGGGAGTGATCTTCTGGGATTTGGAACAGATGAAGCGACTCGACAAACGGTACGGCCACCAGGGACGCATCTGGACGCTGGCCTTTAGCCCGGACGGAAAAGAAGTCGCGACAGGATCGGAAGATAAATCAGTCAGGATCTGGGACTATGCGACACGGAAGTCACGGATTTCCATCCCCCTTGACAACGCAGTCCACTTCGTCAGGTTTTCTCCTGATGGTAAAAAACTCTTGACCAGCACCAGTAACGCGCGTGGTTGGAAATTCCCGGGCCGTTTCCAACTCTGGAACTCCAGCAATGGAAAGCTGCTGATGGAATTCAAAGGGCATCGCGCCTGTGTCAATGGGGCGGCCTTCAGTGATGACGGAACTGAAATCACTTCGTGTGGTGCAGACAGCCAGATCTGCAGGTGGAATGCTGCCACCGGAAAGCAACTGAGCGACATAACACGGCGGAATGGTTTGTCTCACATCAATTTCATTCCGCATAGCCCGTTTCTGGTTATGATTCGCTTCAGTAATGGGGTATTCATTGATGATGCCAAATCACTCAAGCGGTTGTCGGAGTTCTCTGTTCCAACACGGACAATTGGAGACTTGAATATTTCGGCGAAAAGCAACCGGATCATCGCCGGCACTCAAGAGGGGCGAATTTTTGTGTGGAGTATGGGAGAAGAATAAGCCTGACAATCATTTCACCTTTCAAGATACTCAGGCCATACTTTCAGAAAACGTCTCCAAAAACTCGTTCTTGTCCGGGAAAGATGTTTTTACTGGCCTGTTCGTTTCTTAGATCTCAAACCGCCTCCGGAGTAGCTGATCCCCTATGAATCAGGACATTTCGTTTATTGAGCGGTCTGCGGACAGATTTCAGCCAGACTGAAATGATTTTACCCACGAACACAAGCAGTCATTTACCTCCTTTTTTATTCTCATTCTTGCCCATGCTGATCGGCAACACAGCTGCGATCAAAAAGTATCGCTGATTTTTTTATTTTTTCATAATAACACTCTACCCATAACCATAGGGTATCGCTGAGGATATGGAATAATCTTCATTTTCCAGCTTAAATATTCGAAAAACAGAGAGAGATACCTGTTGACATATTTTATATCTGGCTTTTAATGAGATAAGTCTTTTCAAAAAACTCTAACGGGCACTCGCCATTAAATCAGAAAACTGTACGACTAAATCTACTGATTCTGGTAGTCATTTATCTCGTAATAACAATCATATTTCTAACTCTTATCTGATCTAACTAAATTCACCCTTAACAGCTCACTGAAGTTTGACTGTGCGCAGATTTTATCTCTACAGCTAACTTTTAAATCTTGCGCAAGAGCGAGTTCTACTCGCTCTATAGTCCGGATGAGAGTGAAGAATGTTTTCATTTCTTTATTTCACTTTGTATAACCGGAGGCTTAGATGAAACGGCTCGCAGCAAAACGGGGTTTCACCCTGATCGAACTTCTGGTGGTCATTGCCATCATCGCTATTCTAATTGCCCTGCTCTTACCCGCAGTGCAACAGGCACGTGAAGCAGCACGCAGAAGTACCTGCAAAAACAATATGAAGCAGCTGGGCATCGCTTTACACAACTACCACGAAACACATCGTATTTTTCCGCAGATGCACGTTGAGTACGCGCGAAATACAGATTATGACCCACCTGGCGGAGAAAGCTTTCTCCCCTGGAGTGTCATGATTCTCCCCTTCATGGATCAGGCACCGCTTTATAACAAAATTAATATGAACGCGGCCTGGCGTGATTCGTCAAATTCGAATGCGGTCCTTCAGCCGACTCTTATCAAAACTCCAATTGCGACCTTCGCCTGCCCTTCGGATCCTGCAGATGGTTTGAATCCAAATATTGGTAACTATGGAAAATCAAACTATGTCGGTCCTTACTCATGTTATCGACTGCTCCCTGGTACCACGACAATTTCGGGAGTCACACCAGCCTGGGCTAATCACACTGCTCGAAACATGAAATCATTTCGTGATGGGTTGAGTAATGTGATTCTGCTTGGGGAAAGAACCACAGAGGGTGGGTACAATGGTGCGATCTGGGCAGGCGCGCATAACTCGCTCCATTCTTCAGCCGGTTATATCGGGAACTGGTATTACCACACTGCAGTGGTGCGTACCTTTCAAGGCTGGTCAACTAACTCAGACCAGGCCCTGTCTTCGTACTACATGATTAACGGCAAAAACAACACTGGTGGTGCTGCGAATGGTTGGGGACTGAGCAGTTCTCATGAGGGTGGCTGCCATTTCCTGTTAGGCGATGGTACGGTTCGCTTTATCAGTGAAAATATCAACGGCGATACCCTGATTTTCCTGTGTGGTATCAATGATAAAAACATTGTCGGTGAGTTTTAATTCAATCGGTAGAGTAAATGCTTTCGCTCGGTTTCATCTATCGGGTGGAACCGAGCCTTCAACTCACTGAAACAACCCATCTTTACTCGCATACGAAAACACCGGAACTCTTGAATACTAAGCAGGCAATAATTTACAGGATTATTTACCCGTATTCAATTATCTGACAGGGCAAGCTTCTAAGTTGTAACAGACATTGCTCCTGTTGTCTTCATCCATCAGATTTCAAGGCGTTATTGACCTGCCATTTCCGGGAGGACTGCTGCGCTAATCTGTTTTTCATTCTTTTGTTAAGAGCTTTCACCAGGATATACGACGTGGCCAGTTATCAACTAAATGATTATTCCCTCTCTCTAATTTCTTTATCTACCCGGAGAAGAACATGAAGCGACTCACATCCAAACGAGGCTTTACCCTGATCGAACTGCTGGTAGTCATCGCTATCATCGCCATTCTGATTGCACTTCTTCTGCCTGCAGTGCAACAGGCACGCGAAGCAGCAAGACGATCCACGTGTAAAAATAACCTGAAACAAATTGGTCTGGCACTGCACAACTACCACGACACTCACAAAACCTTCCCCATCGGGGCGAACCTTGCAGGAGGTTCGAGAAACTCTGACTATGACACCACACTTGCTTTAAACCATACAGCCTGGATTATGTTGCTGCCAAATCTGGACCAGGCCCCCCTCTACAATAAATTCAATCTCAACATTGCCACGAACGGCCATGCACGTACCTCTTATGGCTGGACTGGAGTAGAGGGCGGATGGCCTAACTCTAACAGTTCTCTGGTACAGACAATCCTGCCTGTACTGCTCTGTCCCTCTGATGAAGGCCAGACGGTTGAAACCCATTCTGATCCAGAATCCTATATTGCTAATCATGCCAGGACGAATTATCTGTTATGCGCCGGCGGGCATGGCAATGGATGGCCTAATGGAAGAATGTATTCTGTTTATCGCGAATCGACCAGTAATCTTTCGGACGGGCGGACCGGGATCCAATACCAGGGTATGTTTGGCTATAATGGGGCTGCCAAAATTAAGGCGATCACAGACGGACTGAGTAACTGTATTGCTGTCTGTGAAGGTGCTATTTTTGGCCGTACCAGTGATGCTTACACTCCCATCTGGGGAGGTCATCGACTATATGGTACTTTCGCTGTGAACCATCCCAATATTGATCCCACTCACAACAACAATACCCGCTATCATATTAACGGCGCACATTCTGCAACAAACCCTCGACACCATGTCGCCGTGGCCTCCAGTGTCCATGAAGGGGGCATTCACGTTCTGATGGGAGATGGCTCAGTTCAGTTCCTGAGTGAAAACATGGACCGCAATACCTATGCGCTACTGACACGCATTCATGATGCTCAACCCTTAGGCGAGTATTAATGTAAGACTCTCTTTGAGATTGAAACAGGTTTTCGCAAAAAGATTCATTAACCGTGATCATTAAATGGAGATTTTCATGATTGTTGTGAAGTGTCCCATAATATTTCTCTGGCTGTCAGGCATATTATTTCTGATTCCGATTTCAGGGTGTGGGGGTTCAGTAGATCCACCTCCTGACCAGGAAGTCCAAGTGGATATAGAGGCATCCGATGATCTGGCCCTGCCTCCCAACTGAAAATATTAAGCAGTCCGGACTCGAAAATAAGACTGCCCGCCAGGTGACAAGATGATGATGCTGTCGATTTCAGAATGAGACGAACGGCACGTCGCAAAGTCGAAGAGCGGCAGGATATAACATCCTGTCGCTCAATGTCACCTCTAAAATATTAATCCGAGCAGAGAGCTTCTGTGCACCGCAGTTTTCTACCAGGCCTCCAATATATATGAGACAGTAATTATGATTTATACTGTCACAAATCTTATGCACTTCTTGAACAAATCCAAGCATGGGTATCTTCATTGAAGCCGGGTTGCCCATCCGCAGTTCGTACTCCCCCACTCCGACTGACTCTTAAATTCCCTGCGCCAACCAGGAAAATCCATTTCGGGCGGCGATAATAGCATATGTTTCGTTGCCGAAAGAAGTCAGCTATTCCCAGATACGATAACTCAAGCGAAAATGTCCTTCCAACGGGATCACCAGATATTTGATTTTAATTCGTGGGTGATTACGTATGTAAAACTCACAGGAAGACTTAACAAATTGTTTCGGTATTTTAACATTGACAGTTTCAGGTCTCTTAGCAAATTATGTACTCATATTGCTTTAGACTCTGTCCACTTTTTCTGTAGCGTCTGCAGGTCGATTTGGATCGAGTATTATAGATCGAAAGATGCTATGATCAAAAGTGATGCGATCCAGCAGGTAGTTGATATCTGAAACGTATTGCCTATGCTGGTGAATCCGACGATCTGAGGCAGCTTTAGCGCGCTGTGGTGGTGTCAGGTCTGTTTCAACCTTATGTTGCTTAATTCCAGCGGGACAACTGGCTCATTAGGTATAATACTTGCTATTTATACAGTGTCTGGTCACCCTATGAGTTGCCAGGTGAGAAGTTCCGATTGAACAGATACAACAGATTATCCCTTGTGATGTGTAAATCATAATTTCAGATTCGAAGCGTGCTGAACAATTTGAAACGGAAGCCGGAATGCCAGTCAATAGACTGCGTCCAGTTTTACTGTCGCGTCTCCCGAGCCATTTCAACCGAGAATATTGGATTGAGAGACGCTACGGTCAAAAGTGATGTGATCTGTCGTTTTGGAAGAAGTTTACGATTGGATTCAAAGGTCTCAATCGGAAGTAAAACCGATTATCAACTGACCTTTTTTCAGATTTGTTTTTGAGAAAATACAATGAAGCTGTCAGTACTTATTCCCGCCTATAATGAAGAGCAGAACATAGGGAAATGTCTTGCCGAAATACAGTCTGTGCTCAAAAAAGAGCACATTCCGTATGAAATCATCGTGGTCAATGACAACAGCACCGATGGCACTGCGGACATTGTACTTGAAAAAATAAAAACGGATTCCGCCATTCACCTGGAAAACAGGACGCTTCCCAGCGGATTTGGACGTGCCATTCGCTCCGGACTTTCAGTCGTCCAGGGAGACGTTGTGATCATCTACATGGCAGACCAGTCTGATGACCCGAATAATCTGGTTGATTATTATCGAAAGATTGAGGAAGGCTATGATTGTGTTTTTGGATCACGGTTCATCCAGGGAAGTCATGTCGAAAATTATCCTCATTTTAAAAAGTTTGTAAACCGAATTGTGAATACGGTCATGAAATATATGTTCTGGACGCGATTCAACGATTTAACAAACGCTTTTAAAGCTTACCGTACTGAAGTGATTGAAGATTGTGGCCCCTATCATGCCAGTCATTTCAACATTACGTTAGAGATGTCACTGGGTGCTTTGATTCGAAAGTACAATATCGCAGAAATTCCGATTAACTGGTACGGCCGTACGTGGGGATGCTCCAATCTTCATCTTCGTGAAATGGGACGAAAATATCTCAGTACCTTACTGATGATGTTCTTTCAACGTGTTCTGATTGCCGATGACCTTCTGGCAGAGCGACTTGTGAGTAATACACAGAGCCGGAAGGCTCGCTCCAATTTAACTCAGCGGATTGAGGCATTAGAAAGCCAGGTCGACCATCTGAGGCATCAATTGAACAGGGATCTGGAAGAAGACTCTGTCAGGTAGACGCAGCGGTACGCTCTACCATCATTTTGATCCAGGTGTCACAAACACCAGAATCATTCAGCAAAAAATTATTAATGACCTGGAAACGAATCAGGTAGATACGGTGGTGTTGTGGGATCAAGAATTTACCAACGAACCAAATCAAAGTAGAGAATCGAGCGATGTGACTCTTCTCGATGATTATATCGATCAAAATTTTATACATACAAAGAAGATCGGCGAGTTTACACTCAAGCGTCGATAGCCTGATGTATCATTTCGATGACGGGAAAACACAGTGGCGCGAAGATTCCCTGCCACTCTGAAATCCACCGGGATAAGCCCGAAAGACACAGTTTTGACATAGTCGAGGTCATCAATAAAAAATGGTCGCTGCAAAACACAATATTTCAAGTGTTTGCAGCGACCATCAGATTGAATACGGAGAGGGGGAATTCTCTGACCGCTCATTTGTTGCCGGGCTTCCCATGCGTTTGAGACTTCAATAATAGACTTTATTTGCTGGTCGTCATTACATTTTATCAACTATCAATCCAGTTTAGTCAAAAGTGAATGCCACAAAGAGATTGTGGTGAGGGTAACGATCTGGATTGTTGATTTCTGATCAGCCAGTATGAAGAGATGCCACGCCTTTTCATCAGGTGTCGGGAAGGTAGGGGGATTTGGAAGACAATCTTAAATAGGGAAAGCTAAACTGGATCTATCTCAATCGTCTTTGTGCGGAAAATTGTGAATCAATGTCAGGTAAGTCTGATAGATCAATCAGCAGACGATCCTCCGTAAATATCAGTTCTGGTTGGGGCATGATAATTCTGTTTATCTTATGATATTATTAGATAAAGTATTTCTGTCATATTCTGTGGATTGACTGATGATGTAAGGATTATATTCACTCAGATAATCAGGAGACTCGGAATACATCTTCTTGGATTTTGATGATCATTGTGTTTCTCTTGATCACGTCGGAGAGGCGGGTGGCTTTCAGTTTCTTGATTTCATTCGTCGTGAAACCGCTAACTTCCTGATTCTCGTACCAGAATCGATCTCCGTTACGGAGCCGCAGAAACTGCTCTTTGATGATTGCTGAAAACAAAGGCCCTACAATCGCCCCTTTCACTGGAGCCTCACAAAGCCCTCCGATCCAGAGATCGATGTCGTTGACCTTGGAACCATATGCCTGCTGGAGTCGATTGAGTCGGCTTTCATCTTTGACAATGTTTGCCAACTCTTTGATGTTTTGAATATTTTTCAACCCGTAGTCTACTCGGCACTGGTTATAAGTGGGCAATCCATGATCGCGTCCACGCTGAATATTGAGAGCAGCCAGGTCCATCAGCATGCCTGGGTGACCGGGGGCATTCAGTACGCGGAATAGATTGGAGCGTACATCTTCAATGGTTTGAGCATTAATTTGTTCCATCCTAGTCTGGGCCAGACCTGCTAGAAATCCATCTATTCCCCGCCTTACTATCTGTTCCGGTTTCCAGAAAACCTGATCCAAGCGAATTGTCTGTGCATTTCCTCCGCACGGGCAGGCAATCAAGAGTTTCGAATGCAGCATATCATGACCGAGCCGATAGGCGGCTGTCGAAAATTCCGTTGCAATCGAAGCGTCAAGCGTATTGTCATAACCTCGATACGCAGGAATCGCCTTCGCCCCCAGAAGTGCGGGGAGAAACTCTTCAAATGTAATCACTTGTTCGAGTGCGGTGACATATCGACGAGCATGCTGGTAAATCGCTTCGTCACGTCCAAGAACCATGATTTCATGTGCAAGCTGAGTACTACGGTCACAGGCGAGTTCGTCACAAATGCGATTATGTTCACGGAGAAAAAGCGTATGTAGACAGGTTAAAACATTATGTTCATTCGCGCGAACATCGCCTGCCATGAAGAATTTACCAGGGGATTCGTTGGTGCGCAGGGGGCCCATGGCGTTAACGATGTGAGGAGTATTAAACGGCAGCATATCTCCGAATTTACCCTTCGTCATTTTGAGCCGACCGGTTCCGTCAAGCGAACGCAGGGCAATCGCTCGTTCCAAACTTGATCCAAAAACATTACTGGCATCAATGTAAGCAGATAAAACATTGACCTGCTGACGTGGCACACCTTTGACTCCGGTTCCCTCGGCGATGCGAGATCGACGAAAGGGAATAATCGAATTTGGCAACACGGGATCATCGGCAGGGACTTCGATGTTTGCTTCTTCAGGATCCTTCTTTCTGTTGCCAGCATCTTGCTTCTCAAACTCAAGTGATAGATCAATCTCGTGGTCCAGAAATTGCCCCCAGGCCCACATAAAGCTTGATAAGACAGGGTGCGGTTCCGGGAGAGGAAACTGTGGCGTACAGACAGAGTTACTGATTTTACGCGGGTTGGGGGCGACGCGTAGTTGTCCAATGCCATCCTTGTAATTCGGTTTCGTGCGATAACGCCTCAATGGTTCGCCCGACATGCCCCAGTTCGGATTAGCAAGATTATTGTTCGATCCATCAAAAGATCGGATTTCAATCATCTTGGGAGGGTCTTCGTTTTTAATACCGTAAATTTCGTGTTCGGGTACAGAGGTAGCCATCCGAATTACTTTCTATTTTTATGATCTTGAAATAGAAAATCATAGATTGAACAGGAAAAATCAAGCGACAGCCATCCCCTGTTTCAGGTGGTATCAAACCTGTAATAATTTCAGAACACAGGCAACGTCGAATTCCTCTTGAGTACGGTCATTCCCTAAGCTCTTTATTTCCCTGGTATAATGACTGTTTTACTGAGAGACTATTTCGTGGCAGATTTGAAAAGGCGTGCTAAGAACAGAACCGTAAATCAAACCAGTTGCATGTCAGAAAAAAGAAGGTCAGTCTGAATTTTCTAAAAATTATCGATCTGAGCTGATCAGAAATCTAATTCTTTTTCGGTATTGATGTTGTGGAAATATCGCTCACGAGGCGCGACCGGATATTCAGAATTTAAACTGCTGGAACCATGAAGCAGAGTCAGGGCGCTCACTTTTAAATTTTCAAGGAAGTTCTTGTTATTCCAATTTAAACATCACATAATATCCAGAATGTGAATAAATGTATAAAACCAAGGGCCCTGGGTATGATAAGCACACCTGATCAAAGACATGGATTTTCACTAATAGAACTTTTGGTCGCAATCTTTATCATCGCAATCTTAATTGCCTTGCTAATTCCAGCCATTCAGCAGGCACGCGAGGCAGCCAGGCGTGCCCAATGTAAAAATAATCTGAGGCAAGTGGGTCTGGCTCTGCAGAATTATCACAGTGACTTCCAGAAGTTTCCTCTGGGAGTCAGAAACCAGAATTTGGGATTTGGCTCCAGCTGGTGGGTTGGCTTGCTTCCCTACCTTGAATATGGAGCACTCTATGAGCTGTATGACCATAATATTGCCAGCTGTGGTTTCAACCCTCAGAATCCGGCTCTCATAGCAGATGTCAAGATGATGGTCATGCTGTGCCCTTCCAGTCCACTGAATGAGAGAGTCAACGGTGTTTTATTGCCGGGAGTTAATATGACGATGCCGCATTATGCCGGTATCTCTGGGGCGACAAATACCGGCACTGTCTCAGGAAGCAGGAATTCATTTTCAGACGATCTCTTTCCCGCTTCATCAAATTCCATGTGTTGTCTGCCTCACTTGGATGGCAGAGTTTCAGCTACAGGTGTGCTGGTTCCTAATCGAACTGTCACGATCCGAGATATCACAGATGGTACTTCTAATACGATTGTGGTGGGGGAGATTTCCAGTACTGTTGAAAAGTCGGGAGTGCAAATCCGCGTGGATGCGGGTAATCCCAGTGGCTGGGCCACGGGGACTGTGAATATCGGGACGCCGCCGCTGTTGCTGGGGCCCGGGGGTTTCACACCAGCTTTTCCTGTGTTTAATCTGACGACCGTCCGCTACCCCATTGGCACGAAGGACGGGGGATTGCCGGGAATTCATACTGACGGGGGGCCAAATAACCCACTGATTTCTGCCCACAGTGGAGGGGCTCAATGTCTGCTCACTGACGGCTCAGTACGTTTTCTGAGCGAAAATATGAATCTGGAGACTTTAAAGCTTCTATGTACCCGTAACGACGGGAAAGTGCTCGGAGAATTTTAACCAGTTAAGGAGTGAATCAGAAATCAAAACTGAAACCGGAATTGTCATTGAAGAGTACTCACTTATTTGTACAAACAATCTTGTGCATTCGCAAAATTCATGATGAAAAGGGCCAACTATGATGTATCGTTTTAAACTCACTTTTTCTATGGGAATCTGTTTCTTGTTCTTTTGCCTGGCAGGTGATGCAAATCAGAGTGTTGCCAAAGATAAGACAGAAGAACCCAAGTTAATAACCTGCGTGTGTAATCAGGTTCCCTTGGGACCTGCAGGAGAAAATCTCTTGGTTTGGATGGCTTATCGGTATCAATACGAATCAGACTGCTCTGCTGCCACTGCCGTTTCTGTAATTGAATTTGATGAAGCCGGGATTTATCCGGAGGTTTTATGTGGGGGACCTGGTCCTTGTGGTGGTTGCGCACCTAAACGAAAAAATGATCAGAAAAAAAAGACCACAGAGCCTGTTATCAGCCACTATATGCACCCCTTGCCTGCCCCAAAAGATGCAAGGCCCGATCTATTTCCTCCTCAAAGCGATATGAAATATGAAATTATTCGAACCCGATATATAATATTTGGAGATTCAAATGCACATATAGAAAAATACGCAAAGGTTTTTTTGCTTTGTGTCTCGAAGTCTGAGAATCCAACGGAACAGCCGGACGCGTTATATTTCTGGTATGGTTTTGAAGTTGACGGAAATAATGAGATGAACCCAATAAGACTGCCCTCTGATTCCTTCAAGAAAAGGGCTGACTATTATATGAATGATGGAGCTGGTGGCTGGAGTCAAGGAACATGCCGCGAATTTACATTTATCAACTACGGCGGAATGCAATTCCTGATTCGTTTTAAAGATGAAGGTGATCCAGAAGAAGGTGGTTCGGATCGCAAGGGACAGAAAGAAACAAAATAGTCAGTTTAGAATACCTGTCATCCTGAACAGCCCACAATACTTGACTGTTTAGTCATTTTTCTGTGGGTTGTTCTATTTGAGTTGTTAAGGAAGCCGGGCGTACAAGTCGAAATCCAATCTTAGCACTTCCCCCATATCGTATTGCAGTTTTGACTTTGTAAGAATCAGATTGATTTTTATTTAATTTATCACTTCCCTGATTGGGATGATCATCCCGGAATACAGCAAGCCCGATTAGATCGGATGTACGAAATTCTGGGTTCAACTCCAAAGCTGTACTGGAATTTTCAATTTGTTCCGGAGTTGCCAGCGAAGAGGTCCATTCTTTACCTGTATGGAGAAAATTCTGCAGTTCAGGATACAAGGGTAGCGAAGCGATAACATACTCATATTCATTGGCGGTCATTAAACGGGCGCCGGCTTCTTCAGCAAAATGAATGGCTACGTCCTGTCCCTTTGGATAATAAGGTTCGTCTGGAGGTGATTGAATCATCCCTGGTCGGATTTTCAGAAAGTCCCGATTTGTGAAGACTCTGGTTGAGACATAAAGATCTGGAATGGTAATCTGGTTCCCTTTGACCAAAACCATATCATCCAGAACGGTTTGTGATGGAATAATAATTTCAGGCCAATCGATCGTATCTGGGCCTGTATTTTGCCAGAACCGGTTTTTCGTACTCCCGATAGGAATTTCGGCTCCCCGGGGAGGCACCTTGCGAAACACGTGGTGAAAACGAGGCGTTCCTTCGAGAATCGCCACTACATAGTATTCTCCGGGAGCCAGGCGCAGTGTATTGGGGGTGGTGCCTTCCGCTTCATATTTGATGTTTGTATCAGGGGCACCGGTGATGGGATCGCGAGGGTAGACCAGGATACGTGCATCCGGAGGATCCGTATGGACGTTGACCTGCCATTTTCCGTCATCATGCATCACCAGCATGGCAGTCATACCACTCAGGAGAAGCAGGCAGATCAAAGTGCAGGCGACGCTCAATAATCGATTTCGTTTAACCCAGCGCCATAATTTTTCCTGCGGTGAAAGTCGACGTGCAGTGATTGGTTTGTCTTCGATGAATCGCTGCAAGTCGGCAGCAAGCTCACTGGCAGTGTTGTAGCGATCACCGACGAATTTGCTCATGGCTATCAGACAAATCGTCTCTAGATCACGGGGGACACTTGCATTCCATTTATGGGGGGGAACCGGTTCGGTATGCAGGATCTGCGATATCATCTGCTGGCTGGTGCTTCCCTTAAAGGGAACCCGATTTGCCAGGAATTCATATAAAATGATCCCCAGGGCATAGATATCACACCGACCATCGACCGAGGAGGCTTTGCCGTCAGCCTGTTCCGGGCTCATATATGAGAAGGTCCCCATGATGGCGCCAGCCACGGCAATCGTGGATTCGACATCACAGCGTTTGGCGAGTCCAAAATCAGTAATCCGAACCTGACCGTCCTCAGTTATCAGAACATTATTCGGTTTCAGGTCCCGATGAATGACTGATTCCTGGTGCGCGGCATGCAGCGCACTGGCCAGATCACGACAGATGGTTGCCGCTGCGATAAAATCGACTTCATGATGCCGCGTCCAGTCGCGCAAGGTCGAGCCCTGGATATACTCAGTTACCAGAATAGGAGACCCGTCTATTTCTTCAAAGTCATATATCGATACAATTCCCGGATGAGAAAGTCTGGCAGCAGAGCGGGCTTCCCGGAAAAAACGGTTTCTTTCCTGTTCTGACAGTGATTGATTTCGCGGGATTTTGACAGCGACGATCCGCTGCAGCTCTTCATCCCAGGCCTTCCAGACCACGCCAAAGGCACCTTGACCGACTATTTTCTCCAGACGATACCGGCCGATTCTGCGAATCTGCTGATGTGAGTCGGCCAACTGCGAGGAAAAATCCTGCAGGATCTCACTGTACTGGGGAAACCGAGACTGGTATTCATCCAGAGAGATCAGGTTGCCGTTTAGACTTCGATAATGAATATCCAACCTGATTAATTCGGCAAAGATGATCGACTGAGTTTTTCCGGCGGTTTCGTTGAGGTAACTCTCAATCTCGGGGGGGCGGCCCTGTTTCCAGGATGACTCAAAACTGTCACAGATACGGTCTACAGTAATGGCGACTGCTATAAGATCATCATCTGACGGATCATATGGGAAATTATTCATGACTCCATACTTTTCTTATCAGTCGTACTTTTCGAGTAACTGTTGCAGGGGAAATATCCAATAACTCACAGATTTCTTCATGAGTGTAACCCTGTATCTTATAAACCGCAATTTTCTTCAAAACATCATCAGAAAGTTTCTCTAAAGCGCGCTGATATTCTTCCTCCATAATCACGAAGTATTCTGGAGAATGATCTGTTGCTACAAATGCCTGAAAATGTTCGATTGAAGTCATTGAGATGGGCAATTTGCCGTTGACAGAGGTTCGTTTTTGGGCTGTTTCGCGACGGATGTGGTTCACAGCCTTTCTCTGGGTCATGGCAATCAATAACCACCATAATTCGTCTCGGTTCTGCACTGAGTCGAAACGGCCCTCTTGTGAGGCAGCCCACACGCTTTCGAAGACAGAAAGTACGATGTCTTCGGCATCCAGTGTGGCGGTCGGGAAAGTATTGACACGTATCTCTGCATAGCGAATCAATTTTTCATAGAACTCATCCCAGATTCCCTGGACAACTTCTTTCTGATCCTTACCCAGGGTAGCCAGCCAGTTTGAAACCGGAGTCTCTTCGTTTTTATCCATGTTTGATTTCTGATTTGAAATTGGAACAGAAAAAATGGCCCCTTCAGTATTCAGCATACCCAATTCCACCAGTATACCGTTTTGATAGAGAGTAATCTCTCTTGTTCTGTAAGAATTTAAGACGATTACCCTCAACTGTTTTTCCTGTTCTATACATGGAATATCTACACTTCAGGTTCGCGCGGCGGAGGTATGAATGACTCTCAAACTTGCAGAGAAAATATTGGTGAATCATGAAATGATTCGCACTGAAGCAAGCTGCCTCCCTGCTGAACTCATTCTAATCAGCAGGAATTTTCAAATTAAATGATCTCTCCTGGAATTATTTTGCGATTTGATATTGGAGAGATCATCTGGAAATGTCCATTGGTTTCCCTCTGGCTTCATAAGAAATTCTTAGCGTTGGCAAAGTAAGCCCTTAACGTTTTAGAGACAAATGAGCTGGATTACACATCATGTTGCACGTAATAGGGAGTAACTCTTATGTCCGCTGATTCGGGAGCATGTACTTCAGTTGCCAGAGGTGGTGTGGGAGAGTCAGGAGCATCCGCGTTGCTGATACATTCGATTAAGGGCCCCCATTCGAAAATGATTGTCCTGCGAAATGTTGAAAGCAGTTTATGCCCCAATACCTGGGCACTTGCAAGTTTGTTTGTTAACGGCACGCCTATGGCCTCTGGCAATATCTCGACCGAGGGCAGTTCGATTCAAGTTGAGGTATCCGCTGGAGGAAGTGTTGCCGCTCTGATTCAGGCTGTACCAAATTTCAATCGTGTTTCCTGCGTTCGTCTGGGAGAAGCTTCTATTGATCTTGAAGAATGCGATCTGGTTAGTCTGAGCCGAACGAACGAAACTCAAGCAGGCGTCATTTCGACAAGCAATATAGTGACTCGTGACTGGTATGCATGGAATAACACGATGCCACCCAAACCCGACCAGTTCCATCTTGTTGGTGAAGTGCAGGTTCCTAACCCTGGAGTCGATGTTGTGCTGCTTCCAAGAATACCTCAGGGGATTAACCCGAGGATTCTGCTGATGGAAATTCATCTTCATCAACGTCCTGGCATTTGGCCACAGTTCGTGGTTTGGAAACCGGTCAGTTACAGCAAAGTCAATGGTGACTACGATTCCGTTCGGGTTTTTCATGGTAATGATCTTGTTGTGGACACTCCGGTGGAAGTAGTGCAGTAGACGAGTACGGTGATGCATGTAAACGATACCAGTCTGAAGAGGCTGGTTCACGAATTGCGTTGTTTTCATCTGAGTGAGGATGCAAATGAAGCTGGAACACTTAATTATGCACAAGAAACTCTACGCTATGGCATTTGCTGTATCAGCTTGCCTGGCGACTTCAGTTGCAATCGAAAAGATACAATACGATGTACCGAAACTTTCGCCAACATCTGTTGCCGGCGATTCCACGACAATCGCGCCGGCGACGAAAACAGCTGCCGGTAAAGAGTCACGTTTGGCTGACGGGCTAACACAGACTGAACTAATTCGTGTGTGGAACGAAGGGGCTCAAGAGTGGACCGCCAACTCAAACATTAAGCCGAAGCGGGACCGGGAAACCGCAGAGCAATTCATGCTCATGATGCAGGGTATGGCTGGAATCGGGCCAGAAGATTCGAAATGGGTTCGTGACAAACTGTTCGAAGGCTTTATACCAGCACCAATGCCGTGCTGCGGTGTCCCTGGAAGCAAGAATCCTGAGGACGAACATCAGTGCTGCGAGAAGCAGAAAAACGCGATCGATATGGCCGCATTGTCAGGCGATTTCGCAGAGAAAGCGCGAACGCGATTCAATGAACAGTTTGGGCCGATGATGGGTAGACTAATCAAATCGTCCGCTAAAACCAGTTTTGTTTCACGACAGTCCGTGAGCGAGGACCTGCAACCAGACACTGAAGGACCATCTGACAATGCATTTGAAGGTCTGCGTATTTCAGTAGTCAAGCCATCGCCAGGTGACCCGCCTGCCAACTTTAGTATATCCGCGATCAGCACGCCTATTGTCTATAATCGATTTGGTAAGGATTTCCGTAGGATAGAGGTGAATGGAGTCACCAAACCGTTTGGTGCGAGAGACAATGACGGAATGATCTTCGTATTGGATGAGGACATTGATAAAGTTCGTGCTGGAAGCGAATACTTCAACGCAGGACACGATCCGATTTTCTACGGAGTTGGTCACGGCACGCCTTTGTTTCTCAAGGACCCTGGTACCGGCAGATACCTCGATGCAAACAAACAACTGACTGATGAGCCTAAAGTTCCCGTACTCACTGTGGAACCGTTGATCATTCGGGCAAACGGTGGTGATACAATCGTCATTGACTTTACGAATCGATTGGATGTAAATCGTTCATCTGGTGCCTCGAAGGCAAACCTGATCGTGGAAGGAGCAACCTACAACACTGGAGATGTAGGTCATGTGGGAGAAAACTGTGTTGAGCCTGTTGCTGCAGGAAATAACAATCCACAACTGCGCTACGTCATCAAAATCGGCAACGAGCGTGCGACTGAAGGAACTTACTATTTTCACAGTAAGCCGATCGATTCGAAGGATCTCAACGGAAGCCTCCATCGCATGAAAACACAGGCATCACATGGGCTGTTTGGCGCTCTGATCGTCGAACCGAAAGGTTCAAAGTATCTGGACTCATACACGTTTGAGATCAAAGAGGGAAGCGAGAACGGTTTTGGTGATTATGAAGTGGATGAAGATTCTTATGCCGAAGTCAAGAGTGGCTGGGCAGCGATCATCGTAAACGAAGACGAGTCGATTCCAGCGTTTCGCGAACACGTTGTCATGTTCCACGATGAGTTGGGGGATGACTTAATGGAGGATGCGGAAACAGAAAGCCCAAGAGCATTGAGTTACCGCTATGCAGGATTCAATGAAATTTTTGGAAGAAGGCCTTTCGGAGATCAGGATGGCGGCAAGGATTCACCATTCGAGATCAACGATCACTCAATGGCCTATAGTGCTTACACTTACGGCGACGCTTCGACACCCCATCCACGATTTTATGTTGGAGATCCGATGCGATACCGCATCGTACACGGTGGCGCGGGGAACGAATTCCACGTCTTCCATCACCATGCACACCGCTGGCGCTTTCAACCCGGGATCAGTGAAGCGGGAGCGAAAGACGATACGGCGAACTTGACGAGTCCATCAAAACGAGGACGTCCCGAAGACCCGAACCAGCCTGATTTAACTGTATCTGCTTCAACACGTATCGACTCGCAAACATTAGGTCCGGGAGAGACTTTTGACGTCTTGATGGAGGGTGGCGCAGGGGGAACACAAAGGACTGTGGGGGATTCGTTACTGCACTGTCACATTATTGACCATGTGATCCAGGGAATGTGGACCTATGCACGTGTCTATAACACGTTGCAGGAACCAGGAGTGTCTTATTATCCGCCACTCGCCCCACTTCCAGATCGACTGAACGAAGCAATTCGTCCGCCCATTGCCGTGGACTCGCTCACATTGCAGACGATGGTGACTCAACCGGGAGCACCGAAGCCAACACCCGTCGCCGGGCCGTTGGCGGGTGTTCCGATCACTGATATTCAGAATCAGCTGATTCCCTACATCGAAAATCAACTTCCTCCTCAAGGGGTTCCTGAACTTGATAAAATAGCCGAAGTTAATGATGAGCATCGCGCGGAAATCAATCGTGCCAATCAATGGGATTGGGAAATCATAGATGTCCCTGGTCAGGGAATTCTTTATCTTGGTGAGAGATATGATCTTGGTGATTTTCATACTGGTAAAGAGCGTCCGCAAAGCTATGTGAGATTCGGCGTCGGATACCCAACAGCCGGAGAAGGAATCGGTGTACACCGGAATGAACCCAACCCATTGGGTGATGATCTCCCAATCGATCGGCCACGATTGCGATTCAATCCTAAAGATGGTCGTCTGGCCTATCCTCATTTACTGCCGCACGCTGGTAGACGCCCTCCGTTTGCACCAAGGACGCGATTAAAGCCAGAGCAGGCTGGTGGTGTCGCGGTTGTGCGCGACGAATGGCGGCAGGGAACCGCATATTTGAACAAAACGGTGAAGGCTACTGACCCAGACAGCACGCGCGGCGGTAATAGCGGGAGCGGACTGGCACCCGAAGATGCGCCCATTCGCCGTTACGATTTGGTCGCATTGGAATTACCAATCAATTATCACGCTGCCAACGGCAAGCCCCTGTCAAGTGAAGAAGACGAATATCGGGATTTCTTATTTGGAAGAAAAAAACGGGTTCCGCCCCCGCAAACGATTACGATTACCGCGGGCAAAGGCACTACAAGCTGGGTACCTGGTACGCAGAAAATCAGAACAGGCGACACAATCGAGTGGATTATAGATAATGAAAATTCGACTGGTAAGCATGGGATTAAATTCACAAATTGGACGCACGACAAGGAGTATTTCCAAGTTGAGCAGACTGCGGATAGCCTTGATTTCAATGAGACCATTGGCCAAAACGTGGATCCGGCTGATCCAAAAAGATTAAGAAAGGGGTCATCGGATGTTAAGGGCCAGCTTTTGCTAAGAGTGAAAGTTCTCAAGGAATTAGCCGTGGGTTCTCGTATCGCGTATGTATGCACAGAACATGGCAACAGCATGTCCGGCGCGCTTACGGCATCCGATGTAGCACCAGGTGTCGACGAGAAAGGTCAGATCTTTGTCTTAGCCGAAGACTTCGCAGATATTGCCGCTGGGCGCAAGCCGGCCGAACCATTGGTACTTCGTGCCAACGTTGGTGAAGTTGTCGAGGTCACACTGCGGAGTGCTCTAAGAGACGATGACGCTGACAACGCCGGTTACAGCAAAGTGGGCATTCACACTCACCTGGTGCAATATGATGTGCAGTCATCTGATGGCGCAGTAGGCGGGCTAAACTACGAAACTTCCATCCGGCCCTCCTTAGAGCTGGTTGACGGGAAACTCGTGCCTCTAGAACCCGATCGTAGACTTGAAGAAGCAGTGCATTATCGTTGGTGGTGCGATACTGAGTTAGGAACCGTGTATTTTCACGACCATTCGCTTCTGAAAACAAGCTTGCCACATGGATTATTTGGCGCGACGATCGTCGAGCCCAGTGGATCCAGCTATCACGATCCGATCTCCGGAAAGCCAATTTATGAGGAGGAAACTGATCCTGCAGAACCTAATCTGACCACCATCAGCAAGTCAAACGCAACAGTGATGAGAGACGGTACTGATTCCTGGGGGCGAGGGGTTTCGATCGCCAGTATTCATAACGCGAAAAAAACCTCCACGTTTCGTGAATACGTACCACTGTTCCAAGACCGGTCAACGGGTATCGGTGCATCTATCAACCTTCGAAGCACACCGATCCGGACGTTTAATCACGATTTTGATGGGAAATTTGTCCCGGGACTGACGCCTCCCTTTTCCAATCTGAAAGTCAAATATGATAATGGTCACTCAGTCTTGTGGGGGGGCAAAGCGACGCGGTTTAGCTCCCATGTCAGTGCTGATCCCGTCACTCCCGTTTGGCGAGCATTTCCGAATGACCCTGCACGGATTCGCGTTGAGGGAGGTGCGACGAATTTATTGCATTCGCTGACGGTTCATGGTCATCGTTGGCAAACAGAACAGAATAATCCCAAGTCTACTATCCGTGACTTCGCAATCGCTGGTGTGTCTGAAGCCTTTACTTATGGCAGCATTGCGAATGCGTCGCCTGGCGACTATCTATATGGTAGCACTGGTGTCAATGACCTGGTGGATCAAGGCAAGTGGGGCATCTGGCGAGTTCATGATCCGGCAGACTCTAATAATCTCGTTCAAGCCAGCGGTTCTGCGCGAGTGTTCTTTTTGTTTGTCAACAATAATCCCGCACTTCCTTTCTCGATCCCCAAGGGGACACGGTTTGTCAGCCGCGCTGGAATTGAATACGAGGCAACTCATAACTCTCAGGAATTGAATCAGGAAAAGATAGATAAAGGGGATTCATTTATCGATGTCAGTCTGAGAGCCGTGTTCCCCGGTGATTCTGGAAATCTGCCGATTCTGAGCCGACTTGGTTTCTCAAAGGCGTTTAATAATTCTGTGCCTGAATCGTTGATAATCGATAGAGTGGTTAGTCTGGGTATCAGTGGAGGTGCAACAAAATTGCAACCACTACCTGGTTTCACTTCTAATGTCGCACCAGCAGTTGCTGAACCACTTGTGGAGTCTTTGGGTATCACGGAAGCTCCAGAACCCATTGTCGACAAACCGGAATTTTATGTGGCCGCGTTACGAGTTTCGCTCCCAGTCTCTACAGGCACCACTCCCAATGCAACTACCCCCATACTTGCTTACGTACCACTTGAAACGGATCAGGAACGGTTGCTTGCTGATCAGATTGCTAGCTTAACTCGTTCAATTAAACCACGGTGTGATTCAGAGAAACAATCACACCGCGATAAGATCGACTTGAAGGTCTTTAAGCTTCGTCAACAACTTCTAACACGATTTCTGGCTCACCCGCATCCGCTGGTTTTGCGAGTTGCAGCACCTGAAGAAAGCAATACCCGTCAAGTCTCTGTTCGTTTAATCAACCTTTTGCCGACGCCGCAGGAGATGATGCAGGAATTCCCTGATACTGCTGCAAGACCGTTTGGCAGACCTTACAGTCCGCTTACGTCACTGCACGCCAGCTTGGTGAGGCATGATGCATCGAGTGACGGAACCGCATTGGGACGAAATAAGCATTCGATTGTTCCCTATGCAGACGCAAGGACTTACGTCTGGTCGATTGACCAGGAACTAGGCATCTGCTACCTCCGTGATACAGCGGACCCCGAGCACCAAACCAGCGGGCTATTCGGCGCATTGATTGTCGAACCACCTGGAACGCGCTTCCTGTCAGGGACCGATGGGATGGAAAAAAGAGGAGTTTCTGATCCGCACGCTATCATCATCGACCGAAGTGAACGTATCGCGTTTCGCGAGTATGTGCTTTTCTTCCAAGACGCGTTTCACGCACAAGACGATCAGTTTGCAATTAACTATATGGTGGCAGGCGATTCCGGGACTCCACGAACCCCGCATCTCAAAGGGCACGTTGGAGATCAAATTCGGGTTCGCCAAGTTCATGCAGCTGGATCTGGGGCTCAAGCTGGCAACCATTCGTTCTATATCGGTGGACGTCGATGGCGGATGGACAATGCAGACCAGGCAAGCAACCGAATTGCTGCTATTTCGCAAGCACCGGCTGCTTGCGTTAATGCAGAGTTTCTGATTGATGACTCATTCTCTGATGAGGCGAAAGTAAAAACTCGCAGTTACTTCTATGGATCACATGTTGGAGATCAATACGAGGGAGGGGAATGGGGTTTGTTTACTATTCTGCCACGAACTGAAAGCAACTTTTCGATTCTGCAGCCATTGCCTGTCTGGGCTATCAAAACTCATCCACCTGTCTCTTTGGAGTGACTTTCGATGTATCGTTATGCGATCTCATTATTACATGTCCTGGTGATCTCGCAGTCGCTCGCCGGTGAAACAGTTCACGTGGTTACGGCAACGACATCCCAATGGATTTATCGCGACACTCGCTCTGGTCTGGGTGAGTCTAATCCTGTTCGGATCTTCGCATCTCCAGGGGATACGATTAAGTTTCAACAGATCATGTCAGGACATGGAGTCATTTTTTATCGCAACCCGTCTAATGTGACCGAAATCGGACGTGTAGTGAATCCTGAGGAAGAATTCAAAATACTCAATGGCGAAAAGTTATCACCTGTTTCAAAAAGTCGAGTCTTTGGTCGAGAAAATCTCGCCACAAGAGTCATAAAAGATGAGACGGAGATGATTACGATTCGACTGGCGCACAACTTTCGAGGACCGTTATACTTTGCCGAACGAGTCAGCGCCTCCGAAGGTCGTGATATCATGTTCGGTATAATCGAACTAGCTTCGGCATCACGAATGAAGTCAATCTCGGAACTGGAACTTCCAGAGAACTTTAAGATGTCAAGCGCGATCGATATCACTTCGGTACGTGATGAAGAATGGGATCGCTCACTGGGAAACCTGAGTCAATTACCCAATCAAGAATTTATCGTACCCAGGCAGGGCGAAGACCCGGTCGGGTTCAATTGGGAGAAATGGTTCGGAAACTTGACATCCCACCTGTCACCCTATCTGGCAGATGTGACCTGGTATTATGCCGTTGCAGTCGATCTCGATGACGATGATGACGATGATGTTGTCGCACTGATTGAGACCGCGAATGCAGAACCTGCCTGGTATGCGATTATCAACGGAGTGAAATCGCATGTCCAGGATCCAGGCAATCCCAGTGATTTGTTGGGTGAAATAAAAAAATTCACGGCAGCTGTAAAAATCGTCATTCCCGAACAAGTTGATGAAAAGCGAGCGTTTATTAAATCTGCCGACTTAAATCTCGATGGTCGCGTTGATTTGGTGCTTTGCGGTGGAGGAGACGCACGCATCACCATCGCTTACCAGGGGTTTATAGCTGAACCTCCCGGATACGCTTATGCCAATCAGCAAACACTGGATAGCGAAATCGTTTTCGGAATCGAGAAACCAAGGGTGGTCGATGTGGAAAACCGGAACGATGACTCCATGCCAGACTTGGTGATCTGTGGTAATTCAAATTGGGCAGTTTTCCTGAACCGGATCGGTCGAGGCTTCTCGAGTACGGATGCGCAAGTGCTCGACGTAAAACCACCGTTTGCCGATGCGTCGGTCAGACGATTTGGAAAAGCAGATTTGAATGGTGATCATTCACTTGAGTTGATCATTGAGAATAAAGCAGGTGAATTGCGTGCCTATTCAAAGTCTGCGGATGGTAAATATTTCCAGGTAAAGAAAGGTGCAACGCGATGACAATGCAAGTCAACTTCCTAAGCACGATTGATGTCAACCTGGGAGCCTTTCAACAGGCCCGGTTCAATTTTCCAAAGCAGGGAACCTTCAAGTTCGAGGTATTCGACGGGAATTTCGTCGAATACGGAACGGTCAAGGTCACGAATAGTCAACCGCCATCAGGTGACACGGTAATCGTTATTCTCGAAGAAGCAGTACAGCCCGGTAAGGTGGTGATGCCGACTGACGAAATGCTTGGATGGCTAAATCTACGAGATCACACCATAAGACTTGTTGTTTCTCAATCCAGAATCGGCTGAATATTTATGTAGGAAACGTTTTTGAAATGACTGTAATACCCCCAACAGAACTTTACAAAGAGGGCAGAAAATGCGGTACAACCAAAACGTGTCGACCTTGATTCTTTTGATCTTTCTTTTAATTACTGTTTTGCAGAAGGAATCAAATGGCCAGGAACCTAAAGTGATCGAAGGAACCGGCGGAAATGCATGGTCTCCAGCCACATTGAAGTTGAAGACCGGTGACGTGGTAGAATTCAAGGTTACCGGCAGCAGGCATGGAGTTGCCTTCAATAACGGCGATCATGCGAAACAGGTGTTTGAATTCCTCGATGGATTCGAATTGAAGCAGCATGACTTCCCTGGGACTATTCGCTCAACTCACGCAAACGGTACAGGAATCAACAAAGATGACAACGGCGGACTACTGATTCGAGCCAAAGTGAAGACAATTCCAGATGGTGTATCGGAGCTTGAATACTTCTGCTCACTTCACGGTAATAACATGTCGGGGAAGATTGAACTGGAAAAGGGCGCTGTACCCGTACCTAAAGTGATCGAGGGAACCGGCGGAAATGCATGGTCTCCAGCCACATTGAAGTTGAAGACCGGTGACGTGGTAGAGTTCAAGGTTACCGGCAGCACGCATGGAGTTGCGTTCAATAACAGTGATCATGCAATACAGGTGTTTGAATTTCTCGATGGATTCGAATTGAAGCAGCATAACTTCTCCGGGACTATTCGCTCAACTCACGCAAACGGTACAGGAATCAACAAAGATAACAACGGCGGACTACTGATTCGAGCCAAAGTGAAGGCAATTCCTGATGGTGTCTCCGAGCTTAATTACTTCTGCTCACTTCACGGTAATAACATGTCGGGGAAGATTGAACTGGAAAAGGGCGCTGTACCCGTACCTAAAGTGATCGAGGGAACCGGCGGAAATGCATGGTCTCCAGCCACATTGAAGTTGAAGACCGGTGACGTGGTAGAGTTCAAGGTTACCGGCAGCACGCATGGAGTTGCGTTCAATAACGGTGATCATGCAATACAGGTGTTTGAATTTCTCGATGGATTCGAATTGAAGCAGCATAACTTCTCCGGGACTATTCGCTCAACTCACGCAAACGGTACAGGAATCAACAAAGATAACAACGGCGGACTACTGATTCGAGCCAAAGTGAAGGCAATTCCTGATGGTGTCTCCGAGCTTAATTACTTCTGCTCACTTCATGGTAATGACATGTCGGGGAAGATTGTGCTGGAGAAGGACACAGCACACGCTGACCACACTATTCATGGTGTTAGTGATGATGGAAACCAATCCTGGATAGTGAACGGGATTCCTGCCGCAAATCTTGATGTTAAAGCCGGCCAGATCATTGAATGGCGTGTCAGGGAGGGATTTCATGGATTACGTTTCACATCATGGGCCAGAGACAGGAAGCACATTGCAGTGATCAAGGATGGTGACATCGGGTTCATGCATTTGCTGGGACGTAACCCGACAGCATCCAAGGTGGAGAATGATGTCATGCTGCGAGTTCGGATTGACGATGCGGATGTGGGAACAGAGATTCCTTTTTCCAGTCTTGTGCATCCGAGCATGAAAGGCAAGTTAACGGTCATTGCTGATAGCAACTGAATACTAATCAGATTTCAAGAAAGATATAAGCATGTCATTGCTCTTAACGCTCAACGGTTCGTCCACCTTGGATGCATTTCTGATTGCACCTCACAACAATCAGGTGTTTCCCTCGATTCTTGGTCTAGCCACCGATGATGGCACCACGGTCGATGTTGAGATTCAGGTGTCGGCGCAGGGTGCTGGCATAGTATTGTCTCAAACCAACATCACGGTCGGATCAGGTGGGTCGACCGTTTCTGTCCACGCCATTTCTCCAAGCCTCGTTCGTAACGACACAACTCTGAATATTTTGGTAGGCGGAGTGCTCGAAGGTTCGATCAGCTTGACTGCGATCTCAAACCCGAGAGTATGGTTCGATGGTCGGTTTGAGGTGCGGTTTGCGACTGGCCAGGGTTTTTACAACGATCCACGGGGCAATCCCGATGGAACAGGGCGTGGTTGGATGTGGGCATTGGAGGGTGAGCCTGATTTCGTTCCCGCAGACAGTGTTCCGGACCGCATTGAAAAACCGGTCGGGCGGGTAATCAGGTTTCACAATCCTGTTGCACCACGTTCACATGTTCCGCCGATCGGAGTGTTTGTAAAAGCTGTCGAAGGTGAAGTCGGAGGTACGAAAGAACGTTTCACAGGCGGAGATCCAATGGTCGGCGCAGCGGTTAATCTTGGGCCGAACACGTACTTCGCTTCCAATCAACCAGTAAACCCGGCTGACCGCACTGCAGGGAGACTTCCTGAGGAACGTCATGGCGATGGAGAACAGCCGCTGGCGTTATTCCAGTGCCGCTTGGGCGATCAATTTAGTGGGGGTTCTAAAACCGGAGCGTTCGTTCCGGGTACGACCGAAAGTCAGTCACCTCGCAATCCAGATTTCCGACCATACGCGCAGGGGCTTACGGTTTTGAGTCCAGGCGAACGCGCAGCATTTCCGTTCTTATCCCTCGGAGAATTTTCGACTCAACGAGTCAATCAGCTGCTATCCGAATTTGTTGCGCTAAAAGCAGCTGGTCAGACGAATTCGGTCGAATTTCGTAACTTGCGACTCCGGATCGGCCATTTGTTACCTCTGCTCGAGCAATCTCTGCAGAATCAAATCATTGCAGATCATGGCCCTGACGGTGTAACACGGTTAGTACCAAGCCAGTCGTTTGGATGGGGACAGCGGGAGGTCTATCGCGGAATGATCAATGAGTCGATCAATATTCAACCCAACGATTCATCCATCCTGTCGTATTTTTCGCAATTTCCATCCTTTCACTTTCTGTGCGTGTTTTTCAACTTTCACACCGATGAAGCGTGTGGACACTGCTACGGTGCAGTGGATCCGTCGCAGCAACCGCCCACACTTTAACCGCAGATCAATACTAGTTATCCAGAGATGTCACTATGAAGAGAACCATAAAACGAGTATGTACAAAAACGTTTTGGATTATGGGACTTATTGCCGTTACACAAGTCATGCTTACACCAGGATTCGTTAGTGCTGCTTCCTGGGAAATCACGGCAACGAGCGGATTCCAATGGGATCCAAGTGAGGTGAAGTTGAGCTTGGGTGATGACGTTACTTTCAAGCTAAGCGGTGATCCTCAGGGCATACCTCATGGACTTCATTTCAATGACTGGGATTCTATCAAACAAGTATTTGAGATTGAAGCCGTCCAAGGTCAACAGTCATTCAATGCCACAACGGGACAGAACAGCGCTTCAACTAATATGGCGAACAAGGTGTTGTTCAAGGCCAAAATCAAGAGCATTCCGGACGGACTCAGCGAAATCTCGTATGTATGTATTGAACATGGTGGGATGAGAGGCAATATCGTTCTCGGGGCCACGGACGGCGATATGGGCGTTGAAAAGATGGTTAGGCGACTGTCTCCTTCAATGCAGCGACGCATGTTGAAATTTATCAACCAAGCGCGAAGTCCCAGGGAGTTAACTAAGTCGCCACAGGAACGTCGTGTCAAATTTGAACATGGTCCATCGGCAGCCAGGCCAAAATACGACCGGCGGCACGAAGGGGTGGTTGCATATGACTTGGCTACTGCGAAAATGATGTTGGAGAATCGTCCGCTGGACGGGTATACGGATGTTAGAGATTGCCTCAAGCTCTACAAGGAATCTGAGACCGAAAGGTTTGAAGATCTATTAAACTCACTCGGTCCACCCCAGTTTGGCGAATGGCGGGAAGTTGCAACCGTTGCGGAAGGTGACGAAGAAGAGCCTGTCATGCATGCGGCGATGTTGCATACGGGAAAAGTTCTGCTCATTCCAAGCAATAACAGAACAGTTCTTTGGGATCCCGACCCAGCGGTCGCAACGCCCATCGAAATCATCAACGGAGAACAGGCGGGAACGGGGTTAACTGCAAATCTCTTTTGTAGTGGTCATTCATTTCTTTCTGATGGTCGCTTGCTTGTAGTTGGAGGAGGAGGTGGCAATCCGGGAGCCGCATCTTCGATTCAGGGATGGAAATTTGATCCCAAAACAATCAAATGGACTCGAACCAGTAACGATATGTCGTTCCAACGCTGGTATCCCACACTGGTTACCTTGGCAGACGAGCCTGGCAAGGTACTGGTTGCTGCGGGGGCTACCGGAATGGGCGTCGCGGATTTCATGGAGATATATTCCGAAGTTACCGACAAATTTGAACCTGTCACGGCCACAGGGCCAGTGGGAGAATTGCTCTTTCCACCGACCTATCCAGGTCTGCATTTGCTGCCTGGCGGGGAAGTATTCCATACTCCCGTTGGATTTGGTGATTGCAATCAGAGCCCAAGTGGCGCGTCAGCGGACCCCACAGCAATCTTCGCTTTCTCAAACCCGGCGAGAACTATGGGGGCGTGGTCGACACTTGAAAACAATCATCGGCGGAAGGGAATGTCAGTGTTGTTGCTTGAGCCCACAAGTCCATTTGTGCGAGTACTTGCAATTGGTGGTGGAGATGCTGGTACCAGTGGGACTGGTCAAACAATCGACTTGAGTACATTCTCGCCCACTTGGGAACCAGCGTTTCCCCTGCTAGAGGAACGGGTGCACCCCAATGCCGTGATCTTGCCCGATGGTACAGTATTTATTTGTGGTGGCATGGAAGCAGGAACTAAGCCTCCCCCAAACGGCGGAAGATGCGAATTGTATGATTCCAAGACGGGTTCAATTGCCGAGATGGACGAGTTGGCCCGGCCAAGACATTACCACTCTGTGGCAATACTCCTGCCAACGGGTGAAGTCATGGCAGCAGGAGGTGCAGGTAGAGGTGGCTGTGATGTCAGCAGGCATAACACCATTGAAGTATTTAAGCCGCCGTATCTTTTTCGAGGCGATCGTCCTGTAATTAATTCAATGAGATCGGAAGTGGAACATGGTGCAGCGTTTGAAATCGATACCCCGAATCCTTCGGCTATCTCGAAGATCGTTCTTGCGAGACCTATGGCTGTTACGCATCAGACCGACAGCGAGCAGCGAATGATCACATTGACTTACACTGTAACTGGTCCTGGGACTATTGAAGCAATAGCACCCGCAGGCTCACCGAACTCAATCGCGCCACCTGGTTACTATATGCTCTTCATCCTCAATCAGGATAGAGTACCATCGGTAGCCAAGTGGATCCTTCTCAAATAAACAACAAGGATAGCAAATGTATTACCGATTTGTTTCACTCTTTTGCATCTGTTCTGTTTATGTCACCGGTGGATTTGCTGTTGACGGCATTGCATCTGATGGGTTTCAAAGAACGTCTTTTGATTCGCCGAAGCAAGTCGCAGAGCATTGGGATGTCAGAAATCAGGATGGCAAAAAGATCGTGCACAGCAAACTGAAGGGATCCCCCTGCGTGATTGTACTTTTTCGGGGACATGGGTGTTATCATTGCGTCAAACAGCTAGGCGAAATCGTCGAAGTAGAATCTCGCTTTCGGAGTCGCGGCGTACGTTTGATTGCCGTATCGGATGAATCTGTAGAAGAGATGGGTAAAGCACTTCGCAATCGACCTCTTCCCTTTCCAGTTCTCTCTGACGTCAGGTCAAAATTAGCCAAGTTCCTGGGAAGTGACAAGATTGAAAATTGGCATGGAATTCTTATTTTGGACTCGAATGGCAAAGCAAGGTGGCTTCTATGCGGATCAAAGCCGCTAATGGATTTCCGAGAAGTGCTTTCTCAAATTGATAGTTTGCAACTTTCAACTACTCCTCTTGAGACCCACGGTCTTGAATCGCGGGTTGACTAGAGCGCGTCACATTTTAGTCTAGCGCGAATGCGGTAAGTCGGGTAGACTGGTGAGGTCTCATTTCATGGAAGATTTGTAACCGTTTCAGCAAATACGCAGTCTATCAATGACTGAACTGAATCGCTGCCTTCTTTGGTCACAGCAGGGACAGCATTTTTCCGATTCGGTCAGGTCGATGCCCTGCAGCAGGAGTGCCAGATCGGTGGATGAAAGTGACAGACCATGTGTGCCTTCTGGACCGGAAAGACGCTGGTACGTGCCCGCTTCCAGGCGTTTGTACCAGATAGCCAGGCCTTCGTGGTCCCAGTAGAGCAGCTTGTTTCGATCCTGTTTTTTGTTGAGAAATACAAACAGTCCCCCATCTAGTACGTTTTGCTGCAGGTAGACTTCGGTCATCCGCATCAGCCCGTCAAAACTTTTACGCATATCAGTGGGGACCGTGCAGAAATCAATGCGGGTCGGCAGATTCAGCATGCGCGCTGCTCCAGCACGGCTAGCACGGTTTCAGGCGTGGTCCGATCACAGCCGCTTCCGGTACGAACGGTCGTGCCGTGTGAGAACACGATTTCAATCGGCGCGGCAGGGAGTTGGACTTCAACGGGAAGAAAGGAAGTTGCAGCGGTGTTCGCGGCATCGCGTTTTTTCAGTTCCCGCCGCCAGTAATGGTACACTGGTTCGCTCAGTCCCTCACGCTGGCAGAAGGCACGGATCGAAAGTCCTGACTGCATGCGGTCTGAAATCGTTGTTCGCCAGAACGCTTCACGGTCCGGGTTCCGCCGCTGATCGGCACGTTGTGTTGGCTGGGATGCAGGCATCGATTTCGCTCCTGAATATGTTGGTGGTTGAAACACATTCAGAATACGTCACACGTCAAGGTGTATTTGGTGGGCCGGTTACGTTCATCAAGGCGTTCCACATGGTTAACATCCGGGTTATTGCTGCCCGATAGCGACGGATGGTTTGCAGGGAAGATCGCAAAACCGGTTCATGATGATTGAGCCAGCGTTGTTGTAAATCATCAATACCTACAGGATCGAAATTGAACACCGAATGAGTATGAGACTCTATCTGGGAGTTGTTACGCGCGGCCATCTGCCGCGCCTCTTCTTTATCCGCACCTATTTTGGGTCGCAAACGCTTTCCATTTTCAAGGTAGGTGAGATACCAGATTTTACCGCGGAGATCGCCACGAACTTTACCGATTTGGAACGATGTCTTCCGATTTTGCTTTGATGATTGCTTCATCAACAGAGCCTTTCAGAGAACCCCCGTGCCACAAAACGCCACATAATGTGCCACAAATGGGAAGCTCTGGAGCGGTCCAGATAAAGAAAATGCCGCTGAGTTATAGGCTTACAACTCAACGGCAATCAAATAAACGGAGAGGGGGGGATTCGAACCCCCGGTACCTTGCGGCACGCCGGTTTTCAAGACCGGTGCAATCGGCCACTCTGCCACCTCTCCTGCAGCCCGAAATTCCTTGAAGGACTGGGCTTCGGTCGAAAGTATATAGACTCTCACCAAGCTTGTAAAGTCTCATATTTGTTCTGTTTCCGCATGATTTGAGCGCAAATCACGCGGGTTTCCAGTTAAAACGAATGTACTGCATCTGATTGCCGTCATCATCCGTTAAAAGGTAGTTTTCTCACTTCTCTGACGCCGTTCTTTGACTAGAACGGATTATACTACAGTCTTAAACCAGTTTTTTATCGCAATATCTGATCAACCGGAAAACATCAGGCGACCATTGTCTGATAGAGGAAACAACCGTGGCGGAACGTGGAACAGTTCATCTCAATATGATCGTCACTAAAACCGGGGATCAGGGGCAGACCTGCCTCAATGATGGCTCACGGATCTCGAAAGCCAGCCCGCGAATCAAAGCTTTAGCCTCCATCGAACAAGTGGCTGTGAAACTGGGCTACTTCATTCACGTTTGTGAAGACCAGATCCTGCAGGTCAAGCTGCCTGAAAATCGCAGTTGTGAGATCAAACTGACGCAACTGGCGACTTCATTTCAGCAGGAAATGTATGACATCGGTTCCGATATCAGCACGCCATTCGTCGACGGCGAAGACCGAATACGCTTCCCCCAGGAATCAGTTGAGGAACTGACTGAACTGATTGGCAGGCTGACGCTGGCCCTGGAACCACTGGATTCATTCATTCTTCCCCAGGGAAGTCTGCGTGTGCTCATCGCTCATGATATCCGCACGCTGGTGCGACAGGCGGAAATTCACGTCTGGGATATTGAAGAGGCAGTAAACCCCGCTGTGCCTCAATTTCTCAACCGGCTGTCTGACTTCTGGTTCGTACTCGGTAGAATTCTGTTCGCCGAGGAGACTCAAACCGGGGGAACTGAAAATCAAAAATGGGAACCCCGACAGAAACAGGATCGGGGCTGCCGGTTCACTTAAACTTAAAACCCGGCCGCTGATTAGCGTGCCTTCGTGTCAGCATAGCCTCCCCATTGATGATACTCGCTCCAACTGGCCGTAGAGATACTACAGTAAAACGGGACACAGTCTAGTCCATCAGTACCGGCCGTAACCAGCGTTCCATGTCTTCCAGGCTCATCTTTTTCCGTTCTGCCAGAGATTCCAGTTGATCCCGGTCAATTTTTCCCGTGTGGAAATAACGAGATTCGGGAGCAGAAAAATACCAGCCGGACACGGCTGCAGTCGGGTACATTGCGAAATGTTCGGTCAGATTCACCCCAATCTCTTGTTCCGCATTCAACATCTTGAACAAGGTCGCCTTCTCGGTATGATCGGGACAGGATGGATAGCCGGGAGCCGGACGAATCCCCTGGTACTCTTCCTTTATCAATGCATCGTTGCTCAGCGATTCATCAGCCGCATACCCCCAGAATTCTCTGCGGACGCGTGCATGCAGATGCTCGGCAAAGGCTTCCGCCAGTCGATCTGCCAGTGCTTTGACCATGATGCTGCTGTAGTCGTCATGCTCTGCTTCATACGACTTCGCCAGCTCCTCAGCTCCAATTCCCGCAGTTACCACGAAACCACCAATGTAGTCCTGTTGTCCGCTTTCTTTCGGCGCAATGAAATCCGCCAGCGACATCAGCGGCTTCTCTTCCTGTCCGCGTTTGCGTACCTGTTGTCGGATATGATGCAGATTCGCAATGACTTCGCCGCGATTTTCATCTGCATAGACTTCAATATCATCCCCCTGCATACGATTCGCGGGCCAGAAACCGATGACAGCCCGCGCCTTAAGCAACTTTTCGTCGATGATCTTCTTCAGCATGGCCTGCCCGCTTTCAAACAGATCACGGGCGGCTTCACCCACCACGTCATCTTCCAGAATTCGGGGATACTTTCCAACCAGATTCCAGCTGATGAAAAACGGTGTCCAGTCGATATAATCGACCAGTTTTTCCAGAGGATAATCATCAAGCACCTGGGTGCCGGTGAACGAAGGCTTCGGTGGAGTATACTTCTCCCAGTCGATCTGCAGGCCCTGAGTCACTGCTTCCGCATAAGGCACCGGAGTTCCCTGTGGCTTACGATTGGCAACCCGTTCCCGAACGGTCACATACTCTGCTTTGATTTTGGCCACATAGTCATCATGCTGTTCATCCGAGATTAATGCCGCTGCGACTCCGACCGCACGCGATGCGTCAGGAACATACACAACCTGGTTTCTCGTATATTGCGGTTCAATTTTTACCGCCGTATGTGCTTTGGATGTCGTTGCACCGCCAATCATCAGTGGTAAATCCATTCCCAGGCGTTCCATCTCGGCCGCCACGGTAACCATCTCATCCAGCGAAGGTGTGATCAGGCCCGACAGCCCGATTACATCACACTGTTTTTCACGCGCCGTCTTTAAGATTGTCTCACAGGGAACCATCACTCCCAGATCAATGACCTCAAAATTATTACACTGCAACACTACGCCCACAATATTTTTGCCGATGTCGTGCACATCCCCTTTCACAGTCGCCATCAGAATGCGTCCGTTGGGTTTGCTTTCTTCCTGTTTTTCCATTTCGATATATGGCTGCAGATAAGCCACTGCCTGCTTCATGACGCGTGCCGACTTCACGACCTGGGGCAGGAACATTTTTCCCGCACCGAACAGATCCCCGACCACGTTCATACCGTCCATGAGCGGTCCTTCGATCACATCCAGCGGTCGAGGCAGTTCCTGACGAGCGAGTTCTGCATCTTCGATGATATAAGTGGAGATCCCTTTTACAAGCGCGTGTTCAATACGCTTGGTCACCGGCAACTCCCGCCACGAGAGATCTTCCATTTTACTGGAACCGGCTTTACCATCGCCCCGATACTCTTCCGCGATCGCCAGTAACGCCTCGGTCCCTTCCGGTGTACGGTTCAGAATTACATCTTCGACGCGATCCTTGAGTTTTGCAGGCAGATCATCATAAACCGCCAACTGGGTGGCATTCACGATACCCATATTCATACCGGCCTGAATCGCGTAGTACAGGAAAACCGAATGAATGGCTTCGCGCACCGGATTATTACCGCGGAAAGAGAAGGACACATTCGAAACTCCACCCGAGACACTGGCGTAAGGCAGGTTCTGGCGAATCCAGCGTGTCGCTTCGATGAAATCAACGGCATAGTTATTATGCTCGTCGATGCCTGTCGCAACCGCGAAGATATTCGGGTCGAAGATGATGTCTTGTGGGGGAAAGTCTAACTGTTCGACGAGTAACTTATAAGAACGCGCGCAGATTTCTGTTTTCCGCTGTTGTGTATCGGCCTGCCCTTCTTCGTCAAACGCCATGATGACGACGGCTGCTCCATACATCTGGCAGAGCCGGGCCCGTTCCAGAAATTCCGCTTCCCCTTCCTTCAGGCTGATCGAGTTGACAATCGGTTTACCCTGAATACACTTCAGGCCAGCAACGATGACTTCCCACTTGGATGAGTCCACCATCACCGGAACCCGCGCGATTTCCGGCTCGGTCGCGACCAGATTCAGAAACAGGGTCATGGCTTTGACGGCATCCAGCATGCCTTCATCCATGTTGACATCCATCACATGAGCACCGTTCTGTACCTGCTCCAACGCCACTTCCAATGCCGTATCGTAATCGTCTTCCTTAATCAGTCGTTTAAAACGAGCCGATCCGGTAACATTACAGCGCTCGCCGACATTTACAAACAGGCTGTCTTTCGTGACATTAAACGGTTCCAGCCCGGAAAGGCGCAGTGCAGGCTCAATCTCGGGAATCGGACGCGGATAATGTTTTTCCATTGCCTCCGCGATCGCTTTGATGTGCGCCGGCGTTGTACCACAGCATCCCCCCAGAATATTCAGGAAACCACTGCTGGCAAATTCATCGACGATCTCTGCCATCTCTGCTGCAGACTGATCGTATTCACCAAATTCATTGGGCAGCCCAGCATTGGGGTGCGCTGACACATAAGTATCAGCGACTCGCGAGAGCTCTTTGACATACTGTCGTAATTCCTGAGCTCCGAGCGCGCAGTTTAATCCGATTGAAAAAGGCTTCGCATGTGACAGCGAATTCCAGAAGGCTTCTGTCGTCTGGCCTGAGAGAGTTCGTCCCGAGGCGTCGGTAATCGTCCCGGAGATCATGATCGGGAGTTCTAAGTTTTCCCGTTGAAAATATGTTTTCACAGCAAAAACAGCCGCTTTAGCATTAAGCGTATCGAAAATGGTCTCGATCAGAATCAGGTCGGCTCCTCCCTTGACCAGACCATCGATCGATTCCAGATAGTTTTCGACCAGTTCATCGTATGTCACGTTCCGGGCACCCGGGTCATTCACATCAGGTGAGATCGAACAGGTTCGACTGGTAGGCCCGAGAATACCGGCGACCCAGCGGGGCTTGTCCGGATTTTCTGCGGTAATCTCATCGGCAACCTCCCGCGCCAACCGGGCCGATTCCAGATTGAGTTCATGCACCAGAGATTCCATCTGGTAATCACTCTGAGATAATCGCGTTCCATTAAATGTGTTGGTCTCGATGATATCCGCGCCCGCTTCCAGGTACTCGCGGTGAATTCCCCGGATAATTTCCGGCTGCGTCAGGCTTAACAGGTCATTGTTCCCGGCAATGTCCATATGATAATCGGCAAACCGTGATCCCCGGTAATCTGCTTCTTTCAGCTTATGGTTCTGAATCATGGTTCCCATAGCCCCGTCCAGTATCAGAATTCGTTTCTGAACGGCGGAATAGAGAGCTTCAATGCGAGCAGCGCGATCTGACATACCTGGGAAACCTGTACTAACTGTCTAATGGGGGTAATCTGAGGAATGAATTATTGACTTCACCGTGCCGCTGTAACCACACAGCTGGCGTTCAGAACAAACGAACAGACCCGGCGCGCGGTCAGACACAGTGAAGACACCAGTTCTGACCACCAGGATACGGTGACAGCAGGCATTTTAGCAGATCATCTGAAAAGCGAAACCGCTCGTGCACTGCTTTATTCAGTAGTCAGATTCAAATCTGCCCCCGGTTGCGCACCAATCATGCCTGACAGTTCTTCCAGGTATGCCGGGGAAGAAATATGAGCCAGTTGCTTCTCAACCCATTCGCGCCGTTCCGGAATATAAAGACGGGTCACTTCCCGGTCATACCCCGGATGCACTGCGAAAGCTTCCAGATACTCCAGATGACGGTTCAATAAAGCAACTTCACGTTCCTGTCGCGCCAGCAGACGCTTCTGATACCAGTCACTCTTCAGTAATGAATCCCGCGTAAACAGGGACCGGACTTCAGGATCATGAATGGTATACCCCTGCCAGTTACCCTGCGCCATTATCGAGAGAATGGCCTGTAAAGGAGGACAGGCCTCTTCATAGGAACCATCTTCGAAGTACTGCTTCGCTACACGTTGTTGTGCTTCCGCAATATATTGAATGCCATCGACAAACGATTCCAGATCCTGTTTTTCCGGCTTGAGAATTGTCTCATCAAAGACCGAAGCAGGGTTATCAAATACGCGGCCAAAGAATCGTAACAGGAATTTATAAGTGATGCGATACCCCAGGCGGCTTGCCGGGATCTGCTGTCCCCCGTGTTCAAAGTCTTTGATGGGTTCCAGCAGACCTTCTTTAATCAGAAATTGCGGATCGCGTTCTTCAGCTGACATGCGGCACCAGATTTCCGGTATCAGCAGGCTGATATCATGGTCAACGCGCACATTCGGTCCGATATGACCGGCGGCTGTGGAAAAACCAGCGTACCCGGTCAGAATAAATCCAACCAGCGCACTGTTCAGATCAGCGGCAGGACGTAAGGCATTGAAAGGTCCCTTGGTTAAGGCCCCTTCACTGCCGGCACCGGTAGTAGAGGGACTCTTCCCCGTCAACGAACAGATAAAGTCCATGAACAGTTCGGGGAGTTCCTGGTAATGAATTGGTGAATAGACGGCAAGACTGCGGATTCCCTTTTCCTTGTCGGGTGGATTGTTACGCCGTCCCACCATGACTGCGTTAACAGGATTGTGTACCGGCTGATCGGCAGGGATCGCCCGAAACAGACGGGTTGCCATCTTCGTGACATAAGTATTGAATGGTTTCACCAGATCAGGACGAATCTGCAGATAGCGTGGATTTTTGGTCGGCTTACCATCGATCTGGCGTGGATTCGCCGAACAGACGACATAGCTGCTGTTCGATTCTTCTGCTGCTTTAAGCATTTCCTGCATGGGAGCACTGAAGGCGTCAAAATCGACCACGTACTTGCTCATCTCGCGGACCTGCTGATTCGTCAACGGTTCAAAATTCGAGATGAAGTTACCTGGCCGAGACAGGTCGGCTTCAGTCTGCTTGTCCAGGCCGCGGACGATCGCATCGTCGGGCCGTTGAAACAGGCGATACTCACTGTTGATCACAAACTTGCAGCTTTCAAATTTTTCTCCTTCAGCCAGGTGGTTTAACGACCGCGCGGGGACCACGACAGAAGCACTGATGTCATCCTCGGTCTGAATCTTCATCGAAGCGATAAAATCCTGGCGGACTTTGAACGTTCGCCAGCCGGACAATGAAAACAGACCGACCCGCAAGTAAGTTCCCACCAGCTTGCGTTCCCGATACTTCAATTCATGACCGTACGTACCATTGACAATATCTACGCCGAAGTGGTCGTCCCAGTCCTGTCCCCAGTCAGACCAGTAAATACGCTTGATGATAAAGACCAGCGCCCGAATATGATCGGGAATGGCATCTAACCATTCGTTGTACTCCGGAGTGTAAGCTGGCGACGGAGTCAACAGCTTGATCACACTCCCCAGTGAACGCGTCTGGTCGAGTACCTTGCGGCTGGGACTAAGATTGGGATGTCCTTCCGGCAGAGGTTCCAGCCAGCGTTCTGAATAATCCTTCTCGATGATTTCGCGGACATACTCCATGTCCTGCTCATAGTTAGAGACAAACACGGGACCATACAGCATATAATCCGTCAACGATTTACTGATTTCACTCTTACCCCCGCCCGACACAGTACACGGCTTATGACAGAAAATTCCTTCTCCCGTCGTACCGACAATCCTCCACGAGGGAGCGGCCGGATGCTTTTCCATCCGCAGATGATATCCGGAAGGAGCCATGTAGATATTTCCGGGAAGCAGTGGAATCGAATGCTGCTTGCCGTCGCGGGTCCAGCGAATACACTGTTCCGGCAAACTGGCGTAGGCGTCTTCCGGGATATAAATCAGTTCCGGATAATTCTGATCGATTCCGTATCCTTCCTCTTTGCCCTCAATGTGGTCACCATAATCATTGAGGACATCCTTGAAGGTTCGGCCGTTATAGCGGACGCTGTTCATCTGGAAGCCTTCGCCCAGGTTGTAACTGGGATAAGCCATCGTGCCACCAGCGTGCTCTTCTTCCGCATTTCCAAACAGATTCGCAGAGTAACTGATCTGGGTTTTGACTTCCTTTTTGCAGTAACCGAAATAGTTATCTGCAATTAATGTTACGATCACGCCGGCATCGGTACGACAGGTCATCTTGAATGCCATACCGTCGTTGTAGAGTTCGTCTTCCGATTTCCAGCACATGCTGTCCCGCTGCTGACGTTCGGTTGCATCGTCCCAGTGAGGCAAACCGACTTCTTTCTTGGTCAGTTTCGTCAGATGCGGTGCCAGGATGACAGCGCCGGTATGCCCGGTCCAGTGCATCACATCCAGACCGGAATCGTTGATCGGTACATAAGGATCGCCGGCGTTCCCAAAAATTGATTCCACGAAATCCAGGTTGCTCACCAGCGTTCCGGGAGCGAAGAAACGCACTTCCATCCGTTTTTCAGGCGTTACGCCTTTCACTTCGGGACAGACAATCGGACGCAATAATAATGAAGCCCAGCCGGAAGCTGGCTCTTCCTGTTTCGCGGTAAACGGAAACAGTTTCAGTTCTTCAGGAGGTACCATAGCGGTTTCGAACATTTTCACGAAGGTTGCCCGCGGAACGGCCCGTTTATCTCCGGCAATCGGCAGTCCGCCTTCGGTGACATGAAACGTTCCGACCGTCGTGCGGCGGTCATGCTTCGGGTTGTGCAGCACGCCATTCTTGACCCGGTAAGACTGAACGAGGTCACTGAAAAATTCATCATGCTCAATAGGGAGTGACAATTCGCGTGCCAGGCCAAACCGATCCAGTACCAGTGTACGACCGGGTAGCTTCAACTCATCTCCCCCTGGAACATCACTGAAGTGAGTCTGCAGAAAACGCTCAATTCGCTGGTCTGCCGGACAGCGGTGATTCACCAGTAACCGGTTTTTCTGACGGTGATTCTCCAGTAAACCCTTGGCGACTTCTGCAAAGGTACGGTCGGCGTCAGTTAATGCAGCCGGGTAGCCGTTGGCAATCAACTGTAGATTCAGATACCTCAGAATCTCATCACGATCTTCATTACATGTCGAATTCCCGTTTTCATCCAGTCCCAGTGCCTGGCGAAAGGGTTCGTTTGTTTTATCGGAACTGATTTTCAGAGACCGAGGGGGGGAAATTCGTGGACCGTCGCTGTTTAACATGATGTGATGGCTTCTGGAAAAATGAAGAGCGGATAAGATTTTGGGCGTTTCGAGCGCACTGAGAGCGGGTATCTGAATGAGATCCGGGCACAAGATCACAGCTTCAGCTTAGCCTGCAGTATATTCGAAAATATTGTAGCGTCAACGGTTCACATTCACAGTTCCTGTCCCGGAATAGAGAATCAGTCAAACGCTAACCACCTATCTTAAAGAGACTTAGAAATCGAATATTCTCTCAGGACAGCGGGAGCAGATCTGATGATTGATCACAAGGATGACTGCACATGGCATTCTAGAAGCTGTCAGATTTGACCATTGCGTCTCCGGATCTATGATACTCGCTCTAAATGGCCTGGAGACGCTACAGTAAAACTGGACACAGTTTAATACAATTCGGGAATCGGCTGTTTATCATCGTCAATCAGATAACGGGGACGACCGGAGAGGTCGGTAATCTGAGCGGTGGCGATGTTGATCCCCAGATTCTGGTACAACGTCGCAAAGATTTCCTGAACATGTACGGGCCGATCCAGTGGCACTCCGCCGACACGATCTGTCTGTCCCACCACACGGCCTCCCTGAATTCCGCCACCGGCCAGCAGCACGGACTGCGTTCCCGGCCAATGGTCGCGGCCCCCTTTGGCATTGATTCTTGGAGTCCTGCCGAACTCACCCCAGACGATGACAGTCGTCTGCTCCAGCAACCCCCGTTCTTCCAGATCTTGCAGAAAGACGGCAAGCGAGTGATCAAAAACGGGTAAATATTTTCTTGACAGGTACTCAATCGAGCCCTCGCGGTTGGCGTGCCAGTCCCACGCGCCAAACGCGACACTCACACAACGGACCCCCGCCTCCACCAGTCGTCGCGCCAGTAACAAATGCTGCGGGCTTTGCGGGGCACCACCAAAACTCGGATCCGTCTTTTGCAGTTTACCATAGCGATCTCGCACGGACTGCGGTTCCTGTTCCAGATCCATGGCGGCAGCAAAACGCCCGGATGAGAGCATCTGAAAAGCCTGATCCTGAAAATCATCAATCCCTTCAGCTGTAAATCTCGACTGATTCTGTTTGACGGTTTCCAGTAAAACCCGGCGTTCATTGAAACGATTCAGATCTATGCCATTCAAAATCAGGTCTGATTTGACTTCTCCTTCCAATGCAAAGGGAACATGTTTGTAACCGGTAAACCCAGGCCAGGACGGATTCCCCTGCAGATGGCTCCCGTTATTATTGTATGGGTTATAACTCATCTTGGGGGCAGCATCGACATAGGGAATCATGCCTCCCCTGCCTGGTCCCAATAGCTGAGAAACAATCGATCCGAATGAAGGCCAGCCGCCAGCAGGCTCGCCATCTTCAGTCCGTCCTCCGGCACGTCCTGTATAACACTGAAACGATTCATGTCGGTTTTCCATTCCGACCAGAGTCCGCACGACTGAAAATTTATCCGCAATCTTCGACAACTCGGGCAGCAGTTCACAAAACTGCACTCCCGGCACGCGCGACTGGGTCGCTGCAAAAGAACCGCGGATCTCACTCGGAGCATCCGGTTTGGGATCAAAGGTCTCAAACTGAGTTGGACCTCCCGGCAGATAAATCATCACCACTGACTGTTGCTTCGAAGTCTGTGGTAAACCGGCAACAGCTTCAGATAACCTTCCCAGAGAAAGTCCACCAGTAAGTCCCAGGGAGCCAAGCTGTATAAATTGACGCCGCGATAGCTCTGCCGAAGACGGAAAATGTCTCATAAATGTTCTCCAATATGTAGTTGTAAACTACCAGACCGGATTCACCATCTCAACCCCAGCTTTCATTCATGAATGTCTAAACCTTTGAATGGTGATACTTTCAGTAAACAGAACACCGCTGGGCTGACATAGCTGATATACAAAGAGTAGAGCAACTTAAGTATTTTAATTAAAAGAAAGGCAATCCACTGGTAGCAGTTTTCATTTCAGAATTTGAATCATAAAATTACCACTACGCCCCGAACTCACCAGATCGCTCATCTTAAATCTCAGGATAGATTTAAATGGTTCATGAAGAATATGTGGAGCGTCTAGTAAACCTGCTGGACGCCGACGCCAATCTGATCTTCAACATGACGTATGAAGAAGCCACTGAACTTGTTGGCAGCGGATCCGCTGAACAGGTGCGTCAAATTGACGGACAGTTTGCGCTCGTACATAAGAATGGTACCTGCGTTCGAATGGCGCGCTCAATTGGCAGACCGATGCGGTTCTTTCTGGCAAAGCGCGCAGAAGGTCCCTGCCTGATCATCGCCGAGCGGATCGATGAAATTTATGAGTTTCTCAAAAGCGAAGGGCTGGACGATCAATTCCACCCCTCCTACACACGGATGGTTCCCGCACACTATGTTCTGGAACTGCAGTTGATCGGCTGTCCCGATCCGAATCCGAAAACAACACGATTCTTTACGCCTGCCCGCAATCGACTTCCCAATCAACTCAATGAGATTGGAAAACAGTATATCAGTGCGGTTTCGCGGGAAATCCATAAGTGGCTTGATACGATCCCCCCCCAGCAACCGATTGGCGTCCTCTTCTCAGGCGGAGTCGATAGTGGCGCCATCTTTCTCCTCGTCTACCATGCACTGCTGATGCGGAAAGAATCCCCTTCCCGACTGAAGGCATTCTCGTTGTCAATTGATGGGGAAGGAAGTGATTGCAGACAGGCAAGACAGTTTCTGGAACAGATGAATCTCAGCCTGTTTCTGGAAATAATCGACGTCCCACAGGAAAGCCTTGACTGCCAGGAAACAATTCGCATCGTTGAGGATTACAAACAGCTGGATGTCCAGGCGGCAACCATGACTTATGCTTTGTGCAAAAAAATCCGGGAGCTCTATCCTCGCTGGAAATATCTGATCGACGGCGATGGTGGAGACGAGAATCTCAAAGACTATCCGATCGACGCAAACCCGGAACTGACGATTCGCAGTGTTTTGAATAACCTGATGCTCTATCAGGAAGGTTGGGGAGTGGAAGCGGTTAAGCATTCCCTGACGTATTCAGGCGGTCAAAGTCGCGGACACGTCCGAACCTATGCACCGGCGCGCAGCCTGGGTTTTTCGGGATTCAGTCCTTATGCCCTGCCGAACGTGATTGATATCGCAGAAGGCATTCCCTATATCGAACTCACCGAATGGAATCATGAGAAACTCTATGCACTCAAGGGTGATATCGTCTGTCGCGGTGTGAAACAGGTAACCGGGTTTTCCATGCCCGTCTATCCCAAGCGGCGTTTTCAGGAAGGTACAGTAAATCGAGAATCGTTTCATTCCCTGTTTTCCGATTCAGAAAATTCTTATCGTCAGACCCTGCACTCACTTTATGAGTAATGAATGCCTGTCCCGAACTTTACTGATCAACAGATTCTGGCAGCCCGCCCGCCTAAAAACAGTGTGTCCCCACTACGGCCGTATGCTTTCCTGAATGAAACTGAGTATATCGCAACAGGACAGACGGCTGAAATTTCAACCATTTTTCTGACGAATCGGGAATGCCCTTTTCGCTGCCTGATGTGTGATCTCTGGAAAAACACCTTAGATGAATCTGTCGCACCGGGACAGATCATCCAACAGATTCGCTATGCCCTGGGTAATCTGCCCCCCGCTACCCGGATCAAGCTGTATAACAGCGGAAACTTTTTCGATGCCAGGGCCGTACCTCCAAAAGATCTCCCTGGGATTGCCGCGCTTGTCCAATGCTATGACCGGGTGATTGTGGAAAATCATCCCCTGCTCTGCAATCAGTCCTGTCTGGACTTTCAACAGCAACTTACCGGGCAACTGGAAATTGCGCTGGGCCTGGAAACCGTTCATCCGGACATTCTCAAGGCGTTAAATAAAAGAATGACACTGGATGATTTCGCACGCGCCAATGAATTTCTATTAAATCATGCGATTGAAACCCGCGTTTTCATTCTTTTGAAACCGCCCTTCATGGAAGAACAGGAGGGCATTGACTGGGGAATTCGCTCGGTTGAATATGCCTTTTCGCAGGGAGTCTCCTGCTGTTCCCTGATCCCGACACGCGCAGGAAACGGCATGCTGGAACAATTGCAGCAAAACGGGCAGTACAGTCTGCCAGCTTTCACTTCGATCGAAACCACTCTGAAATCCTGCCTGCAGCTAAACCAGGGGCGGGTTTTCATGGACCTCTGGGACCTGGATCTCCTCTACCGGAGCGAACCTGATCTGCGGCAGCGACTGGCGAGATTGGAACAGATGAATCTCACACAGACCATTGCCTCTGACTCCTGACATGCACTGCTTAACCAGACTCGCCCAGCAACTCCAGAAATTCGATTTCTGTTAAGACGGGTACGTTCAACTCTTCCGCTTTTGAGAGTTTACTGCCCGCTTTCTCACCTGCAACCAGGTAGTCGGTTTTGGAAGAGACACTGCCGGAAGCTTTACCGCCATGCTTGCGGATCAGTTCTTTCGCTTCATCGCGAGTGAATTGTGTCAAAGTACCTGTCACGACCAGAGTTTTACCGTCCAGAATCCCGGCAGCTTCTGTCGTCGTCTTTTCGACAGGACTCCCCATATTCAATCCTGCCGACTTCAAATCATCGATCAGCTTCGTGCCGAAATCCGAATGAAAAAAAGTATAAACCGATTCGGCAATCACGGGGCCGATTTCATCGACGGCCGCCAGTTCTTCCACGCTCTGTTGAGCAATCTCATCAATCGTGCCGAACTGTTTCTCAAGGATCCGGGCATTACTGGAACCGACATGCCTGATATTCAGTCCCGTCAGCAGACGCCAGAGTGGTTGTGTTTTTGAATTTTCAATTCCCGCCAGCAGATTTTCGATCGACTTTTCTCCCTGGCGTTCCAGAGCGACCAGGTCACCATAATAATTGTGCAGTCGATAGATGTCCGCCAGGCCTTTCAACAGTCCCTGGCCCAGCAACTGTTCTATCATCTTGATGCCCATGCCTTCGATATCCATCGCCTGGCGTGAGGCATAATAACGCAGTGTTTCCCGCAGCATGGCGGGACAGTTGGGATTGGGACAGCGGATATACACGCCGCCTTCATCCTGTATCAGCAAGGTATCGCATTCAGGACAATGCGTTGGAAACTCCAGTTCCTGTTGACTGCCATCGCGGCGATGCTCTTCTACGCGGACCACGTGCGGAATAATTTTCCCTGCCTTCTCGACAACCACCCAGTCCCCGATCTGAATTCCGAGCCGCTCCATTTCATCGCGATTATGCAGGCTGGCCCGGGAAACCGTGGTTCCTGCAATCGGCACTGGTTCCAGGTTGGCGACTGGCGTCACCGTCCCCGTTTTCCCGACTTGAAATACAATCGACTCGGCTCGGGTAACCGCTTCGTAACGTTCCCATTTATAGGCAACGACCCAGCGGGGGCTTTTGGAAGTATTTCCCAGTTCCTCTCGCTGATCAAAACGATTGACCTTAAGGACAATGCCGTCGACTTCAAAATCAAGTGCGTGCAGATCATCCATCATGGTCTGCACATGCTCCATCGTCGTTTTCAGATCAGGAAACGCCTTCACACCTGGTGTCGCGGGGATTCCCATCTCCTGTATGGCAGCCAGGTATTCGATATGAGTCTGGTAGTCCACCCCCGCCATCGCCCCGATACCATGGGCAAAAAAACGAATCTTGCGTTTGGCACACAGTTTGGGGTCCAGAAGTTTCAGGCCACCGGCGGTCGTATTCCGCGAATTCGCGAACGGTTCCTTTCCCTGTTCCTGCATTTCCACGTTCAAAACCTGAAAATCAGAATTGCTGATATAGGCTTCGCCCCTGACCTCCAGCAGTTCAGGGGGATTCTCTGTCTCCAACCGCAAAGGCACACCGATAATCGTCCGCACGTTATGCGTGATGTCATCCCCCTGTTGGCCATCTCCGCGCGTCAGCCCCTGGATCAGCCGCCCCTCTTCATAAATCAGAGAAACCGCAACTCCATCGATTTTGTACTCGGCGGTAAGTTCAACCTGATCTTGCCCCAGGAGTTTACAGATACGGGCTTCAAACTCAGTCAGACCTTCGAGCTCAAAAATATTATCGATGGACAGCATCGGTAATCGGTGGGCGACAGTCTGAAAGCCCTCAATCGGTGCACCCCCGACTTTTTTGGTGGGGCTCTCGGGAGAGTCATATTCCGGATGGTCAGTTTCGAGCTGCTCCAGCCGTTTCATCAACCGGTCGTATTCACGATCGGTGATTTCCGGTTTCGCATCCAGGTAATACAGACGATTATGATGTTCGAGCTGCTTACGTAGTTCTTCAATCTCGGTTCGAACTGACATGGTACTGATCCGGGCGGGAAGTGAAAAAGAAAGAATCGATTCAGCCAGCAGATTCGTTCAGAATTTTTTCCTGCTGAGTCCGTTTCAGGTCTGCTTCGACCATCATTCTGGCCAGTTCCTCAAATGAGACCTTGGGTTCCCATTTCAGTTTTTCACGTGCTTTGGTCGGATCGGCACATAACAGTTCAACTTCCGCAGGACGGTAAAATTGTGGATCAATCTCCACATACTTCTTCCAGTCCAGTTCCACTGCTCCGAATGCCGCTTCCAGAAATTCCCGCACGGAATGCGTCTCTCCGGTACCGATCACAAAATCATCCGGTTTTTCCTGCTGCAGAATCAGCCACATCGCTTCGACGTAGTCACCGGCAAATCCCCAGTCCCGTTTCGCATCAATGTTCCCCAGAAACAGTTTATCCTGCAGCCCCAGCTTAATCCGGGCTACTGCCTGGGTGATTTTTCTGGTAACAAATGCTTCGCCGCGACGGGGGGATTCATGGTTGAACAGAATCCCGTTACAGGCAAACATCCCATAGGACTCACGATAATTGATCGTCTGCCAGTACGAAAAGACTTTCGCACACGCGTAAGGGCTGCGGGGATGAAACGGGGTAGTTTCACTCTGGGGAGATTCAACGACCTTACCAAACATCTCGCTAGAAGAGGCCTGGTAGAAACGAACCTGCTTCCCCTTCTGCTGTTCAAAATAGCGGATGGCATCCAGCAACCGGAGCGTACCAACCCCGGTGACTTCAGCCGTATAGACAGGGATATCAAACGAAAGTCTGACATGGCTTTGCGCTGCCAGATGATAAACTTCATCCGGTTTCACCTTGTCCATGATTTCATTCAAATTCGAACCGTCTGCAAAATCACAGTAATAACAGTTCTCGGGAGGTTCACCGATACCGGGTTTGCTGCAGGAAGTAACCCCATGAACTTCATAGTCTTTGCCCTTCAGAAACCTCGATAAATAATATCCGTCCTGACCATTAATTCCGGTAATTAATGCAACTCGTTTCACTGTAATCTATCCTCGAATTGAATTTGATTCGGTTTCTGAAAGCAGGTAAGCATCGGCTTACCTGCAGTGTAGTCGGTTTAATCGAAATCGCAATACATGGTCTGCGTGCTGCGTGTCTTCCAGGTCGCATCACATTTTACGCTGGCGTCGCCAATCTTATCTACTCGATCCAAATGGCTCTGGAAACGCGACAGTAAAACGGGACACCGTCTAAATGGATCACTTCACTTCATTGCTTTGAGCAGAACGGTGACCTTTGATGTAATATTTTAAAATCTCCCAGCGTCTTATCACCCCCAGCATCCGATGAGGCTGCTCGCGGGAGACCACCGGCAGGCAGTCATAGGAATCTTCACGGAATTTACTCCAGACACGAGCCAGGGAATCATCAGGGTAGACCACCGTTTCCAGATTATTCGCCAGGTCGGCAGCACGTACCAGGGAACCGATTTTCGGGTCAAACAGGGTATTACTCAAATCCTGATAACGAATCACTCCCACCACTTCCTCCTGGGGTCCTAAAACAGGAAATGTGTTATCGTGACTGTGTTCAATAAAAGAGATGACTTCATTAAACGTCGCTGTCTGCGCTATGCCTTTCACGTTCTTGCGATAGAGCTGTTCTACCAGAATCTGGTCCGGCGGCTGATCGATTTCTGAAAGCAGACCAAACGAGACCAGAAAACGCCGAATCATAGACTGAAATTCACTGATTGGATCACCGGCGGTATGGTGGATGGCGTTGATCAATGGAACTTCACCAGCCCGCAAAACGGACTGACGGATCATAATCGGACCGACAATCTCAAAGAACACAACGGAGCCTAAAATGATCGTCTGTAGATGTCCTCCCAGCACCGGGTCGCGACTGACGGCAATACCTGAAAGAGCAATCGCGGCACCCGCCTGGGCAAACAGGGTGGTTCCCAGCCACAGGGAGACTTCCGGTTCTTCCTTCCGCATTCGGGCGGGTACAAATATTCCGATATATTTACCCAGTAGACGGAACACAATATAACTGGTCCCGATCAGCCCCGCATCGATGAACTGACTGGGTTTTAATTCTGCACCATGAATAATAAAAAACAGGACGCATAAAAAACCGGTCAAAGGATATAATTCGGCCTCGACTTTGGGAACCTCTTCCTCTGTCAAAGAGTTGGCGACCGTGAACCCCATCGCCAGAAACGTCAGCATATAAGGCATTCCGGTCGTACGGCATAATCCCAATGCGATCGCAATCAATGCGATGAACATAATCATTCGGCGGCTGCCTTTAATGATTGAACTGCCGTAGCTGATCATCAGACCGCCGAACACACCAATAAAGATCGAACCAAAAATGTCCAGCCCCAGATGTCCCAGCTGAGTAAATACCGAACTGGTCTGACTGTCTCCCTGAAAGAAATAGACGGCGACAAAGATAATCTCGAAAGCGACAATGGAGACTAAATTATTCAGCGCGACCAGGATGCCTGTATATTCTGAAATCGAACCTTCCGACTGCATTTCTTTCAGAACCAGAATCGTGGTGGCAGGCGCAGTGGCAATCGCCATCGCTCCCAATAGAATCGCAGCGCTACCGGACTCACCTACCAGCAATAAGCCGATAAAGACGATAAAAAATGTTGCCAGGATTTCGCCTACCGAGAGTGGCAGAACGCGCCGAAACAATCGCTTCAGGCGCGAGAGCGTAAAATGATTCCCCAGACCAAATAAGACGAGCGCCATCGCCAGATCAGTCAGCGGTTTCAATTCCTCAAGATGCTTATGGGGGATCAAATCCAGCAGCGCAGGCCCCAGGATCACACCCATTAATAAATAGGCGGTTACTTTGGGAAGGCGAAACAGCTCTCCCAGTGTTCCTGACAGCAGACCGGCAGCCAGAAAGATTCCCAGTGTAAAGATAATGTGCCAAGAGCCCATTCGAACGTCCTGTTCTTGAGTAATCGATGACCAGATACGGGCCGATTATAGCAGATCAACACTCTCGGTCGATCCTCAGACTCTAATCCGCGCCATAAATATTTGATTCTAAACTACTATGTGACAGTAAGTTCGAGCACCTGCTATAGCAACATTTCAGACCGGAAAGCAATCCTCCATTTTCAAAGTTCAGTCCAGGTTCATCGTCACTGTTTTCAGTTCTGTATAACTGGCCAGTCCCGCGGCACCGAGTTCGCGTCCGATACCGCTGCGTTTAAATCCACCAAAGGGAGCAGCTGCGTCAAACACATCATAACAGTTTACCCAGACCGTCCCGGCTTTGATCTGACTGGCCATCAGGTGCGCCTTTTTCACATCACTGGTCCAGACAGCAGCAGCCAGACCAAAATGAGTGTTATTCGCACGTGTAACAACCTCATCCACATTCTTGAAAGGCAGAATACTCAAAACCGGCCCGAAGATCTCATCAGTGGCAATCGACATTTCGTCGGTTACATGATCAAAGACCGTCGGCTCCACAAAATATCCTTTGGAACCAAAGCGGGATCCCCCCGTGACACACTTTGCCCCGGCATCGGTCCCTTTCTGAATATAACTCAGGATCTTGTCCATCTGGGCCCGATCCACCTGGGGTCCCTGTGTGGTTTCCGGATTCAGTGGATCCCCGAGTTTTCGGGCAGCCGCCTTCGCGACAATTTTTGCGACGAATTCTTCATGTACCGACTCTTCCACAAACAGTCGGCTCCCGGCACAGCAGCATTGTCCCTGATTGAAGAACAGACCGAACTCCGCGCCGGCTACAGCTGCATCCAGATCACAGTCTGCGAATACAACATTCGGACTCTTGCCCCCCAGCTCGAATGTCAACCGCTTCAGCGTAGCAGCGGCATCGGCCATGATGTTTTTCGCGGTTGCATCTTCACCGGTAAATGCAATCTTATCGACATCCGGATGTTTCACCAGGGCAGCGCCTGCTGTAGGCCCGTAACCGGGAACAACATTAATCACGCCCGGTGGGATTCCAGCTTCCAGCGCAAGTTCCGCCAGTCGCAGACAGGATAACGGTGTCTGTTCTGCGGGTTTCATCACAATCGTACAACCCGCCGTCAACGCGGGTGCCCATTTCCACGCAACCATTAACAGCGGAAAATTCCAGGGAATGATCTGCCCCGCGACACCCAGTGGTTCGCGTCGCGTGTAACAGAAATGGTTACCACGAATGGGAATCGTGGTTCCTTCGATTTTGTCAGCCCAACCGGCGTAATAACGCAGACAGTCAATCACCAGTGGCAAATCAGCAGCACGGCTGTCACGGATCGGCTTCCCGTTATCAAGCGATTCCAGAGCCGCCAGTTCTTCGATGTTTTCTTCAATCAGATCAGCCAGTCGATAGATCAGTCGACCGCGATCGCGCGCATCCATTTTGGACCAGGGACCCGATTCAAAAGCTTTGCGGGCAGCCTTCACTGCCAGGTCAATATCGGCAGCGTCCCCTTCAGCCACTTCGGCGATAACTTCTTCTGTCGCAGGATTAATCGTTGCGAAAGTTTTACCACTGATGGCATCCACCCACTTTCCATCAATCAGCAGTTGGGTCTGTCGAATCTGTGGGGTGTTGGCTACGGTATCAAGAATCTCTGTCGCCATGACTGAATCTCCTGAGAATATGTTGAGCGTTTAAATTCATCAGGACGGAATTAGCTGTCCTGCGAAGGCTGGATACTGCCTTCTGGATCGCATCACAATTAACCACAGCATCTCTCAAACTAATTCACTCGGTTTAATTAGCTCTGGAGACGCTACAGTAAAACTGGACACAGTCTTGAACGTTCATTCTGATTAAATTGAATCAGGTTCTCAAGAGGGATGTACTCATGCGCGTAAAAAAGCCTGAGAACAGGCTAGAATGATGCCACGGGGATTCAATACCAGCTTACGCCTGAAAGATTACATTTCGCATAAGCGAGGCCAACGACATTATCTTCAGGACATCTTTGAAGAGTCCTCGCAAGAGAGTCGCTACGGTGAAAGAGATTCACTCTTAACTCTTAAATGGCCCGCAGGATAGCAGCAGCAGTTTGACCAAACGAGGTGCGGCTGACTGTCATGGCTGTGCGTTTTGACATCGGACGAACTTCACCATGAATGACATCCAGATTACATAAGGGATCGGGAGTTTCATAATTTAAAGTTGCCGGAGTCGCACCATGTCGGAGTGAAAGAATACTCGCAGCCAGTTCGACAGCACCCGAACCAGCATCAAAATGACCGAAGTAGCTCTTGAGAGCCGTAATCGGAATTTTAATCGCATCATCACCAAACAGCCGATGGTATGCTCGAGCTTCGACCTGGTCATCGATTTTCGTACTCTTGCCATGGGCGTTAATATGACCAAGCTGATGAGGCATCAGATTGGCCTGACGCATCGCAGATTCAACAGCTCGCACCAGACCAGTATCACTTTCCTCATCGCTGTTGCTCAGGGACTTTCCATCACAGCCAGCTCCCAGACCAATCACTTCTGCATAAATTTCAGCACCGCGGCGAACAGCATGATCATAATTTTCGACCACAAAAGCAGCAGCTCCTTCGCCGAGGATCGTACCGTTGCGAAAACGGTCAAAGGGACGACAGGCCCGTTTGGGGTCTTCATCCCGTGAGAGCAGGTCAATCAGATTCTTGCGAGACAGATCAACGGGATTGATATTTGAAGTGCACGCTCCGACGACCATACAGTCGACGGCACCACGCTTGATCCACCGCATCGCTTCCGCTAACGCGAGTAACGCCGACGAATCCTGACTGGTAATTGTATTGTTCGGTCCCTGAGCATTGTGTTCAATGGAAATATGGCAGGCCGGCATGTTCGGCAGCTGGCGGAGCATCCACAGCGGAGTAATCTGCCCCATTGTATCTTCACCCCAGCGGGTGACTTCGAAGGAATTATCTTCTGCACATCGTTTGACAGCAGCCACTAGCTCATCGGGAGTCGTGGGGATGTGTCCGGCACCAAAGGATACGCCAAACCGTTCCGGATCAACCACACCACGTTTGATTCCGGCATCTTTCACTGCGTCAGAAGCCGCGGAGACTCCTAACTGGATATCGCGCGACATGACTTTCAGAAATTTTTTGTTGTAGACATGCAGCTCGGGATGGAAGTCTTTGACTTCTCCTGCCAGCTTGGAAGGTAAATTTTCTGTGGGAATTGACGTGAGACGATCAATACCAGATTTACCCGAACATATGTTCTGCCAAAACGGTTCTATACCGATACCGATTGGCGAAACAATACCAATTCCAGAAATTACAACGCGTGTCTGATTTGACCCAGCCATCTTAGCCTGACCCTCAATCTCCTACAGTAAGACAGCACAAATCCATTACCAGTGCTGCTTGAACTATAGTTATAAGATCTTTGAAACCCTCAGCTTAACACATCTGTGCTCAGTACTCTGGGAGTCACTTTTTCAGCTTCTATGAGTTCCTTCTCTATCTATCTATATCGGAAAAAGCCTACCTGAAATCTGAGAGTGTTCTCAAACCCTTGAAATAAAACACATAAGCTCTAATGATTAAACAAGTTATACAACGATAACCGTTTAGAGGCCCAGATGTCACCGGGGACAAGACATTGCTCCGGACTGAGCCCGCAGAGCTAAGGAAGGTGCTTTAAAAGCAAGGCGTGGTGAGAGTAATACTCCCATAATACAGGTTGGAAATCCTTTTCGCAGTTTCGAGTGAAATCAGTTCAGATCTACTAATATAATTGAGGTCCCCTTCAACTATATCTAGTATCTGAGTGATACCAATCGGCATGTATTACACACTTTGCCGTTCAGTTTGTCAAGCGATTTTCCAGAAAAGCTGATTTCTCTGCTACTTCCGACTTAAAGTCACTGAACTCCCTGATCGGCAGACTCCCGATGGTTTCAGGACTCTTTGATCTCAAAAACCGCCTCAATCTCAACAGCAACCCCTGTGGGTAGTGCGGCGAAACCCAGGGCACTGCGGGCATGATAACCGTCTCCGCTTTTACCATACAGTTCATGAAACAGATCGGAAGCACCGTTAATCACCAGGTGCTGGTCTGTGAAATCGGGTGTCGAGTTCACGCATCCCAGCAGCTTCACGACCTTCAATCCATCCAGGGTGCCATGTTCATCGCGTACGGAGCGCAGAATCTTGATTGCACAATCACGGGCAGCTGCCTGACCTTCTTCCACAGATACATTTTCACCCAGTCGGCCTTTCTGATCGCTGACATGCCCTGATGTCAGCAGCTGATTACCGCTGCGAATACACAGTTTCAGATATCCTGGTTCAATCGGCTCAAAGACCAGACCTAATTCAGCCGCTTTTTGCTCAACAGACATTCTCGACTCCTTCAGATGCAAACAGTTTCTCAAACAACCAGACAGTGATTCACGTCCTCGTGACTACCGTTTATCACAGCAACCTTATTAACGAGGACGCCGCTACGCTGACATTACGACGCATCTGTCAGCGAGGACAGAGCCAATGTAGAAGGATCCGGCGAAGATTACAATCCTGTGAGATCAGGTATAAAACTGGAACTCACCAGATGGGGCAAACGCATTCTGGAAATGCTGTATTTCCGGTTGCGACTGCCCTGCTCCCCAGACGATTGAGATGACATCAAACCGCGCCGGCTGCGAGAGCAGTTGCTGTTTTTTCAGAAACATACCCGCCAGACGGGTCAGTTGTTTCTGCTTCTGCAATGTCACCGCCTCAAAGGGCTGACCTTTTGCATCACTCTTGCGGGTTTTGACTTCGATAAAGACGACTGTCTCGCCATCAAGGGCAATCACATCGATTTCCCCCTGCTCTGTCCGGTATTGACGGGCAATGATCGAATACCCCAGTCGCTTCAGAAAGCGAACTGCAGCGCGTTCACCTTTGTCTCCCAGTAATCGACTGAGCCATTTTCCAGCCATACGCGAACACCGTCAACCGGAGGGTGATGCTGCCCTTTGCAAGTACATCAGGCAGCTGATTCAGGAGCACTGAAACCAGCCCAGTGCTCCTGCTACATTATCGATGTTACTCTGCGTCTGTGTTTTTGACTTTGGCACGACGTTCGACCAGACGAGTTGCCTTACCAACGCGATCACGCAGGTAGTACAACTTGGCGCGACGTACGCGACCGTGTCGTTTGATTTCCAGCTTGGCGATTTTGGGGGAATTCACGGGAAAAATTCGTTCAACCCCTTCGCCGGCAACGATGCGACGGACCGTGAAGTTTTCACGTGTACCACCACCGCGACGGGCGATAATCACGCCACTGAATATCTGGATGCGCTCTTTGTCACCTTCCTGGATTCGTGTGTGCACATCTACGGTATCGCCGATTTCAAACTGAAGTGGCTCTTCGCGAAGGCTGGACGCTTCTACTTTTTTCAATAATTCCTGCATGACTCAAAGTCCTCTTGGTACGTTCTCCGGAGTCCCGACAAGGACGCCTGAAATGCACTGTTTACAATATCTGGTTTAAGTTGAATTTGATTCCGATTCAGTCAACAGATCACTGCGTCGTTCACGAGTCCGCAACAGACTCTGCTCGTGACGCCAGCGGGCTATCTCCTGATGGTTTCCACTTAACAACACTTCCGGAACTTCCATTCCACGAAAGTTTTGAGGCCGCGTGTACTGTGGATATTCCAGCAGGCCCGACTCGGAAAACGAATCGTATTTGGCACTGCTTTCATCGCCCAGTACTCCCGGAATTAACCGGATCACAGTCTCAATAATCAACATGGCCGGCACTTCCCCTCCATTGGTAATGAAGTCACCTGCCGATATTTCCATTGGCTCAAGACCAATGCGGATTCGTTCGTCGAACCCTTCGTATCTTCCACAAAGTAAAGTCAGTTGCCGTTCTTTCGATAATTCCTGCGCCAGGCTTTGATTTAACGTCCGCCCCTGGGGGGTTAACATAATCAGTTTACCGGGCTCAGGAACGACTTCCCGAACATGCTCTACACATTGAAATACTGTATCACAGCCAATCAGCATTCCCGGTCCACCGCCGTAGGGGCGGTCATCTACCGAGGCGTGTTTGTCTGTCGCCCAGTCTCGAAAATTCCAACGTTGAATCTCAACCAGTTGATTCCGGATCGCCCGCTTGAGCAGGCCCTGTTCCAGATAGCTGTCAAACAGTTCAGGAAACAAAGTCAGAATATCAAATCGCATAATGCTCTCTCAGAGCGTAACTGTCTCAAAACAACTCAGAACATTACTATTCTGAGGGAGTTTCTTCGGCAGCAGCTTCTTCTGAACCGGCTTCGGTTGCTTCTGCTGATGCTTCTTCTGCTTCTGGTTCCGGCTCGGGAGCAGGTTCTTTTGGAGCAGTCAGAGGTGCAGGAGCAGCCGCTGTACCAAATTTGTTTTTCTTGACTTTCTTGATCAGAGTGGCCACATTTTCCGACGGCTTGGCACCCACTGACATCCAGTAGTCGACGCGTTCCATGTTAATTTCAACGCGTTTTGACTTGTCGGCAACAGAAGTATCGTAGGTCCCGATTTCTTCAATTGCTTCTCCATCACGCTGCTTGCGTGAATCCATTACACAAATACGATAGAAGGGGCGATGCTTACGTCCCATTCTTTTCATACGAATACGAACTGCCACTAATTTCTCCTTTAGGAAACAAACTCTTATCTTATGGAAGATACAAAATATAGCGTTAGACGCTCAGTCAAAAACAGCAGGTACCGTCAGTCCGACTAACGGTTTTTCTTTCGCTGCTTCTTCTTGTTTTTACGATCTTTTTTCTTTTTTTCTCGCAGCTTCAGAGGATCCCCCCCCCGTTTGCTGCGCTCTTTTTTCTTGTTCATGCCTCCCATCGGATCCATCATGGCACCCGAGGAAAGTTCTCGCATGGCTTTCATCTTGTCACGCATGCCCATGCCGGCCATCTTCTGCATCATGCCCGCCATGTTGTTGAAATCTTTAACCAGTCGACTGATATCCGAAGGATCAGATCCACTTCCTAACGCGATACGACGACGACGACTGTGATCGATCAGACCGGGATCTTCCCGTTCTGCCGGTGTCATCGAACTGATGATCGCGTCAATCCGCTTCATTTCCGAACCGGGATCGACATCCGGGTTCGTATCCATCAGGCCACCCATACCGGGAATCATTTTCATGATTTCCCGCATTGGCCCCATCTTGCGAATGGTTGCCATCTGCTTCTGGAAGTCATTCAGGCTGAACTTACCTGAAGCCATCCGGTTCTGCAGATCAGCGGCTTCTTCTTCATTAAACTGTTCCTGGGCTTTTTCCACCAGTGAGACGACATCGCCCATCCCCAGGATGCGGCCTGCCATCCGGTCCGGGTGGAACTGCTCCAGGCGGTCCAGCGCTTCGCCGACACCGATAAACTTGATCGGTACGCCGGTCACTTCTTTGACACTCAACGCAGCCCCGCCACGCGTGTCGCCGTCCAGCTTGGTCAGGATGACCCCATCCAGTTCCAGAGCATCATTGAATGCTTTTGCACTGTTGACCGCGTCCTGTCCTGTCATCGCATCACAGGCAAAAATCACCTGGTCAGGCTGGAGCTTGCGTTCAATCTGCTCCAGTTCTTTCATCAGGTCAGCGTCAACGTGCAGACGACCGGCGGTGTCCAGGATGACGGTGTCAACATTGCCCAGTTTCTTCGCCTGATTCAACCCGTTCTGGCAGACTTTTACCGCATTATTGCCATCCGGTGCTTCCGCATGGACGGGAACGTCGACCTGACCGGCAATCACTTTCAACTGCTCAATCGCCGCGGGACGCTGCAAGTCGGCTGCAACCAGCATCGGCTTGCGACCCTGCTCTTTCAGCAGGCGGGCCAGCTTACCACAGGTGGTCGTTTTACCGCTCCCCTGCAGACCACACATCATAATGACGGTGATACCAGACGGTCTGTAAGCAAAACCAGGCTCGACAGGCCCCATCAGGTTGATCAGTTCCTGATGGACAATACCAACGATCTGCTCATCAGGTCGAACCGACTTGAGAACTTTTTCACCGACCGACTGCTCGGTAACCCGTTCAATAAAGCTGGTGGCAATTTCGTAATTAACGTCGGCTTCCAGTAAAGCCTGCCTGACTTCGCGCAACCCGTCCCTGATATTGCCTTCGGTGAGTTTCCCACCACGGGCAAGACCGCTGAGTGCCGTTTTCAGATTGGACGTTAAACCTTCAAACACGTTAAAATACCAGACCGTTAGGGACTAAATCGAATTAATTTACTACCGGGGATGCCAGACAAATCTGCTTCACCGCAGCTCATTCATGACAGAACCTGAGCGCAAAACCGGAACCTAAGCCGAGCAACGACAGTGAGTTAAGGCATACCACCTGCTCTCCGTACGTTGTCAGTGTTCTCAAAGTTATGGTGAGGCAATAACTTGCATCAAGCCGTGGAGTTTAAAAGCTGACTGAACAATACACAACGGTTCCAGCACTTCTTTTTAAAATTCTTATCCCATTTGCTCTGCAAAATTCCTACAATCTAGTAGAGAAAGCGGACATACTTGCGATAATGGCATTATTCCAATCCCGGCAGGAACACAGGATTCTCTGGTTTAACTGTGATTTCCACTCTCCCGGCTGGAGATTTTTAGATTTGTCAGGCTCGGAAACCTTATATTTACTCCCTGTTTTGTGTAAGGTTTCTGATCACGTTTTCTAATCTGGCATTTCATGTGGTCATGAGTCCAGAAGAACCATGCCACTTCCAGCGTGTCATTGGGGAACACGCCGGTTTCCGTCCGCTTTCAAAGCCTGTTTTCCCCCTGTCATTGCCTATTACGAGTTGAACGAAATAAAGAAAAAGATGAGTAACACAAAAAATCTGTTCGATAAAGTCTGGGACTTACACTGCGTCAAAACTCTCGAATCCGGACAGGATCAGCTGCTGATCGGCTTACACCTGATCCATGAAGTCACCAGCCCGCAGGCATTTGAAATGCTGCGTGATCGGGGACTGAAAGTGCTGTTCCCCGAACGCACGATCGCCACCGTGGACCATATCGTCCCGACACAGAACCAGGCACGTCCCTTTGCAGACCTGCTGGCGGAAGAAATGATGTCCGCCATCGAAAAAAACTGCATTGAGTTTGGCGTCACGCTACTGGATGTTGATGATATCCGGCAGGGAATCGTACATGTTGTCGGCCCTGAGCAGGGGCTCACGCAGCCCGGCATGACGATTGTCTGTGGTGACAGTCACACCAGTACCCACGGTGCCTTCGGTTCGATTGCACTGGGAATCGGAACCAGCCAGGTTGCACACGTGCTGGCCACGCAGACCATGGCACTGGGACGCCCGAAAGTCCGCCAGGTCGTCGTGAATGGCGAACTCGGTCCGGGCGTGACCGCCAAAGACGTGACGCTGTACATCATCCGCAAACTGGGTGTCCAGGGAGGCGTGGGTTACGCTTACGAATATGCAGGTGAAGTTTTCGACCGCATGTCAATGGAAGAACGGATGACAGTCTGCAACATGAGCATCGAAGGGGGAGCCCGCTGCGGATACATCAACCCAGACCAGACAACTGTCGACTACTTGAAAGGCCGCCCGTTTGCCCCGCAGGGAGCCGCCTTTGACAAAGCTGCGGAATGGTGGCTCGACCTTGCTTCCGGTCCCGATGCACAATTCGACGATGTCGTGGAATTTGACGCCGCTGACATCGAACCCACGGTCACCTGGGGCATCACTCCGGCGCAATCAGTCGGCGTCTCAGAAAATCTGGCTCCGATTTCCAGCTATGCTCCCGATGAGCAGACACTGATCAAAGAAGCGTTCCGTTATATGGAACTGGAAGAAAACCAGCCGATTAAAGGCCAGAAAATCGATGTGGCCTTTATTGGTTCCTGTACGAATTCACGTATTTCTGACCTGCGTGAAGCAGCCAAAGTCGTCGAAGGGCGACATGTCGCCGAACATGTGCGGGCATTGGTTGTTCCGGGGTCACAGCTGGTCCGCAAACAGGCGATTGAAGAAGGCCTGGACAAAATCTTTTCCGATGCCGGTTTCGAATGGCGTGAAGCAGGCTGCTCAATGTGCCTGGCTATGAACCCCGATAAACTCGTTGGAAACGAATTGTGTGCTTCCTCCAGTAACCGGAATTTCAAGGGGCGTCAAGGCAGCCCCACCGGTCGTACCCTGTTAATGAGCCCGACCATGGTCGCTGCCGCTGCCATCAATGGCTGTGTCACTGATGTGCGGGAACTGCTCAGCCCGGCGACTGTCTGATTCACCTTAAAATTTCACCGACAAAATAATCGATTGCATAAATCAAAAGAACAGAACCATGAATAAAGTAGAAAATATCACTGGAACGGGAATTCCTCTTTTACTGGACGATATCGACACGGACCGGATCATCCCGGCCCGTTTTTTACGTTGCGTCACATTCGAAGGCCTCGGCGAGCATGCGTTCGAAGACGACCGCATCCAGGACCCGGAACACCCCTTCGACAAACCTGAATACCAGGATGCGTCCATCCTGGTGGGTGGCCGTAATTTTGGGTGTGGTTCCTCTCGTGAACACGCACCGCAGTCGCTGATCCGCTGGGGCATCCAGGCAATCATAGCTGAATCTTACGCGGAAATCTTTTTCGGCAACTGTACTTCTCTCGGAGTGCCAGCCGTATGTACCAGTCGACAGACCCTCGAAGCATTAGACAAAGCCATTAAACAGAATCCGAAGCAGGAAATTACGGTTGATCTGCAAACCATGAAAATCACCTGTGGTGATCAGCAGTTTGACTGTACCCTGCCTGATAATGCACGCTCTGCCCTGATTTCAGGTACTTATGACTTTTTAGCTCAACTGCTGAAAAGTACTTCCGAAATCAAAGAACGGGCTGCTGACGTTCCTTACTTCACCTCATTTGCCTGAGAATCGGACAGTCACGTTCCCCTGTTACAACCCAGGGGAATGTGAACTCCTCTCATCAGGCAAACGTTGACTTAACATTCAAATGTGCTCCCATGCCTGAGAATAAAACGAACAGTAATCGCCGCGATTTTCTGACAGGACGCATCCTGAAACAGACGATTGAGAATGTCGGCAACAACCTGGGCGACTATCTCAACCAGGCGACTGAAGAATTCGCTGCTCCTTCAGGTGGCCCTACAATTCGTCTAAGCACGCGGGCGATGGCCACTGAATTCGCCATGGTTATGAACCCGGGCCCCAGCCAGCAGGTCATGCGTGCCTCAGATGCACTCGATCTGATCCATGAGTACGAACAACTCATGACGGTCTACCGCAGCACCAGCGAGATGTCGCGGGTCAACGCCACAGCCGCGGAGGGACCTGTCACCATGGATGCCCGCCTGTTCGAGATTCTCGATCAGGCCCGTCAGATCTGCCTGGATACACAAGGGGGCTTTGATCCTTCCTCCGGACCACTCATCTCGTTGTGGCGTGAATGCAGACTGGCAGGACGTCTTCCCACACAGCAGGAAATTGACGCCTGCCTGCAGCATACCGGCATTGATCAGTTTCTGTTCGATCACGACGCGAAAACGATCCAGTACCAGTCTCCTGAAAATGAGCTGAATCTCGGAGGCATCGGCAAAGGTTATGCCCTGGATCTCGCGGGTCAGTTTCTGAAGTCAGAAGAGCAGGAAAACTGGCTGTTTTATGGTGGTTTCAGCAGTATTCTGGCCACAGGCACACACAATAAACTACCGGGCTGGCCTGTGGGCATCAAGAACCCGCTTTTCACCAGCCAGCGACTGGGCACCATTCTGCTGCAGGATTGTGCCATGTCGACCAGCGGTTCTTCAGTACAGCATTTTCGACATCAAGGGCAGCGATACGGTCATATTCTCGACCCGCGTACGGGCTGGCCGGTCTCGGAACTACTGTCTGTAACGGTTATTGCACCTGATGCAGCCCTGGCGGACGCCCTTTCCACTGCTTTTTACGTAATCGGCATCGAAAAGGCTCTGGAGTATTGCGAGAACCATACCCAGGTCGGTACGATTTTAATTCCCCCCCCTGCCCAAGGCAGAAAACTCAGCCCGGTCATTCGTGGAATTCCGAATGAGTTTCTGTTCCTGGATCGCGACCAATTGTTGTCACAATGATTTGTCGTTATAAAGGACTCTTTGAAGAACAGGTTCGTAAAACGCACGTTTCTTTGAGCACGACAAATCGTGATTGAGAGCGGTAAGACGAATGGACCTGAGTCATCTGGCTCAGGATTCATGTTCTTTCAGGAAGCATCAACGCCAGGGTACGAACCACTGACGATCAATCCTTTTTTGGATTTGGTCATGTCAAATACAGTCAATCAGCATCTGGTTTAAGAAATTGAAATCCCCTGATAAAAAGAGGGTTCACGAGTGCAAGATTTAAAGAGAATCACAGGCATTGCGATCCTGTTCATCGTCGTATTACGTCTCAGTATAGGCTGGCAACTGCTTTACGAAGGCCTCTGGAAGATTGACACCCTCAGTTCCAATCGCCCCTGGACAGCCGCCGGTTACCTTAATAATGCCAAAGGACCGTTTCGGGATCATTTCCGCAACATGACTGGTGACCCGAATGACCTGAACTGGCTCGACGCAGACAAGGTCAAAGCCAAGTGGCTGGGTTGGGAACAGCGCTTCCTGAACCACTACCCCAACCTGACCGATGCCCAGAAATCCCGGCTGCACCAGATGGTGAGTGGCAGTGATTATTTCGCCGCTGAACTGAGTGCGCTGCCTCCCGGAGTCAAATTCAACGGCAGTCTCGGAGAAGTGATCGAGTATGACCCCAAACGCCAACGCCTGATTGTGAATGGGGAAAAACACCTCACACCAGCTGAAAAACAGCGGCTGCAGAAAATGGTACCCGTCAAAAAAGGTCCCAATGGCAAACTGACAGGCGGAACAGCTCTCGATCGTGAATACTTCGATGCTGTAGAAAAAGTCTATGCACGTTCTTCGCGACTCAGTTATATCGAGAAGATGCAGGCATCCCTGCGAGGCAATCCGGAACTGGCGGGACAGATTGACGTCGAACAGGAAGGCACCATCGACGGGAAACGCGTCGGAAAAATTGAACAGTATAAAATCGCCCTGGATCGCTATGAACAGCGACTCGCCAAAGCCGACCAGGATTTCAAGGTGGATCACCTCAATAAAATCTGGTCGGAAATCCAGAGCATGAAAGCAAGCCTGGTGAATCCCATTCGGGCCATGGAAGACGAAATGGAATCGGAAGCCAGCAAACTGCTTACGCCAGAACAACTGGCAGCAGGTCCGGTCCCCCTCGAAAATACGCAAATCCACCGCGTCAACATGATGACCATCTACAGTCTGACAATACTGGGAGTTCTGCTCCTGATCGGATTTGGTACCCGGATCGCAGCGCTTGCTTCAGCAGGAATGCTGCTTTCATTCTATCTGGTTATGCCTCCCTGGCCGGGAGTTCCTCCGGTCCCGGGACCTGAACACAGTTTTATTATTAATAAGAATCTGATTGAAGTACTGGCTCTACTGGCGATCGCCGCGTTACCCACGGGAACCTGGTTCGGCATTGATGGTCTGGTTTACCGTTTTTTCCATAGCCGAAAAAACAAGACAAACAAAACCAACTGATTCAGTACATTTTACGTAAGAAATGAAGGTACATCTAACAAACGCCTCGTTTCCAGCCTATAATTAACTAAATATCACTCCCTACGGATCACAGCTACGCAATGCGTACCAGGAGAATATCAAGATGAATCTGACTCCCGAACAGGAACAAATCGGAAAAGATAACTTCAACGAAGCGGTTGCTTTTACCCGTCGTGACTTCCTCACGACGGCAGCGGCAGCGGGTACCGGATTAGGCGCTGCCTATTTTGGTTACGAAGAGCTCAAAGGCAAACCGGTCAAAGTCGGTTTCATCGGGACAGGTGATGAAGGCAGCGTGCTGATTACGCAGCATCCACCCGAATACATGGAAATCGTCGCCATAGCAGACCTGCGTCCTTCCAACCGCAAAAAAGCGTTTCACGGTCACGGCAATGAACACCGCGTCGGACTGATTAATAAGCTCGGTGCAGAAAAAGCATCCAAGATCAAACAGTACGATGATCATAATAAACTGATCGCCGCGAAAAATGAGCTGGGTCTGGAAGCAGTTGTGATTGCAGTCCCTCTCAGCCAGCATGCTCCCATCGCCATGGCAGCGCTCGACGCCGGGCTGCATGTGCTCTCTGAAAAACTGATGGCTCACAACATCACTGAATGCAAACAGCTCATCAAGAAAGCAAAAGAGAAAAACCTGCTGCTCGCTGTAGGGCATCAACGCCATTACAGCGTGCTGTATGACAATGCAAATCAACTTGTAAAAACCGGTATCCTCGGCGATATTCGACATATCCGCGCCCAGTGGCACCGCAATAACAGCTTCCCCGGCAGAGACAGCTGGCGGAAAAATGTTCCCAAAGAAGACCAAGAGGCGCTCGCCCAGACAGTCAAAGAGTATGGCTACGATAACATGGACGAACTTATCAACTGGCGCCTGTACAACAAAACGGGCGGTGGACTGATGGCCGAACTGGGAAGCCACCAGTTGGATGCCTGCAGCATCTTCCTGGGCAAAGTTCACCCATTGGCAGTACAGGGATATGGTGGCAAAAACTTCTACGGAGTCAAAGGAATCGGTTCCAAAGACAAACAGGAAGACGATCGAGAGATCGACGACCATGTGTATGTCACTATTGAATTCCCGGGACCACACTATGACCCCGAAACCAATCCCCGCGATATCTGTATCGTGACCTACTCCTCAATCAACACCAACCGCTGGGAACCGTACGGCGAAACCGTGCTCGGCAGTCGCGGCACCCTGATCATGAAGACAGAAAAAGAAGCTCTGCTCTTCAAGGAGGCCAGCCCCTCTACCGGTGGTGGTGGCCCCGACCAGCGTCTGTGGGTCATCAAATCCAGCGATGGAAGTGGACCGGTTCTGGATGCCTATGAAACGACTGCTCCCTCTGCAGCTGCTTCAGACACAACCAAAGCCATGGGAGATGAAATCAGCCGAGGATACACCGAAGAAATGGAACATTTCTGCCACTGTATCCGAACGGACAACCACAGCGAGCCTAAAGATGGCGGCCTGAAATGTAATGGAACCGTCGCGATGGCCGATGCCATCATGGCATTGACATCCAACCTGGCCATGAAACATAAGGTTCGCATTGAATTCAAGCCCGAATGGTTTGATCCCGATAATCCGGCCACACCCGAAGCAGATTTTGCTGACAAACTGGCCTGATCGCAGTCTATTGAATTCAGACTCAATTTCGATCATGATTCCACAATGCCGAGGAATAAACTCCTCGGCATTGTTTCTTTATAAATAGTCATCGCATCCACTGCAAAGGGGAACCACGTGTCGGAAGGACGCAAGGCAGGCCTGTTTCTCATTTTCGTAACGGTCTTCATCGATCTGCTGGGATTTGGGATCGTATTACCGTTACTGCCTCGCTACGGCGAACATTTTGAAGCAGGTGGCACCACACTCGGACTGTTGATGGCATCCTTTTCTGCCATGCAGTTTCTGTTTGCTCCCGTCTGGGGACGGATTTCCGACCGTGTGGGACGCCGCCCGATCTTAATTCTGGGCCTGCTCGGATCCACCTTTTTTTACGGCATGTTCGGATTTGCAACTTCACTGGGCAAAACCGGTATGTTCCTGGGAATAGATGCCCTTTCCTGGTTATTCATCACCCGGATCGGTGCCGGAATCGCAGGCGCAACGATCCCCACCGCGCAGGCTTATATCGCAGACATCACCGGCCCGAAAGAACGCGGCAAGGGAATGGCACTGATTGGAGCTGCCTTCGGAATCGGGTTCACGTTCGGCCCCCTGATTGGTGCTGCCTTTGTTTCCGCAGAGACAGGTGCCACCCCCAGCGCAGCGCCAGGCTATGTCGCCTGTGTTCTCTCAGGAATGGCTGCCCTGCTCTCCATTTTCATTCTGCCTGAATCCCTGACGAAAAAAACAACCGATTCTCTCGCCAGACGTCATCACTGGTTCGATATCACCAGTTTTCGACATGCTTTGACACAACCGCGTATCGGACTGATTCTGCTGGCGATCTTTCTGACGACCTTCGCGTTTGCCCAGTTTGAATCCACGCTCTCCCTGCTGACTCAGGAACTCGGATTCGCTGCCCGCAGCAACTTTTTCATCTTTGCCTACATCGGTTTTATCTTAACACTCAGCCAGGGGTTTCTGGTCAGACGACTGATTCCCAGGCTGGGTGAATATCGCATGGGATTATTTGGAATCGTTCTGATGGTTATCGGCCTGCTGCTGATTGGCGTTGCCGGCAATTCCGGGTCCTACACAATGCTGTATGCCGTACTCCCGATTTCTGTGATTGGGTTTTCCGCGACAACCCCTTCCCTGCAGTCGCTGCTCTCACTGAATACTTCCGATGCAGAACAGGGTGGAATCCTCGGGGTCGGCCAGAGTATCTCTGCCCTCGCACGGATTCTCGGCCCCCTCGCAGGCATCATTCTGTTTAAGGGAACTAAAGGAGATCTGATCACAGGCAGCATTACTGCCCCCTACTGGGTAGGAGCCGGAATCATGCTGCTCGGCCTGATTCTGATGACCATCTTAAAATCTGGCTCGACTGATACGGAATCAGAGCCCGAAATCTCATCCCCGGCTGAAACTTAAAGGCAGGCCAGTCTCACTGTGGTCCTGCTAACACTCACAAAACCCGGTCTTGTCCCGTTTTTCAGTTTGTGTTAATGATATGCACAGTTTTAGCCTTTAAATGACAAGATAGACACTCTTACGGGCACGGATGCCATGCGCAATAATCTCTTCAAATCAAAATGGAATCGCAGTATTCTGCTGGCATTAGCTGTTTCCCCTTTTATTACGGCCAGTTTCGCGCACTGGTCCGGTTCACGGGTTCAGGAGTCACTGGCTGCAGAAGAAAAACCGGCTCTGGCATTTGAAACCTACATGGTCAATACCGGCATGGTGAAAGAGACCACACGGGTTGTCGGCGCCCGTTTCCGTTTTAAAAACCTGAGTGAGCATAAGGTGACTGTCACGGAACTCGTCCCCAGTTGTGGATGCCTCAAACCACGCCTTGAGAAAAAAGTCTATGAGCCGAATGAAACGGGTGAATTCCAGTTGAAAATGGAAACCGCCAGTGAATCCCCTGGACAGAAAGAATACTTCGTTGACTTCAAATACGAAGACACGCAGGAACGCTCCACACGCCTGACATTCAAACTGGAATTGCCGACCCGCAGACTGGTCGTAAAACCCAAAGCACTGGTAATCTACCAATTCACACCCGGGAGAACTATCCATCCGCTGACCGTTTCCGACTACCGGGGCGGTCAGGATTTCGAAATCATCAGTGTCGAGAGCACTTCGAAATTTGCAAAAGTAAAACTGGCAGAACGGGAGCTGGATAAAGGGGTCACTTCACAGAAACTGGAAGTCATCGTCGAAAACCTGGTGCCCCCCGGAAAGCATAACGGGATGATCGTCATCAAAACCAATGACCCTGATTTCCCGGAACTCTATGTCCCAATGATCATCCAGGGGCCCGACCGGAAAACAGCCCAAAACCTGCTGCCAGGTTCACCTAACGCCAATTAAGCCAGGTGTTTCCATTCTTTCCTCGAAATGTGAATAATTTTCTCTCTTTTTGAGATTTTCTATACATTTTTTGTACGGAAAGCGTGTTTCAGCCCCACTATTTATGGGTAGAGAAACCATGTTTTGCGGTTTTCCCCACGTTCCTCTTTTCTTCAATGGTGCTGTATGCGTTTGACACTCCGAACTCTGATTGCTTATCTCGACGATGTCCTTGAACCATCTCAAATCAAAGAGATCGGCAAGAAACTGGAAGAAAGCAGCTACGCATCTTCCCTGGTTGAACGAATTAAAGATGTGATGCGCAGACGCCGTCTGACTGCACCTGAAGTCGAAGGTCCCGGCTCAAACCCTGATCCGAATACGGTTGCAGAATATCTGGATAATACACTCACACCGGAAAGTGTTGCCGATGTAGAAAAAATCTGTCTGAATTCGGATGTGAATCTTGTGGAAGTTGCCGCCACGCATCAGATTTTAACACTCGTTCTGGGTGAGCCCGCCACCATCAATCCGGATACCAGAGATCGCATTTATGCCCTGGGGCCAGTTCCTGCCGGTGCGCAGCCAGAGACTGCTGATGCAATGGCCGCGCCCCAGTCGTCCACTGCTTCTCCAGAGACAGCCACACAACATCCCTCCGCAGCCCCTTTGCGAAACCCTGCACCAGCCAAACAGCAGCCGACGCCGGCAGAAGAACCCGAGCCGTTCTCTTCACGCATACCCGATTACCTGAAAACGAAACCACTCTGGAAACGAGTGACACCATATTTTCTGATACTCGCGGCAGTCGTCGTCTGGGCAGGCCTGTTCTTCAGTGATGAGGCGCTCTTCCCGAATCTGTTCTCAAGAGGCGACAATTCAACTGACATGGCCAGTAATACCGTCGAAAACCCGGAAGTGGATCTGGGGCCCTCTGCAGCCATCAGTCAGCCCAAAACGTCTTCTGAATCAAATTCTGCTGCTGCTCCCGCTACAAAAAATGAAGTAGAAGAGGAGCCGGCCGTTTCAACTTCAGAGAATAAAGAACCAGCGGGTGAAACAGTAGCAATGAACACGAAGCCTCCGGCTTTTGATCCGCCTCCACCGGCCGACGCTGAAACAGCATCTACATCCAGTTCGGTCCCGGCAACGCCTCCATTAACGAAAGCTTTACCAATCCCGGCTACTCCGGAACCACCGTCACAAACAACAAAAACTGAACCACCTCAGCCCACTGCGACTGACGGTAAAACAGTTGCCTTGAATACCGCCAACAGTAAGCCAGCAGCACCAGCACCACCCAAGATTGAAATGGCCGACGCTGCCGAACAGGCGCCGGCAGCACAGATCGAATCGGAAGACGGCTTCTTCCTGGCACAGGTCGACAAAAAACACGAACTGGCAGATAAAAACGACTGGGTCATCCTGTCCAAGGTCAGCCCCATTCAAGGGGGGGCCACGATTGCTTCTCCCGAGCCATTTACAGCTAGAATCAATATTCCCGAAGCACTCTGCAAAGTTGTACTCCTCCCTGGAACAACGGTCACTTACACAGGCAAAAATAAAGCGGCTGACATGGGCTTCCAGATTCAGGAAGGTCGCATCCGCATTGAAGCATCCCGTGGCCTGAACGATGCCAGAGACGCAGCTGGCCCGATACTGTCGATCAAGGTAAACGACGAACTCTGGCGTGTTGATCTGGTCACCAGAGACAGTGTGTGTGGAATTGAAATCGTTCCAGTTCAACCCCATAAACCAGGACAGATTCCCGATGCAGATAATTACACAGGCATCCTGTATGTATATTCTGGCATGATTCGTTTTTCTGACGGAAAGGGAAAAGTCCAGACAATCGACGCAGGACACTGGATGTCTCTGTCAGCCAGGGATCGGGCCCAAGGATTGATCAACCCCTCTGACCGCCCCAAACCACTGCGCGTACCACACTGGGTTGAACCTGACTACAAAGATAACTCTTATCTTGCACGTCGTTTAATCGCCGCTTTCGCCAAAGAATTGAAAGATGGTCAGCTTGTTTCACTCACCATGCCTGCAATCACCAAGGATTTGAAACCCAACTTATCTGACCTGGCGACCAGGTCACTGGCATTGACGAACCGCTATCAGGAACTGGTGAAAGTACTCAATGAAGTCGATCACCATGAATCTCGTATTGCCGCCATTAATGGCATCCGCAACTGGCTGCTGCGTGATCCGGAAAATGGCAAACGCCTGACCGAGTCACTGCAAAATCAGTTCTCCCCGCAGATGGCTGAAATTATGGAACGCCTGCTGTGGGGATTCCAGCAGGAAGATGCACAAGACCGATTTATCTCGGGACGACTTGTAGAATGGCTGGAGAACGACAATGTCACCGTTCGCGAGTTGGCCTTTAATTACATCAACGAGTTAACAGGACGCTCTGTCGATTACTCCGCAATCGCGACACCGACACAAAGACGGGCCACGGCACGACGCTGGTTCACCCATATTGAAAAACATGGTTCCTTAGTCGATCCGCAGGATAGCAGTCCGGCTTCCCCAGGCAAACCAGTCCTCCCATAGTATTAACGGGAGTTACTGCCTGCAGTACTACAGATTCTCCCTGTTGAAAATGTTCTATCTTCATTTTCAACAGGGACTTGTGTTCTGATATTTTTCCAGTCGACATTGTTTTTTTTAAGCGGATTTTAAAAAACTCCTCTTGCTGCAATTTTCGCAGACTGCTATCTTCCTCACACTTCTCTCCCAGTCATTTCCTGATTGATTTTCAATCCTTGAAATCTAATTCCCCCTGTCTAAACCATTTTCCGACAGCATGAAATTCAGAATAGGACTCTGAACCATGCTTACAAACGATGGAGCTGTGCACGATGCACTTGACCCGGATCAACTTTTCGTTAATCGGCAATCTGACCATTCTTCTTTCACTGGGAATCTTCACGCTTTCCGGCTGTAATACGATGCATGGTGTCGCCAGTAATGAAATGGGGAATGGTTACTACCAACGGGGCGAATATGCCAAAGCCCGTGAATCATTCACACGTGCGATTGCAGATAATCCCGGCAACCCTGACTACGTCCATAATCTGGCGGTCGTCATGGAGAAAGAAGGGAACCTGGCAGGTGCCGAACAGACTTACCAGAACGCACTGCGGCTCGACCCTTCTCACCAGCCGTCACACCACGGTCTGGCCGAGTTGATGATCAGTCAGGGACGCCAGCAGGAAGCCGTTCAACATATCACTGCCTGGCGGGATACTCAGCCCTACATTGCCGAATCACACCTGGAAATGGCCTGGCTGCTGGAACAGTCGGGGGATATCAATGGTGCAGAACAGTCCCTCAAAGCAGCAGCAAATGTAGACCCGAACCATCCCAAAGTGTTAGCTCACCTGGGACAGGTCTATCAGCAGACTGGACGCTCGGAAGAGGCAATCGCCATGTATGAGCAATCACTCTACTCAGAATGGTATCAGCCTCAGGTGCAATCCCGAATCGCTTCCATCAAAAAGCCTTATGACACAACCAGTTCACAGGATCGGATCGTAGCAAAGGGCTGGGAACACGGCCCCATGGGTAACGGAAGCCTCTTGCGTTACCGGACACGTACCGCAAATGCAAATTACACGCACCCCCTCCCCACTTATATGACAGGTGGTACGACAAGTACGGTCGCCATGATGAATGCAGGTCAGATGAGCCAGGCAGGCGGATTTTCCGAACAGGTTGTCACCTCGCAGCCGATGCTGGTTGCCCCGGGAATGACCGGACAGCCTATCCAGATGGGAACCCCCTACATGACTGCCTCTCCGGAACCAGTCAATGTTGATCCGGCTCATTTCCCGACCGAACCAGCCACAGCAGGCACGCCGATTATTCAACCCTACTAAAGGCATCACATTTAACCGTAGCCCTCCCGATCTATGATACTCGATCCAAATGGATCTGAAGATGCTACAATAAAACACGCGACTGTCTAAAATCATGGTCGAATCATCGAAAACAGTTCATCCTGTTCACAATCTCTGCTTACAAAGCCCCCGGCTGCGTTGACCCATCAAAGACTCATGGTAGAATAAACGTCCCGCGGGATGTGGCTCAGCCTGGTAGAGCGCTGCGTTCGGGACGCAGAGGTCGCAAGTTCAAATCTTGTCATCCCGACTTACGCTAATTTATTACCTAAAAAAGACTTGTGAGTTTTAATAATCTCCTGTTTTTAACGAATTTTCCCCGGTGATACCCTTGGTGATACCTTTTTTGCGTTAAAACAGGTAGCCTCGCTCAATTTTCCCACCATTATTTTGCTCATTTTCAGTACCTGAATTCAATTCAAATTTCAGGTCTAAACACCCGCTAGGCCATCCGCAAAGTCGAAGCCTACCTCCAACCCGTGTTTGCCGAAGTTCCCGGTGATCCCACCCAGCGTCATCCGCAAGCCTATACAACCCGCAAAGCGGTCGACCAGATCCGGGAACTGCACCAGCAGGGTGCCTCTGTGCGTGAGATATCAGAAGCCACCGGGAAATCACGGATGACCGTTCATCGTCATTTGAATCAATTTAACGGGTCTGAATAGATACAGTTAATTTACTTCTACCGACAGGAAGTGCTTTCCCTGCAGGTCAGATCAGTTTAGGATCGCGAAACAGAATTTGAAAGGTTGCGCTTTGCAGTCTGCTACAATTAGTAAAAGAGAAACCAGCCATCAATCGATTACCATTGATGGCTGGTTATGATCAGAACTCTCACAAGATCCGCGTGCCATCGAGCAGTTACTTGCCGGAACAACTCAAGAAGTTGACATTACAGGATTGCGGGTAACTCTGCCTGACCGCTCCCTCAATCAGCCCATCGGTCTCAATCTGGTTTCCGCGGTAATATTGTTTATGAAACAACGGGACACCGGCGGCATCACATTCATCTCTGATGGAACGCACCCATTTAAAGTCCATCGGGGTCCGTTTCTCCCGATGTGCCTGCTCACATCCGGTAATGATCCAGTCCAGCTTTGCAATCGCTTTCTCAAACCGGACGGGACCGAGTAATGGCTCGGCAGAAACAAATCGAACCAGGGCAGGTATTTGAGAAAGCGTCTGAACTCGCTTCAAATTCTTCTGCAGTTCAACCGTTACTCCTAACCACACATTGGGGTAACCTGCTCCCCAGTCAGCAGGCAATCGATCTCTGATCATTTCCGGACGCTTCGTCAGAATCAGCCAGTCTAAAGCATCACAGCTTCGAATGACATCCCATGCCGCGGGTCGCCAGTCATCCGCATCCGGATGGAAAAAGTCGGAAAGCGAACAGGTAAATACTTTATGAACTTCCCCCGCGTTCTTAGTCTTTCGATTCCATTTTTGAGGATTGCTCCAGGTAGCCTGTTTGGTACGAATCGGTCCAGCAAAGGGATTGGCAACTCCGGAGCGACGTAACACACGCCCAATGTAACAGTGTTGGCAACCTTCAGAGACTTTGTGACATGCCTTCCAGGGATTCCAGGTGTGATCAGTCCAGCCAATTTTTGAATTTTCCATGTCTCTCTACTTTCAACAGATATTTCGTGCTTGAACAGAAATGGCAACAAACCAAGTCAGTTGCCAGGGGGTACAGGAACCTCTTTTCAGAGAGAATCAAGGTGAAGTAAGAGGTAAGCAAACGGTATCAGATCGTTTGCGCTGGAAGCCTTAAAACAGGTCTTTCCAGAAACGCCTCGCTTCTGATTCAGAAAGTGGCGTAGGGAGTGAGTAACCAGAGAGTAAATCTGGAGCCGAGTCGAATTGAGCTCAATTCGTAGCAAAAGATTTCGACTTCAGACAGATCACAATCCACAACTTGCTGCACTGATTATTTAAGCAACGTTGGGAAGTCATATCTGTTCACAAAAGGTCGAATCTTCGTATCATTTGGTTGTAAGAGTGGCGAACTCTGCTGTGAGTTCCGGTTCAATCGTTCATTTCCCACCGGAGAGCAATCTGGTTCGCTCGAGATACGAAATTTTATTTGTATGTCGTTAACTTAGGATACGCTGTCTACCTGAGGACTTCCATAATATTTATTCTATTTTCCAAAATATAAAAGAAATTGAAATGACCGCCTGATGTCTGACACGAATGAATTCTGATCAGAACTTGATTCTAACGACAAAGCCAGGGCATACTTCAAGAATTTTTCGAAATGCTGATTATTAAATGTCTTCGAATTTGAGTGGAGATTGGCGTGTAAAGCGGGTTCTCCCGCACTTTTGATGATATGACAGGCTGATAATCTGTATAATTCAGAGGTTTGTTCCTGAATAACGGAGTATAAAGGATGCCTGATTTCATAGTGTTTCCGAAAATCCACGGCTTGAAGATCCAACGGATGGTCCAGGATGAAAATCGATTTCAGATCTATCTTCGAGCGGTGAATTCCAGGGCTTGTTGCCCTGAATGCCAAAAAGAATCGGACCGTGTCCATAGTCGATACACGCGTTCGCCAAGTGACCTTCCCTGCTTTAGTCAAAAGACACAGCTCATTCTCCAGGTCCGTCGCTTCGTCTGTATTAATCAAACCTGTAAACGTAAAATCTTTACCGAACGTCTCACTGATTTGATTCAGCCTCATGCAAGAACAACCATTCGGCTTTCTAAGATCCAGCAACAGATAGGGTTACTGCTGGGGGGAGAACCAGGAAAACAGCTCTCCAGTTTTTTAGGAATGCCCTGTAGTGCGGATACTCTCCTGAGACGAATTCGTACCGGTTCCCGATCGGATTATTCACCCGTTCGCGTATTGGGCGTGGATGACTGGGCATTACGGCGAGGACAACGTTATGGAACGATTTTGTGTGACTTGGAGATACGTCAGGTCATTGATTTGCTTCCAGATCGTACTTCAGGTTCTCTGGCAGACTGGCTGGTTTCCCATCCCGGTGTGGAAATCATAAGCCGTGACCGTGGGGGAGAATATGCCAAAGGAGCGTCTCAAGGCGCACCGCAGGCGATTCAGGTCGTAGACCGTTGGCATTTGCTGAAAAACGCCCGTGAAACTTTACAGAAAGTCATTGACCGGCACCAGAAACAGGTTCGTGAGAGTGTCAAGCTGCTTGCCGAGCGAGAATCTAAGTTATCCTCTAATGCGTTACATGATTCTAATCCACTCAACAATTCTTCCACGATTCCCAACACTGACAATAACAGTCGCAAGAAAAAACAGATAATGTATGAGCAGATTTGTGAACTGCATCAAAGTGGCATGTCCATACGTAAAATGGCCTGTCAGCTTCGAGTCGGTCGGAGAACTGTGAGACGCTATTTACGCACTGACGCATTTCCAGAACGGGCAACACGATCCGGGACAAGTTGTCTTGATCCTCATCTGGATGAATTGAAATCCATGTGGGATGCAGGCGTGACCACGGCAACCGTCTTATGGAGACGGTTGAAAGAGCTGGGCTTCGACGGTTCTTACTCTATCGTGAATCGAAAGGTTGCATTCTGGAGAAAGAAACTGCAGATTTCGGGAGATGGAAAAAGCATACTACACAATGCGCTGCCGGTGTCACAGCCCTCTTCAATGTGTCTTTCATGGTTACTTTGGAAACCCATTGATGAACTGGCGCGTAACGAGAAAAAACTGGTGAAGGAGCTTTTGCAGACACCAATGATTTTTCAAGCCACACAACTGATCCATGAATTTCACACATTCATTCAGCAGCAAGACAGTGCCGGCTGGGATAATTGGTTGGAACGGGCCTGTTCTGAAAATGCTCCCATTGATATTCGTCGTTTCGGAAAGAGTTTAAAACGAGATGAAGAGGCTGTAAAAGCAGCGATGAAGTCAATATGGAGTAATGGCCAAGTGGAAGGTCAGGTCAATCGTTTGAAAATGGTCAAACGACAGATGTACGGTCGGGCAAGTTTTGATTTACTGCGAGCCCGGTTCCTGAATAATGCATGATCATCAAAAGTGCGGGAGAACCCGCTTTGCACGCCAATCTCCATTTGAGTAATGGGATTATTTTTGCATGGCTGACCATATCTGTAATTCACTTAATACTTCCAGTTCAATCAATTGATAACAATTAAAAAATGCCATCAATGTTCTCACACAGAATGGTCACTCAAGGATATTTTCAGCCGTCGCGATGGGTCTGATTCTTCTTAAAGTTCTCAGGCTGCCCAAAAATTTCCTTGTAGACCTCGTCCCGGTCGATCGGCGGGTAGCCGTTGTCTGCCAGATGTATATCGAGGGTCACGTGGATCTCGTAGTTACCAGTAAATGCTCTCTTGCCCGCGTTGCCGCGACATATCGTTCGCAGCGGTGGCGGATTTCTGCTTGATCGAGTTGGTTCATTGGGTCGTCTTTCTGGGCGCAAGCCATGGCTACAGCTCGAAATTCGAGTCCTTTGATGCGTTTCATGGTCCCCACACGGATGCCGGCTTCGTCTGACCCGGGGTCTTCTTCGCGAGGCTTGAGCTCGAAGGTAGCAATACCGGCTGACGACAGTGCTGTGACGATTTTTGGCTTACGCGGCGTTACGCAGATTTCATGCGTTGCGAGTCCATAATCTGCCATCAACATTTGAACCCAGGCGACGATCGCCTCAGCTTCTGCCTTTTCTGTTTTACACTTCTCGACCATCGGTTCAGGGCCTTTAAAGACCGAGTGGTCGCCGACAGTTGTTACAATTCCACCATCGAGATCGTCAATCTCCAGGCCTTTCAGGATCCCTTGAGCAAACTTGCGAATCTGCTCACTGGTGCGATAGTTGATCTTCAGTCGTCGTGAGCGCCCCCGGATATCGATCCCGGCGCGGCTCATCGGAATCTTCGTGCGATAGATTCGCTGATGACCGTCACCCACCGTGCAAAGCGGGTCGGGCGTTCCTTCATCAATCGGACTGATAGCTCGAATCAGACGAAGGGCTTCCAAGCTAAAGTCCTGAACTTCGTCGACAAGTACGTGGGCGTATCGTGCGAAGTTGCCCTGCAGGACTGCCAAACGGGCTTCGTGAATGGCTCCCTCAAACGTCAACAGGTTTCGTTTCTTGAGCCCTCGTTGAAATGCCCGGAAGACAGGCCATGCCGCCTTGCGTTGCTTCCGACTGATCCTTGGTCGACCGGATCGAACGGTGCCGAGATAGGTTTCTTCGGCGTCGATACCGTTGGGGTCGATGACCAGCTCATACTCCAGCTGCATTTCCTCTTTGGAAAGTGGCAGTTCATCCGAATAGCTTAGCCACACTTCGTCCCAAATCTGGGCCAGTTCTTCATCCTCCGCGATTCGTCCCTTCCAACCTGCTCGATTGCAAATGGTTCGAGCCAGAGCATGCAAATTGGTCACTTCGATGCGTCCTGCGACATCCGGAGCAAGACGTTGCATATGATGCTTGATGGTCACCGAGAGATTGGTGGTGAATGTGGTTACGAGGATTCTCGCGGACTCGTCCTCAAGCTGGCGAGCCAGATACACAGCACGATGCATGAGGGCGACTGTCTTCCCAGTGCCCGCGGAACCGGTGATGTTCATCGGCCCCTTCGTCTTCCACTTGACGATCTTTCGTTGATAGGGGTGAAGGAAGATCCGCCATTCTTCCAACGTGCCTTCCAGGATCTGCTTCAGTTCCTCTTCGCCTGCGACCAGAACCAGATCGAAGTTCGGAGTCTCCTGAATCTTTGTGAAGTCGCCGGGACTTTCGGGAGCGACCTCAGCCGGTCCAGCAACAACACCGAGCATCTCGTCGATTGCCTGCTGCAGCGTCATACCAGCCGCCAGCCCAAACAACACGTCACGACAGTCAGGAGGTAAATACGCACTCAGCGCTTCCAGGCCATCGTCACTACGGATCGACTTTACTGCCGGTACGAGAGGCTTGGGCACACCTGCCTCAAATAAATCATTATCTGACAGGCGAGCAAGAGGGTATTCAGGGATGCTTGGCTGAGTCGGCACCGCTTCCTGGACGACAGATTGAACTTCCTCGGCATCGAATACCTGAAAAACACCAGTCATCCCATGGACTTCAAACCGTTTATTCTTTGCCCAGTCGTAGGCCTTGTCGTGGGCATCGATGTGAACCAACAAGTAGGTGTCGCCCTTTTCGGGAGCAATCACAATTGCTCGGTACCCGTCGGGAAGTTTCTTCACGCCACGGACCTTCGGATCCAACATCGTGCCCGGAAGTGGATGCAGACCGATCGCTGGTGATTGCGGGTCGTGCTGAAACTCTTCGATCAGCTCGGAGACTCGCTTCTGCACCTTGCTCGGGAGCTTACTAAAGGACTTCAATATATTTCGGTGGACCATCAATTTGGCCATAGTCAAGCTCCTGAGATTCCTTTGGCGATCAAATCGATCAAGTGTGCGATACCTTTCGCTTGCAGATCATCCGGTGTCACGACCTTCCAGCCCTGGTCTTGCCATGCCGATGCAAAATCAGCCTGGCCTCCGGCTAGAAGTGCGACTGGTGGTGAACAATTCGGCCAGGCCAACTCGGCAAACGCGTCGTCTTCAATCTGCTCGTTGAAGTATTCTACTTTCGGTAGCGCCGCAGGTAACGGCAAAGCGGCAGCCGCCAACTCCTGCACATATGGCTGCAGGCTCGGAAGAATATCTTCCATGACTGGCTGCCAGTCATCCGAGACCGCCTCCACTGCTTCGAGCGGTATTTCGGGAGCCGTGGTTTCGCTTTCCGAAGCAGCCCAGAACCGGAAGTTCTCACTGAACTGGTACAAGTTCAGACAGGCCAGGAACCGCCTCCATCGCTCACTGAAATCGCTACCTGTTGTCTCGGTTTCACTGTCGCCAAGTCGCGCGAGCGTGATGACTTGGTTTTGCCGGTTGCTGACGGCATCACCGACCGTGATGTAACTCACCAGGTCCTGATTCAAGCTGGCCCTATCGTTGTAAACCCATTCTCCATTTTCCTGAGTTGCAACCTTGGGAAGTGCTGCACCGGGGCGCCATGTGCTCAGTGCCGCACGAAGTTCCTGGGCGTTGACTGTCCGTTGGCCCGCCAACATCTGCAGCGGAAAATACGATGCAAACGTCGCCAGTTGAGCCCAACCGGGAGCATGCGGTGCTGCGATGAATGCTTTGAGCTGAACCAGCCCATTGCAAATCATCTTCCTGGCATCCGGGATGATCTTGCCCTGTCCCTTTGCCGCGTTCGCGTACTGCTGAAGCATCTGGGCGACCGGTGTGTGGCACACCATCACGTGATCAGCGTATTCAGGATTGAGATCGTCCCAAGTGACGCTCCAGACGTGATACTTTCCACTCTCCAGAATGGAACGCCGCTTGTTCAGGTCGTCCGCGAGACGATTGACGGGGTGGCAGTGGTACTGAAAGCCATCGGTGAAGATCGCGACCGGCTTGATGCGATCATCATCCGATCTCAGAACGAAGTCGGGCTGTGATTGAACGGAGACACCCTGGGCGGAACCGAGCGTCGGCTGCAATTCCAATTCCCAAAGTCGTTCGACACCGGGCAGCGAGAAACGGAAGCCCTGGTTGCCACGGATAATCGTTTGTTCCCAATTGCCGTTCTGCTGTTCGACGAATGACTCCAAAAGGTCAACAAACTTCTTCTCCAGCATGCTGCCAAACAGAGAGTTCGGTTTGATGGCTGCGAGGGCCTTTTGCGGCACTCGTTTCTCACCTGCGGCAATCAACTTGTTCAGCAGCGTGATTCCTCGCTCGCGGCTGATCGTGTCGGACTTGTATTGCAGGTGATAAGTGCGAATGCAGCGATAGCATCCATCGGTGTCCTGTCGATCGGGATCCTGCCGCATTTGGCGACAGACACATGTCTCCAAAGTGTTCCGCGCCAAACGCAACACTTGCATGATGCCCTCGCCATCGCGGTTTTGGCCGTCCTTCTCCTGATAGAGCGTCTTCAGGTAACCCGTTCCTCCTGGAACGCCGTCCAGCAGCATGACGTAATACCGTTTCATTCCGGTAGCCGGGTCCGGCATGATCTGCGGAGACACATTCAGGTGTGCCGGGTTCCCTTCAAATCGCAGCCGCAGTCCCAGGTGAACACAAGCAGTCAGCGTGTCGATGTCATCATCGTCCGCGATCGGGAGCAACAGGCGGATCGCTTCCGATTTCAGTTCACGGTACAGGTAGACTGGTTCCCAGTTATACGGAAGTTCGTTTCGTCCTTCCTGTCGACGTTTGTCATTCGCCCGTCGGCGTGAACAACTACGACGATGCCGAATATCGTCCAGTGATGTTCCCGGCGTAACGACAATGCCGCAGTCTCGGCAAACGCGGAAACCGTCCTCAGGAGCTTCTTGATCGACGCCAAACGGAACGATTCCCTGTTCGCCCTGATATCCGACGTTGACTTCTCGCATGATCACCGATGAACGGTACTCAATACCGAAAGGCAATCCATCATCACCAACGGCACCAGCCGGTGTGTCCTGAGTCAGGTCAAAGCTGCGAATGGTTTGGTAATACTCGCGATTCCGCTCATCGCTGCGGTCGCCAGACAGACTGTCGTAATGCTCCATATACGACAAAGCTTGCGAGCGAGAAAACTCGATGAACTTCCGGTGCTGGCCCTGATCCAGTTGACTGTCTGAATCACCGTCATGTCCGCACTGTGGGCAGGCAGGTTGGGCTTCGGGTTTGTCCAAATCATCCTTGGGCCGCATATGACCACAGGCACCGCAAATGGCCCAGGTGAAGATCAGCGGATCCTGTGGGTTACCGATCGCAATCTGTTGAATGTCGAAAACGCGGCTATGCGTGTAGAAGTGATTGGCCGGTGCCAGTTCTTTCAAGGCCACACCTGCTGGCCGAGTGACCTCGATCGGTTTGTGCTCCTGATCGGACTTGCGATGTTTGTTGTAGATCGCACCGTAGAAGCGGACGCCACGTTCCGGAAACGCATAGTTGGGAAGCAGGCCGTTATCGGTCAGGATCTCAAGCGCCGTGGTTCTGCTCAGGCTCATCAATCGCCCCTGCAGGATCCGTAGTTCCTGCTCGATCTCCAGACGTGCTTCCTTCTCTTCCTCGTCCAGCTTGGCGAGCTGATCACGAAGTCTTTTGCGGGCGTTCTCCAGATCGCGAGTCATTCGCTCGAATTCACCGGTCGCCAGGTGCATTCGTTGCAACAACAGATCGGACGATGTTTCGGTGACAAATCGCTCGCGAGTATCGGATTGCACGTCGTTGTGAAAACGTTTCAGGAACAGGCCGCGGAGGTCGGCCTCGTTCTTCGTAATCCACCGCAGCATCCTTGGGATGTTGCCCTCAGGCTTTGCCATGTCCTCGACCAACTGCTTACCCGACTTCGGCAACTCAGTCAGTTCGCCGATTTTGGTGGCGGAATCGAACCCGTACGCAAGATATTGGCGAACCAGCACCGCGGACGCATCCAGCCAGCAACCGGGAGGATCCACTTTGCCTCGCAGCATCTCCGACGGGCGACCATAGAAGAACAAGTCGTGGGGACGTTGATTGACCACCGAAACAATCAGTGCTGTTCCCGTTGACCGGCCAGCCCGCCCAATGCGTTGCAGATAGCTGGCTGTGCTCGGGGGGATCGAGCACAGCATCGTGCTCGACAAGTCACCGATGTCGATCCCCATTTCCAACGTGCTGGTGCAGGTCAGGACATTGGGATCGTCGGTGTGTTTGGTCCTCGAAAAATCAAGCTCGAGCTTTTCACGATCCTCGGTGGCCAACAAACCGGTATGTTCGCTGGCAACGACACGCCGGAGTGCCCCTTTCCGGTAACGATCCTGATAGTATTCCTGCCGAGGTGAGTAATCTCCCTCCGCGTAACGACCTTTCTGTGAGTAATACTCCCAGCTTGGCGCGTCTTTCCAGTACTCGGCTTCAGCGGCAGGACGAATCACGGCCTTCCCGCTCTCGCTGCAAATTAGATTGACCCGGTCCGAAGTCAGGATCGCGGCGTGGGCCGAGACAGCGTAGAAGTTCTTGGTTCCATCCTGATGCATCCGTGTGAACAACCCGGCCTGTGTACCGCACGTCAGCAAAGCCGCGATCAGATCCAACAGGCTGGTTTCGTCTGCGTTCGGCTTTCCAAGCGAACGTCTTGCCCAAACCAGTTGCCAGGGCGGTCGACCGCCCTTTTTGGTGGGTGCGAGAACGAAATCGTGAGTCCGCTGAGATTGCGTCACCATCAGGTGCGGCTTGTAATGTCCGTCCCCGGGGTAGGTTTCTCGTCCTGGTAGAGTGCGTCCGAACGGGTATTTTCCCCAGAAGTTGTTCTTGGCGAAGCTGTCCAGAAACGGATGTGCAATAGCACCGCGAATGCGAGCCCGATGCAGGAAGCCGTAGATCCAGAGCTTGATCGCCTTGTCCGACAGATCCGCCAGTGCTGGATCAATTCCGGGAATTCGTTCCCGAAGGTTCTTCAAAGTCGATTCGATCCGCTGATCATCCCAGGCGATACAGGAACTACCGGCAGGCTCCATTGTGCGACCGTGAGTCTGCATCAGGCCGAATTCACTGGTCACTTCCCAGGTCAGCCGAAGATCAATCTCATCTCGCAAACGCTTGGGTGGATCGGATGCCGATGCGTTGTCTCGATAGTTGACGAAATCGGAATACTCATGCAAATCCGGCGGTAACAGCGAAGCCATCGCCTCGCGAATGCTTCCTCGCCAACCAGGACGCTGCTGTGACCACCAATCCAACAAAGCTGGTCCCGCGTCACTCAAGCGGATCCCACTGTCGCCAGCGTCATCAATAACATGCTGAAGTGCGGTGCGGAACGTGAACTGGTATGTCCGGGATGAAAAGAATCCGGCACGGTGCGAAGCGTCCTGCACGCTATCGGTAAACGCGAGCAGTTTTGGGTCATTGTTCAGTACCGAACCAAATAGCTCGTCGATTGCCACGCTGGACAACGTCGCCGATTGGCTACCGATGAAGAACACACCATCTTTTGATTGGCAGTTGGGGCATCCCTGATCACCGACGGTGACTTGCTTATTATCTTGCCGCGTCTCGTGATTGACTTTGACCTTGAAACGCTTGGGATCGTTTGTCAGCGGGCAAGGACCATCCTCCAGTCTCAGCACAAGGCTTTTGGGGCACATGTACCACTGTTTGAAACCGAACTCTTGTTGGGACAGGTTTTCAGCTGGCGTTTCCTCTCCTTCTGGTTGAGGGGCGTCACTGAGTCCTTCCCTGTCCGGCGAGATCACGATGATGTTCGGATTCCGCATTCCCTTGAATCCGAACCAGCCGCGGTAGATTTTGGACGGCTCGGCATCAAGCTGAAAGCCACTGACGCCTTTCGCGCCAATCTGAGTCTCGGTGTTCGGATCGGCCAGTCCTACCCAGCCTGATTCTCCGCATTCGCTGCAATGAAAGACCGGCAGGCTGGGGAATTCCTGGGTCGGTTCATCCAGCCAGCTGAACACCGGTTTGTCGTGCACCAGTCGCCCCAGGCGGCGCAGTTCGCGAATCCACAGCTGGACCTGAGTCGGCACCAGCGGAAATGCATGACCGCTGCGGACCTCTTTGGCCTGGGCAACCAGAGCGAAGAACGAGGCGCAGATGAAACCGCGGTCGGTCGTTTTCGGGTAGTCGTTGAAGCCCAGTTCTTCACGAGCCAGTAGTTCGACTAGGTTTTGCCAGGTGAGCGGACCTGAGCCGTCGGTTTCCGACTTTTCAAAGATGTTCAGAAGATACTTGAACAGCATACGACCCTTCAGCCAGCCGCCCAGTTGTACGGACCACTCTTCGACCGCCTCCAGAGTCGCCTTTTCCTCATCGCTCAGCTTGTGATCGTCTTTCGAGAACAGATGATGGGGGATGTCGGGTCCGGCATACTTCGGTCCGCCCCACAACACCGATTGCCGCAGGGAGTACTTCAATGCGTCTTCATCTTCCAGTGGTTGGCAACCAGTTGGATTCGGTAGTGTCACATCCTCCGGATCCAGCACGACCATCTCTTCCACGGTGACCCTGTCTTCACCAATCACCGCTTCGGTGTTGATCTCTTCTTCAAACAATGTACTGGCGAACTTGGCGAGTCGATCACTGCCGGTTTCCCTGGCATCGACGCTGCCGTCGGCCTTCTTGTTCGTGCTGTCCTTGGCTGGTTCACGATCGTCCAGCGTGGCACTGGTTCCAACGACACACAGATCGCCCTTGGCAATGTCGAGTCGTTCTTTCAGTCTACGGATCAAACACGCGACGTCGGCCCCTTGAGCTCCGTCATAGGTGTGCAGTTCGTCCAGCACCAGATACTTGAGCACTCCGGCATCATTGAATCTCCATAGCCGCTGGTCTTGTGGACGCAGCAGCAGGTAGTCGAGCATCTTATAGTTGGTCAGCAGGATGTCGGGCGGATTTTCCTGTTGAGCTTCGTGATTGCTGATGCCGTGAGCTTCGCCCATTGCTTTCGTTCCGCTCCCGGCCGAAGCACCCGGATCCGATGGATCATAGCGTCCGGTGTAATTACCAACGCGGATGCCTGCCTGCTTAAGTTCGGGTGTTCGCCAGATGACTTTCGCGAAGCGTTTCTCTTGGTCAGCGGCCAGAGCGTTCATCGGATACAGGATGATCGCCTTAATCCCCTTCTGACCTTCTTTGCGAGCACGCAGGCAGTGATCAAGAATCGGAAACAGGAAGCATTCGGTCTTACCGCTGCCGGTACCTGAAGTCGGGGTCAGGGATCGCCGACGGGTCAAGCAGCGAAATCAACCGCCCAAATGTTTCCCGTTTGCCGTTGTGCGGAGTGGCGGTGGTCAGCAGTATCGAGTCTGTGCGGCGTGACAGCAATCGAGCCAGTCGGTAGGCAAGGTGTCTTTCGGGAACGCTTGCCCCGGCGACGTTGTGGGCTTCATCGATGACAACACAGTCCCAACGGGTGTTTTCCAAGAAGTGCCGATAACTGCCCACGTTCTTCAGCGTGTCGATACTGATAATGACACGTTGGTAGACTTCAAAGGGGTTCTTATTCGCTGGGATTCGCAGCCGCAGTTTGGCGATACCGGCAGAGTCGAGTCGCACCAGTGGAAATCCGAAGCGATTCCAGAGCTCGGACTGAAACTGAGTCAGCATCGACTTCTTGGCGAGAACCAAAACGCGATTCGCCCGACCACGTCGCATCAACTCGGAAAGGACCATCCCGACCTGAATCGTCTTGCCAAGCCCGACGGCATCAGCGAGTAACAGTCGCGGTCGAAGTTGACGTAGAGCCCATTCAACCGTCTGGATCTGGAACTTCATCGGCTTAAAGACGCCCATGCCTTCCAAATCCGGCTCAACGCCTGTCGCGGGCATCTGTCGGAGCTGAGCTTCCAGAAAAAGTTTCGCCATCCGATAACCGCTGGACTGATCCTGAACCAATTGTGTATTCCGAGGATCAACCGGCTCAATGGTGTCGAGTTGTGTTAAAAAGATAGCCTCATGACCACGAACAAGATCATCCGCACCCACGCAGTGAACTGCATAGTTCTGGTGATTGTGGTCAGAGGGATCCACTCGGGTGACAAGCCATTCTGCATCTCGACATAGAACGCGCATGCCCGGTGTGGGAGCTCCCATATTAGGCATCGTCATAGTCATCCACATTTAGGCAAAGGTCGTCAAGTCTGGCGAATCGAAGACAGGCATTCAGAACTTCAGCATCGTCCTCAAAACCAATCGGTGAACTGAAATCCGGCTCATCATCATCACTATGAAAGAAATAACAAAATGCACCTGATAACCAGTTTTGAACGTTGGCTGGTAGGGTATCCCAGTCTTTAATTACCTGTTCAATCACCTCCACGATAGCAGTTGCCAACCGGAGATTAACGATTGCATTTTGGGCATGCACTTTCTGAGTAAGTACTAGATGCTGTCGGGCGGAAACCAATAATTCATCCACAGCTAAGCCAGATACCTGATCTATCAAACTCGCCAGGCGGTCATACTGTTCATGTGAAAGTCCGGAAGGAAACATGCCAAGTTGCTTATTCATTGTAAGATGCCCTGCCCTCTCCCTTATGATAGAAATCCCAAAACACTGCTTTGCAGCAAAGGATTTGAAGCAGTTAATATTTTTAAATCGTGAACAATCGAGCTAAGTTATTTTTGTACAGAACAGAACTTGTTTCTCTGACTCTAACCTACCATTTGACAATTCAATATTCAACAACATGAACCACCTAAATATAAATAATATATAGACTTAAGAATATCCACTTTGTAATTTGAAATAATATACACAGTAAGGAAATGTGCCAAACTCTTGATGGAACACTCCTACTCTACACCAGCCACATAAATCGGCACTTCGTGATCATACTGCCTAACATTAAACTGCCTGCTGATTATCGAGTTAGCCTGTTTCTCAGGTGAATCATGAAAAGAGAATGGGATCTGACTTTCACTCTCAGCGAAGCCCATCCCCTGATCCAGAGTAATCACAGCAAGTCGATCACCCGGCCACTTGATTCTCATTGTTCTGGCATGTGCCAGCTTGTTCTTACGCAATAGCCTCACAGAAGATTTCGCAACATGATTGAACACATGTTTGAGAGTGCTTTCCTGAGCACGTTCATTCTGCCAGTTATGATGGAGACACCGACCAGTAACAGGATGATTATCAACCTTCATGGTCTGAATAGAGAGCTTACTACTGCCATGACTCCCAGCTAACAGCTCCTTCAGCACTTCGTACAGTAGTCTGACAGCCAATGGAGATACGAGATAACGGTCTGAGTACTCTACAGTTAAAGGTGGGCCATCATTCATTGCCTCAGTTATCCAGGGAGCAACCTTTTGGATCTGTCCCCAAAAAGCAACACCGAGATTTTCAACCTCACCGTTGAGTTCTCCACCAGCTTTATATATTTGACATTGATTGGGTTTCTGTGATTCGATCAGACTAAGAGACAGTTTTCTCCCTTCCTGAAATTGCGAGTCATTTTTGAGGACTGTATTATGCGATTCCCGATTATGTGATTCCCGGACTGAGGGTGATTTTGGATGGCCGATGCCCCACCGGTTCCCAGCCTCCAACACGCTTGGTTCAAATACGGCCCATTCGACATAGCGACCTGCAGAACAGACTTCTGCCGCTCTGTACCCGTTCTCAACCCGACACATAGAATCTGGCATTTCTATGAGCTCAATTTCATTTGTTTCTGCGATTCGAGTTAAAGCGTGAAGTGTCGACCAAGGTAACTGATTGCAAATAGAACTTGGAACAATAATTGAAATATGAGCCCCCTGCTTAGATAATGAAAGCTTCGCCAAATGACGATACAGACTCCAATCTGACAAATCCCATGCATCATGCTGACCATTCAGATATACACAAATCTGGCTCAGACCAGGTCTTTTAGACTCTGCCATGATCCCTTCAACAATACATCCTGATTCGTATCGGGTAGCAGTGCCAAAGCACTGATAAGAGTCAGGGACTTTGATAGCATTCATCAAATCATCATCCAGCCAGCTCAGCAATGCATTTCGGTCGAGCTCATCCGCGCTACGTTGTGTATCGAAATCCAGTAAGCAAAAATGACACGCTGAATCGCAGTCACAAGAATTCAGATTCTCTCTGACTCGATTAAGAAGTCCCTCAAAGGAGTGCGGTATCGCAGCAACATACCCTGCCCCCCCTGCAGCTGCATCATACAGAAACACATCACGATAATTGACTCCGTCTTCAATCGAACTTTGGACTGCCCAACCAATTTCCCGAGACTCTACCCCCAGATGTTCAGCCAGACTGGTCCTTAAAGCGATAGCCAGCGAAGTCGCAACGCTCGTTGTCATCAGTCTGCGTTCTCTATGGGGATGCTGTAATCGAATTTGCACAACATCAGTTAGATCTTCACCACCGAGCCAAAGATTTCGTTGAATCGCAAACGCACGATCGCTCCCACTACAGATATGCGTATTTTCATTTTTCCGTCCTGTTCTTAAGCGTTCATGGTTCCCGGAGACATCAAACGGTATCGCAGCACCTTCTCCTGCGTCACCTGTTTCTGATGCTGCTCTTCCACACTCCAGACAGACTGCATAGCCATATTCTGTTGCCCCTTTACTATGGTGAAATACTCTGCCATCTGAAGAGTAGCGAATTTGTCCTGTCTCCGGGTTAGAAAGGGAAACCCAGGGGCTTTCACATGTCACACGCGGATCAGTGGGAGGAACAAATGTTCGAACTTCATCTTCTGAATTCGGTCCCCGACGAATATCGACAGCAAACCCTGAAGGCTGGATGTACTTTTTATTCACGATTTCATTGGAACCGCAATGGCATGTCTCCTGTCGTTGAGTTGAAGTCGCAAAAGAACCACATGACTGACACCACCACACCCAGCGAAGTGCCTGAATTTCTTTCACAGCAGAATCATTTGGCGGAATCTGCCAGTTTAATGTCAGCCCAGCTGACTGGTAGGAAAGTCCATCAATCACGACTCGATTGCCGGGAGCGTATTCCCTGATTGCCACATCCAATTCCCTTGAAGGATAGCTCCTGTACTGAAATTGATTATCTTCCCGCCCCTGTGAATCAGCATTAAGATGTGATTGTCTTTCTGATTCTATAGATTCAACACTGGTATTAACAAATGGTAAAACATGTAGGGGAAAACCATGTGATGGCAAAAAGCCGCCACCGACTAATTCACGCAACAGATATTCTTCTTCATGCCGTCGCAACTGACGCAGAACGGCTGCCTGCTCCGATCCAATTTGCTCGTTCTGCTCCGGCGCACCTCCCACAATCTCCAGTTGTTCCCAAAGTGATTCGCGTTGCTGTGACCAGCGTGTGGAAATCTCTTGAATCATTCTACTGGAATGATCGAGAATGCGTCGTACAGAGTCTGATTGTAGTAAGGTTCGCGCCTGCAGCCTTTCGATCCCCCTCACGATCTGCTCGCATGATTCAGCGGTTTCCTCCAGCCACGATGCAAACCTGTGACAACGAGAAGGAAGCTCTTGCTCAGGTAGAAAGAACCATTTACACTCCAGCTTTGTGGCGTTATCTGACTCGGCAGCAATAAAACTGCCCAGTAATAACGCATTAATATGCCTTTGGACAATCCTGTCACTATTCAAGGACACAGTCGGAACATGGATAGGAGTTGTAAAAGGCCACAGAGGATTTCGAAAAACAGCCTGACCATGTGGCAATTCTCGACATAATGTCAGCGTCGATGCTCTGGTGATCCCTCGACGTCCCGCCCGACCGGCCCGTTGCAACCAGTTTGCCGGTCCTGGAGGCGCGTTATTCATAGCAACAGAAGTTAAGCCGCCAATGTCGATGCCCATTTCCATGGTGGTCGAGCAGCTCAGTAAATTAGTCATTCCCTTCCTAAATCGTTTTTCCAGAAACTGCAGACGTGATTTTGAAAGTTGTCCAGAATGCTCGGCAGTCTCAAAGTAAGGAGAGAGAAATACAATTCGATCATTGAACTGAGACCAGACACCCGCGTTTCTTGCTGCCTGAGTAACCGAATCTGTTGCCAGCCAGTCAGACACCTCATCTGGTGAGACGGTATGGCCATCTTTACGCGAAAATGGAAATGGTAGGGTTGGCATTACGACTTCAGCAGCCAGACCGAATGTAGCAAGTGACCGACGATCATGGTAGGGAGAGATTCCTCCGATGCATGCATCCAGGAACCGTCTTGTTACCGGACACAGATACCCAGAGGTAGCGATCCGAATTTCGCTCTTGTTAAAGTTTAGCTGGTACCCTTCGGTGGTTTGATTGAAAATATCAGACATCGTCAGCTGCCGCCAGGCTGCGCGCAAAATAACATCAATCAAAGTTTTATCATGATCATTTTCGAGATTAAGTCCGAGTACCAGCTGAAGCAGCATCATAATCCGAGAGGCACGCCCCCTGTTACGTCGCACACTCGGCCACCTCACCTGTAATCTGGAGATAATATCCTGATCTGGTGGTACCAACTCACGTTGCCTGAAACGCACACCAATCCAGCGCAGGTAGTCACGGCGAATCTCCGAACAGTAATTAGTCCGAACCAGATAGTCCACGCACAGTTTCAGAAATACACACCATTCGGATTTTCCGCGTCTCCGTGAGAGCCATTCTTCTGGTGGATCACATGCTTCAATCGCAGGGAACCAAATACTGGCCAGCCCCAAAGTTTCTAAGGAATTCTTACGACGTGGCCTGGATAAAAATTCGCGAAATAGAAACATCTCTGCCAGTTCGTTCGGTTCATGAATCGCACTCAGATAACGCTGCCTTGTTGATTCCCGTATAAAGAATTCAACTGCAGGTTCTTTAGCCAATGCACTGGAAAGATCAGACCAGGCGATAGTTGCTTGGGGAGTATCCTGTTGAGACTTTAACTGGTTCAACTTCTGGAGTTTCTCCTGATAAAGTTGCTGCAGTTCTGGACTCGTGCTTGCTACCTTCTCAAGACTGGCAACAGTTCCTTCAAGCCTGATAAGCTCAGCAGAATCAACCGATTTAGCCAGTGACCACAATTTGTGATAAATAAAGCTCCGAACATAATTGATTTCCGACTCCCGTTGCATCCGGACTGCAAACCTTGCAGTCCCCTGTCGAGAATCTGTGAATGAAATCATTTGCCTGCCCTCGAAGGGCTTCTTTTTTGTCTGATCCTGATGGACTGGTGCATGTGACAACAAAATCGGTATTGATACACCGAGATAAAATGGGCCTCCCAGTCGAATGGTACTGAACTGCTGCCAGCGATCGCTATCCCTTCCCCCACATGCCACACAACGAAGGCTACCAGTATCGGGCTCTGGCAATGCAAATAGAAAACTGGCCGTCCGGGCATCATCGTCAGCTAGCTTCCCGGTTTGAGTGTCATAGGGCACTGGACCGGTCATCAGATCGTTTGGAGCTCTACTACATAACAGTTGTTTGGCTGTTGATCCCGCAGGTGAAACCGATACTGCATCTAGTTCTTGAGCTTCATCTTCGAGGGATGGTTCATCATTTAATTCGATTTCGAAATCATCCGACTCGGTTTCATCGTTCCATGGATTTGCGAACAACTGGTTTTCGTCTCCCTCATGAGCCCCCAGGTACACTTCTCCACAGTCATTGCATAATAAGACATCAAATACCAGCGAATTGCAGTGCTGACATACTTTGCGATGATCGAAATAAACTGCCCCAAAAGGCCAGGAGTCATCAGCGAGTTCATCACTCCGACCTTCACATTCCGGATTACAACAGGCCCAGACTCCCGGTGTCGTCCGCAGAAAATAATGACCACGAAGCGGCAAAAGCGTCGAAGAAGAATTCTTTTTTGCAGGAGATTCAGAACAGGCATCAAGTATCTGCAAAGTAAAGTCAGGATCATTCTCAATATTGAGTTCAGCCGATACCTGCGGGAGTGTTAGTGCTTTTTTACCGAGGGTATTCCGTAATCCCCGAACTTCTGCTGATGCCGCTAATCTTGACCATCGGGCTTCATAATTATCCAAGGACTTCAACTCTTCCATGGTAGGCAGGGGAAGCTTTGCTTCTGGTACTTCCAGAGTCGGAGTAATTCGACGCCCCCCTATCACATTCACTTGGGAAACATCAATACCTGCGAGGTCTGCTAGATATTTCTGTAACTGATTTTTTGCCTTTTCATTGCCAGATCCTCCAATCGTTGCCGACGTAGCTACAAACCGTACATTTTGCGGATCCGTATTAAACGCATTCATCACTCGCCGTAATAATAATGAAATTTCAGCAGCATTTGATCCCAGATAAGTATGAGCTTCATCGAGAACAATCCAGCGGAGTTTGCCCTCCGACTTGTCAATGATGGGACGATCCTGACTTCTAACCAACATATACTCCAGCATGGTCGCATTCGTCACCAGAATTGGTGGTGGTGAATCCCACAGGTTCTTTCTTGAAAGAACCTGCTCCGGTCGCGCGCTTTGATCGGCGGAATTACAGGAAGTCGGCGTCGCACCGTTGTACAGACAATACCTTACCCCGCCTTTGAGACCAGCTGTCCAGGCAGAGAGTCGTTCCTGCTGGGAATTAATAAGAGCATTCAGAGGATAGAGAAATAATGCACGAACCCCCACCAGCTGTTTCTTGCGAGTGGCTTCCCATTCTCTCACCAGGTCATCCAGGATCGGTATCAGAAAACATTCTGTTTTACCACTGGCCGTACCGGTACTTACAATCACAGAGCGTGCGGGATTCTCTTTCAATGCCTGCCATGCTGCAATCTGATGTTTATAAGGCCGTTCCGTCCTCGGGAAGCGGCGTTCGGCGTGATCTTTCGGTGGGGCATCAAGCAAATTAATCAACGTCGGATGAAGGAAATCGATATCACTGAGTATATCCGCGTTTTTTTCATATTCGAAAAGTGATTCGAATACAGGTTGACTCAGCAAACTCGCATCTTTACCAGGCAGTGCCTCAAAGTTTCTTAACAGGAACTGCCGTAAGGCATCATTTGATGGATTTTTATCACTGATCGTGGCACGAGCCGTCTGCTCTCTGAGTCTCGTCATTAGGGATAAAAAATAACTGTCACTCATACCTCTACCTTTTCTTCCATTACAAAACATCTGTGATTTTGTGTAAGTCGACGCCCCGCTAGAATCTGCATCGCGATCACATTCGCCCGATCAAACCAGACTGGATCAACACTGCGAAGCTCTTTCAGTTTCATGATGATGAGTGGGGGTAACGGAAAATCATGAACTGAATATGCTGCAGCGATGGCAGGCGCATTCAGGACTTCCCATTGATTAGAATGTCCATCACTAATTTCTATATCTGAAATAACCCCCCTGACTCGCTCTGGAATCCGCAAGTCCACTTGTGGCCAAACAGTTCGCGTATCATATAAATCATGGTCAGCAATAAGTCGACTACGTTCCTGCTGCAGTCGCTCCAGCAACGAGTCTTGTTCATTCACCATCAAGTCCTTTATATTTATATTTTGCGGAGGGATTTTGAAACCTGATATATGCAAACATGAATTGATACAGACACCCCCACCCCAGCGCAGAGCAAGATCCTGAGAAAAGCCCTCTATTTTACTTTCGATAATCTGGCTAGACATATCTGCTTCAAGTGAATCTAGCTGCTGAAGCAGTAGTTCGACATGACACCTCAGTGCAGTCACCCATGATCGAACTGGCACTGTTGCCCAGAGAAACGGTAATTCTTCAAGTCGCTGCCATAGCCAGGAAAGTCGATGCATTCGGATCGCCAGCATGGCTGTCGCATCAGAGTTCCTGATAAGACTCGAAATAGCCTCATATGTAGTAAGAGGGAGACGTTGATTTGATTTTATCAGTGAATCAATCCGTGCCCAACCAGGATGACCTGAGTCACAAGCAATTCTGTTTACGAAGGCTTCCCACTCAAATCTGCGAACATCGTGACTTAATGTGTTTAATGCCGTGTCAAACTGATCCGAAGGTTCTGCATCTTCCACTCGTATCGGATCAATTAAATTAAGATTTACCGAAACTCTGAGTGGTCTGAGACAACGAAATTCATTGATCCAGGCTACCACCAGATAAATCCCCGTCCCCAGCATTTCATGAGATAACTTCCACTTCGCCTCTCCAATTCTTTGAACGGCAGCTGTTTCTATGACCGCATCAGGTTGCCCCAGTGGTGAGACATCAATCCGAATATCTTCTCCAGAAATCCGAAGATCTTGCAATGTCTGTTCACTCACAAAAACCTCTGTGCAATCTGGTTGAGTCCCTGTTTCTGAGTAATCATTTGGCTCTTTCTCGAGCCAGCCTGGATAACGCGCAACTTTAAAAGAAAACAGGTCGATTGAGGATGGTGGACGTTCAAGCCGTATCTCAACGCTTCCATCTGGATCATCTGATTGTGCTAGGATCCCCTGAATGATTTCCTGTACCGATGAGAGTGCAAACTCTTGCGTGCCAGTATTTCTGAACTCTGTAGGTTTACCTAAGAAGCGATGTCGGGATCGTTCTATGAGGATTAAATCCTGACTCTTAGGAGTGAGGATGCGTAAAAATAGACCATCGAGCTGATCCATGGGAATCGGAAGGTTTTTTGAAATGGCCAAACCAGCAGCGTTAACGATATATATGCCATCTGTTGGACATGTCGCCTGTAAATATGACCGCACGCCGTTATGAAAATGAATCGAGATCGGAATTGTTACTGGCCGATCGCTCCCTGAGCATAACGTAACATGCAGTTGGGTGACTGACTTCTGACTCTCGACTTGCGTTTCTACACCTGAAATCTCACCTGGAAACACAGCAGCCATGCCAAGATTTTTTAATTCAATTGTCCCTTTGTTATTACGCCTTGGACGGATTCGATAACTGAAGCCATCAGGTAGAAGCGTTAAACGGGTCTGAAAAATCGTTTCATGATTCCGCACTGCCCGCAAAGAGACATCTCCGACGCAATTCGAGGAAAGATTCTGCCAGGTATTACCTGTCCCTTTCCATTCGATCATGTGTTGGGGAACATCCGAGACAGTTCCCGAGCTATTGACCGGATACTCTATAATCTCAGGTATTCCATACCAAAAGCTTGATCCGTTCGGCCCCAACGTTCCACCACGCCCCCTCAATTTAAAAATAGATGTCGCCTCTTCTTCTGCCCTTGAACAAATCCGAACATCATTCCCATCCTGACACAGACACAACTCTCCACTCAATCTCATAACGATCCGATTATCATCCGAATTCGAGTCAATCAGAACTTCCATTTCAGGCGAACCGACCCATGTGACTCCTGGAGGAATCGCTACAAGCACAGTCGAATATCGCGTCTTTACTGAGCCAACTCCGATCAGTTCAGCTGGATCCGCATCAGAAAACACCCATGGCGATTCAGGAAGTGCTTCACCACCAGGTACGACAATAGATGAAACTTGACGGTTGCCAGCAGTCACCACCAGTCGAATCGTCCCGTCAGCATCACTTCCGGTCAGTGGAGTAGATGAGATACTGGTAATGACATAAGAATCATCAATAGAACGTTTAGCGATAGTCCCCACTCTCACTTGCTGTGTATCACTCTGTAAATACAGGGTCATTCTAGGCTGAAGTTCTTTAGCTGAAGACAATTCAAGCCATCGCCAGAGGTCCTCTTCATTGATCACTGATTCATAGTTCAAGTCACGAGAAATCAGTATTGATTGATCTTGCATAGTCAGGAAAGTGGTTACAGAGAATCCTTCAGATGGCAATGCACGGGCTACTTCCTGATCCAGCAGCCCTAAAATCAGGTCCATCGCATCTGAATCGTCAATTCGTAACGGGATTGAATCACGCCAACCGGATAGATTTTGATCAAGATATTCCTGTCGCCCCTGCCCATTCTCTTCGACTGCCTTCGAACTCCGTCTCAGGTTTGCTACACAATCAACAATACGACAGGTTAATGTCTGAACACCGCTATTGTTCAGAGTCTTGGGCAGCAAAAATGCGTACTCCTCAAACACACCGTTGATAGGCTCCTGCGGATAGCGCTCGTGATGTTGTAACATCTTTTTCAGAAATCGTCTCAAAGGAGCGACATGGTTTCGTAATGTCTTCAGCGGCAACCCCCCTTGACATGCCAGGGTTACGAGATATTGCGTAGCAATCTCGGTTTCGACAAGAGGCACTTTCCACCAATTGAGCCCTGCCGCAGTTGTATGACGCACACTATTGTTTCGAAATGATTTTTTTGTTGAACCTTTGAGACCAAGGCCATCATCTAGAATAATATCCCAGCTCCATGGCCCCTGATCGTGATTCCGACGAAACCACTCTGCCCCAAACAGACAGAAGGCAGCCTGTTGCTCCTTTTTTCTTAACTCTGGATTAACCTGCAATGCGTCTTTTAACGCTGCCTGCAGCATTAAAAGCTCCTCTTGAGTCACTTTATAAGCGTACAATGGATGCTTATCTACAGGATCGAGGCCAGACCGCTCTATTATATGGTCTAGAATATTCTGAATTTGGCTCGCCAAGATGCTTTCCTCTGTTGCAAAGAAGATTTCACTTAATAACGCTGACTGATCAGAAAACCTGGAAGAAGCTTCGCAAGTATTAAATTTCTGTTGCATGCTGAATATCAAAAGCAAGAAGCATGCCAAGAATCATCTCACTCTGATTTGGCCCTGCTTTCATTCGCTGTTTTTTGTGATACCCCCAGCCGCTTGAGCTGCGCATCGAGTGTCTGATAACTACCCATTCCCAGCAGGCGGGCTGCTTTTGCCTTTACTCCATGCGCCTCATCCATAGCACGTTGTAAGTACCTACAATGGATTTCATTCAGATGTTCCTCCAGGTCAAAGCCGTCTCCCAGCGGACGATCCAAGATCGAGTTCCGGCCATTTTTAGTCCCAGGAAAATCAGCTATGGAAGCAGCCAGTTCCTTTTTTCCAATCTCTGTTCCCTCGGACAGAATCGCGGCCTGCATCAGGGCGTTATATAGCTGCCGCACATTCCCCGGCCAGGGCTGGGATTTCACAAATGAAATTGCGGAACCAGAAAGGGATTTGTGTTGATACCCCGGTTCTTCCGCGGCGAACTGCCGATTAAGCATGCCCAGTAATCGCTCTGCGATTTTGGGAATATCAGACTTTCGGTCCCGCAGCGGGGGTAAGTTAATGGAGATTGCGGCCAGGCGAAAATAAAGGTCTTCCCGAAATTCGCCGGCTTCCATCGCCGAAAACAGGTCTTTGTTAGTGGCAGCTATGATCCGGACGTCCACGGTGCGTTCATCATTCTCTCCCAGGCGGCAGACCCGCCGCACAGAAGCCCCTTTTCCCGTGACAGGTTGCAGTACCCGCAGCAGTTTGGCCTGTGTTTCCAGATCACACTCCCCGATTTCATCCAGGAACAGCGTTCCTCCATCAGCAGCCTCGAACAAACCTGCCCTGGCCTGTTCCGCCCCTGTAAAGGCCCCTTTGCAATGACCGAACAGTTCGGATTCGAGCAGACTCTTGGAAAGTGCCGCACAATTGACAGTTTTAAGTTCCTGATGGCGACGCTGACTTGCCTTGTGAATCGCCTGGGCGAACATCTCTTTACCGGTTCCGCTTTCTCCTACCAGGAGAACTGAAACATTGCGGATTGCAGCACGTTGGGCGCGTCCCACTGCTTCCCGGATCGCCCGGCTGTCACCGGCAATATCTTCAAAACCTTCGATCTCTGCGGGAGCCCGGGAAGCCAGGTGCTGCAGATGCGCGTCCGGATTGCGAAGCACTTCGGGAAGTACATCAATCAGATCAAAGGGGATATCAGTCGCCCAGACACGCCCGTCACGCGCTGTTTCATAGAATGTGGCAGGATAGCGGGTTTTCCCCAGCAGAAGTAACACCGCGGACATGGCCGGCGTCCCTGGACTCAAGTGCAGACAAAGCTCGGTCTCCGACCAGTCCCTGGACTGTTTGATCTCTGCCAGTTCCCGGTCGACGATCTCAAATATTCTGGCATAATCGGTCGGTTGATGCAGTTCGACGGGGATCCAGTTGACAGAGGTGCCCAGCCACTGCTGATACCATTTGTTCCACTGCCGGTCATAGGTACTCAGCAGCCGGATTTCATCAAAGCCCTGTGCCTGGATGAGCGTTTTCGTAGGGCCCAAATCACCGGGCTCAGCAGGTGCTCCCTTGAGCTGATCCTGTATTATTTTCTGCCGTGCAGGAGACGCGGCGGTCGCCAGTGCTCTGAAGTCACTGTGGCCGATCCATTGAACCAGGATACGTCTCTTTGCTGCCATATCTTTGCTGTCCGTCACTGATGCATTTGTGGAATCACAAATTTGATTGTACAGAGAGTGTACAAAAATCGCAAACCAACTCACTTCAATCCAACCGAGAAAACATCTGGCCGTGTCTGACTGATAACAAAGAGACTCTCGGAATCCATTTTTATCATTCTGGCATCAGAAGTGCATCTGGAACCAGAGTTACACAGAATCTTGAATTTAATACAGCCTTTTCACAAGAGGCGCTCTCCGGCCTTCCTTGAGGCGACCTACGTCAGGGGTATTGATTGTATTCCCTGTTGAGGTTGAGTAGTTTGAGATCTCAGAGAACAACCTTGTTCAGATCCTGATCTGAGTAAATTATCAGAATAGACAAAAACATGTTCGACCCCGATGACCTGATCAACTTCGAACTCTGCTTTCCGGGATCACTGACCGGAGAAACAGAGCTCGAATGCCCCTACTGCCGCGTACTATTGACCGTCCCCGTCAACGATCCAATGGGGGAAGATAGCTTTGCCTGCTGTGAGTGTAGCGGCGTATTTGATGTGAACTGGGCCGAAGGCAGCGTGAAATACCAGCGACCGACTGAGTAAACCCCAAGAAAGTACAACCAAATGTTTCGATTTATCCACGCCGCCGACATCCACCTCGACAGTCCACTCAAAGGACTGGAACAATACGAGGGAGCTCCTGTCGAGATCATCCGCACCGCCCCTCGTGAGGCGCTCGTCAATCTTGTAGATTTGGCCATTGACGAAAGCGTCGCCTTCGTCCTGATTGCGGGGGACCTTTACGATGGAGACTGGCGGGATTTTAACACAGGCCTGTTTTTCATACGTCAGGCACAGCGGCTCCGTGATGCCGGGATTCCCCTCTACCTGATCTCCGGGAATCATGATGCCGCCAACCGGATCACCCGCAGCCTGCAGTTGCCGGAAAACGTCACCTTTTTTTCTCCCACCCAGGCAGAGACAAAACTGATCCCGGAACTGGATGTCGCCATCCACGGTCAGAGTTTTGCGACCGCAGCGGTTTACGATAACCTCGCACAGAACTACCCGGCAGCCCACTCCGGCTGTTTCAATATCGGAGTGTTGCACACCTGCGCCACCGGGAGTGAAGGTCATGAACGATATGCCCCCTGTACCCTGGAAGACCTCAAGATACACAACTATGACTACTGGGCACTGGGACATATCCATAAACGGGAAATCCTGTGCGAAGATCCTTTAATTGCGTTTTCCGGGAACATCCAGGGACGTCACATCCGCGAGACCGGCCCCAAGGGCTGCCTGTTGGTTACCGTGGACGATGAGCGACGTCTTCGCACGGAATTCCGTGCCCTGGATATCTTACGGTGGGAACGGGCAATCGTTGACCTTGATGGTGCCCGTTCCCTTGAAGAGGCACTGGAGCGGGTCTCGACCACGATGGAAACCCTGTTTGGCCAGGCGGAAGGCAGAACCCTGGCACTCCGGATCGATCTCCAGGGGGCTTGCCCTGCTCACAACGAACTGCTCGCCCGGCGGCATCAGCTGATTGCCGAGATCCGCGTACGTGCCCTGGATGTCGGTGGGGGTGAGATCTGGATTGAAAAAATCAAAATCAACACGTCTGATCCTGCATCCGGCAACACGGAAATCTCTGACGATGCTCTGGGAGAAATCCACCAGGTATTCGCTCAGGTCAAAGCCAACCCGTTGCTGCTGGCAGAACTAGGTTGTGATTTCAGTAAGCTGAACCAGAAACTGCCTGCCAACGTCAGGAATTCGGCACTCCGGCTGAACGATCAGGCATGGCTGAATGAACTGCTCACGGAAGCAGAATCGGTGTTAATGAGCCGACTCACAGGAAGGGGAGACCAGTAATGAAATTTCTGAAACTGGATCTGCGTGCCTTTGGCCCGTTCACAGATCAATGCCTGGACCTGTCCCAACCAGCCCAGGGACTGCATCTGATTTATGGTCCCAACGAAGCAGGCAAGAGTTCGACCCTGCGTGCCATCACGGATTTCTTATTTGAAATCCCCGGCCGCTCCAATGATAACTTCATCCATCAATACAGCAAATTACGGATTGGAGCCGAACTGGAGGGCAGCGAAGGTCAACGACTGCAGATCATCCGCCGCAAAGGTAATCAGAAGACTCTACGGTGTGAAGACGATCAGAATCCGGTTGATGAATCCCTGCTCCAGGCATTCCTCGGAAACATCGACCGCACGCTGTTTGAGTTGATGTTCGGTATCGATCACGCACGATTACGCCAAGGGGGAGCCCAGATCCTCGCAGGCGAGGGAGAAATCGGGAAACTGCTGTTCGCCGCGGGGGCTGGAGTTGCCAATCTTCAGGATGTGCAGTCCACGCTCACCCAGGAGACCGAACAGTTACTCAAACCCACGGGCCGCAGCGGCTACATCGCTGAAAGTGCCAATCAACTTCGGGATTTGCAGAATTCCGTCAAAGAATCCCAGGTACCACTGGAATCATGGAAGAAACATGACGAAGCCCTCCAGACAGCCAGAGCACAGCAGGGACGGTGTGATCAGGCTATACGCGAGAAACAGAGTGAATTCAATCGCCTCTCCCGGATCAGGAATACGATCCCTATCGTGGGACGCTGGAAACAGGCGCAAGCGGAATGGGAAGCCGTCCGGCAGGTCCCCCTGCTGGATCAGGTATTTTCCGAAACGTACCGTCAAACCATCATCGATTTCGAAACAGCGCGGCAGCAGCAAGCGAATCTCGCAGAACGTCACCAGCAGATTCTGGCAAAATTGAAGCTGACCGTGGTCCCAGAACAAATCATCCAGGAAGCAACGGCGATCGAAACGGCCCGCAACGAACTGGGCAGTTACCTGAAAGCCAAAGCGGATTTACCTCGCCTGACCACGGCACGAAACTTAGCAGAGAATGATGTGCATGAACTGCTGCAGAAACTGGGGCGTCCTCCTGAATTGTCGGAGATTGAAAGCCTGAGGTTGACTTCGGACAAGACCATTCTCATCCAGACTCTGGGCACGCAGAAAGAGGGGGTAGTCGAACGGGAGCGATCTACCCTGAGGGAAAGCGAACGCATCAACCTTGAACGGTCGCAGATCGTTGAAAAACTCCAGTCACTTCAGGATTTACCCGATTACCGACTGCTGCAGCAGAAACTCAAATTGATCCAGCAGCAGGGGGATCTGGAGAAGCTCCTGCAGACATCGCAAAGCGAACTGCGGGAACTCGAACAAGAAGCGGAAGTCCGGTTACAGCAACTTCCCCTCTGGAAGGGAGCGTTTGCTGAAATTGAACTGCTGGCGGTCCCTTCCTCGACCACCGTTGATCAATTTGCCGAGGAATTCCGGGAACAGGAACGTCAGCTGGGATCGCTCCAGCAGAATTTACAGCAGCAGCGCCAGGATCAGGAGTCCATTGAAACCCGGCTGGAACAACTGGAACTGGGGCAAAGCGTCCCCACTGACGCAGAACTGACTGAAAAACGCCAGCTCCGCGAGCAAGGCTGGCAGCTGGTCCTGGATGCCTGGCAGAAAAATGAGGAGGATGCTGCGGCTCAGGCAGAATTCCTGGACCAGTTCCCCGGCAAGGACCACCTGTCCAAAGCCTACCATCAAAGCGTGGAACATGCGGACCAGGTTGCCGACCAGCTGCGTTCTGATGCCGATCGCGTTGCCACCAAGGCCCAGTTACTGCAACAACGCGAGCGGAATCTAGCAGGGGAAGCCACATTACTGGAAGAGATCGCAGAGCTGCAGCAGCGACAACAGGCAAGCGAAGAACGCTGGCAGGAACTCTGGACCGGTCTGCAAATCAACCCTCGCTCTCCCAAGGAGATGAGTGACTGGTTGCGTCAGCAGGAAGCATGCTGCGTTCTGTCGAAAGAGATTCGTCTGAAACGCTCTGCCATCGATGAACAAATCCAGACAGTCGCCACATCCCGAACAGAGCTCACCACAGTCCTGACAGAGACAGAACCTGATTTGAAGTGTGAGCAGCGGTCGCTCAAAGAGCTGCTGGAGATTGCCGATGAGCGCTGTCAGCATTACCAGAAACTGGAAAACCAGCGGGAACAATACGAGGAGGAACGGGACTCACTGCAAAAACAGCTGTGCGATTCCCTGTCCCAGGCCAGCCAGGCACAGGATGAGCTGCAAACATGGAAGTCCAACTGGGAAAAGGCCGTGCAGGAAATCGGGCTGGATGCCGAAGCGTTACCCGCCCAGGCGAATCAGGTTCTTGCTGACATCAATGACTTAATGAGCAAATTTCAGAAGGTGGAACAGTTGCGAATCCGGATTGATGATATCCAGCGTGAAGCGGAGGAATTTTCACTGCGAACCCGAGAGTTGATCCAGCGTATAGACCCGGAGCTGGAATCCCTGCCCCTTTCTGAAGCCGTCAATAAACTGGATGGTGAGCTGAAGGCAGCGCGTCTGACCGAGGAAAAGCAGACCGGTCTGCTACAGCAGGAACGGGAACTTGAGCATGAATGTGAAGAGGCCAGGAGCTCACTCTCCCGCCTGAACACAGCCCTGACGGAAATGTGTCGCCAGGCCGGCTGTGATAACCATAAGAACTTGTCACAGGCCGTCGAGCAATCTCAAAAACGGCAACAGCTGGAACAGACGAGCCGTGCTCTGCAGGAACAAATCCTGCTGCAGAGCAGTGGCAGCGTCTTCGAAGAATTCCTGGCTGAGGTAGAGCTGGAAGCCAAGGAAGCAGACACTCTTCCCCCGCGGATGGCAGAACTGGAAAACGATCTGAACCAGCTGAACCAGGAACGAGATGTACTGATCGGGCAGATTGTGAGCGAGACCAGCGAGCTGGCCAAAATCGATGGCAGTGCCCAGGCTGCAGAAAAAGCGGCCGAATGCGAAAGCGTGACTGCCCGCCTGGAAGAACAGGTGCATGATTATGTAGTCCTGAAGCTAGCCTCAAGCCTGCTCAACGAAGGCATCGATCGGTACCGACAGAAAAATGAAGGACCGGTCCTGAAGCGGGCCAGTGAAATCTTCTGCGAAATTACAATGAACGCTTACCAGGGGCTGAAAGTCGATTTTGACGAGAAGGCTCAACCGGTCCTGGCCGCGGTGCGCAACAACGATTTAATCCAAGTGATACAAATGAGCGACGGCACCTGCGACCAGCTCTATCTGGCACTCAGGCTGGCCAGCCTGGAAACCTGGCTGGAACATCATGAGCCCCTTCCCCTGATTGTCGATGATATCCTGCTGAATTTTGATGACGAACGTGCCGTTGCCACCCTTAAGGTTCTCTCTGATCTCGCCCGGCAGACCCAGGTCCTGTTTTTCACGCATCACGCACACCTGGTCAAAATCGCTGAAGAAAACCTGTCTGACGAGAATCTGCACGTGACCAATCTCCACGAACTGACTTTCACCGGCTGACAGATCACAGGAAAGCTGTCAGAACATCCTATACAGAAACTTGGAAAGTAATATCCCAACATGAAAACTGTCGTCTGGAATACCCAATGGGCAGTCCCCGGTTCGAAACGGGGACTGCTACTTTCCGAACTGATCCAGCAGCAACAACCGGAGCTGATCTGCCTGACCGAAGCCCAGGCGGGCCTGCTCCCGCGTGACGGACATGTGATCGAGTCCTCCCCCGACTATGGTTATCCCATCAAACCGGGGCGACGCAAAGTGATCCTGTGGAGCAAACACCCTTGGAATGAAGTTTCACAGCATGAGCAGCTGAATTTTCCCTTGGGGCGCATCGTCAGCGGGATTACCCGGGGAGTCCGCATGCTGGGGGTCTGCATCCCCTGGAATGCCGCCCATGTCAGCTCGGGACGCAAAGACCGCAAGAACTGGGAAGACCACCTGCTCTACCTGGATGCCTTACAACAGCTCCTGACCGAACTGGATCAGCAGGTTCCTCTGGCCATCACTGGTGATTTCAACCAGCGTCTGCCGCGCTCGCGTCAGCCTAAGTATGCTTACGAAAAAATGAATGCAGTCCTTTCCCTTGGTCTGACAGTCCATACGTCAGGCAACCTGGGCCCTGAGGGAGCACAACTCATCGACCACATGGCAACAACTTCAGATCTGCAGTTTAATGGTTTGACCGTTTTGGATCGTGTTTCAACCGAGGGCGTCAGGCTGTCTGATCACTTTGGGGTCGCCGGTTGCCTTCAACAGCAGTCACTTGAAATGGGGGCAGGCACACCATCATGAATCCAATGGGTCCCCTCAATGTCAGCCTGAAATCCGGTACAGAACCTTTCCACTGTGACGGACAGGCCTTACCGCGAACATTACTTAATTTCTGGCAGTGGACCAGTTCCGACCTGGTCAATAACGCACTCCGCGGGGTTCTGGCAGAATACCTCGTGGCCACCGCCCTCGGTTGTGATCAGCAACCCCGACAGGAATGGGATGCTTACGATCTGGTAACAGCAGAGGGAGTCACAGTAGAAGTCAAATCCGCCGCCTATATACAAAGCTGGTCCCAACAGGACTACTCAACCATTCAGTTTTCCATCAAACCCAGCCTGGGTTGGAATGCCACCAATAACACTTACTCCCCCCAGTCGAAACGACAGGCTGACATCTATGTATTTTGTGTATTAAAACACAAGGATAAAGCCAGTGTCGATCCATTGAATGTGTCACAATGGGATTTCTACATTATACAAACCAGCGAATTGAATGACCGACTGGGCCGGCAGTCAACGCTTGGTTTATCAAGCCTGTTAAAACTAAACCCGATCCAGGCCAGTTACGAAACCATCTATAGTGAGATTCTGGAACGCATGTCAGATCAAAAAGAACTATAGTAGACTTGCTCCTGCTCCGACCTTTTTCACCAACCAAATCCTGATACATCTTGAACATTGATAGAAGTAAATTCATGAATCAGCCCCACGATCCTTCACAAGATCTCAAAGAGTCAGAAGTAATACAAGATGCTGCAGTGCCAAGACCCGCGCACAGACAGGCATGGATTTTCCAGGCAAACCCGAAATATTATGATATCGTCGAAGCACTAAAGCATCTTGATCATTTCTGCTGGTCGGTCAATCAACACAAAAATAAGATTCGTGAGGGAGATCAAGTCTATCTCTGGGTTTCAGGTAAGCAAGCGGGAATCATCGCACAAGGAACTGTCTTATCAGATCCACAACTAATGAAAGAACCACCCGAAGAGCTGAAATTCCACCAGGTAAATCAGAAACCTACCGAAGAACTGCGGGTCATGCTCCATATCGAAGAGCGTTTCAACCAGCCAATCTCACGTTCTGACCTGCTCAATGACCCAGAGCTACAATCACTGACCATCCTAAAGTCAGCACAAATGACAAACTATCCATTGACCCCAGAAGAAGCAGCGGCTTTAGAGACTAGATGTCAGCAGTCCCTGGATTTCCCTGCTAAGAGTCAACTGCAGGCTGCTTACAACAACTTTCGCAAAGATCCGGCCGAACAGTTGAGGGTCCGGATTCGCAGACACAGGGCTGAACAGCTTCGGAAACTACTTCCTCAGGGAGAGACCATGTCCCTGGAGCAATTCAATTGGGATATCTGGAATATCGAATCCCAGACACTGCTGGACGGGAAGGACATCACCGGACAAATCTTTTCCGATCAGCAATTCACGCCTGAGTTCATTGCTGAGGTCCACTCCGCTCTGGATTCAGATAAGCTGGAGTTACATGGGATTTATCTCTGGCGTTCAGGCAGTAAAGTCTTCGCATCGAGCCTGAAAAACCTGAGCGATGCCGAAAAACTGAATCGTGTAAAAACAGCACTACGAATCCTGAATTCCACTGAGCTGTCCTCCATGGAAAAGGCGCAACAGATCCAGACGGTCCCCGGATTTGGAAGCAACTGGGCAACCGGCCTGACGATGCTGTATCATCCCCAAGAATTCGCCATCTGGAATGCTCAGTCAACAGGAGCCCTCAAGAAGCTGGGCTATGACTGTCAGGATCTTGCCACCTTTCAGTCCTCGATCTGCCAGTTACGAAAGGAAGTCGGAGCGAGCGATTTCCTGGAACTGGACTGGTTTCTCTACCTGGTCAATCAAAACATAATCCAAATCAACCAGACAGATCAGACATTCACCCTCGAACCCGGTAAACGATATTGGGCTATCGCGCTGGGGGAGGGATCGAGGATATGGAAAGAGTGCTATCAGCAGGGCATGATTGCAATCGGTTGGGATGAACTTGGCGATTACAGCCAGTACAAGACAAAGGAAGATTTTTCCAAAGCAATTAGTGAGTACCGCGATGATGGTACGACTCCAACAAACGATTCCTATGCTTGTTTTCAGTTTGTGCATGAAATGAAACCGGGAGATTATGTTCTCTCCAAAAAAGGAAGAACTGAACTACTGGGCTTTGGTGTCATTGAGTCTGATTACATCTTTTCCCCTGAGCGTGCAGAATACAAAAGTATTCGAAAAGTGCGTTGGCTGAAAGAAGGCAACTGGGCACTGCCGGGAAACCCCAAATGGCCAGTCAAAACCCTGACTGATATTACCGACTATCCGCGATTCATGAATTTTGTACTGCCAATAATTTCACGTCATAAAGATGAGGCCGTCTCGATTGCCATCGATGAGACTCCTCCATACACGCTCAACATTGCATTGGATGGAGTTTTTTTGTCAGAGGAACGTTTTAAAAATATCCTGAGTTCCATGGCCAGGAAAAAGAATGTCATCCTGCAGGGTCCACCGGGAGTCGGGAAAACGTATATTGCAAAGCGACTGGCCTACTCCCTGCTCGGTTACAAGGACGAATCCAAAGTCGAAATGGTGCAGTTTCATCAATCCTATTCCTACGAGGATTTCATCCAGGGATACCGTCCTAAAGAAACGGGTGGTTTCCAGCGTCAGGACGGCATCTTCCATCAATTCTGCGGAAAAGCCGCTGCCGATGAATCAGAAAACTACGTTTTCATCATTGATGAAATCAACCGAGGCAACCTCAGCAAGATCTTTGGGGAACTGTTGATGCTGATCGAAGCGGACAAACGAGGTTCCGAATTCTCAATCCCTCTGACCTATGCGAAAGACCAGAGCGAACGTTTTTTCATCCCCCAGAATCTGCATATCATAGGGATGATGAATACGGCTGATCGTTCACTGTCCATGGTAGACTATGCCCTGCGTCGGCGTTTTACCTTTATTGACCTCCAGCCTGAATTTGAAACCGCGTCATTCCGGCATTTTATGGAGAAGAACGAAGTCGAGAGCCAGATAATTGACCTGCTGGTCAATCGCATGCATCAACTAAACGGTAAGATCCGTGCAGAAAAAACCAACCTGGGCCCCGGTTTTGAAGTCGGGCATAGCTTTTTCTGTCCTCAAGGAACAGAAGACGAACTGGGAATGGACTGGTACCGTTCGATCATCCGTACTGAAATCGCCCCATTATTACGCGAGTACTGGTTTGATGATCTGGACCAGGCAGAAGCACAGATTTCGGATCTGCTCCAATGACGATTCCTATCCAAAATATCTACTATCTGCTCTGTTATGCCTGGGACAAACTTCAGGAGGGGCAGATCGTCTCGGTCTCGCCTGAGGATTGCCAGACGACTGCGGAATTGTTTGCCCGGGTCCTGGATTCAGGCGTCACCCACCTTCTGAAACGGGGACTCGACCGGAATTATATTTCCGAAGAGATTGAGACCAGCAGCCTGCGTGGCAAATTTGATATCACAACGACGATCAAACAGAACCTGCTCCGCAAAAGCCGGGTTCATTGTGTGGTTGATTCTTTCAGCTACGACGTACCCCACAACCGCATCATTAAAGCCACACTTCGCAATCTACTGCGCTGCCGGGAACTGGATCGGGACCAGCGCGATCGCCTGTTGCGTCTCTACCGGCGTCTGCATGATGTGAGTGATATCAAACTCACTCCCAAAGATTTCAACAACGTGCAACTACACCGCAATAACGCATGGTACGGCTTTCTGCTGCAGGTCTGTCGCCTGATTTATGACAATCTCCTGATCAACGAAGAAACCGGCGATTCACAATTTCGGGATTTTTTGCGGGATGAACGACAGATGGCCCGCCTGTTTGAAAATTTCGTGTTCAATTTTTATCGCAAGGAGCAATCGGTATTCAAAGTCAAAAGTGAACTGCTTACCTGGCAGGGCGTTGACGCCACGCCCGAGGATCAACAGTTTCTGCCCCGCATGCGAACCGATGTCTCACTGGACTCCTCTACTCGTAAAATTGTGCTGGATGCCAAATACTACAAGGACAGTTTACAGAGCTTCCACGGGAACTCATCTGTGCATTCCGAAAACCTTTATCAACTGTTTGCATATCTGAAAAATTTTTATCTGAAAAATATCCAAAATGGTGATTCCCGTCCGATCGAAGGAATACTGCTCTATCCCACGACGGGACAATCTCTATCGCTCAACTATGAAATTCACGGCCATTCCATCCGCATTGTAACCCTGAATCTGAATACCAGTTGGAAGGAGATCCGCCAGCAGCTCTTGAACATTCTGGAACCGAATCCCCTGAGCCTTACTCTACCCGTCTTGGAGAATCCGGAACATTAAACCTGAGAATGTCCTCTTATCTGACAAACTCGCTGATCCGATGCGCGATAGGAAATCGATTCATAGGGTATGTTTTCAATCAACTGCTCAATGGATTCGATAAAACGACTTCCCTACTGATTGTTAAATCCATCGATTTTTCCATTTAAGGTAAAAGCTGAATCGCCGTCTCTGCAATAACAGGCCATACCTTTTTATGCTGGAAATAGATCGCCGCCAGGTCATGTGTATCCCCTCCCCGGGTGTAGAGCTTGCCTCCGATGTCAATGCAGAGCTGTGGCATCATATCCTTCAACAGGAACCAATAGCGATAGGCAGGGTCCAACTCTCCCTTAACCAGTCTTTTGAGGTAATCTGAATTTTTCAATGTTGGGAAACAATTGAACCACGCATCCTGCCTCCCACAACCAAATCCTGATGAGTCCAGGAATCCATTTCGGCATTCCCAGTTGTCCAGCCGCCCCGTTGCGTGTGTTAGAAACTCACAGATAAATCGAAACGCGATCGTTGATGGTGTCGATGGAGGGAGCTTCTGCGGAACATCATCCCCTATGGACTGGCATAACTCATCCAGAAAGACTCCCGGATCAACGGCCATACGCTCTGACCAGTCCGGCCAGACTCCTGGAGTACATCCATATGATAAGTGAAGGCTCCCCTCTCGATTGATACTGAGAGCTGAGGAGAAACCTGCTTCCAGTTCAATGAGGCTGAGGCAGTCATACTGCCCGCCACCGGGGTGTGTCTCAATCAGGAAAAAACGATCCGGAAATCGTCTCCAAAACTCGGTTATCAGCCGCCAGGAAAGGATTTCCTGTAATTGTCTGCCTGAATTCATCTAAGTGGGTTCCTTTTGATCTGCGCACTGACCTGCCCCGTTCCAGATGCCGACAACATCGACGGCGACCAGTGTCAGCACCAGTAAGACTTCCTGTAGTAACTCTACTTGCGTGCCATCGGCAGTTACTGATGCCAATTGATCAGCCGCTCCCTGAATTCTTTAACTACACCTGGCTCTTCCGCAACCCAGTTTTCATCTTTCCCCTCGTTGGCACACTCAGGAAATAGCGTTAATCTGATTTCAGCGGGCTTCATCCAACAGTCGGCAAAACAGGTTCACACACTCGATTTCCCGCGTGGAATTGACCGAGGTATGTGCAATCGCCGGATCTCCTACAATGATTGCCAGGCTTTTTGCCCTGGAAACAGCAACATTCAGCCGGTTTTTATTGAGGACGAACTCCAACCCGCGACTGCCATACTCCCCTGCACTGCAGCACATCGAGACAATCACCACCGGTGCTTCCTGTCCCTGAAATTTATCCACCGACCCCACGCGGGCTCCCTCAGGCAAGCGGTCACGCAATTTTCGCACCTGCATGTTGTAAGGGGCAACATACAGAATATCTTCGATCTGAAGTGTCCCCAGCAGGCTCTGGTCCTCTCCAGTGTGCTGGCACGCCAGTAACTCCCGCGTCAACTCCACAATCCGCTCGACCTCTTCATCACTGGCCTGCGTATTGCCAGTATGTTCTACCGGAGAAAACAGAACCCCCGCCTGTCTGTCTCCCAAATGTCCGGCCCATCCCGGACTTTTTATGATCCGGTGGGCGGTTCCGGGGTGAGATTTCAGATTCCCCTCATAGACCATCTGGGAAATGAATTCACAGACCCCGGGATGCATCCGCCAGGTCTGATCCAGAAAGATTCCCAGCTGATCAGGAACGACGGCATGGTCCCTTAACAGATACTCCAGCAGTGACTGCCCGCTTTCTCCCGGGTGTACCCCCTGCGTCGGCTGACCGAGCTGCATCTGATCCCCGATCAACACCAGATTCCGTGCGGATTGACACATCCCGGCCAGATTGGCAATCGAAACCTGTCCTGCTTCATCAATGAACAGATAATCCAGCCGTGACTCCATTTCGGGTTGAGAGAACAGCCAGGCCGTGCCTCCAATCAGTCCCCCCTGGTAAACGTCGGCAGCTGCCGCGCCACTCTGAATATGCTGCAGTCCCGCATATTTCTCAAACAGGGGTTCCTCATCTGATCCGCCGACTTTAATCCCCTCAAACACATCGCCCATCCGCTCACCACAGGCACTCATCACATTCAGGATGGCCTGATGGCTGTTGGAAGTGATCCCCACGTTTTTCCCATTCTGCAACAAATCGGTGATAATATGCGACGCAGTATAGGTTTTCCCGGCTCCCGGGGGTCCCTGAATGCAGAGTGTTGAGTCTTCCATCTCGCGAACCACTTCCAGGCAGTTTTCGAGTAAGTCCGCCTCACTGTTGAGGACACTTAATTTCCTGTATCCGGGGTAATTCCCCAATTGAGGAGGCTGCCGGAGCAGGAATTTGTGAAAAGCCCCTGGAATGTCTCGGCTCTCTGACCAGCGTTCAGCCAGCCGCCCAATGGCACTCTCAATTGCTCCGGGGCTGACAAATTCATCAGGGATCAGCGACAGTCGCTCGGGCATGGCTGCGTCTGGCAACTGGTTTACCTTGGCCGCAGAAATCTTGAGTACCACACTCCCCTCAGAATCAAATTCATGAATCTCGACGCGGGTACTCAGATCATGCGAGAAAAATGCTTTTTTGCCGGCAGCCAGCTTCGTATCCTGCTGGGGGTCGAATTCGTAGCGATAACCTCGAGAACGCTTGATTGTCACCGGCGGCTCACCTGTCAGGGTCAGGCCCCCCAGGCAATCCAGTTCCTCGATCAGCTCCAGCTCCGATTTGTCAGCCCTGTCAAACATCGCCCACCAGACCGGTTTGGCCTCCCGCCGATGAAATTCCAACAGGTACGCCAGCATCTCCTGAACCTGCCAGTGATCCTGTTGCTCTGCCCGTTCCTTATCTGTTTCAGGTATCTCATCTTTGAGCTGTCGGGCTAACTGCTGACGTTCCAAAACATCCTGATTCTGGGGTGGGGGCTCTGCCTGTGCAGGATCATTCGCCGGGCGGGAACCATTGGTACCGGGGACATAATCCACTCCCTGTTCACGCTGACGATCCCACAGCCAGGCCGCCAGTTCATAGGTCGATACACAGTCTTCTTCGTTGTAATCCCGAATCTGCTTGAGGAGGGGTGACTGCCGCCAGTCGGGTGATTCCCCCCGCTCCAGCCAGTTGGCATAGAACACTATAGATCCCACCGCATCCTGCACATCCCCTGCCCGTTTCTCCTTGTAGAGTTTTTCCACTGTCTTCAGACTGTAATTGCGTGCCCCCAGTAACAGCCCTTTCCGAACTACCTGATACAGGTCGACCAGGACTCCCTGCCGCAGTAACTGGTCGACTTCTTCTTCCCGCGTCGCGTAGCGGCTCATCAGGCGTTTCAGGGCCGACTGTTCATAAGGGGCATAATGATAGACGTGCATGGCGGGATCTGCCTGCCAGCGCTGATAAACCCAGTCAATAAACGCTTCGAAGGAACGCCGCTCTTCCCGCTCATTATGAGCCCACCAGTCATGGAATACGGGTTGCCCATCTGCCAGGGTCACTGCCCCCAGCAGATATTCCAGGCCTCCATCGACCAGTGAATACCCCTCAATATCAAAATACACATCTCCCGTTGAGGGAGGCGGCAGCATGGTCAGCCCGGAACCAGGGTTCAGCGGGTCGGGACGCAGGATACGATAGGTTGGCTGAATAACAGCCCCCTCCGGCGCCGACTCCTCATTCTGGCGGGTCATGACCTGTAATGCAGCCTGTTCGACCAGACGCAAGCGAATTTCCTCGCTCAGTTTCGGAACGTGCTGGTCTGTCGCCTGCGCCAGTTCTGCAACGGTTTGAATACCGGCTGCATTCAACTTCTTGATCTGGCCCTTGGAAATACCGGCCACCTGAAACAGATGATCGTGTTCCAGCAGAATCTGTTCTGCATGGGACTGCCAGTCAAAATGATCAGCCCGGGGGTCAGGATACGGAGGTGCCGTCTCGGCATCAAATTCGTCCATCTGACGCAGAAAGGCCTGTTTGAGTCTCAGGTAATAGTAATAATAATCATCTGTCCGAAACCGTTTTTGCTCACCATTCCCAAGTACCACCTGCATCCACTCAGGCCGGGTTCCCTGCAGGGCTTCCAGCATTTCGGAATAGCAGCACAGCTGAATCAAAAAATAGGGTTTGACCTTGCGGGCCAGTTTGGTATCCCAGACTTCGTACAGCGAGCCAGCATCAGCACTGCGTACCAGGAAATCGGTCATACCACGAAAAGGCGCTGATTCCAGTGTCCCCTGATAGATGATTTCACGCTGTTGCTGCATCGCCTGAAGTGTGGCCTGGCAGTCCCCGCGATCGACGCGGGGAATTTCACAGACATCCCGACCATCTGCTTTAAGACCGGCAAGAAATTTTGCCTCATACTGATTACCGGCATCGGTAATCAGCCGCCCCTCTTCACTCATTTCGTCAGGTGTCACTCTCTCGGGTTGTTCCAGGCGCATACGCTGCATCCAGCTGGCGTAGGGAGACTCCATGAATCGTATCAGGTCGGAGGGTGAGTAAAAAAGCTGACGGGAGTCGGGATCACGAAACATGCTGGACTTTCTATGTGGTGGGTGACGCCGGGAATCGGGCGTCATAATTAACGGACTGACAGCACAAGAGGGAATTCCACATCTCTGATCAGGATCTGGCCGGTTTGAGCGGAGGGTAACACAACAGTCCCCAGTCCCGGTCCGCTCCATGATCGGCAAAAACATGCAGCATGGCCGGCAGCAGGCAGTCCAGCAGCATGACACAGCGTTTCAGGGAGGTTCGGTTCAACTTCCCGCCGTAAGTGGCAGCTCCATGCACCAGTTGGCAGCGCAACAGGTAAACGCGCTCCAGGCAGCGTTCCAGGATCATGACCCAGCGCTGTTCCAGATACCAGGTCCGCGCATCAAACATCGACTTTTTGGACTGCCGGGCTCGTTTCAGGGAAGGTTCTTTCCAATAGAAATTGCTCAGGTACTCATCCTCCAGCAGAGTCATCACCAGCTGCTTATGCTCCTGCAGGGTCGCACTGATCACTTCTGACTGATCGAGATTCAGAACGACTTCACAAAAGCGTTTCCAGCACTCCCGATCACCACGGGGGTCGTTTCGGTCGGGATCCCATTGACCATAGAGAGCGTTAAAGGCAATCCACTGATTGATCAGAGCCTGATCCAGTTGCGTCGCCTCCATCAGCGACTGGGACTGGTCCAGCCAGCTGCAACAGCGATGAAAGCGGATATTCGTGGGATGATCCGGCTGGTGATCCTGTAAACGTGTTTTATGGGGTTTCCACCGCCGGCGCAGATCTCTCACAGTCAGTTTGGTCATGGTAGGGCTCACCTTTGTCTCAACGTTCAACGTGACATGCATCCCTCCCTGATTCTTGTCTGGGCTCTGTGTGCCGCTGATCCGCCGCAGACTCTCTGAGAGCGGCAATCTGACTCTCCCTGAACAGTTTCTTCCTGAATACAGCTCAGCGAGTGAAAACACTGGCAGGCATAATCTCATCATGACGCCTGCCCTTAAAAAACCCTACACTACAGTACCCATGCCGTACACTGAAATCAATCAAGCTTTTCTCGTGAGGCATCAACTTCAAGTCCATGTACCTGACCGTTCCCGCTTGCAGTTCGCGTATGCCAGTATGCCCAGAGAATGAATACTCCCTGCAATGGGAGCCGCAGCAGGTGAATGATCGGAGGGGCCGGCAGGATCTCCTGATGCTGATAGAGATAAATATTTGCGGGGAACACCGCAATCAACAAAATCATGATCCCCCATGCCGCCGGATGAGAAAACCGGGGAATCAGCAACAGTCCCCCCAGCAGAATCTCAAAGACACCGCTCACAAATACCAGTTCATCATGCAGAGGAAAGTATGGCGGCATGATCTTCAGAAAGAAACCAGGATTGACCAGGTGCATTGTGCCCGCTCCGATCATGAACATTGCGAGCAGATACTTCGATATCAGTTTTAACGGAGGCATGACCAGATCTTTCTAAAGCGTATCGCAATTAACCATAGCGTCTCTCGATCTATTATACTCGGTCCGAATGAACCTGGAGACGCTACAGTTAAACTGGACACAGTCTAAAAGACAGGATGGGAATGCTTCCAGGGCTAAGTAGCAGCGATCTGCGTGAATGCAGCCAGGAATACCTCAGGGTGCTCTGCCCCTGAGATGGTTATTTTCCGGTCAATGATAAAACAGGGAACACTGTCAATCTGGTGTTGCTGAGACAGAATTTTGCCCTGGTCCATCGCATCCATGCCGTCATCAGACAACAGCAGGGCCTCTGCAGTCTGTGGATTCAGGCCTGCTTCAGACACGACTTGTATGAGCGTCTGGTGGTTGGCTATATCCTGACCCTCGACAAAATAGGCCTGAAACAGGGATTCAACAACTTGATCCTGGCAACCATGCTGCTCGGCCAACCCAATGAGTCGGTGCGCGTCAACCGTATTGGGTGTTTTATCAATCGCGTCAAAATGGAAATGAATTCCTTCCGCTGCACCCACGGCGACCACCCTGGCATCCAGTGCTTTTGAGCGCTCCCAGCTTCCAAACTTTCTCGTACGATACTCTTTGCGACTGATCCCGGCTTTTGGCATCAATGGATTGAGTTGAAAGGGATGCCAGCGCACCTGAATTTCATGTTGGTCATCCAGATCCCTGATTGCCTTTTCAAGTCGGCGTTTTCCAATATAGCACCAGGGGCAGATGACATCTGAAATCACATCCACTGACAATTTCATTTGATCTCTCACTGTTACTGGAGTAGACGAACTCGATTTCCCGGGGTGAATTCAGATGATCCGCAAAAAGCATCCCGCTATGATATCGCAAAGTATCTATCACTGAAATGGACACTGGTATTTAACCTATTATCTTAGCTGGTCATGATAAAAAGTTGACGGGGACATCAATCCTGATATTATAACCACAGTAGGCATCAGCCCCCCGACGAATGTCACCAGGAGCAGGCACCCAGGTGACGAAATGATTGACCAGCCATCAATTGAATTGATCGATTGATGGCTGGTCTCATTTTCAGCAAACACCATCTTCTTGCAGCGTTCAAAACCTCTCTTTCAGACTGCGGTCTATGATACAGAATACGAAAATGAACGTTTTTCAGACCAACTTCGTGTAGTTTGGGCGGTGACAAATATCAGCCTTCATAAAATAGTATAATGACTGCATTCAAGGTATTATACGAGGTCATTGAAGGCAATTCGGGGAATGCGGTCTGACATTCGATTAACCCGAAGTTAAAATCAACCTGGAGTAACAGTTATGCGCAGTGTCGTTTTCATTTTATTACTTGCAACGCCAGCCTTAGCAGTCGGCAAAAATGCGCAGCCGTCTGACGAACAAATTCTGACGTGGTTAAAAGAACTGAAACCTTTACCGAAGGTCCATTACTCATTTCCCTTGGCGCTTAAGAACTTCTCCGATGAGTTACTATTCGAATACGCTCGGATATCACACGCGATCTCTTTGAGCGGCGAGTGGGGGACCAGCGAGCAGGTCGACCGGGCGGTGAAAATCTGCAAACAAGTCAATGCTGACAAACCTAAGATCCCGGCATCGATCGCGGTCAATTACTCAGTCTGGCATCGCCATTTCGGGAAAGATCTGCCACCGACTGATACTGGTCCGACTCATCGAGCGGAACTTGAGAACCTGCTAAAGAAGATGGAATCGATGCGGGATGCGCTGACGGCTGCGAATCAAAAGTATGAGACTGACATTAAGCTGACGGCGGCCCTGTTCGACTCAGAACACTTTCACACACGTTCCGACAATGCTGAATGGAATAAAGCGATGACAGAAAAGTACAACGCTGCTTACGATATAGTCCAAAGGATTTTTCCCAAAGTCCAGATCGAATGGTACGCCCGTGGCGCCATTCACCCGGGCGCCTCGCCTACCGGATGGAGTACTGCATCTTACTTTGCTCTCGACGAGAAGGGAGAGAGTTTCGGTTGTCCACTGTATCAGGTGCCTGAGATCGGATACACGCGTGAAATTTTCCGCAGGACCGTTCAAAATGCAGAGAAGCATGGTTGTAACGAAGTCACACCGTGGATTGCACTAGCGTCTGGATACCGCCGACAAACGGACAAGTTTCACGAATTTGTGCTGGATTGGAACTACGATCTGATTTATTCATGGCAACTTGGTGTCGAGATGAATCATCCGTGGTACGGCGTGCCAGAGCGTAGCGAACGCTTTGCTCCGTGGAACAAAGCGAAGATCGCCATTTTCTACCCCGCACCATTTGACTCCCGTGTTCCCCATTGGGGACAACATTTTGTGTCATACGTTCGCGGCGCTCAGATGGTTAAATTGTTGCCTGAAATACCAGAACCAAAAACTGAGACTGTTAAGTAGTTTGTACTGAGATGGATTTTGGAGATTGACTGAATGAAGACCGGTTTTAAGATCATAACGATCATGTTCGTGTATTCGGCTGGTTTACTTCTCGCCGCAGACGCTGAAATCTCCGCGTTTCCTGAAGCCGAAGGATTCGGGAATCGATCCAAAGGGGGACGTGGCGGAAACGTACTATTTGTTACGAACCTCAATGATTCCGGTAAAGGAAGTCTTCGTTCGGCGATCGAATCGAAGGGACCTCGCACGATTCTGTTTCGGGTTTCAGGTTTGATCGAGTTAAAATCAAAGCTTAAAATCAGCGAGCCATTCGTGACTGTGGCTGGTCAAAGCGCGCCCGGAGATGGAATCTGTCTGAAGAATTTTGGTCTTGTGATTCAAACTCATGATGTCATCGTGCGATATCTGCGAATTCGTCCCGGTGACGAACCAGCCAAGGAGTTCGCAAAGCGGAAGAAAGACTTCACTCCCGACGCGATCAGTATTAGTGCGCCGAGCCACGATGTGATCTTCGATCACTGTTCGGCCAGTTGGTCGATCGATGAATGCTGTTCTGTGTCGGGTGAAGGAATCACTGACATCACCGTTCAATGGTGCATCATCAGTGAATCTCTTAACAATAGCGTTCACCCCAAAGGCGAGCATGGATATGGATCGTTACTGCGCTGCAACGGAAATCTGAGTTTTCATCACAATATCTACGCACATCACAAGTCGCGAAGTCCGCGGCCCGGTACATATGGCGATGGCAGTATTGTACTCGACTTCCGAAACAACGTGATTTACAACACGAAGGGCTATTCAGCTGCCGACCCCGTGCGAATGAATTATGTGGGAAACTACATTAAACGCACAGGGTCTTCCGCGTTTCAAGTGGGAGGACCGACGACGAAGTTGTTTGTCAGCGGCAACGTCCTTGATGGTAATGCAAGTGCTACGCGCGACAACTGGCGTCTGATCTCCGGCAAGAAGACCGACAGTCGTATGACCAATCCGTTCCCGGTCGCGAAGGTACAGACTGATTCTGCAGAGGAAGCGTTCAAACGGGTTCTCGCCCACTGTGGAGCCACGCTTCCAAAACGGGACTCTGTCGACACTCGTGTCATCGGTCAAATTCGTAACGGAACGGGTGAACTGGTCAACTCGCAGCGCGAGGTCGGTGGTTGGCCGAAGTTCAAATCAACAATGCCTCCGGTTGATACAGATCAGGACGGGCTACCGGACGACTGGGAACGCGACCATGGTCTGAATCCCGCTGATCCGCGCGACCAGTCGCACGACAAAGACGACAACGGCTACACCAACCTCGAAGAGTACCTGAATTCGCCTAATCACGTTCGCAAATAACGTCAAAATGACTCAGCGATGCATGACCTGACACAGAACCGGGCCTCTGTTGACACGCAACGTGATGCCGTACTTGACCACCGTTGCCGCCAGTATCTTTTTCGTCGAATATTGAACAACAGCTAAAGGAATCCGAGAAGCGCGTGGTCGCCGAATCCAGTCCAGAATAGAACGAGAAAAGCGACTCGCCGTATCGGGCAACAGGCTCGTAGGTTAAAAACTCAGCCACTCATATTTACAAAACTTTCCGGCATTTGAAAAACTTCTGGTTCTCCCATCTCGGTCGCTTTTGCAATCCGATCAACTCATACGTATTCCGGTACTTGCCTTAATACCACCGTTAAACGGTTTCGCGCTACTTAGATCTGACATGAAACTGATCCATGCCAGTCCGAAAGCTCATTTTTATCTGCGAAACTCGTCATATGCAGGACAGTATTTCATAACGAACGGGCGTGTTGAAAAAGTCTTTTTGAAATAAACGGTTCAACGGGTGATTGATCTTGATCTGCGGAGCGGTTTGGCGGTATGAGCAGGCTTGCTTTGTTGTCCAATCTCCCTGTTTTCGATCATGGAGACGCTGATGCAAGGATTGCATGTCTTTGAGCCCCGAACCAGGACGGTCATTGATCTGGAATCGTTCATCCCAGAAGACCACTTGCTCCGGCAGGTTAACAGCTTTATCGAACCGGCATTCATCCGCAAACTGACCACATCTTGCTATGCAGAGGGACGAGGTCGCCCTTCCATTGATCCGGTCGTCTACTTTCGAATGGTACTGGTGGCGTATCTCTACGGCATTGATTCGGACAGACGTCTGTGTGAGGAAGTCCACTTCAATCTCGCCTATCGCTGGTTTTGTCGACTCTCTCTGGAAGATGATGTGCCGGACCATTCGTCGTTCAGTCGAATCCGAGACCGGTATGGAGAAGAGATTTACGAGCAGGTCTTTCATGAGATTGTGAAACTTTGCCAGCAATACGGCTTGGTGAGAGAGTCCTGTAGCGTAATGACCGACGCCACATTGATCGCGGCGGATGCAGCCCTTGATTCCCTGGTCCACAATGAGCCCCAACAAGCACTCCAGGAGGCTGAAGCACTTATCAGTGAGTCGTGATAAGCCGCGCCAGAGCAACATGTTACCTTCAGGCTCATCACATCATTCTCCAGTCTGGTAGCCCCTTCTTCATATCCCTGGTTGCTCGTTTGGGATCGAACTTGTCTGGCTCAAATGAACCGCCCCATTCCATGAACTCTTCATGTTGTTCGTGCTTCGGGTCGGCCAGTGCTTCCAGATAATCCGCATAGCCCCAGACCCCGCCAATGTCTTCAGGAGGGCAGGCTTGTTCGCCTTCCAGACAGAGTGGGGACTTCCTGCTCTTCTCCAGGGGAAGACGGCCTTCGAATAAGACTTCATGTTCCCAGCCATCTCCAAAGTCGTATTCGTATTTGAAGGAAAAACGCTTCTTTGTCTTAGGAAGAATTTGACTGAGAATCGTAGCCGTCGAGTCGAAGCAATGAAAATTTCCGAAACCATCGTCCAGGAGATCAGGATCACCGTACCGTTCCCCTTTGATCTCGAACTGATGCAGGTGCGAGTTGGTCCAGCCCATTGCGGTCTGGATGTGCTCGTGCAGTTGATCGAGTGTGCAATCCTGAACCTGAATCCGCCTCCAGATCGCTGGTTCGAATCCGAGCAACGTAATCTTGAACTGATAGAGAAGATCAGGGTTCGCCTTCAGCCTGGGCTGCAACTCTATATCCACCAACTGTCCAGCCCTCGCCATGATTCCCTCTTTAATCTGATCCATCAGGTGGCTGGCAACCAGTAGCAATGCCATCTGTTTCTGCGTCTCACCATCCACAAGGTCCTCCGCCAGGGACAGCATCATACTGGCTACTTCCGCTACAGTGAGAGGCTTCTCCTTCATCAGCTTGTTCTTGATGCGTTTCGACAGGCCGGGAATCAGCAGCAGAACATCTCGCTGCCCCGTTTCCAGACAGAAGTTTTCGAGCGGCTTTGTTTTGATGCGAAGTTGTTCGGCAGCCACAAGTGTCGCCCCTGCAAAATTAGCGATCTGCACTGCCTGATCGGAAATCATCCTTATCTTGTGTGCATCCTCTATTTTCAAAATCGGTGGAGGCTCTTCATCAATATACGTGTCGAGTAAGTGCTGAATCTTCTTGAATATAATGTCGAGTTTCTTTTGCTGCTTCCTGTCTTTGCAGTTGTTGAACTCGGCAGCAAAGTAGCTGCCGAAGTCGCACAGGTCGTCGAGAGTCATCATCACCGGTTTGCCGGTTGGTGTTTCCCGAATGATCTGCTCGTAATCCTGGTCGAGGCACAGCAGGTCGTCGAGGATCAACTTCCGCTCGGCAGCGGTCAGTTTGAGTGGGATTTTCTCGCCGGGTTGAATCTGTTTTTGGGTGAGCATAATAGATTCCTTGTGGTTATCGAAGTTCGATTCTATCAATTTCAAGTAGTTGCCGCCAGATTCCCCGAGAGGTTGCTACCTGTTTTGTTTTCGTTCTATAAATGCTAAATTCAGCCCCAAAATGCGGCATATGAGGTGAGTCCTCTGGCATATCTCTCAGCGACTCCCACTTTCAGTCAATTCAGCCCGCTGAAGACCCATTACAACCGATCTTCAGCGGGCTGTTTTCGTTTCAGGTCCCGAACTGATTCTTCCCCTTATATTTCCCTTACTAGAGGAGACCACCAGCATGTCACACATCGTGCAGATTCAAACCGAAATCCGTGATCCCGTCGCGATCCGCGCCGCCTGTGAGCGGCTTGAATTGCCAGCACCTGTCTTTGGAGAAAACCAACTTTTCAGCAGCAAAGCCACCGGCTGGGCCGTGCAACTGCCTGACTGGAGGTACCCCGTCGTCTGCGATGTCAACACTGCTAGGTTGGCCTTCGATAACTTCGAAGGCCGCTGGGGAGCGCGACAAGAACTGGATCGCTTCCTGCAGAGTTACGCCGTCGAAAAAACCAAGCTGGTCGCGAGAAAACAGGGCCACTCTGTACTAGAACAGCCACTGGAAGACGGTTCCATCAAACTCACCATCCAGGCAGGAGCAGCCCTATGAATCAGACGATCGAAATCATCATCACCGCTGACGGACAGACCCGCGTCGAAACCAAAGGCTTTACCGGCAGTGACTGTCGTATCGCCAGTCGATTCCTGGAACAGGCCCTGGGCCAGACTACTTCAGAAATACTCAAACCGGAATTCTACCTGAGTGCTTCAGAAGAAGAGCACGTACAGGAAGGCCTTTGAGTTGGTTCCTATCTACCGATCCTCTTTTACAGGAGACAAATTATGACACTCACCAGTACTTTTTCAGAATACGTCCGGGCCTGCTTTACCGGCATCTGGATCGAAAGCCACGAACACCAGGAAGCACTGGCTGACCTGGCTCTACTCTGCCGCCAGGAAGACTGGCGTCTGGTCAGCTGGGATATAAACCAGGGCTTGCAACTCGCGGAAGAAACCACCGAGGCCGGGAACACGGATCCCCTGGCCGCCATCAAAGCCGTCAACGGACTGGCGACGCCGGAAGGAACGGCGATCCTGGTACTCCAGAATTTTCATCGTTTCATCCAGTCCACCGAAATCATGCAGGCCCTGGCGCAGCAGATCCTCTCCGGAAAACAGAACCGGACCTTTATCGTGGTACTCTCCCCCCTGGTTGCCATCCCCGCCGAACTCGAAAAACTGTTTGTCGTCCTGGAACACGAACTCCCGGATCGACGTCAGCTGACTGAGATCGCGCAAGATATTGCCACGGAACCAGGGGAACTGCCAGAAGGGGCTGAACTGGAAACCATCCTGGATGCAGCCAGCGGATTGAGCCGCTTTGAAGCAGAGGGGGCGTTTTCGCTGTCACTGGTACGGCAGGGAAAGATCACTCCCACCGCGATCTGGGAACTGAAAACCCAGACCCTCAAAAAATCAGGTCTGCTGACACTACACCGTGGTGCAGAGTCTTTCGACAGCCTGGGAGGACTGACCTCTCTCAAAGAGTTTACGACACGAATCCTGCAGCCCCATGCTCGTGGCCTGCAATCGCGGGGAATCCTGTTACTCTCCCCTCCCGGCTGTGGAAAATCCCAGTTCTGTAAAACCCTGGGAAATGAAGTCGGTCGCCCGGTCCTGATTCTGGATGTCGGTGCTCTGATGGGTTCCCTCGTCGGCGAATCCGAGAAACGCACACGGCAGGCGCTGCAGATCGTGGACGCCATGGCTCCCTGTGTATTAATGATCGACGAAATCGAAAAAGCGTTCGCCGGTGTGGGATCTTCTGGCCAGAGCGACAGCGGTGTCTCGGCCCGCATGTTTGGTTCTTTCCTCTCATGGCTCAATGATCATACGTCAGATGTGTTCGTTGTAGCGACCAGCAACGATGTTACGAAATTACCACCTGAATTCAGTCGTAGCGAACGCTTTGATGGTATCTTCTTCCTGGACCTGCCAGGCCAGGAGCAGAAGAATCAGATCTGGTCTCAGTACATTGGGCTGTTCGGTCTCAACCCGGATCAGGCACGTCCCGAAGATACCGACTGGACAGGGGCCGAGATCCGCAGTTGCTGCCGACTGGCGGGATTGCTGGATGTCTCTCTGCTCGATGCACGACAAAATGTGGTTCCAGTCGCCGTAACTGCTGCTGAGTCGGTAACACGTTTACGACAGTGGGCCAATGGTCGCTGCCTGGATGCCGATCGGCCTGGTATATTTCACTGGGAAAATCCCAGACCAAAATCCCGTCGAAGCCTCAAACACCTGGCATCGATCAACTGACGCACTCGTCAGAGAAAGGAGCCCCATGCTCACACGACAGGATATTTTGCTTATCAATGCGGCGCTCCAGTTCTGGGCTGAGGAGATGGATCCAGAGAACACACAAATGCTGAAACTCTACGCGGGTGTTCCGGCAGCGGATCAGGTCTGGATGCCGGATGAGATTCAGCGGCTCAGGAAACAGTTAAGCTCAGCCCGTTTGAAATACGCAGTGACCAATGCTTCGGGAACAGAACTCCTGACGACAGAACTGTTTTCAACACCGCAAGCTGCTGATCAGGCCAAAACCGTGGCTACCGCTCAGGTGGGTACTCTATTACTGCCTGATACTACAGAACAGGCTTAATCAGACGCCATCCATCAGTTCCGCCACACTGATCCCCAGCGTATCGGCAATGCGTTCGATATTCCGCAGGGCGACATTTCTTTGGCCGCGTTCAATGCCACCCATATAGGTCCGGTCCAGCTCACAGGCATAGGCAAAATTCTCCTGGGAATAGCCCTGTTTCTTTCGCAGTTCCCGGACCCGCTCTCCAAATCGCTTCAAAATGTCTGCTCGTTTTGCCATGAGGGCATTTAACACTTGACAGCGACAATATTACCACGGACTATAAGTACCACACGTTGATGGCATACACATGACAACTTACAGATCTGAGACTTCAAATACTGAGTTCTCCACCAGGATAGCGAAACCAATGCTTGAACCATGATCACGGTTCAGGAGCTGCAATTTGAACTATATTTTGGAGTTCATAATCGGACCGAACCCAATCAGTCTAACCAAATGGAGATATATTCATGAACCAAATTGATCCTGAAAAAAAAGAAGAGAAGCCTGAGGAATCAAATTCCGGAAACTTCTGGCGCAATTTAGCATTGTTAATGCTCATTTTCGGTGTCCCTAAACTTTGGTCAGACTCCTTACAGGAAAATAGAAAACCAATCAATTCAAATTGGTATCCACCAAGACCAGGTTTTAATTCAGCGCCAAAACTGGATGTTGCAAAACAAGTAAAACAGGAAGTCGCAAAAAGCAGCGAGGCTTACTGGAATTCAAACGTGGTTCCACTTCACACTTATCGCTTCCGCAAGCATGAGAGTGATGAACCTTTTAATGAATACTTTCTGAAGTTTCTGCGTGGCTATAAGCAGGCCGTGGAACAAACTTCCCTGACATCGAACTCGATGGCCGTGGGAACAGCATCATCCAGGCCACCAGATTCGGAACTGGTAAAGATGGTCAAACAGCAACTTGAGTTAGACAAGCAATGCCTTGCTTTCTTAGAAGACCTGATGACAAAGATCTCTGGAAAAACGGTGATGAATAAAACAGCACCAACCAGCCAGGAACTCGAAGAGAGTGCAGCTGCGATGGCGAACCTTGATCTTTCAAAATTGAACGAGGATCAACTTCAATTCTTGAACCTCTACAATGAATTAAATGAGAGACAGTCAGAACAATTCCATGAAATAGAAATCATGCAGGCGGTCATGCGTGAACGTTATCCGGGTACCGGATTTAATTTACCGGACCTGGATCGCTCCCCCTGATCGCCTCAAACACAACTGGTATTTAAAAGAAACGTCGTCTGGTTCCTGTTATCCTGGCGACGTTTTTTCATTCCCACTACATTCACAAAGGAACCTTATGAGCCATTCCATTCTTGAAGAACCACAGACCGCACCTTCAGTCAGCGCCGCTGCAACGCGGCTCCGAACCACGATGGCGGCCGCCCGGCTCAGTTTTACCTGGCTGGGGGGCCGCAAATCCCTGACAGCGTCTCAGAAGGACCAGGCCGCCGATTCGTTTGGTGCCGAGGGCAAATTTCTGTCCGCCGGTAAAAAACTGCTGGATACCTCGCACCCCGCGTTCAAAGTCGTCACGGCGGTGCGGGGACGCGCTGTTGCCTACTGGAAAGGGGTCTCGCTCCCCTATCCGGAGCCGGGCATCCGCCTGATCAGACAGTCTGAGATTCAGGACTTTGATCAACGTATGGCAGATTTCCGGGACGAACTGGACGAAGCGGTGGCTGATCTGGATCGCCACTTTGATGAACTCCGGTCCGCAGCCCGGAAACGACTGGGAGACCTGTTCAATTCGGCTGACTATCCTCCGTCTCTGATCGGCATGTTTGCCATTGAACACGATTTTCCTTCTGTAGAACCGCCCCCTTACCTGCAGCAACTCAGTCCTGCACTCTACGAACTGGAATGCCAGCGGATGCAGCAGCGGTTCGATGTGGCAGTGCAACTGGCCGAACAGGCCTTTCTGGAAGAGATCTCCAAACTGGTCGAACATGCCAGTGAGCGTTTGAGTGGCCAGTCAGATGGCCGCCCCAAAGTCTTCAGGGATACGGCGATTACCAATCTGACCGAGTTCTTTGAGCGGTTCCGGACTCTGAATGTCCGCTCCAACGAGCAGCTGGATGCGCTCGTGGATCGTGCCCAGCAAATCGTCGCTGGTATCAAACCCCAGCAACTGCGGGACAACTCGACTCTGCGGCAACAGGTAGCCAGCCAGCTGGCAGGCGTGCAGTCCTCCCTGGACGGACTGCTCATTGATCGACCGCGGAGAAATATACTCCGCCGCTCCCCACAGGAGTAAACATGGACCTGATTGTCACACAGAGCGGAATGATCCGCTGTATCTATGATGAGACTATCGAACTGCTGCCACTGGGGACACCTGAGATCAGCCGGGGCTCACATGTGGAACCCACGCGCGATGGTTTATGGACGGCCGATCTCTCACCCGTAGCCGGCCCCTTGCTGGGACCGTTTCCCCAGCGTTCTGCCGCACTGACCGCAGAACAGGACTGGCTGAACCAACACTGGCTGTTGACCGGCCGGTGAAGTAACTCTACCTCGCATGGTGCGGGGTGGTTGTGTTTTTCTCACGACCATCCTGTGCGGGTGGTCGTTCTGTTTTTTAACAAGGAGCAAACGATGACCCCACGAGACTTGAACCGCGCGGTGGCAAATGCGACCGGCGAAGATCTGCGCGCCATACAACAGCGGGGTTTCAGCCTGGCTGATCCCCTGGAAGTGAACTTTGATCCGGAACCGGACAACCGTCGCCCCCAGATCGTGGACTGGGATGCGCGGGAACTGGAACGAAACGTCCCCCTGTTTCACCAGCCCTTCGGTCGGTTGCCGGGGCTGGTATAAGACAGTGGCAAATCAGCAGCATGATCCTCAATCGTCGGAACTGATCAGACTCTGTCTTCGCTATACCAGCCTTGGATTGACGGTCTGTCTGCTTACCGGCTGCTTTCTGGGATGGCCCCTGTTAGTGGCAGCGGCCGGTCTCATCTGGGACATGTGGCATTTCTGCAGTCAGACGTTGAGTGCGCAGGCCACTGACGACCACTGGCAGCAGGGGCAATCCAGGTAAACCTATCTATTTCCAAGGAGCGACGATGATTCAACAGAATCGCCCGGTGGTTTCACTGGGTTTGGTACTCGCCACACAAAATGCCCTGTCGCAATTGCCCCAGCACGAAATCCAGCGTGCCCTGAGCCGGCACCGAACAGGTGACTGGGGCGACTGCTGTCCCGCTGATGCGGACGCCAATAACGCGGCCCTGCAGACAGGGGACCGACTGCTTTCAGTCTACCACACGGCTGACGGCATCAAGTTCTGGATCATCACGGTCGCCGACCGCTCGGTGACCAATGTATTGCTGCCCGAAGATTACTGAAACGCTACTCGCAGCAACGAGATTCCCATTTCATTTTACACAAGGAGTTCTGTATGCAGATTTTATTCATCAACAATGACGGTTCCGGATTCGCCGATCAGATTCAGATCGAGGCCGGTACCTCGGTAAAAACTTTGTTTCAGCAGCGGCTGCCTCACGGTCGTCCGCAGGACTACCTGATCCGCGTGAACCGCCAGCCAACTACCGCTGGTTATGTGCTGCAGGAAGGTGATCGTGTTTCGATTACTCCGACCAAGATCGAGGGTGCGACAAATGGACCTTCCAATGCAATCTTTAGTTTTCCTTATCCCCGATTGAAAGGAGCCCGATGGGAGCCCGACAACGCCTTAACAGCTTCTACTTATTTGCCGTTCTGATCGCCGCCGCCATACTTGGTGGAGCTGCCCAGTCCTGGTTGCTGTTCCTGATCAGTGCGGCCATCATGACCACTCTGCTGATCCATGGTGGAGACATCCGCCCTACACCTCAAACTCGCCGCAACAGCCGTAAGCGTCACTGAAGTTGAACTGATTTTACAGAGGCCACCTGGTGTGACAGGTGGCCTCGTTTTATTTAAGGAGCCCCCTTTCGATGAACCGACAACAACAGCAGCGGCCTTGGATACGGGCCGCTACAAAAATTCGGGAGCAGTACCAGTCACAGACAACTGTTTTCCCCAACGTGAATTCGCCCCCGGTAGACCAGTGGACGCGGGTCATGCGTCTTTTACGACTGCTGACAAAAGCCCAGCAGTATCACTATCCAGCTGCCTTCGCGTTTTGCCTGGTACAATATCAACAATCCATGGCTCGGCTTATCCAGGAATTAACTGCCTGCCACAATGAGATCACTACGATCAAACGAAAGCCTGAGATCCCCTCCCTACGGGACCTGGTCGATGAACTCAGTTCTCTGTCGAACGAATTTGATAATACATCCATCGACTGGTCGGAACAGGAAATCGTAGTTCGTACTCCGCCTGTTGTCCTGCGAGAGATCAACCTGGGCGAATTTGAAATCCGGCTTCGCTGGAGTGAGCTCGGTGATCCCCAACCCTATCGGATCATTTCGCTCTCTCAAAGCGGGACGGACGATGTGCATCATCCCCACGTCCAGGGGGACACTCTCTGCGAAGGGGAAGGAAAAATCCCTATCAGTCAGGCACTGGCAGAGGGCCGACTGGGAGATTTCTTTCTGCTGGTGCAGCAGATTCTGCAGACGTATAACCCGGGTTCCGCGTATGTTCCCCTCGATCGCTGGTGGAATTCATCCTGCGCTGACTGCGACGATTCGATGTCCCAGGAAGAAAGTCGCCCCTGTTCCATTTGCGAACTCCAGATCTGTGAATACTGCCGTCGCAATTGTACGACTTGCGGAGATCACCTCTGTTCCAGTTGTGCTGACACCTGTGAGACCTGCCATAACACGTTCTGTCGCGATTGTCTTTCTGAATGTGACGCTTGCAGTGATTGCTTTTGTCGTTCCTGCCTGTCTGATCAAACCTGTTCATCCTGTCTTGAAGAAGCGAAGGAGAATGAAAATGCCTTACCCGAGGAATCAACCCCTCACGCGCCGTCTGCTGCAGCGTCCTCGTCAGAAACGCCCGAAGCAGCGCAAACGCCGCACACTTCGGTTCAGCCCGTATGCGTGGGCCAAACTGATCTACCTGCGTGACCTGGGGCCAACCGAAGTGGGTGGTTTTGGAATTACTGAACCAGACGATCTGCGGTTCGTGACAGACATTGTTCTGATCAAGCAGATTTGTACCGACGTGACTGTCGCATTCGATGATGCCGCCGTAGCTGACTTCTTTGATGACCAGATTGATGTCGGCCGTCATCCCGAAAACTTTGGCCGGATCTGGATTCACACGCACCCCGGAAATTCGGCATGCCCCAGTCAGGTAGATGTGGAAACCTTCGCCCGCGTGTTTGGTAACTGTGACTGGGCGGTGATGTTTATTCTGGCCCGGAATGGTGCCACCTACGCTGAATTAAAGCGCCCAGACAGATCGAAGGCGGAGAAACTGTCTGTCGGCATTGATTTCAAACCGGAGTTCCCCGCCTGCGATCAAAGTGCCTGGGAAGCTGAGTACCTGGATTGTGTACAGGAAGCACCTCTGCCGCCCCTCTGGAGTCTGGCTGAGTGGCTGGAAGAAGAATTTTTGTATGCAGAACAGTGGCCCGTTATGCCCCTCTAAGTCTATCCCCCTGAATTTATTACTTCAAAATAGAAAAGGATCGCCCATGAATCTTCTATCCGATCGTTTTGTCCGCCAGTCAGATTTGGTGCCTCAGGAAAAACTTAAATCGTTGTCTGTCACCGTCATTGGCGTGGGGGCCATTGGTCGTCAGGTGGCGTTGCAACTGGCAGCATTGGGAGTTCGGCAGCTGCAGTTAATTGACTTCGACATTGTTGAGCCGACCAACATCACCACCCAGGGATACCTTGCGGCGGATCTTGGGAAGCTCAAAGTGGAAGCTACAGCGCGTGCGCTGCAAGCCATTGATACCAGTCTGAAAACAGAAACAAGTACGGATCGTTTTCGGCCTGGCCTGGTGACAGGAGAAGCTGTGTTTGTCTGCGTGGATTCCATCAGCAGTCGGGCCGCCATCTGGCGGGCATTACAACATCGGTGTTCGTTCTGGTGTGATGGGCGGATGCGAGGCGAGGTGCTGAGAATTCTGACTGCCGTGGATTCGAAGTCGCGGGACCACTATGACTCATCATTGTTCACCCAGGCGGAAGCACAAACCGGTGCCTGCACGTCTCGCAGTACGATTTACACGGCCAGTATCGCCGCGGGATTGATGCTGCATCAGTTCACACGTTGGCTGCGTCAAATTCAAGATGATGCGGATCTGACACTCAATCTGTTGTCTGGGGAAATTATGGTCTATTGATTGTAAATATCAGATTTGAATTGTGTGACACAAAAAAAGAGAAGGTCTGATGGGCTACCGGTTTCGGTAGCCCACTAGCCTTTTTTTTATCTATCGCAAACCGTGGTGCGGAGAAAGCAAGCTCGGATTTTATGAGGCATCACTCCGATGTCGAAACGAACCATGATCATCAACGGTACGCGTTTCAGCGCATCGTCGGTTCAGCTATTCCTTGTTCGGTTGCGTCCCTGCTGAGTTGAACTCTGCTTTACTGTAGAAAATCATTGTTCCAAACTCGTTTTTAATATTGTGACTAGTATTTTTCAGAGGTATCAATCCGCCCTAATCATTAGGTGACATGTAATTCTTTTCAAAATGTTAGTTCAATTTGAATATGACACGCCTCAAGATCAACAGTCATTCATGTATCAACCAAGCCATTTAGAGATAAACGGCGTCTTGTAATCATTCATTTTTGATAAATTTGAAGTCGAGTAAATTTATTAATTTTCTGATTCTTTTAATTATTTATTTGAACTGGAGGTGAATTGCTGATATTAATTTCACGAAATTATCGAGAGACACACACTCATTCTTGAATCATCAGAATGTAGCAAAGGAGTGCAGTCATAATGTTACTACCATTATTCTTATTTTATTAAAACCTCTCCCGGATCATCTGATTGGTCCTGAATTATAACTAACAATTTACATCTCAATAAAAAACGATATCGGCTTTCAGTTCGCAGGCACTTCGAACGAATCCTGGTTCGGTGCGTGATTTCACGCAAGTAACAGAAGCTTCTTTTCAAAAAAGGAGTTTTACTGGATGTTACTTATTGACTGGCTTAATTCACTGTGTCACTCTCGAATGTCCTTTCGTCGAAAATCACGAAAGAAACATTCACGATTCCCAACCTCAGGAAAATCCAGTCCCCGTCTGGCTGGAGCTATCGATCTCCTGGAACCACGGACCATGCTGACCGTTGCTCCTGTGAGCGACGAGATTGCCTCAGCATATGACCTGGATCTGGTTGCAGAAGAATCAACCCAGTTTCATGCTGAAATTGGGGATGAAGCGACCATGGATCTGGACGTAGACATCTATCAGGTTCAGCTATTGGATGGCCAGGAGCTCATAGTTGACGTAGACGCTTTGCTGCTGGATGACGGAATCAATTCTCTGAGTTCTCTCGACAGCTTGATTCGCATCTTTAGTTCTGACGGGACAGAATTGGCTTCCAATGATAATGGTATCGATCCCGATACTGCATTGTCTGGCAATGATGCCATTCTTTCTTTTATTGCCCCCGCTCATGGAACCTATTTCATAGGTATATCGGGAGCAGCCAACTTAAGCTACGACCCAGAAATTAGTTACAGTGGTAGCATGGCGGAGGTTGGAGAGTATTATCTACAAGTTTCTGTTGGAACTGCTCCAGCCGCACCTGCGTTAAAAGTGGAGAATATTCAGTCCGCATCGACTGGCACGATCACGGGATATGTTGCCAATGATTCTGGTGTTTATATGCCTTCAGTCGACTTTGATTTCGATGGTGATGGCACTGTCGATGATACTGCTTACCCGGACGGCCAAAATTTCTTCAGTCAGGCAATTGACCCCGGCCTCATTGGTGATGGGCTGACCGTCTATGTCAGAGCAAGCGATTATGATTTCATGACCAGCAGTTCGCTGCAATCTCCCTGGTATGCAGTGCATGTCACCTATGAAGCACCAGTCAATGAAGCTCCTGTGATCAGTAATTTAACTCTCGTCAATGATACAGATACCCCCGGAGATCTCATCACAACGGATGCACGTGTTTCTGGTGTCCTGATTGATGATGTTTCCAATTATGAATATACGATTGAATTTGACTTCAATAATGATGGCTATGCCGATGATTCCCAACTCGCAGGGAATGGTAGCAGTTTTACCATTGATGCAGGTAGTTATTTAACTCCTGGAGAGGTGACTGTGAATGTCAGAGGACTGGAGTGGGATGAGTATCTACAAACAACAATTGCTGGCGATTGGTATTCAATCTCGTTTACATATGAAACGGATACGGCATCATCGCCCCAGATCACATCTCTGCAATTGACTAACGACACGGATATACCAGGGGACCATATCACCACGGATTCAGCACTCCATGGTCAGGTTACCTATGTGGGTGACCTGGCTGCAGTCATATTGGAGGTTGATTTGAATGGTGATCAAATTACGGATGAGTTTGCCTATATCGATTCGATGACAGGAGATTTCAGTTACACGCCGGGAGCTCTGTCGCCTGGATCGCACACCGTTTACATCCGCGCCTTTGACGAAATGACATTAGTTGCTGGCGAATGGTCGAGTATTTCCTTCACGCTCGAAGACGAAATGATGGGTGGCGGTACACCTGAGATCACGTCACTGCAGCTATTCAACGACACAGATATGCCGGGGGATAATATCACCACCGACCCGACATTGAGCGGCCAGGTCACGTACATGGGTGACCTGTATTCTGTGATGCTGGAAGTCGATCTGAACGGTGACCAGATCATGGACGATTATGCCTACATCGATGGGATGACGGGGCAGTTCAGCTACACACCGGGGTCTCTGTCGCCCGGATCACATACCATTTCGATCCGTGCCTTTGATGAAATGGCAATGGTTAGCGGACAGTGGTCAAGTATTTCCTTCACGCTCGAAGACGAGATGATGGGGGGCGGTGCGCCTGAGATCACGTCACTGCAGCTATTCAATGACACAGATATGCCGGGAGATAATATTACCACCGACCCGGCACTGAGTGGCCAGGTTTCATACATGGGTGACCTGTATTCTGTGATGCTGGAAGTCGATCTGAATGGCGACCAGATCATGGACGAGTATGCTTATATCGATGGGATGACAGGCCAGTTCAGCTATACACCGGGATCTCTATCGCCCGGATCATATACCATTTCGATCCGTGCCTTTGATGAAATGGCAATGGTTAGCGGACAGTGGTCGAGTATCTCCTTCACACTCGAAGACGAGATGATGGGTGGCGGTGCGCCTGAGATCACGTCACTGCAGCTATTCAATGACACAGATATGCCGGGGGATAATATTACCACCGACCCGGCACTGAGTGGCCAGGTTTCATACATGGGTGACCTGTATTCTGTGATGCTGGAAGTGGATCTGAATGGCGACCAGGTCATGGACGATTATGCGTACATCGATGGGATGACGGGCGAGTTCACCTACACACCCGAATCGTTGACTCCCGGTACTTACACGATTTCGATCCGTGCCTTTGACGAGATGGCGATGGTCACCGGCCAGTGGTCGAGTATCTCCTTCACGCTCGAAGACGAAATGATGGGTGGTGGTGAGCCAGAGATTACGTCCCTTCAACTGTCCAATGACACAGATATGCCGGGAGATAATATTACCACCGACCCGGCACTGAGTGGCCAGGTTTTATACATGGGTGACCTGTATTCTGTGATGCTGGAAGTCGATCTGAATGGCGACCAGATCATGGACGAGTATGCTTATATCGATGGGATGACAGGCCAGTTCAGCTATACACCGGGATCTCTATCGCCCGGATCACATACCATTTCGATCCGTGCCTTTGACGAGATGACGATGGTCAGCGGACAGTGGTCGAGTATCTCCTTCACACTCGAAGACGAGATGATGGGTGGCGGTGCGCCTGAGATCACGTCACTGCAGCTATTCAACGACACGGATATGCCGGGAGATGGATTCACAACCGACCCGACCATCATGGGTTACGTTTCCTATCCCGCCGGCATCGAATATGTAAGTGTGGACATCGATATCAATGGCGATGGCACAATTGAGACTTCTGTCACACCAGATTTTGAGGGCTACTTCAGTTTTGACCCCTCTGCTTATGTTTCTTTAGGTCCCGTTTTAATCAGTGTCCGTGCCGTAGATCAGATGATGGGGATTTCCGGTCAGTGGAGCAATCTCAGCTTTGATCTGGAAGAAGGATCAGGAGGGGAGACAGGTACAAGCCCTGAGATTACATCACTTTCGTTATGGAATGATACTGATGTTCCTGGCGATGGTTATACCACCGACCCCACTTTAACGGGGCAGATTACTTATCTGGGGGACATGATTGAAGTGGCGGTGGAGATAGACGTCGATGGCGATGGATTTGTTGACGCCACAGCCTGGCCGGATATGGGAGGGTATTTTACTTATAATCCACTAAGCTTGATTACATTGGGATCAAATACGATTTATGTGCGTGCACAGGATACGATGACCATGAATTACGGTGAGTGGTCGAGTATCTCCTTCACACTGGAAGAAGAGATGAGCGGGATGACTCCCGAGATTACATCGATGCAACTGTCCAACGATACGGATATGCCGGGAGATAATATCACCACCGACCCGGCACTGAGCGGTCAGGTCACTTACATGGGTGACCTGTACTCCGTCATGTTGGAAATTGATCTGAACGGCGACCAGGTCATGGACGATTATGCGTACATCGATGGGATGACGGGTGAGTTCACTTACACGCCGGAATCGTTGAGTCCGGGCTATTACACGATTTCGATTCGCGCTTATGATGAGATGTCGATGAATTATGGTGAGTGGTCGAGCATTTCGTTCACGCTGGAAGAAGAAATGAGCGGGATGACTCCCGAGATCACGTCGCTGCAGCTCTCCAACGACACGGATATGCCGGGGGATAATATCACCACCGACCCGGCACTGAGCGGGCAGGTTTCGTACATGGGTGACCTGTACTCCGTCATGCTGGAAATCGATCTGAACGGCGACCAGGTCATGGACGATTATGCTTACATCGATGGGATGACGGGTGAGTTCACTTACACGCCGGAATCACTGTCTCCCGGTTACTACACGATTTCGATTCGCGCCTATGATGAGATGTCGATGAATTATGGCGAGTGGACCAGTCTGTCGTTCGAACTGCAGAATGAGCCGACTCTTGTTCCCATAGCCGGAACGGATGCTTTTTTAATCGAACAGGAATCTCCGACTCAATCGCTGGCAGTCCTCGGAAATGATACCGATCCGTTCGGGATGGGGTTGAGTATCACCGCTGTTTCTTCACCGGCATCCGGGACAGTCTCGATCCAGGCTGGCACGCCTGACACCTTGCTTTATACGCCAGCGATTGGTTTCACGGGGACCGAGACCTTCACGTATACAATCACGGATGGAAATGGGGAAACGAGCACTGCTTCAGTAACAGTGACCGTGCACGAACACGATGACACTGTTGCAACAGCCAGAGCCACGGCATTGGTGTTGGACAATGTTGTAACTTATGCGGGAACAATTTCTGATGGTCCCGAGACCGATCTGGATGTGGATCTGTTTGCAATCTCACTGAATGTTGGAGAGATGATACTGGCAGATCTGGATGCTGCTTACCTGGATGGCGGCACAGTTCTCAGCAATTTGAACGGTTTGTTGCGATTGTTTGATGCCAATGGTAATGAGTTGGCTTTGAACGATGATGCCAGTGATCCTGATACAGGAGTTGCTTCAACCGATGCGCTGCTTCGGTTTACAGCTCCTGTTGCAGGTATGTATTACCTTGGGATTTCTGCGGCGTCCAATGACGGCTATGATGCCACCACTGCCGGCAGTGGGACGTCTGCCAGTGGAGGAAGATATCAACTGCAGCTCACTCTCGGTCAGAATCATTACCCCGTCGCAACGGACGACTCATATACTCTTGAAGAAAATAGCACTATCAGTATTGATCTGCTGGCAAACGATCTCGATTCAGACAATCATACCGTAACGTTAGTCGGAGTGACTCAGCCGACAAACGGGACCGTCGTCTGGAGTATTGATGGTCAGACTTCAGAATTAACGGTGGAGTATACACCAGACGCCGATTTTACAGGTACGGATAGTTTTACTTATACGATTACAGATATTTATGGTGCTGAATCGACGGCGACAGTGACCCTGACAGTGGAACCACCGGCACCCAACGAGCCACCACAAATCACGGATCTGGATCTGGTCCTTGATACGGGGGCATTGGGAGATCTCATTACCTCTTATGGCCATCTGTCGGGAACCGTCTCCGATACGGATCAATCCAGTGCGACATATGAAATACAGGTAGACTTCGATAACGATGGTGTCGAAGATTTCTCGGTCAGTGCCAGTGAGTTCTTTGAACTGGATCTGACGGAATATCTGGATGACGGAGAAGTGACACTGCAGGTACGTGCGGGAGAATGGGATACGCAGACCGAGGCTGATCTCTACGGTGAGTGGTCTTCGTTCACTTTCACATACGATGCTCCACTGAGTGCAGGCACTCCTTTCGTTTCAGGGTTCTCACTCGTCAATGACACAGACACTCCCGGTGATCTGATTACTTCTGATGCAACTGTGGGGGGGCTCATCGTCGATGATGGGACGAATAGCGACTATCTCCTGCAGTTTGATCTCGACAATGATGGCTTCGCTGATTACACAGAACAATGGGGAGCAACGCCCGCGTTCAGCCTGGATCTGTGGGATCAGCTCGAATCAGGAGACCATACGATCCAGGTGCGGGCGATCGGACTTTCGTCAGAAGGTTATGGCTACATCTACGGTGTCTGGTCTGCACTCACTTTTACTTATGAGGCGCCCCTGGTCCTCGACGCCACGATTGACTCACTGGAACTGGTGACGGACTCCGGGACTGACTCTGATCAGATTACAATTAACCCCGCGTTCCAGGGGGAAGTCAGTGCCGGCATAGATTATTCAAATCTGACAGTTGAACTCGATTTCCAAAATGACGGAATTGTTGACAGCACGACCAGCGTTGACTCGAATGGCGCTTTTACAGTCGATCCGTCTGCGGAGATCTCAATCGGAGAAAATACCATTGCTGTGCGTCTGGTTGATCAGACAACCGGTGCCATTGGAGACTGGTCTACGCTTTCGTTTGAGTGGATCGTACTGACTGGATTTCAGTTGTCAGACGAATCGATCTCACTCTCGCAGGATACTCTTGCCAGTCTCACGGTTTTGGAAAATGCGGATTACCGTGATCATGCCGTGATCACGATTACAGCTTCACCGGCGAACGGAACGATCGTCAAGAAAACGAATGCTGATCTGACGCGAACCTTTACTTATACACCTGCCGAAAACTTTACCGGCACAGATTCATTCACCTATTCCGTTTCCGATGCCGCCGGGAATGTATCGACGACAACGGTCACTTTTACTGTATTCGCCAACGCGGCTCCGCTCGCAGAAAATGATACTATTGAAACGTATGAAACAGATCCCATTGCAGTAAACGTACTTGAGAATGATTCTGATCCCGATGGGCAGACATTTAGCATCAAGTCCGTCGATACACCGTTGTTTGGTACGATCGAAGTGAACCCTGAGGGCTCAGATCCCGGTACGATTGTTTATACTGCAAATGAACATTTTATGGGCATTGAAACTGTAAAATATACTTTAGAGGATGAATTCGGCAGAACTACGACGGGGATCCTGAAGATTCACGTCAATAAACGGCCTGAGCCGGAATTAATTGGTCTTGGATTAGTTGAAGATCTTGGACTATTAAATCGACAGACTGAAAATGCAACACTGACCGGAGAAGTTATTTCCACACGCGAAAATGAATTCATCAAAATAGAGTTTGATTACAATGGAGATTATCTAGCTGATCAGACTACAAGTCTCTATACACCTCATGATAATTATTTTCGATACGATGTGGGGTTAGATCTCCCCCATGGCAACATAAGTCTATTGGTACGCGCGGTAGAAATAGACTCAAATGGAGATATCATCAATTCCGGGGACTGGAACTATTTCACATTTGAGTATGTGGAAACAATAGCCATCGTTGAAACCCCTGAAGAAATCGATCCCGATGCCGATCTGGTAACTGATTTCGCAGCGGAAATTGTTACCACCGAACTGGTGCGCCTGACAGGAGTGGCTGCAAACACAAATGGGGGTGATTCCCCACTGATTGAATTCGACCTTAATCAGGATATGGTGGCGGATACTAATACGACTCTTACAGCAGGAAGTTTCAGCCAGGATTATACTACAGAAATCGGGTATGGTGAGATTACACTACTGGCACGTACTAAAGATTGGGACGAGATTAGTCAGGAATATATCTACAGTGATTGGACTTCTCTAACGATTACACGTGATGCTCCTGCCAATGATCCCCCCATCGTCTCGCAATTGAATCTACAGGAAGATACCGATGTAGATGGTGATGGTATAACCGCGAACTCTACGATCTCTGGTACAATAACCAATTCAGACGGTTCCGTGAACAATCTGATCGTTGAATATGACCTGGATAGCGATCTATCTTCAGACGGTTTTATCTATACGGATTCATCGGGATCGGGTGAGTTCACAATTTCTTTTCTTCCAGAAATAATTCAAGAAGGTGAAAATACGATATCCGTTCGGGCTCGTGAATGGGATGATAATATTAAACACTATGTCTACAGCGAATGGGCCACCATATCATTTACTTTTGAGCCAGTCGAAGAAGTTCCACTAGGGCTTTCTGAGTTACAACTGGTTAATGATACTGATACTCCAGATGACCTGATTACAACTGATCCAAGAATTTCAGCAATTGTATCTGGTGATCTGACCGGACTGACTGATCAAACAGTGTTATTCGATGTGGACTTTGATGGTATCGCCGATGGAGGCATTGATACAATCGACCCGATTACAGGCGAAGTAATCATTGATCTTTCAGAATATGTCAGTTCTTCGGGTCAATATACAGTTTATCTGAAGGTTTGGGGTTGGGATGTAGACAATTTGACTGCCGACTCAAGCCCCTGGACGGGATTTACATTCACTTATGAAGCTCCTGACTTGGGACTGCCCGAGATATCAGATCTACAGTTACTTAATGATACCAACTTACCCGATGATCAAATCACTTCAGATCCGACACTTACAGGGATGGTTTCTTTTGATGTGAGTTTGCTTGAGAACGTGATCATTGAGTATGACCTGGATGGTGATGGAAACGTAGATGGTTCGGTTCTACCAAGTGAAGATGAAAGTGGCTCCTTCAAACTGGATCTGGCGTTGTATGAATTACAGGCAGGATCTCATACAGTGTCTGTCCGGGCTGGTATCTGGAATCTCTCGATCGTGGGTTTTGAATATGGGGACTGGTCAAATTGCTCATTTAGCTACGAACCAGCTATTGAAACGAATGCTTTACCAGAAATAGTTGCACTTTCTCTGTTTAACGATACTGGAACCCCGGACGACCTGATTACCAGTGATGCCGTTCTCATTGGCACTGTAACTGACAGTGATTCTGATTTAAGTAGCATCCCACTGGAATTCGATATCAATGGCGATGGAGTAGCTGAGGGAACAACCTATGCGAATATTACTGGAGACGGTGGTTTTTTGATTGAGGTTGCCCCGTATCTGGATGGAGAATCTACTTATACGGTCCAGGTTCGGGCAGCACAATGGAATGAAACAACCGGTGAATATGAATTTGGGCAATGGTCTTCGATTACCTTTACTTATGAGACAGAGCTGTTTGAAGATCTCGAGGGAAGTGAACCTCCTCTCGGTGAAACAGAAGGCCCGTTTGATCCGGAAGATCTGGAACATATCACTTTTTTCACGGATCCCCTGGCCCCTCCGATTTCTGGAGAGACTGAGTCCATGGGAGACGCTGCTGTATATCACAGTGAATACGGCAAGACAGGTGACCTTGTAGTTGATTCAAGTTTTCTTTCTACCATTGGGACTGTCGATACAAATGAGTCCACTCCCTTTACTGATACTGTTACAACGACTGACTCAGAGGGAAATATCACTGAAGTGGTCACGACAGTATTGACGACGCTCATCGTTTCCGGAGTAGAAACTGCTGATGGTGAATGGTATCGACGGGAATTGTTTAATAATTCCTATAACATTATCACCACATACACTGCCCTGGATGGTTCTGGTTATGAACTGGAGCAGTTTGGGGACTACACTTATACCATCGAATCCTATGGATATAACGGGAACGCGACTTATCGGGTCAGCGAGACACGCTCTGATGAGTATGTGAATGAACAATGGACCGCGGCTGACCCAGTAACAATTTATACTACCACAGGTATTCAAGAGTTTGAAACAGCGTCCAGTGGATACCAGAAAGCGAATGAGGATGGATTGCTTAAATCAGGTAGTACCTTTATCGCGACACAGTTGCCCGTAGGCAGTCTTTTTGATTCCGTCGACCTCTCTGCTCCTGAGGTAGCTGAAGTGAACTACTTAACTGCAGCATTGGGAAGTCTTACTTCCAGCAGTTATACGGCCTCAGGAACAACAGGTGACGGTGTTACCAATAATCCGGGCTGGTCTCTTGAGAATTCGCAATCCACTGAAACTGACACAGAGGGTGAATCTAATACTACCACGAACTTCGAATATTCCAATACTGTGTTCACTCCGATTGATGTGCTAATTGATTCTTACACAACGACAACAAATTCAACAACGACAACGACTATTGACCACTATTCCAGCCTTACAGGCTCCAAGATTGTTACCTATCAAACATTCGGTTCTCGAACAGAGTACGATGATGGTTCTGTATCGTCTTCTCTGACGCAGTCGGTCACAACTGATATTGATGACACTTATATACTCGACTACACCAAATCCGTTAATGTTGATGACTATAGTGTGCCAGGGGAAAGCGTGATTTCTACTTCTGTGGTCAATAATTCAATCAACCGCACACGGCATTATCTTGATAATGTGACAACGATTACAGATACGGATACTTCTGGGAATGTTACATTTTCAGGAACAGTCTGGGGGACAAACGAAACATCCTATCTCGCATCATACTCTATCGATGCACACGCGAATGGTAGCCGAACCGAAGGGAGCACAACACTTTCTTTTGAAACAATTACTATGGCAAATTCATCTGAAGATGGTTTGATCACAGTCAATATGAATGGTTCATTTGGGATTGGGTATTCCAATCTTGTTAGCGCAAAATCCATAACCGATTTTACCACGGGAGAGAATTTCAGTATGAATTCTGCCTCTAGTTCTCGGGTCACGCCTGAGATCAATGCAGATAGCTACTCAATGAATTCAGAAAACAATGAATATAGTGCAACTACATTATTGACTGAGTCTAATTCCGGTGGTGTTATTTCAGTCAATGGAACAGTCCAGACTCAGGGAATTGGTGGCGGCATTAACATGTATGACCACAAAGTGACCACCAATGTTGTCACGCCGGATTCAAATAGTTACAGCCATTCATATGACTACAGAACAGGTACATTTTCTACGACAACAGATGGAGATGCGACTATAACTGATGGTGTAATCGACATGACTGTAACCAACAGCTATCGTGTACCGATCGGTGAAGGAAAGTTTGGAAACGGTGGGAACAGCCACCATAATTCAAGTACGACAGACACATCCAATCCTGAAAAGGTAATCTCAACCACATCGAATGGTGTTAGCGATAATAACACGAGCGGTACTTTTAATATTGACAATTACATTAGCGTGCACACAGTAGGCGAGACCTCAACCACGACGGGTCACACCTCTTATGACGAAGCCGGCAAATCAAAATGGTTCAGCCAGTCAGATTCCAGTGTGACTGTGGTTGATACAACAGCAGGTGGAACCACTTCATATTACTCAAAGGAAACCGGTAACAATGATAAAGGGGATGGGCAATTTTCATCCAGTATCAACTCAAATATTGATAATGATTCGACTTCTGTTACTACACATTATGAATCTAGTGGAAATGGGAATGCTGGATCGTCAGTAACAATATCTGTTGGTAAGTTGACAGGCAGTCTTCAGAATTCAGATGGCTCTGATTTCCAGGGAACTATTGATCAATCTACTGTAGATGGAATCATTGATAACAATGGAGCAGTTAGTGGGACAGGGTTTGATGGTGGAAGTGGTGTTTCAAATTTCAGCATCAGTACATCAGTAGAGACCGTGAAGTCAGGTACTTTTTACAAATATGATAATGGTTCGGATGATATAGATGGTACAGGGACTTTTTACGATGACAATTCAGCCGATACCACTACAATCACCACAGTCAATGCGTCCGCCTATTCCCAAACCACCGTATCACCACAAACAGGATTATACAAAGAGAGTTCCCGTAATCAGAAGAATTCATCAGAGACGTTTGAGCTTGAGCGCAGTAGTTCTAATGTCGACGGAAGTTTTTATGCAGACGGTTCAAGTGCCACTACAACAGTCACTCGTTACGATGTAGATGGTAAGTATGAAACAACAGATGATACAGGCACAGACCAACTGGTTACCATGAACAATGTCAATGGCCTG